>NZ_NIRT01000067.1 GCF_003207795.1 Komagataeibacter nataicola | reverse complement strand
CTCGCATACAACTGCAAAAGAATGGCACGGCTTCAGGCAGCATAAGCCGGGTCAGCCTCGGCGTTATCAGCCGCAAAATGCCCAACCCGACAGGCTGCTAGATGAACCTGGAATGAAAAGGCGGGACAACACAGTCTGGTCGGATCTTTTCAAAAAAACCTTGTACAGAGTGGTTCAGAATGTTACGCTGCTATGCAGACCGAAGATGGCTTCGTCATGCACATGCTGCCCTTTATTATCGAGAACACCACCACTGGGCGATATGATGCCCTGAATATCAGGCTGAAGCATGAACCATGGCGTGATTGGGATCTGATAGGTCAACTCCAGATGATATTCGGTGCCCTGCATGGGCAGGCCAGAACGCCGGTCCGCCTGGGCAAGATAGGGACTAGCCGCCCCCAGGCCCGCACCAAACCCCGCCATGTCGCCTGCACGTCCAAACGGCCCCTTCAGGGACAACCCAGCATCTGCGGCATAGACGATCTGGTTGCGGTCGGTGTCCGCTGTCCAGTTCCCCCGAATGAAAGCGTCAAGCTCCGTTATTCGCCCGAAATGCTGCAGCGTCTGATCCGCAATGGCGTAGACGGCCCAGTTGGTTTTATGGTTTTTTCTGAGATCGGACTGGTCGGGAAAGCGTCCGGTATCAAAGTAACCGCCAAGTTTATATGTGCCCTGCCTTCCGTACAGGGTCCGCCGGTACTGGACCTCCCCGAAGAAAAGAGCGCCCGTGCGGAAACTGAAGCGCGTGCCACCGGGGTCGCGGTTTTGGTTCCACGGGTCCTTCGCGTTGATGAAGGGGCCGCCCACAGGATTGTCATCGGCTGCCGCGAACAGGAAATTCCAGTGTGGGGACAGGGTATAGCGCAACCGTATCGCAGGCGTGGCCACGGGGGAGACGGGGCCTTGGTCATACAGGTCATTATCGGGCATGATGGGCCAGGAAAAGGACGCGTTGAGGAAGTTCAGCCCGACGCTGCTGACCATGAAGTCATGCCCGAGATCCAGCTTGCCAATCCGGAAGGCCAGGCGTTCTCCCATGAATTTCTGGCTGTACCACAGTTCATATAGCCGCCCGTTATCATCCGCTTCGATATTCGATGTCTGGTTGAAAACATACAGGGGCGTATTACTGAATGGTCGCCCACGGATTTCCATGGCGCTGATGTCAAATGTACCCAGTGGCAGGCCCGTCAGGGTGTGCAGATCCGTCACCATTTCAACCGCGGCGGACCCGATGTAGTTGCTGGATGCCTGCGCGCCCCCCACCGGGTTGGACCAGAATTCATTGGTATCCGATATACGGATATCAATTCCCTGTGCCAGCAGCCAGTTCCGTATTCCGCCCCAGTTGCCGGACAGATGGGTGCGCGGGTCAATATGGTCGGGAATATTCTGCTGTGGCGTAACGCCCGCGCTCAGCACGCTTACGGGAACAGGCTGGGCATATGCAAAAGAGCAGGTTTTCAATAATATGATTGTATGTAACCATATATGATGATTATGCCAGATGCGCCTCATTTTTCGAAAAAATATCGTATAATAAAATCTAAAACAAATTATTTATTGAACAATTCTTTTCATTAATTCAATATATATTTTGATAAGTGGAATAGCTTCGTTATGTCGGAATTTATACGAAATGCGCTTTAACAGGCAATGCATATTAGCGCCTTTATTGTACATCATGCATACTCCTTCATCTTCCCTTAACACGGTTTAGGCTGGCACGAGTTCTGCCTTGACATGACGTACAACGGGCGGCACATGCCAGCGGCCCTGTTCCACATCCGCGATCTCGCGGTCGATCTCGGCAATGACCTGGCGTGAAAACGGGCCAAGATGCAGGTAAAGCGCGCTTGTCATCACCACATAGGGCAGCGCGCGCGGGTTATGCAGGGCGCAGTCCAGCATCATGCGCCAGAACTGCCCGGCCGTTCCCGGCCCCGCACGGTGGATGCGGAACATGAGCCGGACAAAGCTGCGCAAATCACCCTTTATCATCCGGTGCGCGCGCTTGCGCCCGAGCATCCGGCCCAGCCTGCGCACGCGGCCGAAATAGGCGACTGGGTCATAGATGGCCGCAAGCACCGTCCTGTAATCGTTCAGCACGTCGCGACGCGGGCGTTTTGTCTCGAAATTCAGCCCCGCCGTGCATTGGTCGCCCGACTGCGTCTGTTCACTGCCGGAAAAAAGGCGGCCTTCCGCCAGCAGGCGCCGCGTCAGCTGCGTCGTGGGCAGGGCGTAAAGCAGGCCGACCATGCAGACTGGGATGGACGTATCCTCGATACAGTCGATCATGCCCTGGGCGACACTGCCCTTTTCGCTGTCGAAACCCACGATGAAGCCCGCATTGACGAAAATCCCGGCCTTGTGGATTGTCTCGATGCTCTGCTGCAGGCTGCGCCGCGTGTTCTGCTTTTTCTGCATCAGCACGAGGGAGTCTGTATCCGGGCTTTCGATGCCGACGAATATGGCGAAGAAATTGGTATCGGCCAGGCTGCGCAGCAGGTCGGCATCATCGGCAAGGTTGATCGATGCCTCGGTCGAGAACTCGAATGGAAAGTTCTTCTCGTTCTGCCAGCGTTTCAGGTCGGGCAGGAATTTCTTGAGCGCCTTCTTGTTGCCAATCAGGTTGTCATCGACAAAATCCACATGTCCGCGATAGCCAAGCGCGTACAGGGCATCGAGTTCGGCCATGACCTGCGCATTGGTCTTGGTGCGCGGCACTCGGCCATAGAGTTCAATGATGTCGCAGAACTCGCAACTGAACGGACACCCACGCGAGAACTGGATGCCAACATGTAGGTACTGGTCAAGCTTGAGCAGATCAAAGCGCGGCAACGGACTTTTTGTAACATCCGTCTTGCCCATTGGTGCTTCAAACACGCCCTGCCGCGCACCGCTGCGCCAGGCCGCGACGAAATCATCCATGATTTCCTCGGCCTCGCCCAGTACCTGAAAATTGGCGGCGCTGTAAAGCGATGGGCTAGAGGTCACGTCGGGGCCACCCACCACCACCGGCTTGCCGCGCGCGCGGCAGGTCTCGATGATGTGCAGCGCATCATTGCGCTGCGGCAGCATGCCGCCGGTCATGACCATGTCGGCCCAGTCGTAATCGGCATCCACAAGGTCTTCGGTATTGCGGTTGACCAACCGGACTTCCCAGTCCCGGGGCAGGAGGGCTGCGACCGTGACCAGGCCAAGGGGGGCCGCCGGATAGCGTGCGCCCGCAAGATCGCAGGCTTCCTTGTAGTTCCAGAATGAATTGGCGTTGAAAAGCGGGAAGATCATCAGGACCTTGCAGGTTTCGGTCATCATGCAAGGATCCATTGCTGCAAGGACTGGTCATGATCAAGACAGATGCCTTCCCGTCCATTTCGAGACGTGGCAGCCTCAGGCAGGGCGCAACTCGACTGTAAGGGTAACATGGGGTGAACCCCTTTCGTAGTGGTGTCGGTCAGGTGGGCCGGTACAATATCGGTGACCGCCACTATTGCTTTTATCCTGGTAATCTCGAACGACCGTGGCCAACGGCATGAGCAGGCTATGATGCCCAGGCACATCAAGGCGGTATAGGAAGATCGCTATATGCGAAATCAGGACACGGTGTTTGTCTTCACGTCAGGAGGGTGTTGACCACAAGAACCTTGGTAGTTTCTTGTGGATCGTGACGGATTTTACTGTTTATGGAGGTTTTCAATTGGAAATATTCCATAACGCTATGTTCATGACAAAGTATTTCTTTTTGTTTTTACAAGAGCTTTGATAAAGCGACAAGATGGTCGCACGAAGATTGGGGTTTATTAATCCAGATCACAGGATCACGGATACGGTAAGCCTGAAGTGTTGCCGCTTTGGCGTTGGCTGGAGCGTAGCAGGCTTACGGCCCCGCAGCATGGCCGCCATCCGCAATCACCACGTTGAACGGTTCCGTCCCGTCCCGTCCCGGCCTCACCGCGCTTCAGGCGGGCGATGGTCCTGCCTGCGCTCGCTATAGCGATCAACGAGGTAATCGGCCCGGTCCCGCAGCAGCCATGTGAACTTCATCAGTTCCTCCATGACATCCACCATGCGGTCATAGAGCGGGGAGGGCTTCATCCGGTCATCATCACCGAATTGCGTATAGGCCATCGGCACGCTGGACTGGTTGGGGATGGAGAACATCCGCATCCATCGGCCCAGAACCCGCAGGGCATTGACGGAATTGAAGCTTTGCGATCCGCCTGAGACCTGCATCACCGCCAGCGTGCGGCCCTGCGTCGGACGGATCGAGCCTTCGGACAGTGGCAACCAGTCGATCTGGTTTTTGAACACAGCGGTTATGTTACCGTGCCGTTCGGGGCTGCACCAGACCTGGCCTTCCGACCAGAGCGAGAGTGCGCGCAGTTCCTGCACCTTCGGATGGGTGGCAGGTACGGAATCCGCCACCGGCAGGCCGGTCGGGTCGAATATCCGCGTTTCCGCGCCGAGGGCTTTCAGGATGCGCTCCGCCTCCAGCACCAGCAGGCGGCTGAACGAGCGTGGTCGCAGCGAGCCATAGAGCAGCAGGATGCGGGGCGGATGGTCAACCCGTGGGTGTGGCTCAAGCCGCGCGAGGTCAACCCGTTCGAGATATTCCGGATGCAGGGCGGGCAGGTCAGGTGCGGTCATGGAGCGGTTCCCTTCATGCGTTACGGGTGGCTGACCCGGGGCAGCCACAGGGCCAGCGCGATGAGCGTGGCCAGCAGGACCGGCGGGGTGATGGCCAGCCCGACCTTCATGTATTGCCCCCACGTGACCCGATGATTCTTGGATGCCAGCACATGCAGCCACAGCAGTGTTGCGAGACTACCAATGGGCGTGAATTTCGGCCCGAGGTCGCAGCCGATGACGTTGGCATAGATCATCAGGTCGCGTGTCAGCGGCGTGATGTCGTGAGCCTGCTGGATCGCCAGCGCCCCGACCAGCACACTCGGCATATTGTTCATGATGGACGACAGAACAGCCGCTAGAAAGCCGGTGCCGATGGTGGCCGTGAACGTCCCTTGATGACCGAGCCAGACCAGTGCGGTCGCAAGATAGTCGGTCAGCCCGGCATTGCGCAGCCCATAGACCACCAGATACATGCCTAGCAGCCTGTCGGGTTGGGGTACCCTGTGAAGGGGTAAGGCTGTAGAGTGTCGCGATGAGCCGCTTCATCCCGTTTGACCGATCCCAGCCGTATCTTCTGC
>NZ_NIRT01000066.1 GCF_003207795.1 Komagataeibacter nataicola | reverse complement strand
TTCCATCAGGCGGTCCAGGAGGTCTTTATCAATGCTCATGCGGGGGCTCCTCTTCGAGCAATTTATCACCACACCGCACAAAATTCAGGATAGTCCCAAATCAGTCATCCCTCTGGCCAATTTTTATGGGATTGAGATCCGTGACTTTGCTGTGGAAATCGCGCGTCTGTCGCTTCTGATCGCTGAGTTTCAGAGTGACGAAATCCATATCGACCAGAAACAGGCCCGCCTGAATGTGCTACCCTTAAAGGATACAGGGCATATCGTCTGCGGGAATGCTCTGGAGCGGGACTGGTTTGACGTCTGTCCTCCTCAGAAAGGTTCTGAAACCTATATCTGTGGCAATCCTCCCTACAAGGGCAGCACCTGGCAGTCAGCTGAGCAGAAAGCTGATCTGGAGCAGATTTTCGGGCAGCGTACGAAATCTTGGAAGTCTCTGGATTATGTTGCAGGCTGGTTCATGAAGGCTGCGGATTATGGTCAAAAAACAGGCTCTTCCAGCGCATTTGTGAGCACAAATTCCATCTGTCAGGGGCAGCAGGTTCCCATGCTCTGGCCTCTGATTTTTGGCCTGAACTATGAAATCAGTTTTGCCCATACCTCGTTCAAGTGGGCCAATCTGGCAGCGCATAATGCGGGCGTGACGGTCGCTATCATTGGGATTACGCCTGTTTCTGAGCATCCCAGAATTCTCTTTTCAAACGGAGCTGATGGGAAAACAATCAGGCAGGAATCTGGGCATATTAATGCCTATTTGGTGCCAGGGAAAAATGTTGTCGTTGAGAAACAGGGAAAGCCTCTCAGTGCTGAATTGGGGGAGATGAATTTTGGAAATAAACCCGTAGATGGTGGCAACCTTCTTTTAGATGAAGGTGAACTTGCGGACTTGAAACTGGACGATAGTCAAAAGTCCAAATTCATTCGGCGTATTGTTGGATCTGCGGAATTTATCAGAGGTATTCAAAGATATTGCCTCTGGATCGACGATAAGGACGCGCATGAAGCATTAACCATCCCAGCAATCGCACAACGTGTAGAGGCTGTTAAAAAAATGCGTTTAGCCAGCCGGGATTCTGGTGCACGCGGGCTGGCAGAAAAACCCTACCAATTTCGCGAGCATAATGCAGCACAAAGATATACTATTGCTGTTCCGGGAATAAGCTCTGAAGGAAGAGATTTTCTCCCAGTAGGCCTTCTTCCACAAGAAGATGTGGTCACTAATAAAATATATGCTTTGTACGATGTCCCTCTCTGGAATATGGCGCTGATTGCCTCTCGCCTTCATTGGGTGTGGATTGGAACAGTTTGCGTTCGTATGCGTACGGATTTTTCATATTCCAATACTTTAGGCTGGAATACTTTTCCTGTTCCGACTTTGACCGAAAAGAACCGTGCCGATCTGACACGTTGTGCCGAGGACATTCTTCTGGCGCGTGAGGCACATTTCCCGGCCACGATTGCCGATCTGTATGATCCTGACAAGATGCCAGACAATCTGCGGGCCGCTCATGACCGCAATGATGAGGTGCTGGAACGGATCTATATCGGTCGGCGCTTCCGCAATGATACGGAGCGTCTCGAAAAATTGTTCGACCTCTACAGTAAGATGATCGCCAAAAAAGGCGGCAAGACGAAAAAGAAGAAGGACGCCGCCTGAGCCATGACGATCAATCCGGTTATTCCCGCTGTTTCCCTGCGTACCGGCCAGACAGGTCAGTCTGCCAGGACCAATGAACTGGGCATGCGTCCCATGCAGGAAGCGGTCTATGAGAAACGGGGCGAGCAGTATCTCCTCATCAAGTCACCGCCTGCCTCTGGTAAATCCCGCGCCCTGATGTTTGTTGCCCTCGATAAGCTGGCGCATCAGGGGGTGAAAAAAGCCCTGATCGTTGTGCCGGAACGCTCGATCGGGGGTAGCTTCATGAGCGAACCGCTGAGCAAGTTCGGCTTCTGGGCAGACTGGATCGTCCAGCCGAAATGGAATCTGTGCAACGCGCCAGGTTCCGATGAAGGACAGGTTGCACGCTCCAAGGTCAAAGCGGTTGGAGAGTTTCTGGGGAGCAAAGACCAGACTTTGGTTTGCACCCACGCGACGTTCCGGTTCGCGGCGGAAGAACTGGGCATTGCGGCATTCGATAGGTGTCTGGTGGCAGTAGATGAATTCCACCATGTCAGCGCAGACCCGAAAAACAGGCTGGGATATTATCTCAACCAGCTGATTGTCCGTGGGGAAACGCACATCATCGCCATGACCGGCTCCTATTTCCGTGGGGATGCCGTTGCTGTGCTGTCCCCTGAAGATGAAGGCAAATTCGAGACGGTCACTTACACCTACTATCAGCAACTGAATGGGTACCAGTACCTTAAAGAGTTGGATCTGGGATATTATTTCTATACCGGCTCCTATCTGGATGCGATTGACCGGGTGTTGGATGGCACGCGCAAAACGATCGTGCATATTCCCAATGTCAATTCACGCGAAAGCACGACCCAGAAGCACAAGGAAGTCGAGCATATCCTGTCCATCCTGGGAGACTGGGAAGGAGAGGATATAGAAACAGGATTTCATCTGGTGCGTCGTGTCGATGGCCGGGTGCTGCGTATTGCCGATCTGGTGGAAGATGAGCCTGTCCGGCGCAACAAGGTTGTCTCCGCCCTGAAGGATCCGACGCAGAAAAATAACCGCGATCATGTGGACATCATCATTGCGCTGGGTATGGCCAAGGAAGGGTTTGACTGGATCTGGTGTGAGCAGGCCCTGACGGTCGGATACCGTTCCAGCCTGACGGAGATCATTCAGATCATTGGCCGCGCTACCCGCGATGCGCCTGGTAAAACACGGGCTGAATTCATCAACCTGATTGCTGAACCGGATGCGTCCCAGGAAAAAGTGACGGATGCGGTCAATGACATGCTCAAGGCTATTGCCGCCAGCCTGCTTATGGAACAGGTGCTGACGCCACGTTTCGAGTTTACGCCAAAGACCGCAGAAAGTGCGCCTCTGGATGGCTATGACTATGGGGAGGAAGGCTACAAGCCAAACGGCACGAATGTCGGGTTTAATGAGCAGACCGGTCAGTTCCATATGGAGATCAAAGGGCTGGTTTCTCCCAAAAGCCCTGAAGCGCAGCGGATATGCCGTGAGGATCTGAACGAAGTTGTGGCGTCCTTTGTGCAGGACAAGCCCTCCTTGGAACATGGTCTGTTCGACGAGGAGACAGCCCCTCAAGAGCTGACACAGGTCCGGTTGGGGAAAATTATTCGGGACCGGTATCCCGAGCTTTCGGATGAGGATCAGGAGGCTGTGCGCCAGCACGCCGTGGCGGCATTCAATCTGACCCAAAAGGGGCAGAAAGCAGCGGAAGAGGTCACGCAGGCAGCCGGGGGAGAGGAGAAAATTGGTGGCAATACAGCCCTGATTGAGGGGATGCGGAAGATTGCCATGAATGTCCGGGATCTGGATATCGACCTGATTGATGCGATCAATCCGTTTGAGGAAGCCTACAAGATCCTGGCCAGGAGCATGAATGCAGAGACTCTCAAACAGGTTCAGGAGGTCATTGCCGGTCGTCATATTGCTCTGACGATTGAAGAGGCAAGGGAACTGGCAAAGCGCGCGCTTCTGTTCAAAAAGGAGCGGGGACGTCTTCCGGAGCTGACATCTCCCGATGCGTGGGAACGTAAGATGGCCGAAGGAGTGGCTGTTCTGGCGCGTAAGACGGCAGAGGAACGGGCGAATGGCTGAACTGAGTGATGCAGAGCTTCTGGCCGAACTTGGTGTCTCGCTGGAGACCAAAAAGAAGGCTGCGCTGACGGCTGAGGAAGAGCGGATTATTGCCGGGTTTGAGGATATCTGTCGTTTCTATGAGGAACATGGACATGCTCCTGAGCATGGAGAAGACAGAGATATTTTCGAACGGCTTTATGCCGTGCGTCTGGATCGAATACGGGCTTTGGAAAAATGCCGGTCATTGCTGGCGCAGCGCGATCCGCATGGGCTTCTGAGTGTTTCCGGGATAGACGCTGAGAGTCCTGATCCCGATACGCTGGATGATGATGCTCTTTTGGCTGAACTGGGCATCGAGGCCGAGCCACCAGCTGAATCCATCACTGTCCTGAAGCATGTGAAATCACGCGCAGAAGTACGGGCAGCGGAAGAAATTGCCAGTCGGGCACCCTGCAAGGATTTTGAAACCTTTCGGCCTTTGTTCGCCCAGGTGCAGGAGGATCTGAAATCCGGCGTGCGGGAAACACGTCCCTTTGGGCAGGAAGCCGGTATTCGGCAGGGAGAATTCTTTATCCTGAAAGGGCAGATGGTTTACGTCGCGCATGTCGGTGAAGAGTTCGAGACAGAGTACGGTCGCAGAGACAGCCGTCTGCGGGTTATCTATGACAACGGAACCGAGAGTGATGTCCTGCTGAGATCGCTCCAGCGGGCTCTCTATAAGGATGAGGCGGGGCGTCGGATTACAGATCCGACGGTCGGGCCTTTGTTCGGAACAACCGTTGAACCGGATGATCTGGAAAGTGGCACGATCTATGTTTTGAGAAGTCTGTCAGATAACCCGTATATCGCGCAGCATCGTAACCTGATCCACAAGATCGGGGTGACGGGAGGCGACGTGAAAAAACGGATCGCCAATGCGAAGCACGATGCGACCTATCTTCTGGCTGATGTGGAAGTCGTGGCGACCTATAAGCTCTTCAATATTAATCGCACGAAGCTGGAGAAGATCTTTCACCGGGTTCTGGCCCCTGCACAAATTGATTTGACGATTCAGGATCGGTTCGGGCATCCAGTGCAACCCAAAGAGTGGTTTCTGGTTCCGCTAGATATCGTGTCTCAATTAGTTGGAAAAATATTCGATGAAAGTATTTATGGATTGATTTACGATCCAGAAAAGGCAAATTTGGTTAGTATTGAGTAGATATTAACTATTAATTTCTAATTTCCCACATGGGAATAGCTAAATTTTATTCAATTTAAACAAAATATTATTTTAATAATGATTGGTTTAATAAATGGTTAAAAAATTTTGCATGAAAAACTCTATATCGCCTTATGTTTATTCTGTAATTTTTGGGTTTTTATTATATCGTATTTATGATTTCATGATTAAGTGCAGCAATGATGGAATTTTGAGGGCAGTTCCTACAGTTATATTTGGAGCAATTACAACATATATTGCATATCAACAGCATAAAATATCCTCTGCGCAAAAAGATATTGCCGCAGATAAACATCGCTTAGCAGCCTGTCGGGTTGGGCATTTTGCGGCTGATAACGCCGAGGCTGACCCGGCTTATGCTGCCTGAAGCCGTGCCATTCTTTTGCAGTTGTATGCGAG
>NZ_NIRT01000065.1 GCF_003207795.1 Komagataeibacter nataicola | reverse complement strand
GCGAATGGTATGCTGTCAGATGCCAGCTCGCCATCATGTTCGATGATCGTTTCCCAATGGCCTGAAAAAGTGCCACCGCACAAAATTCTACACAGTCTCCGGGAATTCGATAAATTCACCTGTAACGAATTCATGCTCGAAGATGCCCAGGCCATGGCAAACGCCTTTACGGCATGCCAGCCGGAGCTGGTCATTCATCTCGCCGCGCAGGCGGGGGTGCGCTACAGCATCGAAAACCCGGGCACCTATATCAGCGCCAACCTTGTCGGCACCTATAACGTGCTTGAGCAGGTCAAGGAGCACAAGACGCCCCATCTCATGATGGCGTCGACGTCTTCCGTTTATGGTGCGAACAGGGAGATGCCTTTCTCCGAATCCCAGCGTTGCGACCATCCGCTCAGCCTGTACGCCGCCACCAAGAAGGCGACGGAAGAACTGGCCCATTCCTATTCCTATATCTGGAAGCTGCCGATTACCGCTTTCCGCTTTTTCACGGTGTATGGCCCGTGGGGACGGCCGGACATGGCGCTGTTCAAGTTCACCGCCAACACCCTTTCGGGCAAGCCGATCGATGTCTACAACAACGGCAACATGGAACGCGATTTCACCTATATTGATGATCTGGTGGAAGCCATCTGCCTGCTTTCGGGCAAGCCGCCGCTCAAGGCGGGCGAAAGCGACCCCGGTGCCAGCCCGGTCGCACCCTACCGGGTGGTCAATATCGGCAACAGCCAGCCGGTCAGCCTGATGGCGTTCATTGAAGCGATCGAAAAGGCGCTGGGCAAGCCGTGCGTCCGCAACTACATGCCCATGCAGCCCGGTGATGTGCCGCGTACCTGGGCGGACTGCTCGGCCCTGCAGGCGCTGACCGGTTTCCGTCCGTCCACCCCGGTTCAGACCGGCGTGGATGCCTTCGTGGCGTGGTATAGGGATTATTACAAGGTTCCCGCGTGCCCCTGATTCACGACGAGCCAGCGGATACCCTATCAGGCCATCGGGCGGTTCGTCCCGATGGCAATGGCGCGATACCGTCCACGCATCCGGACCGCAGCACACGTGAAATGGCGGAAGCCATGTTCGCGCGGCATGTACGCGAGCGTACATTTGCGCAAGGTGCGCAGGAAATGGACAGGCTTGCCGCTCGCTTTCCCACCCATGAGCGTTTTCATCTCCTGGCCATGCGCCTGCATGACCGCAGTGAAGGGCGCCTGGCGGCGCTGACAGGCTGGAGCAGGCTTGCGGAGCAGTTTCCTCATTGTAGCGAAGCCTTTGTGATCGTGGTGCGTACCGTGCTGCGCACGACGGGCGGAGAGGCGGCCCGCGCGATTATCGAAGCCCGCTTTCCCGATGGCGCACCTGCGCATGTGGGCGCGGGCGTGGGAGGAAGTGGGTGAAAACGCACGTGTCGATGCAACGCTTTCCGCCCTGCTGGAAAATGATTCCACATGTATCAGCGTCGGCAGGCTGCATGCTGGCCTGCTCCGCCGGCGTGGCGATCTGCCTGCGGCACAGGCCGTGCTGGAACGTCTGCCGCACGGTGCGGCGGATGATGCGCCAGCGGTGCGGGATGACGCGGTGGCAAACCAGCTTGCCGTCCTGCTCCATGGCCGCAGGCTGCTGGCGCGGCACGAGATGGGTGACGCGGCCGCGTGCAACATGCACACCAGACCGTGCTGCATGACTGTCTTGTCAAGGCGATTGCCCGGCGCGGAACACCGCCTGCCCAGTATGGGGGGGGGCGCTGAGCGGCAGTTGGTCAATACCGCCGTCGGCCCGACGCGCGCCGCAAGAACGGGCGCGGCTATTGGGCAGTACCATCTCAGTGGCCCGGTGGAAGTGGCGTGCCGGGCGCTGGATGACCGGCCGCAAGGGAATTTTTTCTCCCTGACCTGACAGCTACGCACATATCCGTTGATTCCTACAGCCAGATTCCTGCTGATTCCGCCCGGAACGACACGGCATTGGCGGGTGTGAGGGAGGTCCTGCACCTGCTGCCCGCACCGGTTGATGTCGCGACGGCACGGATTGTTGCCCTGCTGCGCCAGCGCAGGCCGCCTGCGTGATGGCACTGGCAGGTGCCGCGAGAGGTGGCGGCGAGTGGCTACGTGACTGTGGCGCATCGCAATAACACCACGCCTGCAACGGCCCCGGATGCGGGGCGTGGCCCCGTGTGACCTGTTGATCCGTAGTACTGGCGTTTTGGAGCAAGCGACAGAAAACGCCATCTTCTTGAAAAAAAGAGGGTGATTCAGCACATCGCTGATCGTCCTGCCCTTGCGCCTGTCTTTATCCATCCGGGTCAGGCTGTCACGGTTGGGCAAAGGCTGACCGAGCATCTTGTATCGTGCGGCATGGGTTCCACAGGCACGCGAACCGCTCTTTCATTTGCCGCCCGCAGCGAATGAGCCAGCCGGTTCCGGCATGATCCCCTCATCAGGCCATGAAGCAGGGCGCGTGCCAGCACCAGGCGCGGGCGGGATATGACACTTTTATGAAAATATATTTCGTAAGATGTGGCAGGCCTTGCCCTCATGTGTCGTGACTGTATGGCAGGGATCAGCCTGGCCGGAAAACAGGACTGGCCTGATGGTATTTCCCCTCCCCAAGCGTGACGCTGCCTGTTTGTCAGCCTCGCGACCTGTGTGCCGTAGCTGCTTTGGCGCAAGAATTGATACAGCCTCCTGTAGATAAAGAAGATCAAATGAAAAGCATCATTATGGCCCTTCTCTGTATTGGCCTGACAACGCCGGTTTATGCCCAGTCGCATATCGATGTCGGTTTCTCGCCCGAAGGATCGGCAACCGAACTGGTGCTGAACGTGATCAGAAGTGCAAAAAGCCAGATCCGCATGATGGCGTTCTTCTTCAGCGCCGACAATGTGGTCGATGCCCTGATCAAGGCCAAAAAGCGCGGGGTGGACGTGGCAATCGTGCTCGATGAGGAGGGTAATAAGGGCAAGGGCAACCAGATGGCCATCGCGCGGGTCAGGGATGCTGGCATTCAGGTCCGGATGGATGATGTCTATGCCGTGCAGCACGACAAGGTCATCATTACCGATGGCCAGAATGTCGAGACCGGTTCATTCAATTTCACCAAGGGGGCCCAGCGCAAGAATAGTGAAAACGCCCTGGTGATCTGGGATGACCCCACCCTCGCGCAGGCTTATCTGGCCCATTGGCAGAACCGGTGGGATCACGCCCGTTAGGCCGGGCGTTTTTATGCGGTCTCACGGTCGATAAGGGCCAGCAGGGCTTCCGCCGCCGGGCTGCGGTAGCGTTCCTTGTGGCGCAACCCGTAAAAGGCGCGCGGGCCGAGTTCGCGCGGCACGGCATGGAGCGTGCCTGCCTGCAATGCGGGCGCGATGACCAGCGAGGACAGCGCGCCAATGCCAGCCCCGGCCTCGATCGCGGTGCGCACGCTCTCGTTGGAGGGCAGGACAAGCCCGATCGTCAGCTCTTCCGGCGCAATGCCCAGCTGGCGCAACTGCTGCTCCAGCGTGGCGCGCGTGCCCGAGCCAGGCTCGCGCATGACCCATGTGGCTTTTCGCAGCCAGCGTGTGCTGGCACGGGCGGGCGGGCAGGGGGTGGCCTGTATCAGGGTCAGGCGATCACTGCCCAGCGGCCACTGCGCCAGGGCCGGGTCATCAACAAGGGCCTCGACAATGCCGAGGTCAACCACGCCATCACGTACCCGGTTCGCGGCTTCCTCCGTGTTGCTGATGGCGACATCAACCATAATGTGCGGATAGTGCTGGCGAAATGACACCACAAAGCGCGGGAGCCAGTAGGCCGCAATGGTCTGGCTGGCCACCACGCGCAATGTGCCCCGTTTCAGGCCGCTGAATTCCTCCAGCATGTTCTCAGCCGCAGTCGCCTGGGCCAGCACGGCCCGGGCTTCGGGCACGAACAGGCGGCCTGCTTCCGTCAGCCTGATGCCACGGCCGATACGGTGGAACAGCTTGATGCCGTGGCGCTCCTCAAGCGCCGCGATGGCGGCTGACACGGCTGATTGCGTCACGTTCAGGGCGCGGCTGGCGGCGGTGACGTGTTCGCGCTCGGCCACGGCAATAAAAAGGCGGAGCTGTTCAAGGGTCATGGTCCATCCCTACCACAATCAATCATGATAATCGATTGAAACAAGAAAAACTATGCGTTGGATTGATTGAATACCCTCCTCCTAGTCTGCGTGGCGAAAGGGAGGATACCGTGACGAGCATGCCATGCAGGCCACCGTTCCTGTTGAGGAATATTGATTTTTCAACGCGTGTCGCACCGGGTATCGGGTTGTGCCTGGCCATCAGCGCGCTCGCCATCGGGCTCGAACGGGCGCAGGCGGCCCTGTTGGGCAGGGCATGGGTCGAAGCCCTCAATCTGGCCCTGGTGCTTGGTGTGGGCCTGCGTGCGATCTGGCAGCCCATGCCCGCCTGCCTGCCCGGTATCCGCTACTGTGCCCGGACCCTGCTCAATATCGCCATCGTGCTGCTCGGGGCTTCGTTCAGTGTGGGGGCGGTGCGTGCAATCGGGCCGGGGCTTGTGGCGGGGGCCATGGGCATCGTGATTTTCAGCCTGGTCTTTACCTGCTGTGTGGGGTGGCTCGCGGGGTTGCCCGCGCGGCAGACGCTGCTGGTGGCCTGCGGCAATTCCATATGCGGCAATTCGGCCATCATGGCGGCGGCTCCGGTTATCGAGGCCGATGATGACGAGGTGGGGGCCTGCATCGCCTTTACGGCGGCGGGTGGCCTTGTGGTGGTGCTGGGGCTGCCGTTCGTGGTGTCCCTGCTGGGCCTGCCTGCGGGGGCAGGAGGCGCGCTTGCGGGGCTGACCGTTTATGCCGTGCCGCAGGTTGTGGCCGCGGCAGCGCCGTCTGGCATGGCGGCCGTGCATGTCGGCACGCTGGTCAAGCTGGTGCGGGTGCTGATGCTCGGGCCGGTATGCGTGGCGCTGGCCCTGATTGCCAGCACATGGCGCGTGCATGAGAATGCGGAATCACGCCTGCCGCCCCTGACCCGGCTGGTGCCGTGGTACATCATCGGTTTTGTGGTCATGATGGCGGTGCGTTCGGCGGGGGGTATTCCGGCGGGGCTTGTGGCGCCACTCAACCATGTGGCCACGTTCCTGACCATTCTGGCCATGGCGGCGCTTGGACTGGGCGTTGAACTCAGGGCCATCATGCGCGCCAGCACGGCCTTGATGGTCACGGTCACCCTTTCACTGCTCGGGCTGCTCGGCGCGAGCGTGGCGCTGGTGCGGGGCATGGGTGGTGCGTAAGGACGGACAGGAGGATGGAAGGGCGTATCCTTCCATCCTGCATGCAGGGTCAGTCCTGGTCCTTCAGGGCCTTCGCCTCTTCCTCGCGCGTGGCGAAGGGCACTTCCTGCCTGTCATCAAGCTCATCCATGCTGCCGCCGGAATTGCCGAGGTTTTCCTCCAGCCATGCCTGCTCGATGGGCTCTCCGTTCGCATCAAGCGGCACGGGTGAGTCAACCGGGATCTGGCCCGCATCGGGGTTGCTTTCCATCCCGATCAGTTCCGATGCGGCTTCGCGGTAGGCGGCTGCGCCGCAGCCGGGCTTGCCGTCGGCTTCCCACAGTTCCTGGGCTTTGGCGGTGATGCGGGCTTCGGTTTCGGGCGTGGTGGCCAGGGGGTTCTGCATGGTCATGTCCTTGTGGCGTGTCAGGGCGTGGGCCTGCGGGCCGCAGGCGCCAGTGCGGAATCAGTCGAGGGCGACGGCTGCCTCGCTGGTCAGCACCCGGAAGATAAAGCTCTCCTGCAGGTAAAGTTCGACCGTGTCTGCCGTATGGGCCAGATAGCCGATCGAGATGGGGTGGTTGCCGTCCTCCCCGCACGGCATCGCAATGTGCCAGAATGGTCGTTGGAAGAAACGACTGCGCGAAAGGACGGCAGATGAAGGATAC
>NZ_NIRT01000064.1 GCF_003207795.1 Komagataeibacter nataicola | reverse complement strand
CTCGCATACAACTGCAAAAGAATGGCACGGCTTCAGGCAGCATAAGCCGGGTCAGCCTCGGCGTTATCAGCCGCAAAATGCCCAACCCGACAGGCTGCTAGGTTAGGGTTTCCCCACCATCCCCTTTTATCTGTGGTCTTGGTCCATGTTGATTCCGCAACGCGATCCGTACCAAGAGCAACTAGGATTTCAGTTTCAATATCAAGCTGCCATACTGGCACTATGGACCATTGGCAATACTGTAATGTGTTATCATATTGTAGCTGTATCATTTACACCTTTCGTAGCTAAAATCCGTTGTGTTGAAATGTTTGTTTAAAAACTTGCAAATTCTTTTGCATCTACGCTCACTCATTACTTTAGGTAGATATGCTTTTGTTCCTAAGCCAAGCTTGTATTCTTTCTTTAGTGAAACTGCCTTACCTTGATAGGTGATGTAATACGCCTCTGGAACAACATCACATTCCAATATTTGAAAGTTTGTATGTTGCTTGTTTGGCTTTTCGTTCAAGATATTGGAATGTGGTCTTGCCATTATTGTGCGCCGTTCTGTAGATTTGCGTGCGCTTTATCTACTAGAGCGTTCATGGATGCCCATTCCGATGCGGTTGGCGCTCTGTTTTCCTTAAAGATAGCGATAAGCTGTTCCACTATCTGTATCAAAGTAGGAACGTCACTAATGACTGTTTCTACTAATGCTGCGATTGCTGCTAAGTCCATAATAATCCTTTCTTAGTTTTTAATGATACCTTTTGTTGTCAAGTATGTTTGAAATGCTGATAATGCGGCGGCCAATGCAGCTTGATCCGCTGTTGATACTGCCTGTCCATTTTGTGCGGCTTCGCGCACTTTTACCAGTTGCGTGTAAACATCTTCGTCATAGACTTTGATTTGCGCTACGATACTTTGATCTACAGCGCCGAACTTACCTTCTGAATATTGGTAAGCCGCTGTTTCTAATGTTGCTAGAGTTGCTTCCGCTGTAATAGTCCCCTGCTCTACGTGTTTTTCAGAACATGCCACTAGAGATAATGACAAAATAATTGCGAAAGCATATAATGCTTTCTTCAAAATGTTTCTCCTAAAAATATATTATACTTCTTTATTTACTGCGGAGCACCAGTATTCGCGGAACCTGCTTCAACGCCGCTGTGTGTATGGCTATCAAGTGAGATATTGCCCGCCTTAACGTCGCCAGTTGCGGTGATCGCACCTGTAACTTTAACATTTGCATTAATGGAGACACCATTTTTATCTATGGTGAATATAGTATTGTTTCCTTGCTTGATCTCAAAAACGTCTTTTGATGAAACTACAACTCCGTTCACTGACAAATACAGTGATTGTCCATTAGCATCATATATTTGTGTTTCGCCCTCACCCATATTCTTTGGATGGGTTTTTACGTCATGGGTAGCGATTACTATTTTGTTGTTGGCTGCGCCATAACCTGACAATGTGATCGCCTGGGAGCCAACAGGGGCCGTTGATGTAATGCCCCATGTTCCATACACGGGAACGTTGTTATGAACTTCATAGCCTGCCATCTGTGTAATCTGACAGTTGTGAATGGTATCCTTTGTGTTGATATTGTTGCTAACAGTACCCGTTTTAACGAGGTGTATTATCCTGTTTTCACATTCTTTGATTCGTCTTTCCATATGATCCTTTCTTATGAACCCGGCAAAGATTGTAGAGCGGGGTTACTTTGATATAAAGTTGTTGGTTCAAAGCTAAATGCCTCTTGGGGGTATAATGTCATGGTAGTGCTAGAGCCGCTTTGTGCGTTGTATGAGTATGAAACTGTTGCCGTGACCATATAATCTGAGACCACGTTAATCATGGGCAGGTTTATGGCCGCCATCTGGTTTACGTCCCAAAGCTGCCCGCCCGCATCCGTAAATCCTTGGAGTGTGACGCTAACGGACCTGCTGCGCCCATAATTTCTGTTTGCCTGCCAGTTCGCAAACCTTTGTGCCAAAGTTCCATCTTGGTCACTGGTGCTGTTGATGGTTACAAGAGTCCTGTTTTCATTCGCAAAGATTCCCGCCTGGGGATCTGTGGCGCTAAAGACTGGTGGCAAACCTGTTTGTGATTGCGTGGTGAATGGTTGCCATATCACCTCGTAATTCGCATACCTTTGCGTTATGTCTTCGTTATATGAGTATGAGGTTAGCGGCGATCTTTCGTTGAGCACCGTTGTCGCTTGAGTGGCAACGTCTGCAATAACCAAGGCGCTGTAACCGTTATCATAGAGAAGTTTGCCTTGATAACGGGCATACCTATCCAAGATGCTCCACCCTGTATCCCCTATGTTATAGGGAACACTGTTCCATGCGCTCTTATCCTGCGCCTGTGACTTGTTGATAACACCGATGCCATAAAGCCCGCATATCTCATGACAAAGATCCTCTAGGGATTGGATGTTGTTTATACTCGTGCCTGGGTAGATGGGGTTGCCATCCACTAACTTTTTAAGCCCCGATCTTCCGCTTATCACCAGTGAATGAACGTTGTTCCCAGAAATGGCTATGTTTTTCATCTCCACCATTCCTGAAAATATCATTTTCTTTTGCAGGTAGATCTGCACTGGTTCATTACTAAGAATAGGCGGAAAGTTTGAGCCATCACATAACAATTCCATCTGGAAGGTTGATGGCACTTGCTCCATTGACCTTTGGAACTGGAAACCTTGAAAGTTTGTATAAACCTTCTTGTTTATCAAAACCTGTAAAGCGTCGGTTTTCGGGGTATATGGCTTTGTGGTCGTAACTGAAATGTTAGTTGCCATCGCTTATCCCCGATAAAACTTCCAAAGCTAATGGCATAAACAGCGGATGTTTAACATTATTATTGTTTCTTAAAACTATATCGTCGTCATATGAGCCACTTTGGTACAGATTTTGAGATATAAGGGCTGCTGGCAAAGACACCTTTGTTTCATAAGTTACCAATTCCGGCAAACCATAACCGTTTTCGCTGATAACAGTCTGGATAGCGGCCTGTAACTGGTTAAGGTATGAGAATAAACCTTTATCAGATACGCAATAGTTTTCCGCATCAAAGATGTAGGATAGTTGATTTTTTAAGTTTTCTGCGTCCGTGGAACTTGTAAAAGTAATATCTGGCACTATGGTTCCAATAAGAACTAGTGCGTTTTGACGCACGTTTCCATATTCTACGCTGTTATTAACCACTGTCCTTAGATCACTGTTATACCCATATTCCTGTATTATAGTGATAAGTGCTTGAACCTTTAACATTGGGTCTGTAAAGGCTTCCAGCATTGTTTGTAATGTAGTTTGCACGTCCATGTTTATACCTTAATGTTTTAAGGTATTTAGCGGTAATATCCACCTTTTTGACGCAGGTAAAACAAATATACGGGGACGTTAATCGTCATATATCAAGATCCCTAGAATTTATGACAAAAGGGATTTTGGTATCCCATGACCTTTAGCAGCCCCGTATCCTTGTAACTGGCCGCATCGGCGGCACTTATAAAAGGCACTTTAAGATGGTTGAAATTCAGATAGGTAAGGTAAAGATTGACCTTCGACCACTCATTTGTTTTTCCGTTATTATACTGTTACCTCACTAAACTAAAAGGGGGAGCCAATGGCTCCCCCTTTATTCTATCTGTTAAGTTCATACAAAAAATGTTCGCGAGATGTTTCTGTTCCTATCATTCTTACTTTAACAGTAGTTCCGTTAATAAACGTTATTTCATAATGATCGTGGCCACCTCCTGATGTTCTTTTTTCTCTAATATCTTTAATCTGGTTCTTGTTAACGATAACATTAGAGCTAGTCGAAATATCATGATATTCGATAAACTGTGTCATCTTTATTCCTCGATATAACCTGCCTTGATTAGCAGCTTTTCAATGCCTTTACGGTATGTGAGTTCATTATCATCACAAAACTTCAAAAACGCATTGTAGGTATCTTCTGGAAGCTTAACATTTACGGGCATAGTTGGCCCTACCGCGTTCCTGCGCTTGCGTCCTTCGCGGCTGGCAAAGCCAAGCTTCTCCGCAACGCGGTCCACTTTTTCAAGGGTGGAATCCCTGTCCGCTGGTTTCTTCCTGATGCCAAAATCATCATTCATGATACGATTTCCTTGGTTACAGCTTCCGCGTTTTCGATGGCCTTCGGGATACCGTTCACCTTTTCAGGGTCCAGTTCATACAGGGACGTTTTATACGCAAAAACGCTTTTGAAGGCAGCGCGCTCGTTAAGCTGGTTCCGCATCAACGGAAGGCCGTTGCGCTCAAGCTGCGCCGCCAAGTCAGTTTCAAGCCGAGTTTTAATGACAGGGCTTGTCCTGGAGAGCATGACCTTAAAGGGGATCTTGCGCTCTACAATCTCCTCCTCCTCGGTAATCAAGTTGATGGTCTTCCCTGCTTCCGCCGCGTCAAGCGTACTGGCTTGGAAAGGGATCACCACAAGATCAGCTTTTGCGATGGCGCGAGCCACCAGCCTTGACGCCACACCCTCTAGGTCAATCAACACGTAGCCTTCATCAACGGCATTGATGTGCTTCACTACGTTGTTTTCCGTAATGTCACCGATAACCGTGATGGGCAGTTTAGAGGTTCCCGTGCGCCACCTTACCTGGGGTTCATTGGGATCTCCATCAAGGATAGTCACTACCTGTCCGTGATGGCTCAAAACTTCGGCCACGATCTGACAGGTTGAGGATTTACCCGCGCCACCCTTGGACGCCGCAAAAGCTATAACTTGCTTCATGATGCTTCGTATTCCTGTATCTTCACACAGTCATATCATCATGGTGCAAAAGATACAACTAGATGTAGTTATATGTAGAAGGGGCTTCATAAAGCCCCTTTCCCTTTCTAGCCTATATGAGTGGCCCATTCATTTTTAGCCACCTCGATGCCGAACAAATGGACCTTGCGGCGAAAGGCGGGGCCAAGGTAATCGCCGCGTATGGGAACAACGTTTTTAAGATCGCCGTTCCGTTTCACATCCGCAATGCGCCCCACTTCGCGAATCATCACTGATTGTTTGAAACCTTCGCCGGTGGCCTTCACCACTTCGTAAAAGCGAGTCTCATTCTCTGTTCCAAGCTTATAAAGCTTAAACAGGTCTCCAACTTTTACGGGCTTCGGGGTCACGTCCATCGGGGTATATCCTCAACAAAGCGGGCTTCAATGCCTCGCATACGTATCTATATAAACTTGTAGCTTTATGTAGTCAACACGTCATATAGCTACATGTTGCCTTTTTGGTGGCGGATTTGCTTCTGCGTGCTGTGCCATCATTTCCAACCAAGCCGCCGCATCTTGAGGGATGGGCTGTATACCGCGACACCAGCCCCTTACCGTCCCTTCGCCATAATTAAGGATCTTCGCCAACTCGCGCTGTGACCAGTGTAAGAGCGCAAGGCACTCGCGTATTCTGGTGGGGGTCATAGGCGGTTCTCCTGCGCATAAGAAAGCGTTTCCATGAGAACACTATAATGATTCTAAGGTCTTTGAGCATCGGGTTATGTCCTCGATGTAGGATGCCAAGGGCCGCTTGTGCCCTTGGTGTTTGGGTTAGTGTTTATGGGTGCCGATGATTCTGGAGCGTTCCAGCATTAGCTTGCTGAACTCCACGCGGGCTTTGATCTCCGCTTCATGGGGTCCAAGGGCTTCCACTTCTATGGGGAAGCAAACGCCAAGAAACTTAAAAATGATGGTGTATTTTGCCATTGGGCTTTGCCTCAATTTAACAGGGCTTCATTGCCTCTGTTGCTCACCGTTATAAAGGTGTAGCTATATGTCGTCAATTGTTTTCTACATGTAGCTACATATCTTATACCAACCATTGTTTGGCCTGACTCACGGGGTACCCATCGGTTTAAAAATGTGATTCATAGGATGCAGACCATTCTCTGAAGGAGGCATTCTGG
>NZ_NIRT01000095.1 GCF_003207795.1 Komagataeibacter nataicola | reverse complement strand
TAAGGCACGGGAAAGTCGGTCGCCGCCAGGTCTTCCAGTCCTCCCTCACAAACGCGGGGTGGAGCAGCCCGGTAGCTCGTCAGGCTCATAACCTGAAGGTCATAGGTTCAAATCCTATCCCCGCAACCATGAATAAGCGTCTGAAAAGACAAAAGAAAAGCCACCCAATCGGGTGGCTTTTTTTGTGCCCCAAATCTATCGCAGGATGCACATAGGATGCAATTGGGAGCGAAAATGCAGCGTAGTTTGGGCTGATTTCACGTGTGCGTGAGTATTTTCACAGACCTTCCCAGTGGAGATGACGTCGCTGACGTGCCCCCTTTTTTGTATCCACTCAAAAGGAGAGTTCCCGTTTTTTATGGCTTTGGGCTGATGGGATGACAAGTGTCTCGGGGGCATGCCCCCGAGACACTTGTCTGGCGACCTGATCCGGTGTCCTGCCACCCAGCTGGGAATGGGGGCGCGCCGTATTGTAGTCTTCCCGCCAGTCAGCCAGAATCTGTCGGGCATGGCTGAGAAACGTGAACAGCGTCTCGTTGAGGCATTCATCCCTCAAGCGGCCGTTGAAACTTTCGACAAAGCCGTTCTGTTGCGGTTTCCCGGGGGCGATATAGTGCCATTCAACCTTCATCTCATCGGCCCATTTCAGGATGGCATGGGATGTGAACTCCGTACCGTTGTCGCTGACAATCATGAGGGGTTTGCCATATCGTTCCACCAGGGCCGTCAGTTCCC
>NZ_NIRT01000063.1 GCF_003207795.1 Komagataeibacter nataicola | reverse complement strand
CATCTGTTCATCCGTCAGCCAGAACAGGTCGCTCATCTTCAGTCTCCTTGCAGAGCCTGAATCAAAATTCCCTACAAAAATCAATGGGTCCTGAGCCTAGCTGCGTAGTTCAGATAAAAAATGTCTCCACAAAACCCGGGGCAATTCATCGATCAGCAAACGGGTCGGTCCCCATACATTGCGGCACAGTTTTGCGACGCACCTGCTGGAGGATGGCGTCGATATCCGCGTGATCCAGGCCCTGCTGGGTCACGCCCGTCTCGACAGCACAGCGCTCTATACAAGGGTCGCTACCCGCACTGTGCGGGCGGTGATCAGCCCGCTCGACACATTGGGGGCCCTGGCGACGGCGCAGGCGAGGCCCGACGGCTGATCCCCGAGCTTCGGTGGGCACGGTCATGTCCGCCTCGCTCGAACTTGGCGATATCTTTCGGGCTGCCGGTCCTGCCTGGCGGGCAGCCCATGCCGGACGTCTTCCCCTACAGCAGCTCAAGGTCATGTCGGCGATAGAACACTGTCGCACCGCAGCCCTGGGTGGCCATGTCGCGGCCTGTGGGGACTGCGGACACTGGCGCATTGCCTATAACAGTTGTCGCAACCGCCATTGTCCGCGCTGCCAGGGGAACGCCGCACGGACATGGCTGGCCGAACGGGAGGCCGATCTGCTGCCGGTCGGGTATTTCCATGTCGTCTTCACCCTGCCGGCACGGATCGCCGACATCGCGCTTCAGAACAAGGCCGTTCTCTACGCCCTGCTGTTCCAGGCTGCCTCGGAGACCATGATGATGATCGCCGCCGATCCCCGGCATCTGGGCGCGCGCATCGGCATCACCGCCGTGCTGCACAGTTGGGGCTCAGCGCTGACCCATCATCCCCATGTGCACATGATCGTGCCGGGTGGCGGTCTCTCACCCGATGGCCAACGCTGGATCTCATCGCGCCCGGCCTTCCTGCTGCCCGTCCGGGTGCTGGGCAAGC
This sequence comes from Komagataeibacter nataicola, assembly GCF_003207795.1. Classification (GTDB taxonomy): domain Bacteria; phylum Pseudomonadota; class Alphaproteobacteria; order Acetobacterales; family Acetobacteraceae; genus Komagataeibacter; species Komagataeibacter nataicola. Next base: position 5,346 of record NZ_NIRT01000063.1, on the reverse strand, counting down.
TGTTCCGCCGCCTGTTCCTGACCCGGCTGCTGGCACTTTTCGACGCCGACCGGCTGGTCTTCCGGGGGCAGCTTGCCCCTCTGGCAGACCGCCGTGCCTTCCTGCGGTATCTCGCCCCTGTGCGCAGCAGGCGTTGGGTCGTCTACGCCAAGCCACCGTTTGCCGGTCCAAAAGCGGTGCTGGCCTATCTGTCACGCTATACCCACCGCGTCGCCATCTCGAACCGCCGCCTCCTCGCGTTCGACGAAAGGGGCGTGACGTTCCGGTACAAGGACTACCGCCGGGATACCGCGCATCAGCAGCAGGTCATGACGCTTGGCACGGATGAATTCATTCGCCGCTTCATGCTGCATGTCCTGCCACGGGGATTTCATCGCATCCGCCATTACGGCCTGCTGGCCAGTTCCAATCGCAAGGCCAGTCTCGCCCGGGCGCGGGACCTGCTGAATGTCATCCCCACACCAGCGGCGGAAGTCCCGGAGTCCGGACCGGTCACGCCACCGCCCTGCCCATGCTGTGGGGGCAGATGGTCGTTATCCAGATCCTTCCCCGCTGGTGCCAGCCCAGAGGACCGCCACGGGCGACTGATCCGGCCGGGGAATCAGCATGATGACCGGCAGACATGACCCTATAACCCGATGCCTGCCGGAACCGTCTCGTTCCGGCACACCGACAGGCTTACGCAAAACGCGAAAAAACGGCGGAAAGCGCGCACCTGAGGCCCTGAAGATCCTGTCATCTTCATGTGTAGGATCAGCGGGAAACGCCCTTTGCCGCGTCACGAATGCCGCCACGTGACCCCGCTCAGGGGCGCCTCAGGGCAGCGCCAGTTGCAAATTCCCCATAACTGTGTCCCGGTGTCGCGGGTTCGGTCCTCCCCGACTTTCGTACGCCTCACGGCGCCCGAAACTCTTCAGGAGTGCGGAAGGTCTGCTTCTAGATCCTGCGACAAACAAGCAGACATCGTTGATCAGTCCCCTTCGCTTTAAACGCAAAATTGATTACTTGAGACTCTCAAAATCATCTAGGAATTCTGATCCTGGTTTTATCGCCGATATCCAGAGCCAATCTCGGGCGCGCGTGCAGGCCACATAAAGAAGGTGGCGCTCAGTGGCGTAAACTTCTTCGAGTTCGCCTTCATCCCCAATCTGCTCGACCCGTTCCTGGAGCGGGATAATCTCGTCGTCACACGCCATAACCACAACAGCGCGGAATTCCAGTCCTTTTGCCAGATGCATCGGCAATATGGAAACGGAACCAGGGGTCAGGACGAGCGTGTCGTCCAATACTGTAGCCGTTATGCTGGCTGCACGAACGGCAGCCTTCGCCCGGTCGATCTCGGATCGAGAGCGAACAAGAACAGCGATTTCCTCAGGCAGGTAACCTTCCTTCATACGATTGGCAATCCAGCGTCCGGCCTCAGCCTCTTCTGTCTTAGCATAATCAAACAATGCAACAATCGGCGTTGGACCATCGAACAGAGAGACCGTTTCGGCCCGTTCGTCCGCAATACCGTCAGCATCCGAGACGGATCGGGAGAGGAGTCGGTCTGCGTGCGTCCGGATTTGATGCGAGGTGCGATAGTTGATCTTCAAGGTGGACGACCGGCCTCGAACATCAATCCCCATTGCCTTCCATGAAAAAGGCTGCTGGAAAATCCGCTGGCCAAGATCGCCTGCAAAGAACAGACCGTTTTCCTTTCCACCGGCAAGAGCGGAAAGGAAACGCGCTTCGGCGATATCCAGGTCCTGCGCCTCGTCCACGATGACAAACCCATAAGGAGGCGCCAGTCGTCCAGCCTGCAATGCGTCGGTCAGACCCGAAAACACATCGGCCATGGTCATCAGACTGTCTTGGGCAAGCGACGTCCGTAACGATTCAAAACACGTCCAGAGAGCCGCGCGCTGCTTTTCACCCAGGCGGGCCTTGCGGCCCAGGCGTGATGCTGTGCGATAGGTCTCCCAATCACGGATCTGGCGCGCATCTACGACGTCACTCCATTCCCCGAACAGAAAGGATAGCGAAAACCGGCTGTCCGCTGCATCATTCGCGATTTGTGTCAGCCGCTCCTGAATATCGGCTGAGGAGGCTATGAGCGGCTTTTTCCCCGTCAGGGTCGTGTAAAGCCCCAGCCCCGTTTGCATCAGACAACTTACGTCAATCCGGGAGGCGAGCGAACTGTCGTCCGAAACTAACAGTGACACCCGTGTCGCCAGCGCACGTGCCAACGGACCGGAAAAGGTTGTGAGCAGGACGCGTTCGTTCGGATGAACTCGCGCCAGATGCACAGCGCGATGTAGAGCAACGATCGTCTTTCCCGTTCCGGCGGAACCCATTACCCGCGCAGGCCCAGAGAATGACCGCTCCACCAGCGCCTGCTGTGCAGGATGAAGGAAAATGGCCCATTTGTCCCATGGATAATCCAACGCTCGGCGCAGTTCCTCCACTCCATGCAGCACGCGGAAACGACGTTGAGCATCGGGATGGGCGAAGCCCTGAACCTCTTTTTCGACCCGTGCCGGAGCAGGCTTTTCCCCCACTGCCAACGCCATCAATGCCTCTGCCGCCTCACCAGGCAAGTGAGGGAGCAGATCGAGCAGCGCATCTTCGTCGGTGACGGCCAGAACATCCGCCAGCCAATCCGCTGGCACTCCGAAGGAAAGCAGTTCCGCGTCCGTGCGTCCCGCGAACAGTCGCTTTTCTCGCAGAACAGGAACCGGCAATTCTTCAACCCGTTCGCGGATTTCCACCATCTGCATCGCGCCGGTCGCGGGGTGAACCTCAATCCGCCGTCTCTCGGCCCAACGATAGGCGTCATCGTGATGGTCGACCCAGACGAGCATCAAACTGCCTGCCATACGATGCACGATCAGGCGAATATCCCTATTCACCCGGACGGACCAGAAATGCGCGTCTTTTGCGTGGTCGATGCGATGGAAGCTCAGTCCCTTACCGGTCGGGTTCAGTTGAAGATCCAGCGCCGTGATCTTCGCCGCTTTCTGCTCCTGCCCCGAAAGCCGCGTCAGGCTCGCGGTGAACGTGTCGGCGATGCGGAACTCGGTCATGAGATATCAAACACCTTCATCACCTCATCGCCAAACTGGTTGATGACCTTCACTGCTATCCGTCCGGTTTCGGGTTTCGGGAACGGACGAGAGACCTCACTGTTCAGGCTAGTCCAGGCTTCTTCGTCAATTTCCGCTTTCAGTGTCGTCTTCAGCGCCTTGTAAGGATCGTTTGCGCCGAGGAAGTAGGCATGACGCACGAAGAAGCTTTCCTCGTTATAATCCGTGTCGATCATCCACAGGGCAATATCCTCTGGTCCACCCGACACAACCTCACCCGTCGAAGGCTTGAACACATCCACGCCATGGATGCGGACACGGATTTCTCCATCTTCTGTTCATTCAATGCCAATATCCGGCTCACCAAACACGACGAACAGGTTGCCGCTTGATTTCAGGTCTGTCTGCATATGCAGGTCCGGGTTCATTCGCGCGCGCAAGACTTTCAGCCGCCCGAGGTTGTTGAACTCAGACGCATTGGCTTCGTACGCAAATGCACAGGAGATCAGCACATCAAACCCGGCATCTCCGGCCTCACGGGCTGCTGCGGTCAGATCAGGCTTTGTTACCGTGCCAAATTCCGGACCGATCAATATACCTGCTCGCCGCTCGGTCTCGCCCTCCATGAAGCGGCCTTCAGCACATAGCATCTTGCCCGGCCAGACATCGAGCGACGTGAAGGTAATCCGCTCGCGCTTGTCGCCCTGCTGCACGCCGGCTTCACCCAGGGTCGTCAGGATCATGGTGACGAAATCACGCACGGATGGATCGCGCGAGGGCGCCGTCGGTTTGCCAGGATCGAAGAACTGATCGTCCGTGCCGACCGCCAGCATCCGGTGAGGCGAGAGAGACTCAACCGTAAACGGTCCGCTCACACGCACCTTCGAACGGTCTTCATAAGGTTTGTCGTAAAGATACTCGGTATCTGCCTTGGCCGCGATGGAGGCGTCGATTTCCTTCTGACGGGCAATGCGCTGCTCCCACCATGCCTCATGCGCTTTGCATGCAGCTTCGGGCCAGTCCGCGTCTGCCTCACGCGGGATTTCCCATTCTTCCCAATGCTGGCCACATGTTTTGTTGAGTTTTGCTCTCAGAGGCTCCAGACGTGCTTGAAAATCTTCCCAGATCACATCGATTTCAGCATTGTTGGCGATGGATTTCAGCGTGATATGCGGCACACGCTCATAAACGAAGCCATGCTTGATGTTGGCGTGTGTCGGGTGTGATTTCGGGACCGATCGCATAAGTTCGGCCTCCTTGCGTTGCCCTTCCGGGCTGTCGGCGAGGAGGTAATATGGATAGCGTGCGCCCATCAACCGCGAACGAGCTAGAGCGAGTGCCACGCGAGAGGTATCAATAGTGATCCAGCGTCGGCCCCACTGCTCGGCAACGTAGGCTGTAGTACCGGAGCCGCAGGTAGGGTCGAGCACAAGATCGCCAGGGTCGGTGGCCATGAGTATGCAGCGTTCTATGACTTTCTCAGAAGTTTGTACGACGTATATCTTTTTTGACGCATAAGTACTTCTAACCGTGTCATTCCAAACATTATTAAATTCCGTCACAGAGAAATCATTTGAATATCTTACATATGTAAGTGTGTTTTTTACTGCCTGAAGACGATTTGCTTTTTGCAAAACACCAAGTCCACGTTGTGATGTTTTCCAATGTGTTCCTTGGGCAGGAAAAAACTTCTTTTTATTATATATGTAAGGATGAGAACCTTTTTCAGATGCTCCAGCTGATACCAAAATACTGGTCTGAAAACGACTTTGATCTTTGTCGTGAATAGAGCCATCCTTTGTTGCCGCCGCAATTGTTTTTCGCAGTCCTCTGTTCAACTCAACCCATTTATACCCAGAATCTAAAATATACTTATCTTTTGTCTTAAAAATTTTTCTGTATTTTGTTTTTGTTATATCCTTCGAAAACCAAATTACATAATCATATACTGAGGATATCAAAGAGGGAGAAAATCCTCCCGTTTTTTGAAAAGCTATTTGAGCACAGAAATTATTTTCACCAAAAATCTCATCCATCACCGCACGCACACGATGAACATTCTCGTCCCCAATCTGAACAAAAACACTTCCACTTTCGGTCAGCAAATCATGCGCCACCGTAAGTCGATCTCGCAGATAGGTAAGATAAGAATGAATTCCATCCCGCCACGTGTCTCGAAACGCCTTAGGCTCAGGACCCATTGATTTTTGTAGGGAATTTTGATTCAGGCTCTGCAAGGAGACTGAAGATGAGCGACCTGTTCTGGCTGACGGATGAACAG
>NZ_NIRT01000062.1 GCF_003207795.1 Komagataeibacter nataicola | reverse complement strand
GCGCTCACGGAACTCAGGTGAATAACGTGATGTCTTCTTCTCTACCATAGGGTTCATCCTCCGAGAGTTTTACTCTCCGGTAAACCCGGGGAAGTTCAAGGGATCGATCTTAAAGCCGCCCGACGCGGCGCCACGGGATGCAGGGGGCAGGATGGTGGTCGTGGTCATGGAAAACTCTCCTCTGATGCCGGTTATTCGGCACAGAAGGCGAAGCCGACCTCTCCCTCTTTCCGGGACGCCGGACATGAAAAAAGCGGCTTCCGGGTACCGGAAGCCGCTGTCTCACAATCCCGAAATCCATAATGCTATTCGGCGGCGATGGCCTCCACGTCCTCGCCTGCCGTCACTGGCTCAACAGGCGCCTGCCCTGCACCACCCACCGTCCGCAACGCCTCGGGCAGCCAGCCCGAACCATCCAGCAGCCGTTCGGCCTCGCGCGCCATGTCGGGCTTCTTCATGTGGGCGATGCGCTCTGCCGTCTCGTCGCCGCGTGCCTCCCGCACGGCCTGCAAGATGCGCGCCTTGGTCACCCGGCCGAGATAGTTCTCGACGGTCGGCTGCCAGCCTGCCTCAACCAGATCAAGGCTAAGGGCCGATGCCAGACGGTCTGCCCGCTTCAGACGCTCGGTGACGCTGCGCTGGGACACTGCCCCATACGATGGCATGCGCTCATAAAGCGCGTTAACCCCGAAAGACAGGCAGTGCGCCAGCAACGCCATGCGGCTGGCATCGTCCAGCCCGTCGATCCAGCGCCACAGTGCTTCCTCGTCCTCAGGCAAATCGTGTTTCCAGCCCTCATTGCGCTGGCGAAGGGCATGAGCCGGCAGGCTGCCGGGCATCTCGGAGGAATGAACCGGCAGCGCGATTTCGCGGACATAGGCTTCCAGGCAATCGGCCCCCGGTGTCTGCCAGTAAACATCGCGCACCAGTGTATGCAGGAATTCGGTCAACGCGATACGCGGATTGGCCGCGAACGCATCCCGCAGCGCCAGCGTGCGCCAGGCTGTCAGTTCGGTCAGCAGCCGGTCTGGCAGCGGCTTGATCCCCTCTTCTTCCTCGGGCTCGACATCGGGAACGAGGCTGTTGCCCTCCCCGCCCCCGTCGTCGCCATCATCAGCAAGACGTTCATCCCGCCCATCATACGCAGCATGATCGGTCTCTTCGGGCTCGGTCGGCATGTCTTCGGGCAGCACGAAGCCCCTCTCCACCTGTAGCGCGCCATCGCTGGCAAGGCTGACGAAAGCCCCTGCCCGCCCCATGTCGGCAGGATCGAACGCCAGTGGCCGTTCCTCCAGGGCAAGGATGGCCTGTTCGATCTCGCCCAGCCGTGTATCGACCTCGTCAGGATATTCATCGGCCTGCGCATATTCGGCCTCAATGGCTTCCTGCTCGGCACGCAGGGCTTCGAGACGGGCGGTTTCTTCATCGGACAGCGGCATCTCCGTGCCGTCGATCTCCGCGAAATGTCGTGTGTGACCCCACGGGAACGACAGGGACGTTTCGACCCATTTCCAGCCCTCGGCGCGGATATCCTCAGCGGCTGTGTGCAGTTTTTCCATGACCAGCCTGTCCAGAATGGCCGGATCCTGCAGCCAGCCGCCGTCGTCGGCTTCGAACAGGTCGCGCATGATGTGACCACCGGCTGCGAGATAGGCGTCCAGCCCGACGAAACGAACACGTGCGTCCGACGCCCGCACGGTCTTTTCCGTCAGCATGCGGCGGATGACGTAGGGCTCGCGATTATGGCTCTGGGCCACAACCTCCCAGACCTGTTCCTGTCGGGCATGGTCGTCACTGATGGAAAAGGCCATCAGCTGTTCCAGCCGCATCCCGTCCTGCTCATAGATTTCAAGCAACCTGTCGGACACCGTCATCAGCCGCAGACGCTGTTTGACCACGGCGGGCGCGACAAAGAATGCGGCAGCGATTTCCTCTTCGGACATGCCCTTCTCCAGCATGTCACGAAAGGCACGAAACTGGTCCAGTGGATGCAGGGCCAGCCGCTGGACGTTCTCGGCCAGAGAGTCATCCTCGGCAAGAATGGCCGACCCGGCCTCGCGTACGACGCAGGGCACCGGGGCGGTCTTCGCCAGTTTCTTCTGCTTCACCAGCAGTTCAAGGGCACGGAAGCGCCGTCCGCCGGCAGGGACTTCGTAAGTGCCGGTCTCGGCCCCATCGCCGTCCAGCACGGGACGGACGTTCAGGCTCTGTAGCAGCCCGCGACGCTCGATGTCGCGGGCCAGTTCGTCGATCGACAGGCCGGATTTCACACGCCGCACATTGGACTGGGACAGCACCAGCCGGTTGAACGGGATGTCGCGGGATGAACTCAGGGTGATTTTGGGAATAGCGGTCGCCATGGCGAAAAACTCCATGACGGGCGGGCCGGAGACTCTCTCCTACCCTCTCAACCCGTCACGAAAATCCGCGCAGCCCTCTGACTCTAACGATTACACCCGCCCCACACCCTCTTTCACGGCAGAAAAATGACGGCAATAGGGGGAAAACGGAAGGTCCGGTTCTGGACAACGCACCTTTCTTGGCAGACACTCTCCGTAGATAACGTTCATGTCCGGCGGAGTATATTACAATGATAGAAGCATACTTAAAAAAACGAGGAGAAATAACTAATACTGTTTTTATAGAAAATTGTGGCGTGCCTGCAGAGCAAATTAGCAAGTTGATTCATTCATTCTCTCACGCTCTAATCCGACGCGACGACTATGGGGCGTGGTCATTTCCGGGAAGCTCACTATTTATCGGATATAATGGTCGCAAAATTGCTCTATCCACTATTCATCAATTAAAACAAAAAATGGACGTGCCTAGGAATTTAGAAAACGTTATGTTTTCAACGACAATGGATAATCAACACGTCGTACCAAATAGTATATTTAGTGATGAATCTGCACCAGAAGAGGGTCTCGATATTGCATTATACGAGCTTCCGTCCTTTGCGACTGACGGAAAAGTTTTATGCTCTACCCAGTTTTATCCCCTGCTCGAAGACAGGCTATGGCCTGCAGGAGCTATTGACGATTTTATGTTCGTATGTGGTTTCCCCGAATATGTCGATAAACAATATGGTCCTTCACCTACTTTAGATTACCCCGAATGGGACGATAAAATCTCAGATATTACAGAAGCAAATTTCTGTACATCCAACGTTTTAATGAGTGCATTAAAAATAACAAATCAGACGAGGCAGGGATTCTTTTCTGCGCAGTTATTGGTTGATGGTCATATTTGTGTAAACGGGCTTAGTGGTTCACCTATATTTTATATCGGAAAAAATAAAGAAGGATTATTTCTTGGTCTTGCTGGGATAGTTGTTAGAGGATCCTGTGGATCAAAAGTGTTGAATTTTGCACCTGCTAGTTATGTATACTCCATTATAAATAGCTATATTTCATTAAATACCGATACAACAGATGATAAAACGCCTTCATAATAATAAACATACAAGTTTTTATGTAGAATATACATAAAAAATACGAAAATTGTTTTTTGAAGCGGGCGTTTCGGCATCGGAGATATCTGTTATTTAATTATATCTTAACGAAGACACGCATATTTACTTTAATATACCAGTTCGTCATAGGTCAATGTTCTTTCTTTCCGGAAGTGTTGGCATTTGAACCCTTGTCGTTCGGGCGTAAATGTCGTTTCTTTGCACGTGAGCATCATGTCAATAAATAATGATTAGTTTAAATACATAAAGGGAGCTGTGAATGTCTACACTTGAACGTATTATCTTGCATGAACTGGGTCATCTCGTCGTCGATCTGTCTTTAAGCAAGTGGTCTGGATGGATGATTTACAATAAATTGTACGGAAAAAATCAATTTTTTTGTGAGCCCTTCCAAAGGCGGTGGCGCGACCCACTGATGAAAAGCGTGGCTGATTGGGAGAATATGGCGGCGTCAGCGTATGGAGGCTACGCTGCCGTAGAATGTGGAATCTCGCGTGGTTATGCTGTTCTCAATGACAGCAATGATCCCCCATCGAATCCCGGTCGTTTCGGCTTTGATGGTGACGATTCCCAGATCGTAGACGGCATCCTTGCCATCAATCGAACATTTGACCCCGGTATGTTCCATATTGATGCTAAGACAAAGGCGGACAACGTTGTGAACACCGAGTTCACAACGTTGTGGAACGTGACACAGCGGATAGTAGGCGAAATAAATACCAAAGTACTTTCTTCATTTTATTACGACAGGATGGACCTTTCTGCTGACTTCCCTCACCTTGAGGTCCGTAATATTTAACATAAAATGTATATAGACAAGTCAATGAACGCCATATGCCAGGAGAGAAACCGAACATTACTTATAACAAGATGACGGGTATCGATAGCTTGTGTCCCTGACACAATTGAGGTGGACGGTTTTAGAACCCTCCAGATGTCTGGTTCTCCGTACGATCAATTGCGCCGCTATCGGTCTCACCCGGCGGAACATCAAATTTCTAAAATACGTCCGCTTCCAAGAAACTAAGCATCTCGATTCAATGACCGGAATGAGGCGAGTAACGCCTGTCTGCTGCATATTCCTTGAGCGGACAGGCAGTTCAGAAGGAGATAGCGGTCGGTCTGCTTTAGGGGCAGTGCAACCAGTTGCAGACCTATCTAACAATCCCGGTGCGGTTTACTCTATTGGCGAACTCTTTTCGGATTATAGCCAAGAGCCCCCAAATCACGCAGAGAAAGTCGAGCAGCCAGCCATGACATTGAAAAAGAAATCTCTTCTTTCATGCCGGATGCCTTACTATCCCGGCCATTATCATGACGTCCCAAGCATCATCTAGGACGTTCCGTAAAGCGTCGGACGGCTGTCAATGATATTCTTGTCGGCTCCAACCATCGTTGGGCGAATCCACAGCAACCTGCTTTCTGCCAGCGCCTTCCCAAACCGTTGATTCCGCCAGTGTCCTCGGCGCCAGTGACCAACGGCTGTCCCGCCGAGCGTCTTTCGCTTCTCGAATGACGTTCGATAGCCGCAGAAATTGATCCAGCGGCAACCGTCCTGACGTGCTCGCGCTTCTGCCATTTTTCTGGCTTTGCCCTTGGCCCGCCCGACTTTTTCATGGACACGCGGATCGTTTAGTCGTTTTTCCTGAGCGCGCTCGGGATAATTCAAGTAGCAGACGAGGTTGAACACCAGTCTCGTGACCTCCTTCAGCACCGTCGGATCGGAAATCACGTTGCGAAGATCGTCAGGATGCCCGTCTTCTTCTCTAAAGGTATCCATTGGAATCGCCGATCGGCGACCGCGTTCGATGCCATCTCCAACCGTATTGCGGTGCGAGACAAAATCGTAGTGCGCACGGAGCGTTGGCTGGCCCAAAAGATCGGTCAATGAAAGTGACGCCGGAGCATGATTACGCCGACGGAACGTGAAATCCACCGTGAACATCAAGTATGAGCACCACTCACCCGAACCGCGGATATCCACCTTTTCTGCGATTTCATCCATCACCGCATCGGGATCTAGCAGGTATCGGTCGTAAAGCTGTTGGGCAGCCGTATTTTCGGCCAATAGCTTCGCAATATAACTGTCAAAGCTTGCAAAACTTTCTGAGTCGTCCTTACGCAGACTCTCCAGAGCGCCTGGTATTCGCTCAAGATCCGCCCATTGCTTCCTCTGCTCAGCGATCAGTTCGTTCGGAGGACGGGGCTTCATCCGGAGAGAGTCAACCAGGCAAATTTCAGCCGTGACATAGAATCCATCGATGACCCAGTCGCGATTGTAGTCGGGCAAAAAATGTCCCGGCGCAAGAGCGACATAGAACGTGTCGTATGGCATCCGCAGATTCTGGATGGGTAACTCATCCACGTCCGTATCGGCCAGCATTGCCAACAGGTCGGGCGCAAACTCGAATATTTGTTGACCATCGTGGCGCCAGTTTCGGAGCACCGAGCGCCAATTCTCTTCACGCAGGATAACCTCCCAGGCGGTTCTTTCCGGCACACCTTGAGGGAAATCGGCAAGAAAGGCATCTTCGTGAGGCGCCACCACCTGTCGGTAATAGTTTTCCCGCTCTGCGTCGGTACCGTCCGGCCTATTACTATCGACTGCCCAATAAGCATCGAGCCGAGGTTGTAAACCGCGCAATTCAGTTTCATGACGCCAAGCGTGCAACTGAGATAGCCTCACGGCCGGATTCTTCAAAATCGCCCCCAACAAAGATAGATTTAGCTCACTGCCGGTCTGCACTCATACCCAATAACAAATGTTCATCTTAATCGGAAATCGAGACGATACATCGCCTAAACTCTGCTAGGCTCAGGACCCATTGATTTTTGTAGGGAATTTTGATTCAGGCTCTGCAAGGAGACTGAAGATGAGCGACCTGTTCTGGCTGACGGATGAACAGATG
>NZ_NIRT01000061.1 GCF_003207795.1 Komagataeibacter nataicola | reverse complement strand
AAGATACGGCTGGGATCGGTCAAACGGGATGAAGCGGCTCATCGCGACACTCTACAGCCTTACCCCTTCACAGGGTACCCCAACCCGACAGGCTGCTAGGGCGTGTCGTCAGTTAATTCCGATGATGGCGGAAACGAGTTGCACTGCTGCGAGGAATGTTGACTTCAGCTTGTCGTAGCGTGTTGCAACGCCCCTGAACTGCTTCAGCCTGGCGAAGAAGCGTTCAATGATGTTTCTGTTTTTGTAAAGCAGGAAGCTGATTTTTCGTGGATTACGTCGGTTTTTCCTTGAAGGGATAACCGGTGTGATCTGCCGTTCTTCGATCTTTTCGATAAGCGGATCGGCGTCATAAGCCCTGTCGGCGATAAAAGCTGCAGGGTCGACTTCATCCAGCAGGGGACCTGCTTCCGTGATGTCCGCTCTTTGACCGGGCGTCAGGGACAGGACAACCGCCTTTCCTGCAGCATCGACAATAGCGTGGATTTTCGAAGTCAGTCCGCCACGGGACCGCCCGATAGCCTGATCCGCGCCCCTTTTTTACGGGCACCCGCACTGTGCTGGTGCGCCCGGACAATCGTGCTGTCGATCATCATATATTCGTTGTCACGATCGGCGGCCAGATGCCGGAAAATCCGTTCGATCACGCCGCCTTCGCACCAGCGACGCAGTCGCCGGTGGACGTTTTTCCAGTCACCAAAACGGACAGGCAGGTCACGCCAAGGAATGCCGGCACGGTAACGATATAGAACCGCTTCCACAAACAGACGGTTATCGGCAGCCGTTCCGCCGACATGGCCTTCACGACCCGGGAGAAGATCTTTTATCCGTTCCCACTGGCTGTCACTCAGGCCATATCGTCGCATTCATTCTCTCCCTGAAAACAGGGAGAAAACATCACAGATCAAACGGGAGTACAAGCCTCATGCCGTCAGATGCTAACTGACGACACGCCCTAGAAATTCACATTGGTATGCAACCCGAATACGGCTTCATTACCAATCCGGTGCGTCGGACAGGATGGATCTCCCGTGCCGCCCGAGGGGTTCAGGACATATTGGAAATCGGGCTGCACGACCATCCATGGTGTGATCTGGGCCTGATAGGTCAGTTCAAAATGATTTTCGTTTCCCTGCACCAGGGCACCGCGCGCGCGATCATAGGCACGCACGCCTGATGTGACGCGACCGATACCCCAGCCCAGACCAAGTGTATCATTCGTCCTGCCTGAAAAGGGCGCCTTCAGGTTAAGGCCGGCATCAATGGCGAAGCTTATGATATTGCGATCACCACTATTACCCGTCGCCCGGACAAACAGGCCAAGTGCGCGTGATGCATCAGGCGACGGACGCCAGATCAACTGGTCGATTATCCCGTAAATCAGCCAGTTTCCCCGATCCCAGCGGGGTGTACCACCATCCGCGCCAAGAGACAGTCCCTGTGTGTTATATCGATAATCCGGAAATCGTGCCGTATCATAATAGCCTCCAAGTTTATAAACGCCTGACAGGCCCGGATGACTGGCCGCGCGTCCACTGTCGCCAGATTGAGGATTGAAGGCATACTGAATTTCGGTAATCAGTAGCGCGCCGGTTCCCATATTGAACTGCGTGCCACTTCCATCCCTTATGGTCTGGCTGGTGGGGTCCGCCGGGTTTCCGGTCACGCCAAAGACACTGCTATCCTGATTACCCGACGGATTGTCATCCGCCGCCGCGAACATGAATGTGTATTTTTCACCGGGTCGGTAGCGCAACCGGATTGCGGGAGCTGCAAGCGGCCATGAAGGACCGCCAGCATAAAGGTTGACCGAAGGACCCATTGGCCATCCGAAATTGGCGTTGAGGTACAGGGACGCGTAATCGCTGATCAGGAATTCCGTATCGAGATCCTGCTGGCCGATCTTGACGTCCAGCGCGCCCCTGAGAAAGGACTGCTGGTACCAAAGTTCAAACAGGCGGGTGGAGCGATCCGCCTCAAATCCGCTGATGGGGTTGAAATTGCCCAGATGGTCCTGAGTGACGGCACGTCCCCGGATCTGCAGGGCACTGATGTTGATTGTCGCGCCTTTAAGCCCGATCATCCTTTCCAGATCCGCCATCAGGGTCGGCATGGTAATGCCGATATAGGAAGGGCCCGTGCCCGATCCCCTGCCATCGCCATTGGTACTGCCGATCCCGCCCGTGGCGCTACCCCATAACTCGTTGACGTCCTGAATGCTCAGCGTCAGGCCGTAGCGGGCCAGCCATGGACGCAGTCCCCCCATATTCCCCAGCAGGCTCCCACCGGCAGACGGCGTATCTTGGCTGTGGCTGGTCGTGATTGCGCCTGCTTGCCAGGAATCACGCACGGTCGCCGGGTCAATCTGGGCCAAGAAAGGTGTACTGGCGCCCAGATGGGCCTGCCCACCCGCAATGGCGGTCTGGGCCTGCCCCGCAACGGAGATGAAACCACCGATGCCCCAGAAGAAAATTCCCTCACATACACGCCGGAACAATCGGGTAACGCAAACCGCCGGAATCCTGCGTGATGTCAGTTCGCACGGTCGCAAATGTTTCTCATATTATCGTAAAAAAGGTCGTAATCCAGACAGATATCATATACCCGGTCTTCTTTCCACAACATGATGTTTTTGTTAAAGACACAATGTGAATAAAAGAGAATTGTGATATTATATCGTTCTCGTAATTTAATTTATTATTTTTAAAAAATATGCCTGAAGGTCATAAAAAGGTGTCTATTCTGCTTTGGCGATGGACGAAAACACATAGCGGAAAATAAATTATCGCGGCTGCCGCTTCTATGGAAAACAATTCAGACTTTTCACTTTGGCTGCCTGCACAAAATGATCGCCGGCATGCGTGGTAATACTGAGTACCATGCTGCCTGCTACAAGGATTGGCGGCCCTACCATTGCTCATAACGGCTGATCTCTTGCTAGCAGCGTCTCCCCCGTGACCTTATTTTCCGTGTTCAGGTTCACGTCATGTCTGCGTGTTACAAGAACAGCGAGCATCGGCATGATGGCATGGCCAGGGTCAGGTGCCAGGAGGCCGGATAAATATTATGAGATCGATAGTGCATTACGGATTGGCAATCCTGATGATAGTCAGCATATCCGGCTGTGTGGCGCGCGCCGAAACAGAAACAGAAACAGAAACAAACGGTATTTGCGAGACAGTGGAACAGGGTATCCGGCTGCATGTCGACGGCACGTATGGCGGATATCCCCATTCCGTCCTGCGTGATGCGGTGCTGGAGAGCGTAGCCTGTCCTTCGGGGGATGCAGAACTACGCGCTTTCCATACCATTGCGATACCGCCGCCCCATATGCGTATTGCCGTCATGCGCCCCATCGGGCAGGGCCAGCAGGGATCGCTGTCCATCATGCTGTTTTCACAAGGGCATTTCGTTATCGGCGAACGGATGTCCCTCTCTCCTTTCTCACGCACCCAGTCTCCTTTTTCGGTAAAGGCAGACATCAACCTTGCAACAGCACGCCTATGGGGCGATCTGGCGAACCGGATCGCACAGGGGAAGCGTGCCATTCCATAATGGGGAAACACGCTCAGTCCATCACATTTGCGATCCGGTTTACCGAAAATGGCCGTAGCTTGCACATATTCTGCGATGTCATTAGGTGACGGGCGCCACACAGTTATCTGGATACAGGTTCCTTGCTCGCTGCCGGTGTCGTCGTGGGTTTACCATCTCCGTTCTTTTTTTACAGTCTGAACACCAACAGGCCGCAGGTATCGGCAAGGCGGCCAATCGTTCAGGTTCGCGTCATGTTTGAGTGATATGATCGTTCGGATGAAATACAAATCTGGCCTTTCCCCAGCACGTTATGACGCACCAACAATCATTTTCCACTGTGGATGCACGGCCATTATCATGTTGCAGTTCGCAACCGCGAATTTATGGGGCCTGTTCCGGAACCCGCTACACCATCAACTGGTGGTGACCCACCTGACGGCAGGCATGGTACTGAGCGTTCTGTTTCCCGCACGCCTGCTATGGCGACTAGGCTGGGGGCGGCAGATCCGCGCCGCCGATCGCTGGCTTGATGCCATGCTGGCGCGCTACGTGGAATACAGCCTGTATGGGCTAGTCCTGCTGGAAATCCTCCTTGGGTATCTGTGGCGATGGGGCAATGGGCAGGCCATGAGTTTCCTGTCCATCCAGATCATGCCGCCCTTTGGCAGGTTTCCGACATCGACAGTCGGCATTCTGCACTGGCTGCACCAGTGGAATGGCTGGCTGATCATCGTGCTTGCCACGGGTCATGCGCTGGCCGCGTGTTTTCATTACTTCATTCTCCGGGACAATGTTTTTCAGAGAATGCTGCTGACAGGGAATGTATCCGATGAATATGGAAAGTAAAATACCGCTGCGCCCCAAAGAAATCCACGCGACCTCCCGTCTGGGCTGGCTGCGGGCCGCTGTTCTGGGGGCGAATGATGGTATCCTGTCAACATCCAGCCTGATCATCGGCGTTGCCAGCGCCCATGCGACACAGGGGAGCATCCTGCTGGCTGGAATTTCCAGTCTGGCTGCCGGGGCCATGTCCATGGCCGCGGGGGAATATGTGTCCGTTAGCTCGCAGGCGGATTCTGAGAAGGCTGACCTCGCCCGCGAAAAAAAGGAGCTTGGCAGTAGCTGGGACGCTGAAGTGAGCGAACTGGCCGGGATATACCGTCAGCGTGGCCTGGATGATATTCTGTCACGCAAGGTTGCCCTTCAGCTCATGAAGCATGATGCACTGGGGGCGCACGCCCGCGATGAACTCGGCATTTCGGACGCGACAGCGGCGCGTCCGGTACAGGCCGCCTTTGCATCGGCTAGCGCATTCTCTTCCGGTGCCATACTGCCCGTGCTGGCAGCCCTGCTGTCGCCAGCCAGCGTGGTCTCGTGGAGTGTATCCGCTGTATCCCTGATTGGTCTGGCGGTATTGGGAGTCGTGGGTGCGCGTGCAGGTGGGGCCTCACCATGGCGTCCGGCAATGCGGGTCATATTCTGGGGCATCGTAGCGATGGCCGTGACGGCTGCCATCGGCCGGATATTCGGGGTACAGACATAATGTATTAAATATTTCTGTATATTGAACGAATGGAATGATATCGTGAATGTACTTCTTGTAATTGTGCTATCAAAGGCAGTCGTTTCAGTGCTCTGCATGCGACTTGCATTTCATTTATATCGTGACAAAAACAATATAATATTACATAGAAATAGGTCTGTGGGATTATGCTATCCCGGCAATAGATAGTGGGCATCAACTTCCTTGAATACTTTCCCAAGGCGGCTATGGGAACCCCGCTTCTCCTGCGGGACGCGAATTATATGCGCAGTGATCTCTATTCCGTTGTCGCTGCGATCATTAATGGCCGACTACGATGTCGGACCGAAAGGCATTTGCCTACACGCCATGGTCATCCTGCTTGCGTACCTATCTCATCCAGGATGGCCGAACCGGGCATGCATGCAAGATCATCCTATACCGCCAGGGAGTCACGCACTCATGACATAACCGCTACCCCTGACGGTGTGGATCAGAGGTTGGCCATCCTGCCCCAGTTTCTCCCGCAGACGACAAATATGCGTTTCGACGATGTTCGTACGAACCGGGAAATCCATATGCCAGACATCCTTCAGCAACATTTGCCGGGAAAGCACCGTGCCTGCATTCCTCATGAAATATTCCAGAAGTTTTAGTTCCTGAGGCTGCAGAAGAACCTTTTCGCCATTCCGTGTCACTGCAAGCGTCAGCAGATTGAGTTCAACGTCAGCCACATTCATTATTGTTGTATGCTGGAAGGAAGATGATCGACGAAGCAGTACCTGCACGCGCGCGACCAACTCGCGTAATGCAAATGGCTTGATCATGTAATCATCCGCACCATGCCGCAGACCGGCGACACGGCTTGGTACGCCATCCATCGTCGTCAGGAACAGGACTGGCGTCATGATGGCATAAGAGCGCATGCGCATGAGAATTGTCAGTCCATCCAGACCAGGCAGCATGCGATCCAGAATGACGATATCCCACGTTTGCGACAGGGCATGCTGCGATCCATCGGTCCCGTTAGCGACACAAACCACGTCAATTCCGCTTTCCTCCAGTCCCTGCCGCACGTAATCCGTAGTTGCGTGGTCATCTTCAACCAAAAGCAGGCGGGGGCGTGTTACCAGCGTCATGAAGCAGGCCAATCAACAAATTTAATGTCCCGCCCAGCGAGACTGAGTTCTTGATCAGGTTATCAGAATCATTGTTACATGGCACCATCCATGACGATGGATAGACAATTATTGGCATTTTTTAATGTATCGACCATGTCTCCAAATTGAATACAGAATAAATAATATCAATATTTCATGTGATACATATCATAAATGTGGATGTATATGTATTATATTTTATACGGTATTAAAACAAATACTACGTACGCGCAGGCATATAAAAAATAAAAGACGGTAAGTTCTCTCCGGACAGGACAAGGCAAAGGGGTTAACGCGGAAAGACCATTGGGGGTAAAGTCAGGCTACAGGGCTGGAGCCTATGCCAACCGGACCTGTCATGATCGGGGACGGGTGGATCTTGTCCGGTCATCCATATCCTGAGAGGATGTCGCTACATGATAAATATGTCCAATGATGTCGTGGAATAGGATATCCCGACGCCGAAATGTGGAGACACGACGTATCATCGCCACGACGTCGTTTCGTATCGTCACGTTGTTCGCCGGTCTTTTTATATTGGGCGGCATGGTCATGACTATAACGTCAGGCCTTTACAGCCAGTCAACCATGCGCCAGCAGATCCGCCGGGAAGTGGAGAACGAGAGCCATGAGACATTTGCAGATGCTGGTGTTGCGGATGTCCGTCATCTCCTGCCAGTTGTGCAAGGACTGATCGAACATGAACCCGGTTTCCATTATTTGCTTCAGGACCCCGGACAGGTCATTGTCGCAGGCAACATGCTGCATCTGCGACCAGTGCCGGGCGAACGCTGGCTGGCATGGTCCCATCGCCTGCCGAAAGAAATCAACCAGGATATCGTTTATGGAATAGGTTATCGCCTTGATGACGGCGGCTATTACTTCGTGGGCATGGATGCCTCGCCCCTGACGCATCTCCAACGCGCATTATGGACAACGATCCTGTGGGGCATTGCAGGATTTGGTCTGATAGGGGTAGCAGGCGGCCTTTTCCTGAGCAACCTGATCCTGAAATGGATCGAGACGATAAGCAGGACGGCACGGAGCATCATGCAGGGCGATATGTCTCGCCGCATCCCGCTACGTGGCACGGATGATGAGACTGTGTAGAATTTTGTGCGGTGGCACTTTTTCAGGCCATTGGGAAACGATCATCGAACATGATGGCGAGCTGGCATCTGACAGCATACCATTC
>NZ_NIRT01000060.1 GCF_003207795.1 Komagataeibacter nataicola | reverse complement strand
CCATCCAGAATGCCTCCTTCAGAGAATGGTCTGCATCCTATGAATCACATTTTTAAACCGATGGGTACCCCGTGAGTCAGGCCAAACAATGGTTGGTATGAATATGCTGAAAACACTGGGCGGCAACCTGAATTATCTTTATCCGAACTATGCCGAGGCCTATGCCGCGGCACAGGGGAACTATTCAGCCAATATCCAGAAACTGGGTAATGTGCAGGATGAATCAAGTGCAACCTATAATGATGCCGGGCAAAAACAGCGCAATTTCCTTTCTGCCATTATCGCCGAATTCCATCTGACACCGCGCCTGACGGAAAAAACAATCCTGTACGCCCATGTCTCCAGTGGCAACTATGAGATGGAGGAGGCGATTCCTTCCCCCAATGGTTCTCCCATGAGCCAGTATGTAGGTCATATGGGCATGCGCCGGATCGGTGGCATACAGTCCTTTGAGTATGATATTGCATCGAACCACATCCAGGCTGGTTTCTGGTATGAAAATAACTGGAACAGTTTCCCTGCCCGTTTGTATAGCGAACCTCTGTTGGGGCAAGGGCAGCCGATCAGTTCCATGGGGCCATATGTCAATCCTTATACGACTGAATTCGACGACGAATACAATACCAATACGTTCCAGTTTTTTCTGCAGGATACATATCACATCAAGCGTAATCTGACGGTCAGCGCCGGGTTTCGTTCCATGCTGCAGACCACGCATGGTGGTGCAAGTTACAATAACGCCGCCTATACCGGAGCCAGTGCCCTGCCGCGTGGCAACCTGACTGCGGCCGATGCCTTTCTCCCGCATTTTTCAATGAATTATACCTTTCTCCGGCACCATGAACTGTATTTCGATATAGCGGAAAACATGCGCGCCTATACTTATTATCCGTGGAACATGCCCAACGGCGGGGCATGGACAGATGCCAACCAGCAGGTTTTCAACGATACCAAGAACTCCCTGCGGCCCGAACGGACATGGGATTATGTTGTCGGCTACAGATATAATTCCAGGCGCCTGTCTGCCTCGGTCGATTTTTATCATGTTGATTATTATAACAGGCTGGTCAGCACGGAAGCGGGCAATATTTTCCAGCCTTACAGTACCTTTACCAATGCAGGTAAGGAAACCATGAACGGTGCAGATGTCTCTGCAACACTACGCCCGGTCAAAGGATTGGAAATATTCAACAGCTTCAGTTACAATGATGCACAGTATGAAGGCGGTATTGAATATGAAGGCCAGTATGTAAGTCTGAAAGGCAAGCACCAGGTTGCCTACCCCAAGTTCATGTATAAAACCAATGCCACATACACTTATAAAAATGCCAGCGCTACGTTCAGCGCAACCTATACAGGGCGTCGGCCGCTTTCTTATGTGAACGATACGTACGTGCCAGCTTACTGGCTGGCTAACCTTTCGGCTACCTATAATTTCGGGCATATCGGGTTTGCCAAGAATCTCAAGATTAATTTTGGTGTCTACAATCTTTTCAATACCACCTATGTGGGAGGGATGGGGATCGAGGGTTATCCACTCTCAGGTGACTATCCAACGCTGTTTATTGGTGCGCCCCGGCAGTATTTCGGTACGGTTTCCGCGCAGTTCTGAACAGATAGCTTTCCCTTTATTTGCAGAAGGTTCCGTCAGATGTGCCAGTCCTGCGTACATACCATTCACCACCATAAGGCGCATTTTGGCTGGAACCGTGACACGGCGCCCGTTCATGTCGCCATGCCTGGTGATGTTTTGTGCTTCGAGTGTGCCGATGCTTCTGGCGGCCAGATAGACGCGGATGCAACCGCCCGCACATTGGCGACACTCGATTTCGGGCGCATTAACCCCCTTAACGGACCTGTTTATGTAGAGGGAGCACAGCCGGGGGATGCGCTTAAAATAACCGTCAACCGCTTCTATCCGTCGGGGCAGGGCTGGACTGCGAACATACCAGGCTTTGGCCTGCTGGCAGACCAGTTTCCCGAGCCATCACTTTATCTATGGCGTTACGATCCCGTCACATTGGAGCCTGCGCTTTTCGGCCATGAGGGCGTGCGGGTGCCGTTGAAGCCCTTTATTGGCACGATCGGCGCAGCTCCGGCAGAGCCTGGCCCGCATTCCGTTGTGCCACCACGGCGGGTAGGGGGTAACATGGATCTGCGCGATATCGCTGAAGGGAGCGTACTTTATCTGCCGGTAGAAGTGGAAGGAGCGCTCCTGTCCCTGGGGGATACGCACGCGGCGCAGGGTGATGGTGAGGTATGCGGAACCGCAATTGAAAGCGCCATGAATGTGGAAATACGTGTTGAGTTACTCAAGCGCACGTTTCTCCCCGCGCCGCGCCTGACTACTTCTGGTCCGGTTACACGTCATCTTGACGGGGCAGGATATGAAGTTACGATCGGGCTCGGTCCTGACCTGTTTCAGGCTGCACGGGAAAGTGTTTCCCGTATGATCGATCTACTGAGTCGCTTGTATGGTATCTCACCCGTCAATGCTTACATGCTCTGCTCGGTTTGCGGGGATTTGCGCATTAGCGAGATCGTAGATGTGCCGAATTTTATCGTATCGTTCTATTTTCCCCGCATTGTATTTCCTTAACGCGATAGCCGACCGGGCATCATAAAGAGCGCATGTATGCGGCGACCGCTGCCCTGCTGCCGACGCCTGTTTTGTTTAATATATTGACAATATGGGTTTTTACGGTCGAAACCCCGATATGCATTATTTCCGAGATTTCCCAGTTTGAGGCGCCTTTTTCAAGCAGGAAAACAACTTCGACTTCCTTATTGGTAAGCTGGAACTTTTCTTTCAGGGCGCGACATATCCGCCGGTCGCGCATCTGTGGATGCTGCTGGAGGGTAAATTCCATGTAGCGGCGTAGGGCTTCCCATTGGAAATCGGTCGGGAAAGGAGTGCGGTCAACTTGGCGCTTCATCACGCTTAACAGCGCCACGGCATCATTTTCATTGCGAAAAAGGAAATTGATTTCGTCTACAATTCCATGACGTTGCAAAAACGTATCATGAATCTGATTGTGGTCATGTGAATTGTGACTACGCTCATGGTCCAGCATGAGCACATTGTTTGATCCATTCAGAACCTTACGGATGCTGAGGGGATCGTAGGTATAGAAGCCGTTATTGAAATACTCCGGCAACAGGTCAGCTTCCGTTCCGGTCAGTTCTATTGTCTGAACAAAATGGGCGGAATCAACCCAGAACAGGATGGCAGACGATGCCTGTAACAGATCGCACCCGAAAGCCAGTGTCGCCTGGGTACAGGGATGGCATGTCTCCTGGACATGAGTTGCTGGCATCACCGTCATGCCAACCGGTGACATATCAAGGCTGAGCCTGTCATGCTGTTCCAGTGTTTTCTGACGACTCATGGCTTTGTTCCTTTCTTCCAGTTGAGTGGAAGATGCGCGCCTGAACGCGCGAACCGGATCGGAGGAGCGCGAAAGAGAGCGAGGAATGAACAGTGTGTGATCGGTTCTTTTCGCAAAAAAATCCTATATATGGGATATGTTAATTTCAAGCCGCCTGATAAAGGAATAATGAACATATCTGGTTTAAGAAAAATATGTTGCGATAAAGCAACGTATATACATGCAATAATGAATTCATCAGATGCACACCAAAATGAATTTTAAAATATTTTTTATATTTCTAAGTTTAATATGCGCCAGTGATTATATTATATTTTCGAAACAGATATTCAGGCAAGGACGGAATGGTCATTCTGGTACCATTACAGCTTGATAATATACCCGTGACTGTTGCGATATCTGTGTTTTTTCTTGTGGGGTGGCGTCTACATGTCTGGCACATCGGAACCCGGCTGCACAAAACGTAAGCTGGGATTAATTGAGCTTCTGGCTCTTTCCCTTGCTTTCATCAGCCCCACGGTGGTTCTGTGTGCCAATGGGCAGGCGCTGGTGGGGCTGACCCATGTTGCTTTATGGAAGGTATACGGGCTTGGCTGGATCGGCATCTCTTCCATTGCCTATAGCTTTGGCCGCCTTGCCTCCATGGGGGGGCATGTCGGAATGGCTGATGTTGCAGTCGGGCAGATTCTGGGGAAACAGGCAGGGCAGTTTGCATCCCTTGCGTTGCTGGGAGCCTATGCGAGTTTTTCATTGGCCAACCCGAATGTAACAGCTTCTTTTGTTTCGGATATTATTCATATGTTATATCCGGATATGCGTATCACATCTTATCTGCCGTTTTTTCTGCTTGTCCTGTTTTTTAATCTAATGATCATCCGTGGCCAGACCAATACCATCATGCATATTCTGTTGGCCATGGAGGGAGTGGGAATTATCCTGATCATCTATCTGTGCGTAGCTGTTTTAATGCAGCCTCATACTGCTATTGCGCATACTGTCATGCCTGCGGAGCCCATCAGAATATCTTCTGTCCTTTCCGGGGTTGTGATTGCCTTTCTGTCCTGGGCGGGATTCGAATCATGCATGACCCTGTCAGAAGAAAATGGACATTCACCCCGAGTAATGCATCAGGCCCTGGCGGCAGGTGTCATCATATCCGGCATCATGTTTGTTGGTGTCATGGCTGTTATTCAATATGGCTTTGAGCAGCACCTCGGTGGCCTGTCGGCGTTGGTCATTTCATCCAATGCCCTTGCTGATATGGCCCGTTACTATATTGGGCGATGGAGCATGGTTACCTTTGGCGTTGCGGCACTCGGCTCTGCTTTTGCCGGAACAGTCGCGGCCATTACGGCATGCAGCAATCTCGCACGTCACATCGTGATCGGGCATGACAGTGTTTTGCCAGCATACAGCGCAGCATTTCTATCAGATCATATCCTTTCTCCATTCGGGATTACCGTTTTGATTGTATGCCAGCAATTTTTGCTTGTCCTGTTGAAGCCGGTCCTGCCGGTCCTGCCCTCTGGTGGAATGGATATTTATGCATTTTTTGGCACTGTGGGGGCCGTATGTATCATGATAAGCTATTTACTGGTGCAGCTATCCGCACTGACTGCTTTTTATAAACAGAGAAGAGGAGCCGCCTGGTGGGAAATCATAATTGCTTTTTTGGGCCTGGTTTTTATTGTGGCTGCGCTTTTTAGTTGTATATATCAAGATGGGCGCGCCGCTTTGTGTGCTCTATTGGCGGGTATTTGGATGGCATGTGGCATAATGGGTTTCTTATTTATGTCACTGCGAAAAAATAATTTCATATTTTGCAGGAAAATACGGTAGAAAACTGCTTATACTAACGGCTAGCATCTTTGACCTTTATGAGCCCATTTTCTGAGAGCCTGAATCAGAAAGCGGTTTGATTGATTTTCCGCAGGACTCTGCGGATATGGGCGATCATCAACCACGCGTGGGATGACAAGATTGTTGCCTCGACATCCTTCGTGAGGCGGCGGCAGCGTCCGAGCCATGCAAAGCTGCGCTCCACGATCCAGCGTTTCGGTAGGACGACGAAGTCTTCGGCCCGATCGCTACGCCTGACGATTTCAATCGTCCATCGGCCGAGTTCAGCCAGCGCACCATCACGATCCTGAACGTCGGCAGGATGTACGACAGCCGCCACGACATAACCCAGCGTGTCGGTCGCGATATGCCGCTTGCGGCCCCTGATCTTCTTGCCCGCGTCATAACCGCGTGGACCGCCATTTTCAGCAGTTTTAACCGACTGGCTGTCAATAATGCCTACCGAAGGCGTAGCGTCTCGCCTGTCCTGCTCATGCGACAGGATCACGAAAATAGGGTTCATGGCTTCCCATCGTCCCTCGCGGATCCAACGGTAGAAATAGCCCTGTACGGTCGTGAAGGCCGGAAAGTGCCGGGCAACTGTCGTCATTGGCAGCCGGTCGTGACGATATGGAGGATCGCCTCCATGACCCGGCGCAAATCCGTACGTCATGGTCTGCCCAGTCGTTTCTTCTCGGGCATCGGCGGCGCAATCAGCGCCCACTCCGCATCGCGAAGGTCGCCTGCATATTCTAGGTCGTCCCTTTGATACTGCGCGCGGGTGATTTCAGTCCAGGCCATCTTGATCTCATCAGGTTCTCGCAAACCCATGGATCATAACCCCATGAAATCACTCAACTCATTTTCAGTCAGACACCGAGGCCAATGGAACAGATGGTTTCCGGCAGGTCGGCAAGGTTGTTCCAGGCGGAACAGGCAGCGTCGATGATGTGCTCGGTGCCGTTAAAGACGGTATTGGACAACCAGTTGGCGCGTAGGAACTGCCAGATATTCTCGACCGGGTTCAGTTCGGAAGCACGGGACCACAGGAAGATCAGGCTGACATTGCGGGGCAGTTTCAGCTTGTCAGTGGTGTTCCATCCTGCGCGATCGAGCAACACGACGGCATGAGCGCCGCGGGCGACGCAGCGTGAGATTTGCTCGATATGCAGTTGCATGCTGGCCGTACCGATGAACGGCAGCGCCAGGCCGGCGGCCTTGCCGCGCGCCGGACAGATTCCCCCGAACAGCCAGGCATTGTCGTAACGCTGGTCAGCCGGCTGGCGTGTACGCTGACGCGACTGAAGCCCAGTCTCTTCAGCAGGGTGGAAACATGGCGCTCGTGATACGAGACGCCAAAGCGCTCCTCAATCACCCACTTCAGATCAACGCAGCGCCTGCGGACCATGCCGTCCCGGTTACGGTCGGGTCCAGCCATAATCAATGCCGAGAGTTCCGCCTGTTGGTCCGCCGTCAGGCGGCAGACAGAGTCGTTTCGTCATTGATCCCGCAGGCCATCGGGCCCTTCGGCATTGAAGCGGTAAACCCAGTCTCGCAATGTCTGGCGGTCCATAGGCAGCATCGGTGCGGCTCGCCCCGTCACGGACCGCCGCCAGGGCCAGAAGTCGGCGTGCAGCGTTCGCATGCCGGCTGCGCGCAGCAATCCGCCTCAGGTCAGAGGCCGAATAGTTATCCCGTAGCTTCACCGCCCTCGTCATCAGCCAGTTCTTCCCGCAGCAAGAGAATCGGAGCCAACACCGTTCGTCACTTCACATACGAGTCAGTGGCTACATCCTTTGGTATTATTGGGCCGGTCAGGGATCCCCTCTGGCGCGGACCATGCCAGTTGGTCAGTTCATAGACAAACTGAAAGAAGAACTGTGAGAGGCACGCTGTTTCGTGACGTAATCGCGAACCTGGTCGGTATCATCAGCATCGAAGATATTAAGTTATAACGGGTCTGGCATCGGTATAAAGCCAGACAGCGCACGCACTGGACGTGTCATGTTTTAGTTCCGGATCTTTAAAAGCGCAGATATTCACGAAGGAGAATTGGAACAGGACATGTTTACAAGGCCAAGTTTGAAAACGAAGCGGTGCATCCGGCCCTGAGCAGTTGTTTGTCGTGTGAGCACTCCAGGCCTTATACATCGAATCTTGGACGCTGAAGAAATGGAGCGGTGATGTCGGGAAGCATGAAGCCGTCGTCATGATCATACTGCGTTATTGCGTGAGAATGAGAGACTGCACCGGAAGACCTCCTGCCGCACAGGCATGCTCCGGCAAAACGTGTTTGACTATATCGAAATGTTCCATAATTCGGCGCGCGAGCACTTCAGGAACGGGATGCTGTCACCCGTGCAATTCGAACAACTGAACTGCCCCGGGTTTACCGGAGAGCGATTTGTTCAGCGCTCAGGCTGCGATATCAAGTCTGCTCTGATCTGCATGGAAGGCGCGTTCGGCTTCGGCGGGAGGCCTGTAGCCGATTGGTGCCAATAGGCGTCGATTATTATACCAGTGCACCCATCTGAGTGTTTCCCATTCGACCTGCGGCATGGATTTCCATGGCCCCAGATGATGGATAACTTCGGCCTTGTATAAACCGTTGATCGTCTCCGCCAGTGCATTATCATAACTGTCACCGACCGTGCCGACCGAGGCATCGATGCCAGCCAGCGCCAGGCGTTCGGTATATCGGATCGACAGGTATTGTGAACCCCGATCCGAATGATGGATCAGCGCCCTGTTTCCCGCGGGCTTTCGTTGCCAGATGGCCTGTTCAAGGGCGTCGAGCACGAACTGGGTGGTCATGGAGGTCGAGACCTTCCAGCCCACGATCCTGC
>NZ_NIRT01000005.1 GCF_003207795.1 Komagataeibacter nataicola | reverse complement strand
CTCACCCAGTCCAGACCGCCAATCATCGCCCCATAAAGAGCAACAACCGCGCCGCCAGCATATCCCTTCCAGATACTCTCTCTATTCTCTTGTCAAAGACCCGCCGGAGCAGCATCGCCGTCCGGTGAAGGGGCTTTTACGGATATTAGCCCCCCCTGTCAACGCCATGCCAAAAACCCTGAAAACACACGGAATTCAGCCATAAAACACACATAACAGTCACAAACCGCACCAAAAAAAATGCGCTAAAGTGAAAATTATATGAAAAAAGGAGGGGCAGGCCCCTCCTTTCCTTAAATCCGGCGCCTCTGCCATGAGAGCAGCTTTCCATCATGCGGGCCGCAACAGACATCAACTTCCATCATCCAAGCGACACCCGGGGCACCAACCTCAACAGGACAGATCGGGTCGTGCCGTCACTCCGCAATCATCAGGCATGGAAACATGCTTATATATATGACTGGGAGCGCCCGCCGCTTGACCCCGCTTCGACTTGATTTATCGCAAGGCAGATTTCATTAAATGTTACACCCTTACAGACGCCCCATCGTGCTACCCTGCAAAGCCTTTCCTTGCAGGACAGGCAGACTGGGACAGAATCAGGTCATCTTGTTTTCAAGTGCGCTGGCAGGCTTACTTTAAGTGTATCATATCCTTTTCCCGTATATTGCCCAGCCGCATCAGGAGTTCCACTCACTCCCGATCGCGCTGGAAATGGCACGCCTGTACAAAGATGTCCGGGTTCATATTGCCAGCCTGACAGAAGAACGCGCAGCACGCCTCCGCGAACTGTCACGTCTCTATCCGGAGTCTTCCGTCTCCTTTGATACACTGGCCATGCCCCGGTGGATCCGCAGCCATATAAAACAGCATGGACCGACCCCCCTGAGCAAACTGGCCGTGCTTTTTCTGAACAGAAATTATTTCAACAGGTTTCAGGCTGTTGTGATTCCTGAGCGCACATCGCTCTACTTACGCAAGATGGGGGTGCATAATCCCCGCCTCATCTGGACCCGGCATGGCGCCGGAGACCGGGCCATCGGCTTTGCCAATGACGTACGGAAATTCGATTATATCCTGATGGCGGGCCGTAAGGTTGAAGAGCGGCTGCTTGATGCGGGCACGCTACGCAAAGGGCACTATACTACTGGAATCTATGCTAAATTTGACATGGTGCGCCGGCTCCATGTTCAGGCGCGCCCGCTTTTTGATAATGGACGCCCCACGGTTCTCTATAATCCGCATTTCAGTCGCAGCCTTTCTTCATGGCCGCAATTTGGCATGAAGTTGCTGGAATATTTCGCACGGCAGGAAAAATACAATCTCATCTTTGCCCCGCATTACCGGCTTTTCGATACAAATCGTGAGAAAAGCATGGAAATTCTGGCGCCCTTTACCCAACTCCCTCACATGATAATTGACCCAGGCAGCGATAAAAGCGTGGATATGACCTACACCATGGCAGCCGACCTCTACTTGGGTGATGTCAGTAGCCAGGTCAGTGAATTCCTTATCAAACCGCGCCCGTGCCTGTTTCTCAATGCGCACCAGACTTCATGGCGCGGCGACCCCAATTATGAGAGTTGGACCCTTGGTCCCGTGGTGGAAAACGTGGAGACAGCAGGCAATGACCTTGACAATGCTTTCCTGTCACATGCAAATTTCCTTGATCGGCAAAAAGAGTATATACGCGACACATTCGGGTTTGAGCCGCCGGCAGATACGGCGGCCAAAGGCGCGAAATCGATTATTGACTTTTTGAGGGTAATTGGTTGAACACCGCCCATTCGCCGTTTCAAGATACGTCTGTGGAAGTCAAATTACCGGAAATGATAAGCCTCCCGACCCCCTCCGATTCTGGTCTGCCCCGTCGTTACGGCGATTTTTCGTCGTTCCCGGCTGCGCTGGACTATGCCGCCCAGGGCAAGAGCGGCTTCAACATCTATTCCGGCAAGGGCGTCCTGCTCGAAACGCTGCCTTACAGCACGTTGCGCGAACAGGCGATCGAGACCGGCAGGCGCCTGCTGTCACTTGGGCTGGAACCGGGCGACCGGGTGGCCATCGTGGCGGAAAGCGACGGTGACTTCGCCCGCATCTTCTTTGGCTGCCAGTATGCCGGGCTGGTGCCCGCGCCCCTGCCGCTGCCAGTCGCCTTTGGCGGGCGCGAAGGGTATGTCGGCACCCTGCGCGGCATGATCGAGGGAGCCGCGGCATCGGCCGTGGTCATTGCCTCGATCATCGCATCATGGACGGACGAGATCACCACCGGGCTGGACCTGAAATTCTCCGGCACGCCAGCCGAACTGCTGCAGGCGCCCATCACGGTCGAAACCCTTCCCCCCGTGGGGCCGGATGACCTGTCCTACCTGCAGTTTTCATCGGGCAGCACGCGTTTCCCCATGGGCATTGCCGTGACCCAGCGCTCCGGCATGGCCAATGCGCATGCCATTGCGCTCAACGGACTCAAGGTGCGCGAAACCGGCGATCGCTGTGTATCGTGGCTGCCGCTCTATCATGACATGGGACTGGTCGGTTTTTTCCTGACACCCATGACCTGCCAACTCAGCGTCGACATGCTGCCCACGCGCGAGTTCGCCCGCCGCCCCCATGTGTGGCTTGACCTGATAAGCCGCAATCGCGGCACGATCTCCTACAGTCCCTCCTTTGGCTATGAGCTGTGCGCGCGTCGTGCCACCTCGATCGAGCTTGACCTCTCATCATGGCGCGTGGCGGGTATCGGCGGCGACATGATCCGCTACCATATCCTTGAGGATTTTGCGCAGCGCTTCGCTTCCGCCGGATTTGATAGCGGGGCCTTTACCGCCAGCTACGGCATGGCGGAGGCGACACTGGCCATCAGCTTCGCCCCGCTTGGGGCAGGCATCTGCACCGATACCATCGACCTGCGCGCACTCGAGACGCAGGGCAAGGCCGTGCCCTCCAACGATCCGACCCGCGCGCTGCGCACCTTCGTGCTGTGTGGTGAAGTCCTGCCGCAGCACGAACTTGAGGTACGTGACGCGCAGGGCCATGTGCTCAGTGATCGTGAGATCGGCACCGTATATGTGCGCGGCCCGAGCCTGATGCAGGGCTACTTCCGCCGCCCGCAGGAAACCGCCCGCGTGGTCGATGCCGAGGGCTGGCTCAACACCGGCGACCTTGGCTACATGCTCAACGGGCAGGTTGTCATTACCGGGCGCGCCAAGGATCTGATCATCATCAACGGCCGCAACATCTGGCCGCAGGATCTGGAATGGTCGGCCGAGACCGAAATCAGCACCCTGCGCAGCCGTGACGTAGCCGTATTCTCGGTTGATGAGGATGAAGGCGAAAAGATCGTGGCTCTCGTGCAGTGTCGCGCCACCTCCCCCGAAGCCCGTGAAACGCTGAAAACCGAAACGGCCAGCCTGTTCCGTCGGCAGCACGGGGTGGATGTGTCCATCATCCTGGTTCCGCCCCATACCCTGCCGCAGACCTCGTCGGGCAAGCTGACACGGGCGCGGGCGCGGGCCATGCTGCTTTCGGGGGCGTTCCAGCCGCTGGAAACATCATCTTCCGTTTCCGTGGTCTGACAGTCTGGCAAACCGCCCATCGCCGTTGCCACGTCAGTTCAGGGTGGAAAGCAGGACTGGCCAAAAACCTGTTTTTCGCGCATAACACTTTGCAATAAGGGGACGGATTGCAGTCCCCGTCCCCGCCGCATGCGCGGGGCGACCATTCATGCTGATCCGCTGCCCCTGGCAGTCCGGACATGCCATAAGGATGTAGGAATGAGTGAAACGGTAGCGAGCGTCTCCGCGCTGATCGTGAAGACGCTGCTGGCGAACCCCAAGGTTCCCCGTGATATCAATGGCAGCAGCAAGATCGTTGAAGATCTGGCCTTTGATTCGCTGGCCGTCATGAATTTCGTCATGGAAATCGAGGATACCCTTGATGTTTCCGTGCCGCTTGACCGGCTGGCCGATATCCGCACCATCGATGACCTGGCGGCCTGCATCGTTTCCCTCAAGCAGGCTTCCTGACGCGTCATGTCGATTTTTTCCAAATATGAAGGTCTGGCCTCCGCCCTTGCATCCGTAACCGCTGGCGGCGGCCGCAACCCCTTCGATGTCGTGATCGAAAAGCCCATTTCCTCAACGGTGGGGCTGATCGAAGGACGCGAGACGCTGCTGTTCGGCACCAACAACTATCTTGGGCTGAGCCAGTCGCCCGCCGCGATCAATGCCGCGGTCGAGGCGGCAAAGGCCTATGGCGTGGGCACGACCGGCTCACGCATTGCCAACGGCACGCAGGGCCTGCACCGCCAGCTGGAGGAACGGCTTTCCGCCTTTTTCCGGCGCAGGCACTGCATGGTGTTCTCCACGGGTTACCAGGCCAACCTTGGCACCATTTCCGCCCTTGCGGGCAAGGATGACTATCTGCTGCTCGATGCCGACAGCCATGCCAGCATCTATGATGGCAGCCGCCTTGGCCATGCGCAGGTGATCCGCTTCCGCCATAACGATGCCGATGACCTGCACAAGCGCCTGCGCCGCCTTGAGGGCACGCCGGGCTCGAAGCTGGTTGTGGTTGAAGGCATTTATTCCATGATGGGCGATGTGGTGCCCATGGCGGAATTCGCTGCCGTCAAGCGCGAGACCGGGGCCTGGCTTCTGGCCGATGAGGCCCACTCCGTTGGCGTAATGGGCAAGCACGGGCGCGGCGTGGCCGAAGCCGATGGCGTGGAAGATGATGTGGACTTCGTGGTCGGCACCTTCTCCAAAAGCCTGGGCACGGTGGGGGGCTACTGTGTCTCCAACCATGCGGGGCTGGACCTGATCCGCCTGTGTTCGCGGCCTTACATGTTCACGGCCTCGCTGCCGCCGGAAGTCATTGCCGCGACCATGGCGGCCCTGACGGAACTGGAAAACCATCCCGAGCTGCGCATCCGCCTGATGGACAACGCCCGCAGGCTGCATACGGGCCTTCAGGCGGCGGGCCTGCGCACCGGCCCCCAGGCGAGCCCGGTCGTATCGGTCATTCTGGATGACGTGGCGGTTGCCGTGGCGTTCTGGAACCGGCTGCTCGACCTTGGGGTTTATGTCAACCTCAGCCTGCCGCCTGCAACGCCGGACCAGCACCCGCTGCTGCGCACCTCCGTCATGGCTACGCATACGCCTGCGGAAATTGACAGGGCCGTGGACATCTTCGCCACGGTAGCGCGCGAGATGGGGATCAGCCGCGCCGCCTGAAGAACCCTGCCTGCCGTAACTTCCACAGCAGATACGGCAGGCAGATCAGCGGGTGCCTCTCGGAAAACGGCCCGAGCGGCAGTTCAATGCCGGAATGCCGCCTGATCTTCCACGCGATGTAGCGCGCCCCCCCTTCAAACGTGAAGGCGCCCTTGAACAGGCGGCTGACATTGAGCACCCGCCCCAGCCGCCCGCGCAGCCACCAGCCTTCACGCATGCTGCGCCGCAGTTGCGGTGTCAGGCGTGGTACGAGTTGCGCACCATCACGCGAGAACGGCAGGCCATCAGCCAGCCATATATCGGGCAGCAGGGCACGATAGCGATCCTCGCGCCCCTCAAGCAGGGCAGACGGCCTGCGCCCGTTCTCCACCCGTAATTCCGCGCCATAGGTATGCGCGAACAGGGCCAGCCAGAATTCATCCGCCGTGCCCTCTGCTGGGCCAAGAGCCGCCGCCCAGCGCCCGGCCTGCGCCATGGCGCGCACCAGGCAGCCAAGTATGGCGTCAGCCGCCTCCGGCCCGCGCACCCAGACCAGCCTGACCGGCTGGCAGAACCGCGCCCAGATGGTGGTATCGAGCGTGGCCCGCCCCGTCATGCGCCGGAACTGGGCAATCGACAGGATGGCCACCTTGGCGCGGATAATGCGCCCGCCTACGGAAATCTCATGATATTCGACATTGGGTGGCAGCAGGCGATTGGCCTCACGCGCAAGGTAGCCTGAGGCCCAGTCCTCCAGCCGTTCTACAATGACATAAAAATCCAGCACGCCATCGGGGTCGGGTTCGCGCAGCACGGAGCCATAAAAGAGCACGCCCAGGGGCTGTGCCGCCCCCAGCAGGTCGCATACGAACTGCGTGACAAAGGCAGGAACGGGCTGGACCAGTTCATTGGCCAGCGTATGGGCAATGCGCCCTGCCGCGGCAAGGCGGCTGGAAGGATCAGCCATGGTCAGCATTCCTCAGGCGTGGATGAAGTCGATGGGGGCCGTAGCGGACAGCACGATCCGGCCAGACGCGCCGGGGGAAAACACCTCCCCATCCAGCACGAAATCGGATTCAAGCGCCATTTCAATCCGCTCTTCGCACCCGCTGCAGTAATCCGGGTTGTGCCGCAGCCAGGCCGGGTGCCGCCCCCGCAGCAGCGCCCAGGCGGCGGCGGCCAGACGCGAGGGCTGGCCCGCCACATGCAGGTAATTGATCACATCGCTGCGCCCGCCCGCCACATTCCAGAACGGCCATATGCCATGTGGCAGGCGCTGGAGCGTGCTGGACAGGAACAGGAAGCAGTTTCCGTGCCGCACCGACCTGTCGCCCGCCTTGAGCGTAATCGGGTTGCCCTGCATCCATTCCTGACGCGAGCGGCGCGTGAACAGATGCGCGACCGAAGACAGGAACGAAACGACAACTGCCATTTCATGGGAATAATTGTTCAAGATGGCGGGCTGGTGGGCCAGTTCGATGCCGCGCGTAAAGGCCGCCGCCCCATGAAACATGCCCACGACCGCGGGCCTGCCCTCGGGCTCAGGCCATTCAACCACAAGCCCGCAGCGCCTGCGCACCTTCCCCCGCAGCGTCCCGGCCGCAGCGAGGCCGAGCAGCCGGTCAAGCGCTTTCTGCCCGCGCAGGCCAAAGCCCACGTCACCCGCGATCAGGTTGGTATTGCCCGAAGGCAGGATGGCAAGCGCAGGAAAGCGCTCGGGCGCGTAATGACGATGGATGGCGGTCAGCACATCGCTGACCGTGCCATCTCCCCCATCGACCACGATACAGTCCATGCCGCGCGCGGCCAGCTGCGCGATTGCGGCATCAAGAAGGGAACGGTCAGCCGGATCAATGAAATTCTCTCCCAGAAGGCTACGGGCCATCGGGGCATACGAACTCTTGTCGCCCATGTTCCGCCGGCTGCGCGGGTTATAAACAAGCGCAAAACGTCCGGTCACTGATGATTCCATCCCTGTCTGAAATTTGACTCACAGGCCATAAGCAACCATCTGCCTTCTATTGCAAGGCACGAAACGATGGAACGCATCGCCACACGGGCAGGCATAACACTGTCCGGCCCGGTGACCGACCGGTCTGATGCAGGGAAAGACACCAGCTTGAATACCATCACCATAGCCCATCTTTCTGACCCGCATCTGCCGACGGAAATGTCACCCCCGCGCCTGCGCGAGGAACTGAA
Source organism: Komagataeibacter nataicola (assembly GCF_003207795.1). GTDB lineage: Bacteria > Pseudomonadota > Alphaproteobacteria > Acetobacterales > Acetobacteraceae > Komagataeibacter > Komagataeibacter nataicola. Next base: position 156,787 of record NZ_NIRT01000005.1, on the reverse strand, counting down.
CAAGCGCCTGTTCAGCCATCTTTCATGGAAGCGGCACCGCCGTTTCCAGCATCGCCCCGAAATTCTGGCCCGTGTGATGGCCGATATCGACAGCGCCCATGTGAACATAATCGCGCTGACCGGGGACCTGACCAACATGGGCCTCCCGGGAGAATGCCGCCACGCCCTGCGCTGGCTTGAACAGCTCCCCGCCCCGTGCACAGTCATACCGGGAAATCATGACACCCTTGTGCATGATAACTGGCACCAGACCATAGGCCTGTGGCAACCGTGGATGGGCGCGCTCCCCTTCCCGTTCGTGCGCCGGGTGGGGCCGGTTGCGCTGATCGGGGTGAGTTCGGCGGTGCCAACGCCCTGGTTCAGGGCGACAGGCCGCATGGGCGCGCGTCAGGCCGCGCGCCTGACCGAAATACTGCATGAAACAGGCAGGCAGGGGCTGTGCCGCATTGTCATGATCCACCATGCGCCCGTGCAGGGTTTCGCCATCGCCCGCAAGGCGCTCAAGGACCCCCATCATTTCGCCCGTTGCATTGCACGCGAAGGGGCGGAGATGGTACTCCACGGGCATATCCACACCTCCACCCTGTCTTCCCTGCCCGGCCCTGGTGGCTCCGTGCCGGTCATTGGCGTCTCATCGGCATCGGCGCGGTCGCGTGACCCGCTGCGCGCGGCGGCGTGGAATCGGATTGCCGTCACGCCATGCGACGGAGGATACATGCTTGGTGTTACAAGGCGTTTCTTTCCGACGGGCTGCGCAGTGGGTACAACGCAGGAAACTATTTTTTGCATGAGTCCTCCCCCGTATCGTTTTTCGGATATAAGCACGCCCAGATGAGCCGCATGTCTTTACAGCACGGGATTCTGGCCAAGCTGCGTCCCAATACCATGGACCGCTACCTTCTGCGGCAGGTGGCGCCGCCGTTTTCCATCGCACTCGGCGTGGTCATGTCCGCCCTGCTGCTGGAGCGGCTTCTGGTGCTGTTCAACATGCTGGCTGCCAATGGCAGCTCCATGAAGATATTCTTCGGCCTGCTCAGCGACCTGATCCCCCATTACCTCGGGCTCGCGCTGCCGGCGGCCATGTGCGTGAGCGTGTTTTCCATTATCCGGCGCATGAGCGCCAACCATGAAATCGATGCCCTGACGGCCAGCGGGGTCTCGATCTTCCGCATCTGCCAGCCCTTCGTGCTGACGGGGGCGGTCTTTGGCGTGCTGGCCTTCTCGCTTTATGGCTTCATCCAGCCCTACGCGCGCTATGACTACCGCTCGGCCTTCTATTTCGCCAGCCATGCGGGCTGGACGCCGCACCTGCAGTCCAAAATGTTCGCCATATCCGATGATGTCATGCTCACGGCCGAGAACGTGGACCATGCGGGGTCGCGGCTGTTCCATGTCTTCATCCGGGACAATTCGGACAAGACACGCGTGCGCTACATTACCGCCCAGAAAGGCTACCTGTACAACCCCGCCGACGGCTCGCGCATGCGGCTTGATCTTGTCGACGGCACCATCGTGACCGACACGCAGGACAAGCCCCCCACCATCACCGGCTTTACCCGCACCACCCGCCTCATTTCTGGCGAGAGCAAGCTTGATGACAAGGCCTATCGCAAACGCGGCGAGACGGAACGCGAGCTGACCCTGCCCGAGCTGTATTACGGCATACGTAACGGCTACCCCGGCATCAGCACTTCCTACATGCGGGCGGAACTGCACTTCCGCCTTGCGCGCACGGCGGCCATTCCGTTCATTCCCATCCTGGCCTGCGCGCTTGCGGGCGTGCGCAAGCGCCAGAAGGGCAATCCCGGCCTGGCCATCGCTGCCATTACGCTGGTCAGCTTTGACCACACGCTGCAGATGGGCATGAGCTTCGTCGCCAACATGCACATGTCTCCGCTGCTGGTCATCTGGCTGCCCACGGTCCTCTTTGCCGTAGTGTGCGTGAGCATGCTCATCCGGCAGGCGGGCGGGCTGCGCATCCTGCTCTCGCCGGGGCCGAAACTGCCGCCACGGCAGCTCTCGGCAGATGGCCTGCCGCGCCGCATGCAGGAAAAAGAAGCATGAAGCGCCGCCTGCGCCTGGCCAGCGGCACGGTTCTGCTCGGATATCTTTCACGTGAACTGCTGACCAAGGTATTCACCACGGCCATCATCGTCGTGGCGCTGATGGAAATCCTGGCCCTGCTGGAGCAGGTGACGGAAATCATGCACCGCCATCTCGGCCTGTCCGGGGTATTGTACTACGCGGTCATGCATCTGCCGCTCCTGTTCGGCAACGCCATGCCCATCGCGGTGCTGATCGGCGCGCTGCTGACGCTGCTGCAGCTGACGACATCGAACGAGATCTCGATCATGCGCGCGGCCGGCCTGTCCACGCCGGGGCTGATCAAGCTGTTCCTGCCCACCATCATCGGCCTCGGCGTGCTGTGCGGGCTCATCAATGACCAGATCACACCGCGCTCGGAGCAACGCCTTGCCCAGTGGTGGAACGCCACAACGCCCGACGCCGCGACCGCATCGCACAATTACTGGCTGCGCACGCGTGATGAGCTGATCAACATCAACTCCCTTTCCCACGGGGGGGAGGTGCTTGACGGGGTCACGGTCTATCACCGCGACCGCCAGAGCCTGCTGCAGAAGGTCACGACCCTGCACGACGTGCATTACACGCATGGCCACTGGTATGGCACGCCCACGCGGGTGCTGAGCGTGATCAGCCCGACCCGCGTCGATCTGCTCGACACGACCGACCAGCCCGTGCGCCTTGACTGGCCCGATACGCTCACGCCGGGCTACCTGATGCAGATTACCGTCAGTTTCACCCAGTCCATCAGCACCATGCTGGCCGAGCAGAACGACGCCCTGCCCTCCAGCCAGTCGCCCTCGTTTTTCATTACCGAAATACTGGGACGCATCATGTTACCGGTCACATTCGCGGTAATGCTGTTACTCGCGGTGCCGGTGGTCTATATCCCCCCCCGGGCTGGCACGCGCAGCTGGTTACCCATATGGTGCCTCGGCGCGGGCCTGCTGTTCGTCGTGTTCCAGGGGCTGCTCCGCGCGCTTGGCAATGCGGGAACATTGCCCTCGCTTATGGCGATATTCGTCGGGATCCTGATTTTCATCCTTGGCGTCATCACCGTGCTACTGAGGATCGAAGAGCGATGATTACAAATACCCTGAAGAACAGTGCCATCCGCACGGGTCGCAGCTTCGACCTGGGCAAGATGAACCTGTCCCAGCTCTGGATTGCCTACCTCACCTACCCCACCATCATCCTGTATTTCGTGCTGGCCATCGCCAGCTATGCGGTCATGGTGTACGCCTACACAGCGTTCGTGCCGGTGGCCATCAGCATCGCGGCCGTGGTGCTGGTCTATCCGCTGGTATGGTATGGCATCCATCGCTTCATCCTCCACGGCCGGTTCCTCTACCGCATGAAATGGAGCGCGACCCTGTGGAAGCGCATCCACTTCGATCACCACCAGGATCCCCACCTGCTTGACGTGCTGTTCGGCTCGCCGCTCAACACCATCCCCACCATTGCCATCGTCACCATTCCCATCGGCTACGCCATTGGCGGGCTGGCGGGTTCGGGCGCAGCCTTTGGCGCGGGGCTGACCATTACGTGCATCTATGAATTCTTCCACTGCATCCAGCATCTGAACTACAAGCCGCGCATGCGCTGGATCCAGCTGATGAAGCAGCGTCACGTGCTGCATCACTTCCATAACGAGAACGGCAATTATGGCATCACCAGCTTCGTGGCCGACCGCATCTTCCACAGCTATTACCCCGATGCCCGTGGCTGCCCGCGCAGCCCCACCGTGTTCAACCTTGGCTATGACATTGAGGAAGCCCATCGCTACCCCTGGGTGATGGAAGAGACCGGCTCCCCCCCGCGTGACCGCCCCGATGGCGCCAACACCACCCGGAACGCGGCGTGAGCACGGACATGGCACTGAACGTTCTCATCCTGGCGGGCAGCAGGCCGGGGCGGCCCGACCCCATGGCGCAGGCGGCAGGCATTTCGCACAAGGCCCTGCTGCCGGTTGGCGGCAGCCCCATGATCAGCCGGGTCATCACGGCGCTCCAGTCAGTCGAGGCCATTGGCCGGATCGCCATCTGCATCGAGCGCCCCGAGGTGCTCGACGGCATCGTGCCGGACAACGTTACCTTCATTCCCCCCGCGTCCGGCCCAAGCGCCAGCGTGATGAAGGCGCTGGACACGCTGGGCACGCCGCTGCTGGTTACCACCGCCGACCATGCCCTGCTGGAACCCGCCTGGGTGCGCAGTTTCGTGCACAAGGCGCAGGAGAGCGGGGCCGACGTGGCCGCGGGCATTGCGATGGAACGTGATATCCTGCGCGATGTGCCGGGCACCAGGCGCACCATGATCCGTCTGGCCGATGGCGCTTTTTCGGGGTGCAACATGTTCCTGTTCCGCACCCCGGCCGCCGCAGGCGTGATCCGGCTTTGGCAGCAGCTCGAGGCCGACCGCAAGAACCCGCTCAGAATGGCGCGCACGCTGGGCTTTGGCATCCTGCTGCGCTTTGTGCTGCGACGCCTGACCCGCGCAGATGTATGCCGCCGCATCGGCCAGCTTTCGCACGCGCGGGTGGCCATGATTCCACTGCCCGACGGGCGCGCCGCCGTGGATGTGGACAAGCCCGCCGACCTTGAGCTTGTCACGCACCTGCTCGCATCAAGCCCCCTGCCCGCGACCTGAGGTCCACGCCCCTACGCCATGCACCGCCCATCCGCGCCCCAGCTTCAGTCCGCCATCCGCACGGGTGTCAGCCAGATGTGCCGGATGCATGGGTGGGCGGTTCTGCATGAATTCGTTCTGCCCGACCGCAGGCGGGCCGATATCATGGCCCTGACACCACAGGGCGACCTGCTGTGCATAGAGATCAAGTCCGGGCTGCCGGATTTTCGCGCCGACCATAAGTGGCCCGATTACCTGCAATGGTGTGACCAGCTCTATTTCGCGGTCAACCAGGACTTTCCCCGCCACATCCTGCCCAAAACAGCCGGGCTCGTGATTGCCGCCACCCGCCCTGCCGCAGCACAGGCGGCCACCTGCATGGACTGCGCCATCATCCGCCACCCGCAGCGCAGCCCGCTTGCGGCAGCACGCAGGCGCAGGCTCACGCTGCAGTTTGCCATGCAGGCCGCCGAACGGCTGGGCCGGGTGGACATGCCGCAGGTGGAACATGCGGTGAAAACGGCGTTACGTGTAGAATAGAATGTTCCACAAGAAAGGTTACCCATGTCACAGGCCATCCTGACCCGTTTTGAAGCCGCCCGCTCCGTCGTGCGTGATGCCGCCGCCCTTGCCATGAAGATGCGCCCCGCCCCTGGCGGCCCCAAGGGCACCCAGAAAAGCGCGCAGGACTGGCTGACCGAAACCGATGGCGCGGTGGAGGCCTTCATCTCCGAACGAATCGGCACGCTGTTCCCCGAAGATGGCTTTCAGGGCGAGGAAGAAGGCCGCACCCGCACCGGCACCCTGCGCTGGGTGGTGGACCCGATTGATGGCACCTCCAACTACGCGCGCGGGCGCAATCGCTGGTGCATCTCACTGGGCCTGATGGATGGCGACACCCCTGTGGCCGGAATCATCGAGGCCCCGATGCTGGGCGAAACCTATACGGCGGTAAAGGGGCATGGCGCGTTCCTCAACGGCGAGCGCATCCATGCCTCCCCCGTGACCGACCCCGCCACCTCCCTGATCGAGATGGGCTGGAGCAACCGCGTGCCGCCCGGCGTCTTCCAGGAAAAGATCGACGCCATCCTCAACCTTGGCGCCATGCCGCGCTCAGGCGGGTCGGGCGCCATCGCTCTGGCCGAAGTCGCCTGCGGGCGGCAGGACGGCTATCTGGAAATCCGCATCAACCTGTGGGACGTGGCCGCCGCCCTTGTGCTTCTGGAGGAAGCCGGAGCTAAAGTTTCTCCCTTCCTGCGCGATGGTGGGCTTGAGGATGGCATCCATATCCTCGCCGCCGCTCCTGGCATTGCCGATGCCCTGTCACAGGCGGTGGGCGTCTCCCTTAAATAACGGCAATATAGAGCTGGATCATGCCACGCAGGCTTGCCTAGAGAGCCATGATTCAGCCATGAACACAGACCACTCCAGTGCACGGACCGTTTTGGTGGATCTGCCGTGACGAATCGGAAAGGGAGCATGGGTTTGCACAAGTTTCATCTCATCAGGACGTCACTCGCCACGCTGGCCCTGATGATGCCGCTGCACGCCGCGATGGCCGCCAGCATGGAAGAAGAACAGAGCCTGGTGGACCGCGCCACGCTGACCGTGCGCGACATGTTCTCGGGCGCCACGGCAGGCAGCAAGGTTACCCGTTACCTGGCCGAATCGCGTGGCGTGATTGTCTGCCCCTCGGTGTTCCGCATGTCGATCGCCTTTGGCGGCGGTGGCGGCGGTTGCGTGTTCCTCACGCGTGATGCCCATGGCTCCTGGTCCGACCCGGCCTTCTACCGCATGTCATCGGCCAATTTTGGCCTCCAGCTCGGCATGCAGGATGTGCAGGTGATGCTGTTCGTCATGACGGATCAGGGCGTGCAGTCGCTGCTCGACAGCCAGATGAAGCTGAGCGCGGATGTCGGCACCTCATTCGCCTCATCTGGTTCCGGGCTTGAAGCGGGCACGGCGGGTGAGCACAATACCTCCATCAAGGGCGTGCAGAAATCCAAGGGCCTGTTTGCAGGCGCCGCTCTTGGTGGCTCCAAGATGCGGGTCAACAGTGCGGCCAACCGCGCCTATTACAACCAGATTGTCGGGCCGGAGGATATCGTGGTGTCCATGCGGGTGAACAATTCCGGCGCCGACCCGCTGCGCTCCGCCCTGACCGAAGTGCTGGCCACCGCCCAGAGCCGCCCGGACAAGAACGGCCAGACCACCACCCCCACCACGCAACAACCCCAGCAGCCGATGGAAACCGCACCTTCCGGCTCGGTAAGCAGCCAGAGCCTGCCTGCCCAGTAAGAGAACACGTAAAAAGTTTAGAGATCGCTTGAAAACAAATCATTGATAAAAAATAAGAAAAGTTTTTGGGTGCCGCCTTTTTGAAAAAAGGCGGCATCTTCTGAAACTTTTTGGGAAAAGCGCCACCAAAAACTTTTATAATTTCAGGATGTTACTGGCCTGACTTTCCAAACAGCTTCTCAGTCATTTGTGCGAGGGCTTGCCTGTGCTGCGCGCCTGCTGGCCCGGAAGGCCGCCACATGGTGGTTATGGTCCTCAAGCGTGCTGGTAAAATCATGCCCGCCCAGACCATTGGCCACGAAATAAAGCTGTTCCCCCTCTGCCGGGTGAGCAGCGGCATAAAGGGACGCCATGCCGGGTGAACAGATTGGCCCCGGCGGCAGGCCAGCAATCACATAGGTATTATAAGCCGTAGGCTGCAGCAGATCAGCATGGGAGAGCGCATGCCCCAGCGGCCCCGCCCCCCTGTTCAGCCCATAGACGACTGTGGGATCTGACTGGAGCCGCATACCCTGATGCAGGCGGTTGAGAAACACACGCGCCACCATGGGGCGTTCGGAGGCGATGGCCGTTTCACGCTCGATCATGGAGGCCAGTACCAGCAGGTCATGGCGGTTCACGATGGCCGGATCAATCACACGGCTTTCCCAGGCCTGATCGATGGCACGGTCCATGGCATGCTGCATGCGCGCGAGCATCTGCGCGCGTGGCATGCCCCATTCATAATCATAGGTCAGTGGCATGACCGATCCCTCATCAGGGAAGGGAAAGCTGCCATCCATAAAGGGGGCATGCTCCAGCAGGTTGGCGATCTGGATGGCGGATAGCCCCTCCGGCACGGTCAGCCTGTGCACGACCGGCTTGCCATGCCGCAGCACCAGCAGCACCTGATGGATGGAGGCATGGGCGGGAAACACCAGCTCCGCGGCATGAAACGCGCCGTCCACCCGTGTCAGCACGGTGGCGGCCTCGAATACCTTTTGCGCAAACCAGCCCGGCGCGACGATGCCCGCAGCCTGCAGGCCGGTCAGTACCTGCCCGGTTCCGCCATGCCCGACGACCAGCGTGCGCTGTTCTTCCAGTGGGCCGGGGGCATCGTACTGCCGCACCCCCATGAACAGAACGCCAAGACCTGACAGCACCAGCACAAGAAATGCCAGGCCACATACCGCCAGAACCCTGCGCACACCTGCTCCTTCACTCTATGCCTGAAATAGAAAAAGGGGCGCCCGTGAGCGCCCCGATCCTACACGCCGCGCAGGATGATGCTGGCGTTGGTGCCGCCAAAGCCGAAGCTGTTGGACAGGATCGTGTCGATCTTGCGCTCCTGCGCCGTATGCGCCACCCGGTCGATCACGCTCTCGCGTGAGGGATTGTCGAGGTTGAGCGTGGGCGGAGCGACATTGTCGCGGATGGCGAGAATGGAATAGATCGCCTCCACCGCGCCCGCTGCACCCAGCAGGTGACCCGTGGCCGATTTGGTGGAAGACATGGCCAGCTTGCGCGCATCATCGCCAAACAGGCGCTCGACGGCGTCAAGCTCGAGGTCGTCGGCCATGGTGGAGGTGCCATGCGCGTTGACATACTGAATGTCAGCCGTGGTCAGGCCCGCACTGCGCACCGCGTTCTGCATGGCGCGGAACGCACCCTCATGCCCTGCGGCAGGGGCCGTGATGTGGTGCGCATCGCCCGACATGCCGTAACCGATCACCTCGGCATAGATCTTGGCGCCACGTGCCTTGGCGTGCTCGTATTCCTCCAGCACCACGATACCGGCGCCCTCACCCATCACGAAGCCATCGCGGTCGCGGTCCCACGGGCGGGAGGCCTTCTCGGGAGTTTCGTTGAAGTGGGTGGACAGTGCCTTGGCGGAACAGAACCCCGCAATGCCCAGCGGGCACACGGCGGCCTCGGCCCCACCGGCCACCATCACGTCGGCATCGCCAAGCATAATCATGCGGGCGGCGTCGCCAATGGCATGCACGCCGGTAGCGCAGGCGGTGACGACCGAATGGTTCGGCCCCTTGAATCCGTATTTGATCGAGACATGCCCGGAGACCAGATTGATCAGGGCGGACGGGATGAAGAAGGGCGAAAGCCTGCGGGCCCGGCCTTCCTTTACCGTCACGGATGCCTCGTAAATGGTCTGAAGACCGCCGATGCCAGCACCAATCATGACGCCGGTGCGGCAGCGATCCTCTTCCGATTCAGGCTTCCAGCCCGAATCCTCGACCGCCTCGGTGGCCGCGACAAGACCGAGATGGATGAAGCGGTCCATCTTTTTCTGGTCCTTGACGGGCACCCAGTCCGAAAGGGTCAGGCCGCCACTTTCCGTAGGCCCTGCGGGCACTTCACCCGCAACCTGCGCGGGCAGGTCAGAGGCGTCGAACGATGAGATACGGCCAAAACCGTTCTCCCCGGCCACGATACGCGACCAGTTGCGCTCAACACCCAGTCCGAGTGGGCTGACCATGCCCATACCGGTTACGACAACGCGCCGCTGTCCAGACATTGATCCGGTAGACTGCATCAACCCGCCCTGCTTCCTGAAAGTAACGATACCTGACTGAATTCGTAATAACTATTGATCGACAAACGGGTCGATCAGGCAGCTTTCTGCTTTTCGATGTAGTCGATCGCGTCCTTCACGGTCGTGATCTTTTCAGCCGCATCCTCGGGGATCTCGACGCTGAACGCTTCCTCGAACGCCATGACCAGCTCGACCGTGTCGAGGCTGTCGGCGCCCAGATCGTCGATGAAAGAGGCATCCGGGGTGACCTTGCTTTCGTCAACACCAAGGTGCTCGACTACGATCTTCTTAACCTTATCGGCGATTTCGCTCATCTGTCTCTGCTTCCTGTCTGCCCCTGAAGAAACGGGCGGTTCGAAACGTGTTCGTCCTGTAACGTCCCTGCAAACCGATGACGTACACCGGCCCGCTTCGGACGAAGCTGCGGGCGATTAGCACGGTTTTGATGCAATAGCCAAGGCGGCGTTTGCATTTCCTGTCCGCACGCCCCGCAATTAAGGGGACAGCTGGGCTGTCAGGACTATCTTTTTTGTCACTTCAGGCCCGCTGTCCAGCAAAATATCACATTGCTCAGATCATCGCCATGCCGCCATTGACATGAAGCGTCGCCCCCGTGACCCATCCGGCCTCGTCCGATGCCAGATAGACCACCGCCGGCGCGATATCGCCGGGCTGGCCCATGCGGCCAAGCGGGATGGAGCCGACCAGCTTTTCCTTCTGCGCCTCGGGCAGCACATCGGTCATGGCGGTCTGGATAAAACCCGGCGCCAGCGTGTTCACGGTCACGCCACGGCTGCCGGCTTCCTGCGCCAGCGACTTGCCCATGCCGATCATGCCCGCCTTGGCGGCGGCGTAGTTGGCCTGGCCTGCATTGCCCGTCACCCCCACCACCGAGGCGATGTTGATGATGCGCCCCGCCCTGCGGCGCAGCATGCCCTTGAGCGCGGACCGGCACAGGCGGAAGGGAGCGGCAAGGTCCACGTCGAGCACGCGGCTCCAGTCCTCATCCTTCATCCGAATCGCAAGCGTGTCGCGCGTCAGCCCCGCGTTGTTGACCAGAATGGCCAGGGGCGCGCCTGCCTTTTCCTCGGCGGCGGCGACCAGCGCGTCGGCCGCCGTGGCATCCGACAGGTCAGCAGGGCAGACATGCAGGCGCTCGGCGCCCCCTTCGGCCCCGATGCTGGCCGCAACCTCCTCCAGCACGGCCTGGCGCGTGCCTGACAGCACCACCGTGGCCCCCTGCGCATGCAGCGCGCGCACGATCTCGCGCCCGATTCCCCCCGATGCGCCGGTCACCAGCGCTACTTTTCCATCCAGCCTGAACATGAGCCGTCCGTTCCCTTCGGTATCCATCAATCAGAATGCCCCCGGCTGCCATGACCGGGAGCGTTGTTTCAGCGCGCAGCCAGATAGGCTTCGATATCGGCGGGCGTGCCGACCGAGCGGGTCGCGACATCGCCATTGATGCGCCTGACCAGCCCTGCCAGCACCTTGCCCGAGCCGATCTCGACAAAGCTGTCCACGCCCATGGCCGCCATGGCATCCACGCTTTCGCGCCAGCGCACGGTGCCGGTAATCTGGCGCACCAGCAGGTCGCGGATCGTGGCCGGATCGGTAACCTTGGCTGCCGTTACGTTGGCCACTACGGGCACGACGGGGGCCTTGATCTCGGCCTCGTCCAGCGCCTTGCGCATGGCTTCGGCTGCGGGTTCCATCATCGAGCAGTGGAAGGGAGCGGAGACCGGCAGCTTGAGCGCGCGCTTGACGCCCTGCGCTTTGGCCAGATCGATGATGCGGTCAATCGCCGCCATCTCGCCCGCCACGACCACCTGGCCGCCGCCATTGTCGTTGGCCACCTCGATGATCTGTCGGTGCGTTTTACCCGCTTCATCGGTAAACGTCGCGGCCTCGGCGCACAGGCTGGCGGCGCGCGCCATGTCCATGCCCACGCCAATCAGCGCCGCCATGCCGCCCTTGCCCGGCGGCACCGCGGCCTGCATGGCGTTGCCGCGCAGGCGCAGCAGGCGGGCGGTCTGGGCAATACCCAGCGCACCGGCCGCCGCAAGGGCGGAATATTCGCCCAGCGAGTGGCCTGCCACCAGGGCCACATCGCGCCTGATGTCCACGCCGCCTTCGCGCTCCAGCACCCGCAGCACGGCCAGCGAGACGGCCATGAGCGCGGGCTGGGCATTGTCGGTGCGGGTCAGGTCCTCCATCGGGCCTTCGAACATGAGTTTGGAGAGATGCTGGCCCAGCGCCTCATCAACTTCCTGAAACACTTCCCGCGCCGGGGCGAAGGCCTCGGCGAGGTCGCGCCCCATTCCAACTGACTGACTTCCCTGGCCGGGGAAAACAAAGGCTTGCACAGGCATAACTTCCATCCAGACTAATATGGTTCTTGGGTTCATCCGCGTGATGCGGGCTGGGGCGGGCAGTGTCAATCACCATCACGCCCCGCGCGGAGCAGGTGGAGCGAGAGCAGCAGCACATCCCACGGCACGGCCGCAACCTCGCGCAGGCGCCAGAACCACCGCCTGCCCCACCGGCGCGCGGCGGGCACGCGTGGCGGTGGCACGCGCAGCACCGGCCACCCCATCATGCGCATGAGTACAAGGCAGCGCGGCAGGTGATAGCTGCTGCTCGCCACTGCCACCGGCCCCACATGCCCGCGCTGGCGCAGCAGCCGCGTGCAGGCGATGACAGAGGCCAGCGTGTCGGGCGCCGTGCCCTCCACCAGCAGCGCATCAGGCGGCACGCCCGCTGCCCCGAGCAGCGTGGCCATCACCTCGCCCTCCCGCATGCCGGAAGGGTGGGAGGGACCTCCAGTAGGGATATACAGCACCGGAGCGTGGGCCTCGCCATAGGCATGGGCTGCGGCCAGCCGCAGCCACAATGTGCGCCCCGGCGAGCCGTCCGGCTGCAGCTTCGCCCCGAATATGACCACGGGCAACATGCAGCCCGCCTGCCTGTCGATCTGCATGGCTCAGGCAGGCGCGCGCAGCAGCACCCGGTTGAGTGATTCCAGCGTGGTGAACATCTGCGCCCAGATCCTGGCGAAGCGGCTGGCCGAGACACCACGCGTTTCCATGATCGTGGCAAGTTCGGCCACCGTGCGCTCGCCATCTATCAGCGGCAGGATGCCGCGCGCCTGCGGCGGTAGGGCAATGGAAACCTGAAGCGTGCCGAATGCGAAGGGCAGCCGGTCATCCGCCCCCATCATGCGGGCAAGTTCAAGACCAGGGATCTCGCGCATGATGGGCACCGCTGCCGGTGCAAGCGGGTCAGCCCGCGTAACCGGCTCGCTGCCACGGCACACATAGGCGACATGGGTGGCCATGTTGCCTGCCACGTCCTCCGCCACGGCCTGGCGGGCGCGTTCGGGCAGGGCCGCAATCCGCTCGCGCAGGCGCGGGTCGGGCAGCAGCAGGGCGGGGTCGTAGCGGGCGGGTTCCATCAGGCAGCTTGCCGCAAGCCCCGCGCGGTCAAGCAGGGCGTGAAAGGCGGTGATGTCATAGGCGCGGTCACGCGGGTTGAGCAGCAGGTCATACAGTCCCGCGTCGCCCCCGGTCAGATGATCGCCAAAATTGGTGTTCTGCCGCAGCCACGCGGTCGCGGGCAGATGGCGCATGACGCGGCGGGCCACGTCGAGCCGCCCTTTTGGCGCTTCATCCACCGGGGCGAGGCGCTCAAGGGCATCCTGCAGCATGTACACGCCCGTGCGGCCATAGGGTGCATAGACCATAAGCCCCATGCCGCCACCGGGCGCAAGCACGCGCTCAAGGGCCGCAAGCCCGGCATCGGGGTCGGGCAGATGGTGCAGCACGCCGCAGCAGTCGATGTAGTCGAACGGGCCGGGGGCGACCTGCGCGATATCGGTCAGGTCGCCGCGCACGAAGCGCATGTTCTCCAGCCCGCGCGCCGCCGCGCGTCTGCTCACAATGTCAAGCGCCGCAGGCGAGCGGTCGAGGCACAGCACCTCGCCCGCTCGCCCGGCACGGGCCATGTGGGTGGCCAGCATGATCGCGCCATCGCCCGTGCCGCACCCGGCCACCAGCACCCGCAGCGGCTGCGCGCGCGGGCGGGTGGCGCCAAATACCCAGTAATCGATCTCGCGCAGGTGGCTGGGGCTGCCAATCAGCAGCCTGCTTTTTTCCTCACGCGGGTCACGGGCGGGATAGGGGTAATGCTCGTACTGGGCGAGCAGCCCGGCATCACGTCCGTCATGCGGGGCGGGGGCGGCGCTTTCATCGCGGGTCATGGTGGGCCTCAGCGCGGCAGCAGCTTGCCACGCTGCCAGGCCTCGGCGGCGTCTTCAGCGCTCATGCCCTCGAAGCGCATGGCATGATCGAGCGCGCTGACCACCTTGTTGCCCAGCGTCAGCTCGTCAAGCTCGTCGAGCAGGTCGGTATCCATTTCCGGCCGGGCGGCCGAACGCAGCAGGATGCGGGCTTCCTGCTCCGCGCCGTAGCTGCCCTTGGGGTCATCAAGCGCAAGCAGCTTCTGGCCGTAATGCACGAAGGACGGCTGCCATGCGGGAATGATCTCGGGCAGGCTGCCCTCAAGCACCTGGGCTGCATGGTCACAGGCTTCCGCATCAGGGCGCGCGGCGATGGTGTAGCCCGCCTCGGTCAGGTTATAGGCGGCCACGACCTGGCGCACCCGGTCGAGCAGCGAGGCGGGGGTCACGATCTCGCGGTTTACGGGGCAGTCCGCCGCGGCAAGCCCGGCAATCGAGGTCACACCCGTAGCCGCGGCCTCGGGCACGCTCCAGCCAAAGGCGGGGCGATAAAGCTGGCCGAAGGCTTCCATGCCCAGTTCGGGGGCAAGGAAGGCGCCGTCCACATCAGGCAGCCAGGCGGAAACGAACAGGTCCACATCGCCACGGCGCATGTGCTCGATCATCTCCGCGCGCGGGGCAACGACGTATTCGATTTCCAGCTCATAGGCTTCAAGCACGCGGGCAACAGCGGCGGCCGAGGCCTGCTGCACGGTTTCATCGAGGTGCCCGAGGGTCACGGTGGTCATGTAGTTCTACTCCTTGGTGGCAAGTTTGCCCGGCCCGTCAGCCCTGCTGCTGGGGAACCTGCGCCGCATGCCCGGTCTGGACCGGCGCCCTGTACTGGGGATGCGCGGCAGCAACGGCATAATCAAATACGAGGGTGGTGACGATATAGGGCGCCGCGAATTTCTTGAAGGCTTCATGCGCGGGGTCGAAATAGGCCGGGTCGGTCACGACCGGGCGGCCTACGTAATAATTGCGATCCCCCTCCGAGCGGAAGGTGACCACGAAGGCCTGCTGCAACCCTTCGTCCACGCCCTCGCCGCTGATCTGCGCGCCGGTCTCGATCGAGACCACCACGGCCGAGCCGTCTTCACGGCGCGAAGTACGGGCCAGCGCCATGAAGCGCTGCACCACCTCGGCGCGCTGGGCATCGGTAATGGTGGGCACAAAACGGAACAGGACGATATGGCGCACAAGCCCGCGGTGAAAATTCGCCGAGGTGAAGTGCAGCAGCCCGACCTGCGATGCCATGAGCCGCTCGGCGCGCGTGGCGTCGCTGATCGGCGGCTCGGCAGGCGCTTGCGTCCCGGCAGCCGGAGCCGGAGCAGTAGCCGGGACCGGGGCAGGAGCCGAAGCGGCAGCCGGAACCGGGGCGGGCACCGCAGGCGTAGTGTCAGCCGCCGGGGCCGAAGCGGGGGCCGGAGCAGAGGCCACGGCAGCCGCCGGAACCTGCGGCGCAGGCGCGTCTTCCGCCCACGCGGTTCCTGCCATGAACATGCAGCCCGCCGCGATGATGGCAGCCTGTCCCGCCCTGATGTCACGCACCTTCATTCAGTCTTCATTCCTTTTCGTGCAGCAGCCCGGGGTCAGGCGGCGGCGGTCATCCGCGCGAATTTGCGCTGGCGCATCATGAGCAGCCGGTACACCGCGCTGCTGAGCAGCCCGCTCAGCCGCCCGTGGGGCGCCCAGCCAATGGTCTTGAGAATCATGCCCGTGACCCGCACGGCATGGCGCGGCTTGTACAGCCGCAGCGCGCGCGACATGTAGGCCGCGATGCAGCGCCGGTGGTCGTAGGGCATGGAGGCGGGCTCGTTGGTGGTATGGAAGGCGGAGGCGAGTTCGTCATCCTCGCTTTCCGTCACCCGGCCCAGCGCTATGCGGGTGCGCTGCCACACGCCAAGGCGCTCACGCCGCAGGTAGCGGTGCATGTGGTCATAGAACAGCTTGAAGTGCCGGTATTCATCGGCCGCGATCTGCTTGCATATGGCCTTGAGCAATGGCTCGTCGGTTGCATCGGCCAGCGCGGTGTAGAAGGAGGAGGTGCCCGTCTCGACCATGCAGCGCGCGATCAGCTCCCCCGTGCGCGAGCCGCGTATGGAGGCATCCACCTCAAGGTCAAGGCTGTAGGCCTTCTGGTAGCGGGCGAAGGCGGTCATGTAGTCCCAGCCGGGGTCGGCCAGCATGGCCCAGCGGCCCAGCGCATCGCCGTGCTGCACTTCCTCTACCGCCCAGTTATCCGCCGCACGGGCAAAAGCGGGGTCATCGGCAAAGACATTCTTCAGGTAGCGGGCGTAATCAAGGCCATTACGTTCCACAACAGAAGCCGCCTTGATGACGGGTATCATGTCAGGGTCCACCCGTTGCGGGTCGAAACTGTTCCAGTTCATCTGTTCAATGCGCCAGTGTTTCATCGCAACCTGCTCTTGTGCTTTTTCTCCACGAAGGCGCGCGCAGCGTGCCATTGAGGGAGAGGACATGACACATGTTTCATGTTTACGCCAATCCTGACACCTTATCCCCCCTGTCATTGCGCGACCAAATCATGCTAGGGGCCTAGCCCGACACCGCCAATAAGAACGACAGATTGGGTCGCCACATGAATATCCATGAATATCAGGCAAAGGCGCTCCTGCGCTCCTACGGCATGCCCGTGCCTGAAGGACATGCCGCCACCACAGCCGAGGAAGCTGCCGCCGCAGCCGGGGCGCTTGGCGCGCCGGTTACCGTGGTCAAGGCGCAGATCCACGCCGGTGGGCGCGGGGCCGGGCATTTTGCGGGCAAGCCCGAGGGCAAGGGCGGCGTGCGCCTCGCCCGTACTCCCGCCGAGGTGACGGAAGCCGCCAGCGCCATGCTTGGCCAGGTGCTGGTTACCAAGCAGACCGGGCCTGCGGGCCGCGTCGTGCGCACGCTGTATGTCGAATCCGGCTGCGATATCGCGCGCGAGCTGTATTTTTCAATGCTGGTCGACCGGGTGACCGGGCGCGTGGTCATTGTCGCATCCCCCGATGGCGGCATGGAGATCGAGGAGGTCGCCGCCCGCACGCCCGAGCGCATCTTCAAGGAATATATCGACCCTGCAAAGGGCCTGTGCGACTACCAGTCACGCGAGCTTGCCGTGCGCCTGGGCCTGAAGGGGCGCGAGATCCGCGCGTTCCAGGCCGTGGTGCGCGCGGCCTATACCGCGTTCACCAGCCTTGACGCCGCCATTGTCGAGGTCAACCCGCTGGTCGTGACCGGAGCGGGCGACCTGCTGGCACTCGACGCCAAGATGTCGTTCGACGAGAACGCGCTCTACCGCCACCCCGAGATCGCGAAGCTGCGCGACGAGCACGAGGAAGACCCCCGTGAGCGCGAAGCCGCCGAATACGGCCTGGCCTATGTGGGGCTGGACGGCAATATCGGCTGCATGGTCAACGGCGCTGGCCTGGCCATGGCCACGATGGACATCATCAAGATGGAAGGCGAGGAGCCTGCCAACTTCCTTGATGTCGGTGGCGGCGCTTCAAAGGAGCGCGTGGCGGCGGCTTTCCGCATCCTCATCGGCGACCCCAAGGTGCGTGGCATCCTGGTCAACATCTTTGGCGGCATCATGCGCTGCGACGTCATTGCCGAGGCCATCATCGCCGCCTCGCACGAGACCGGGCTGAACGTGCCGCTGGTCGTGCGCCTGGCGGGTACCAATGTCGATCGCGGCAAGGCGCTGCTGGCTGAATCCGGCCTGACCATCATCCCCGCCGATGACCTGGGCGATGCCGCCCGCAAGATCGTAGCCGCCGTCCGTAACGCGGGAGCCTGAGCCATGTCCATTCTCGTCAACAAATCCACCAAGGTGATCACGCAGGGCTTTACCGGCGCGCAGGGCACCTTTCACACCGAGCAGGCGCTGGCTTACGGCACCCACATGGTGGGCGGCGTAACCCCCGGCAAGGGCGGCAGCGTGCATCTGGGCCTGCCCGTGTTCGACACGGTGGCGCAGGCGCGGGCCGCAACCGGGGCCGAGGCTTCGGTCATCTACGTACCGCCCGCAGGCGCCGCCGATGCCATCCTTGAGGCCATCGCGGCCGGTATTCCGCTGATCGTGTGCATTACCGAGGGCATTCCCGTGCAGGACATGGTGCGCGTGCGCGCCGCCCTCGAGCAGTCGGGCAGCCTGCTCATCGGCCCCAACTGCCCCGGCATCATCACGCCCGATGAATGCAAGATCGGCATCATGCCCGGCCCCATCCACCGCCGCGGGCATGTGGGCATCGTCTCGCGCTCGGGCACCCTGACCTATGAGGCCGTGGCCCAGACCACCGCCATCGGCCAGGGCCAGAGCACCTGCGTGGGCATTGGCGGCGACCCGGTCAAGGGCATGGACTTCACCGATGTACTCGCCCGCATGATCGAGGACCCCGACACGCATTCCATCGTCATGATTGGCGAGATCGGCGGCACGTCGGAAATTGACGGGGCGGAACTGATCCGCGCAAGCGGCACGCACAAGCCCGTGGTCGGTTTCATTGCGGGCGCCACCGCCCCTCCCGGTCGCCGCATGGGCCATGCGGGCGCGGTCATTACCGGCGGGCACGAGACCGCGAGCGCCAAGATCGAGGCCCTGCGCGAGGCGGGCATCCATATCGCCCCCAGCCCCGCCGAACTGGGCACGACACTGGCCCGCGTGCTGGGCTGACCCCCGTTTCCGGCGATGGCCCCATAGCAATAAAAGAGTGGCCATCGCCGGTTTTGTATGGCACAGCCGAAAGCGTTTCTTCCACTATCCGCCAGAGGACCCAAGCCCGATGCCCGATGGGAGCAGCCCGGATACCCTGCACTTGCATGGCACCTCCATGCCTCCCGTCCGCACGGACTGGACGCGCGATGAGGTCGCGGCCCTCATGGCCCTGCCCTTCCCCGACCTGATCTACCGGGCACAGACCGTGCATCGCGCACGCTTCGACCCGACCGAGATGCAGATCTCCACCCTGCTGTCGATCAAGACCGGCGGCTGCCCCGAGGACTGCGCCTACTGCCCGCAGAGCGCAGTGCATGAGGATGGCGGCGTCAAGGCCAGCCGCCTCATGGCAGTGGAGGAAGTGCTGAAGGAAGCCCGCGCCGCCAAGGCCGCGGGTGCCGCGCGCTTCTGCATGGGGGCCGCCTGGCGCAGCCCCAAGGAGCATGACCTCGAGACCGTGTGCGCCATGGTCGAGGGCGTCAAGGCGCTGGGACTGGAAAGCTGTGTGACCCTGGGCATGCTCGACAACCGGCAGGCGCATAAGCTCCGGGATGCCGGGCTGGACTACTACAACCACAATATCGATACCTCGCCCGAATATTACGGCGACATCATCTCCACCCGCACCTTTCAGGACCGGCTCGATACGCTGGAGAACGTGCGTGACGCGGGCATCAATGTCTGCTGCGGCGGGATCGTGGGCATGGGCGAGGACAGCACCGACCGTGCAGGCATGATCGCGACACTGGCCAGCCTGCCCCGCCACCCCGAGAGCGTGCCGATCAACATGCTCGTGCGCGTGGAAGGCACCCCGCTTGCCGATAAGGCCGAGGCGGTTGACCCGATCGAGTTCGTGCGCACCATCGCTGCGGCCCGCATCACCATGCCCGCCAGCCGCGTGCGCCTTGCCGCGGGCCGCGAAGACATGACCGATGAAGCGCAGACCCTGTGCTTTCTGGCGGGTGCGAACTCCATTTTCTATGGCGAGCGCCTGCTGACCACGCCCAATCCCGCAGCCCTGCGCGACCGACAGTTGCTTGACAGGCTGGGCATGCATACATCTGACAAACAGGGCTGAACCCGACGCGGCCGGGCGGGGACCGGCCAGGGGCATTTTCCCATGCTGGCCCTGTAATCTGGCCACGTGCATCACGAAATCTGGAACATGTCCTATACCGTAAAGGAAATCTTCCCCACCCTGCAGGGTGAGGGCGCACAGACTGGCCGCACCGCCGTGTTCTGCCGCTTTGCAGGGTGCAACCTGTGGAGCGGGCTGGAGCGTGACCGCGCGCAGGCGACCTGTCAGTTCTGTGATACGGATTTCATCGGAACGGATGGAACGGGTGGCGGCCGCTTTGCTGATGCCGGCGCTTTGGCCGATGCCATCGCAGCGCAATGGCCCGGCCCTGATGCCGCTCGGGCCTTTGTGGTGTTTACCGGCGGCGAGCCCCTGCTCCAGCTTGATGCGACGCTGATTGCCGCAGTCCAGGCGCGTGGGTTTGAAGTGGCGGTGGAAACCAATGGCACCCTGCCTGCGCCCGCTGGCATCGACTGGCTATGCGTCAGCCCCAAGGCGGGCGCTAAGCTGGTGCAGAAATCGGGGCATGAACTCAAGCTGGTCTATCCCCAGCCCGACCTGCAACCCGCCGATGTGGCGGGACTGGATTTCGAGCAGTTCTGGCTCCAGCCCATGGATGATGCTCGCCGCAACCAGAATACGGCGGCAGCGGTTGACTACTGCATGCGCCACCCGCAATGGCGGCTGTCGCTCCAGACCCACAAGCTGATCGGGATCCCCTGAACATGAGCGTTTCCCCTCCTCCCCCCTCCAGGTCCGAGAATGAAGCAGCCCTGGTCCTGTTTTCCGGCGGGCAGGATTCAGCCACGTGCCTGGCCTGGGCGCTGGCGCGGTTTGGCCGGGTGGAAACGCTGGGGTTCGATTACGGGCAGCGCCATGCAGTGGAACTGGAATGCCGCGCCACGCTGCGCGATGGCATGGCACGCCTCAACCCCTCATGGGCGCAGCGCCTCGGCGCCGACCATACGCTTGACCTCGCCGCCCTTGGCACCGTGTCGGACACGGCCCTGACGCGCGAAGCGGAAATCGCCCTCACCGAAGATGGCCTGCCCAATACCTTTGTGCCCGGCCGCAACATAATTTTCCTTACCTTTGCCGCAGCACTGGCCGCGCGGCGCAATATCCGCCACATCGTGACCGGCGTGTGCGAGACGGACTATTCCGGCTACCCCGACTGTCGCGATGACACGATCAAGTCCCTGCAGGTCACCCTCAACCTGGGCATGGCCAGCCATTACATCCTGCACACGCCACTCATGTGGATCGACAAGGCCCAGACATGGGACCTGACCGAGCAGCTTGGCGGCGATGCGCTGGTGCGGCTGATCAACCACGAGAGCCATAGCTGCTACCTTGGCACGCGCGGCGCGCTGCATGCATGGGGGCATGGGTGCGGCACATGCCCGGCCTGCCTGCTGCGCAAGGCAGGATGGGAGCGGTTCATGGCACAAAAACACCATGTTTGAACTGGTCTTCAGCCGCCGCTTTTCCATGGCGCACCGGCTGCTGGCAGGCAGTAGCGAGCGCTGCGCCCTGCCACATGGGCATAATGAATATGTGCGCGTGCACCTGCGCGCGACCACGCCCGCCCCGCTTGATGGCGGCACCAACATGGTCATGCCCTTCGAGCGCGCCAAGGGCGTGTGGCACGGCTTTATCGACAACCATGTCGACCATGCGCTGCAACTTGCCGAGGGCGACCCGCTGCTGGCCTGGTTCCGCACGCATGAACCCGGGCGCGCGGCCCGCATCATGGTCACGCCGGGCGACCCCACGACCGAACTGCTGGCCTGCCTGCTCATGGCCAAGCTCAATGCCTTCCTCGCCGCCGATGGCGGGGCGCTGAGCTGTGCGGCCATCGAAATAGAAGAAACACCCACCAACACGGTCCGTTACACCGGCGACCCGCTCGCGGTGCTGCCCCAGCCCCGCGCGGCGCCCCATTGCTGGTGGCGGCGCGCGGACATGACCCTAGCCGACACCTGATTTCCCTACCCTGAAAGGCCCTGTTTCTTACATGTCAGCACTCGCCCGCTACCGCCACGAATGGTTCGGCAATATCACGCGCGACACTCTGGCCGGGATGGTCGGAACATTTGCGCTGATCCCCGAGGTCATCGCGTTTTCCTTCGTGGCGGGAGTGGACCCGGCCGTTGGGCTTTATGCCTCCTTCGTCATCAGCGTGGTCATTGCGTTCACGGGCGGCCGGCCGGGCATGATCTCGGGGGCCGCAGGCTCGGTGGCGCTGGTGGCGGCAGCGCTGGTGCGCGCCCATGGCGTGCAGTACCTGCTGGCGGCCACCTTGCTGTGCGGCCTGCTGCAGGTATTGTTCGGCATCCTCAAGCTCGATGTGCTCATGCGCTATGTCTCGCGGCCGGTGCGCACCGGGTTCGTCAATGCGCTGGCCATCCTGATCTTTTCGGCCCAGCTGCCGCACATGCTGCATGTAACCTGGCATACCTATGCCATGATCGCGCTGGGGCTTGTCATCATCTACACGGTGCCGCGCTTCTTTACTGCCATCCCCTCGCCGCTCATCTGCATCGTGGTGCTGACGGTGGTGGCCGTGGCCTGGCCCATGCCGCTGCACACGGTGGCCGATCTTGGCCGCCTGCCTGACAGCCTGCCGCATCTGGTCTGGCCCGATGTGCCGTTCTCGCTTGATACGCTGGGCATCATCGCCCCCTACGCCCTGGCCATGGCCAGCGTGGGCGTGCTCGAATCCATGATGACCGCCCGCGTGGTCGATGACATGACCGACACCCACAGCAGCAAGAAGCAGGAATGCATGGGCCTTGGCGTGGCCAACATTGCGGTGGGCCTGTTTGGTGGCATCGCGGGGTGCGGCATGATTGGCCAGACGGTGGGCAACTTGCGCTATGGCGGGCGGGGGCGGCTTTCCACCTTTGTGGCGGGCGCGTTCCTGCTGCTGCTGATGGTGGCATTGCGCCCGTGGGTGGCGCAGGTGCCGGTGGCGGCCCTCGTTGCGATCATGATCATGGTCTCGGCCAGCACGTTCTCGTGGGGGTCGCTGCGTGATCTGGCGCACCATCCGCGCACGACCAGCATCATCATGCTGGCCACCGTGGCGGTTGTGGTGGGCACGCATGACCTTGCCGCGGGCGTGGCCGTGGGCGTACTGCTCAATGGCCTGTTCTTCGCCTTTCAGGTGTCGAACATGCTGTCGGTCACCAGCACGCTTTCCCCCGATGGCCAGATACGCACCTATATCGTGAACGGGCAGGTTTTCTTTGCATCATCCGACGGTTTTACCGATGCATTTGACCTGCATGACACCGCCCGCGACATCACCATCGACCTCACCCACGCCCATCTGTGGGACATGACGGCGGCAGGCGCCGTGGAAGAACTCGTGGGCCGGATGAAGGCGCAGGGCATGCAGGTGCGCCTGACCGGACTGAACACGGCCAGCGCCACGCTGATCGAGCGGCATACCGGACTGGAAAGCCTGACCTGAGCGGGATGGGGCGTCATGCCCTCTCCTGATCTTTTTCAGGAAGGCTGCCTGAAATCATAAAATAGTTTAAGCGGCCGCCTCCTTCCCCACTTCCTGAAAAGCAGGTCCGCCTGACTGGCAGGCCATATCTGGCAAAAGCGCAACCGGGAGCCTGCCGCACAGGCCGGGCAGATGGAGACGGGTCATGGTGGCGCCAGACATCTTTTTCCGGAATGCCGCCTGCATGGGAAGGCAGGCTCAGGCGCCATGCCGCCCCTGCCGGACGGCCATGACCCTCCCTTTCCCCATATCGTAAAAGACACCCTGCGGCGCGCATGCACGCCGCAGGGCATCGGGCCACTATTTCGCGCTTTTGCCCGTACCTGTGGCCGAGGGTGCGGCGGGTATGGCAAAAGGATCGGCTACCGACGCCGTTCCGGCAAGCCTGGCCCACTGGTCGGCTGCCGTCGTATCCCCGGCCTGCCGCGCGCTCTGGCTGGCACGGGCATAGAGCTGGGCCGCAGCCTGCGCATTGCCTGCTTTCGTCGCCGCACGGGCGGCTACGCCCAGGGCGCGGGCCATGTCACGGTAATGCACCTGTGTCTGGCGGATGGTCGCAGCCTGCAGCGCATCCTGCCAGGCGGTCTGGGCGCTACCACCGGTGGCGAGCAGGTTACGGGCCGCCATCTCCCTGGCGTCGGCACCCCAGCTATCGGGCAGCTTGCCGGTCAGGGTCTCGAAATATGCCGCGACCGAGGCCAGGGTTGCGCTATCCCCGCTTTCATCAGCAATCAGCCCGCGGATGAACTGGCCTTTTTCGGCAATGTCAGGATCCTGCGCGCCTGCAGCAAGGGCAGCCTGTTTCGCGGCTTCCGCCTCGCGGCCCAGGCGGTGCAACGCACCGGCCTGCACCAGGTCCAGCCCCGTATCATCCGTTGTCTGCCCACGCAGCGCCAGCGCCGCACGGGTCGAGGTAATGGTGGCCAGCGCATCCTGCGGCTTGTTTTCATCAAGCTGCACGGTAGCCAGATTGTAGCCTGCATCGCCTATGGCCGTTACATCATCCCGCGCCACGGCACGCTCGCCTGCCGCACGGTACTGCTGCTCGGCCACCGCAAGGCGGTCAAGCCCCACGGCATCGCGTCCGGTATCCATATCCTGCGAGAGGGTGCTGTCGGTCGGGGGAGCAGGCTTCTGTGCCCCGCCGCAGGCAGCAAGGGCCAGTGCCAGGCCCAGTGCCGCGTAGTCCTTTTTCATCATCATGGCTGCACCTTCTGCGCGGGAAGACGGGCATGGCCTTTCTTCACCTTGTTACCGCTACCACCCAGCAGCCACATGCCCCGCATCTGATCGACCAGCTTCTGCAGGCTGCTCGCCGTGGTCTGGGCCTGCACCAGAAGGACCGGCAGTTGCTGGCTGGCATCCTTCAGGTTGCCGGTAATGGCAGGCGTGGCGTTGCTCAGGTCGCCCGTCGCCTTCTGCACGTTGCTCATCGAGGCGCTCGCCTTGTCCATCACGACGGCAAGCTGCTTCTCGATCGGGGTCAGCTGGCTGACCGTGGCGTCAAGGCTGGTAATCATCTGTTCCGCCTGGCGGATCAGGTCATCATTGGTCATGAGCCGCCCGATGGACCCCTTGCCCGCGTGCATGTCGGTAATGGTGGCATCGAGCGTTGCCATCATGTGCTGGGCATTATCGAGAACCGGGATCACACGGTCACGGATGTCACTGAAGGTCTGGGTAATGGTATCGGCCGGGTTGGGCGCGTTGGTGGCGCTGAGCACGGCGTAGCTCCAGTCCAGCTTTTCGCCCACGCCGCGCGAGATGTCGATATAGCTCGCCCCCGCCACCACGAAGCGCTTGCGGATGATGGCCGTGCTGTCATGGCGGATATAGGGTTCGATGTCGGGGTCGATCTCGGCAATGGCGTACATGCCGCCCGATGGGTTGATACGCACGCGGCGCACCGTGCCCGCATGGATGCCCATCACCTCGAGGTCATCACCAACAGAAAGGCCGCTCACCCCGTTTTCAGGCAGCACGATGCGCAGCCTGCCCGCGGGCGTGAGCCAGTCGCGCAGCACGCCAGCCTCGATCACCGCGCCGAACAGGATGACCAGGGCAACCAGAACGAGAATGCCCACCCATTCATCGGCGTAACGGACGCGCACAAGCTGCCGGATTCCGTCTGACTGTTGTTTCTGCACCATTACACCACCCGCAGGGAAAAAAGACCTTCGTCGAGAAGGCGCATGTGGATATTCACCGCCTTGCGATATTCATGCCACGCGGCAGAGGAGCGGACGAACCACAGCACCCCGCAGCCACGGTCGCGCGCGGCGGTCATCGTTTCAAAAAACGGCAGGACCGTCTCTTCTGGCAGCATGTCGGAAATATCTTCCAGTATCAGCAGGTCGGGCCGCCCCATGAAGGCGCGCACGCAGGCCGCCCGCGCCAGATCCGCGCCAGAAAGCCGGTCTGGCGCGGTAACGGGCAGGCCGGGAAAGCCGAATGTATGCCCAAGCTCGGTCGCGCGCCGGACCACGTGATCGAACGGGTCTGTCGTATGGTACAGGTGTGGCAGCATGATGTTGAGATGCGTGCCGAACAGGCTCAGCCAGCTACCATGGCGCGAGATGCGCCCGATGCGCCCGCGCAGCGCATTGAGCTGCCGGTCATACAGCGTGCTCCAGTCCAGCCCCATGAACCTGATGCTGCCCTGCGTGAGCGGGATCATGCCGGTGCACAGATCGGCGAACATGGCGGCACGCTCGAAATCACGGCAGTCGATCACCGCGCATTCGCCTGGCATGATGCGCAGGTTGTAGGGCGCGGGCATGAGGCCACTTTCCTCGAACGAGGGCACGGCGTCGCGTAGTTCCAGCAGGGGCGCGTTTGCTGCCATGGTCAGAAATCCAGCATGAAGAGGATATTGACCACCAGCACCAGCATGATCCCGCGGGCGAAGCCGCGCGGCATGATGGTGGCCATCGTATCGTTACTGCTTACGGTCAGCCCCGAAATACACGCCCCCAGCCCGACAAAGAAACCGACCAGCACGAATTTGAGCGGGATGATGAGGTAATCCCACGTGGTCATGGCGACCAGCACGTTGAAGAAGAACGTCCAGACCGAGGAGGTGATCGCCCCGCTGGCATGCGCCACCACAAAGCCCATGAGCAGCGACACGACCGCAAAGATCATGCCCAGCGTAAAGCCCCCCACCGTAAAGGCGAAGGTACGTGGCATGACCAGCGCCAGGAAGGGGTCGATGCCACGCGCCTGCAGGCCGCGCACCTCGCCGCCAAGCACCATCATGCCGATCTCGGTCAGCGAAAGCATGCCGCTGCGGCCCATCAGGATGATGCCGACGAGGATGGGCGCGATTTCACGCACCAGAACCGATACCAGGATCGAGCCCGTCATCTGCGCCATGCCAGCATAACCCAGCCAGTACGCCGCCTGCGACACCACCATGAGTCCCGCAAGCGTAGCGGTAACGACAATGCTCAGGAAACCGCCGCCAATGACCTGCCGCAAGGTGGCGCGGAATTCATAGATGACCGGCCTGCGCCATGAATTGGGGCGCAGGCTCTCACGCAGCGTGCCCCATCCGGCCCCGATCAGCAGCAGGGTGAAGCGGACCTGATGGCGCGTCAGCCGCCCGATGGCGGCAAGCCAGGGCGCAAAACGCCCGATCAGCGTGGCGACGCGGCCCGTATCCTTGCTGTCCTCTGGCGGGCCCATCTGGGCCAGCATGCCTGATGCCTGCTGCTCGGGCGGCGGGGGAGAGGTATCGGTCATCGCCGCCCGGCCAGCACATAGGTGCGCGTCAGCCCCGCGCCGGGAATGAAGAAGCGCCCGCGCTCACGGAACAGGAAGTTCTGGCGCAGCTGATGATAGACATCCTCCGTCACCTGAATGGTGCCCACATCAGGCGCGCCCTGCGCCATCATCTCGGCCATGCCCATGGCGTCGCCCCACAGGTTGAAGGCCTGCGGCGCCTTGCCAAGCATGCCACCAAAAACGGGGCCGACATCAATGCCGATGCGGAAGACGGGGTCGAGGTCCGCCTTCGACAGCACGGCCAGCGTGTTTTCACGCATCATCAGCGCCGCGTTGGCCATGCGGAAGACCGCCCCCTTGTCGGGCGTGTGCGAGCAGCCTGCAACGCACACCACGCGGTGGCCGAGCATGCGGATGGAGAACAGCCCGCACTGGTGGGCGATGTCCTGCAGCATGCCCGCCATCGAATCGATCAGCTTGAGGTTGGCCATCGGGTCGTTCTGGGCCGTCATGACCATGTCCGACAGGCTGATGACCATGATGGCCACGGCAGGGAAGAACCCTTCCATGCCGGCCAGGTCCTCCGCCGAGGTCTGGGCATTCATGCCCAGGCTGCCGGGCGCGAGCAGGAAGCCCTGGCTGGGGTCATGCGGCACTTCATCGGGCGAGGGCTCGGATTCCAGCTCCTCGCGCGCGGCGGCGACCGCCGTGTAATGCTGCGCGGAGAAGCGTGCCGCCGTAACGCCCGCCATCATTTCCACAAAGTGGGAGACCACCTCCGCCCGTGGCGCATCCTCAAGCGTGATTACGCCCACCGGACCGCTGCTGCCCAGAATGGGGCTGCAGAACAGCGCCTGACTGCCAAACGAGCGCATGTAGACGCGGTAGAACGCGCCCACCCGCTCATCGGCCGCCGCATTGTCCGTTGTCAGCGCATCACCATGCGAGACGGCATCGAAGAAGGTCTTGAGGTCCGTGGTGGCCATCTCGAAGCCACCGGAATGCACATCTTGCTGCCGGTCATAGGAATCGATGCACATCAGCGTGTGCCCGTCATGCAGGATACGCCAGATGGCGGCGCGGCGGGCATGGGACTGATCGGCCAGCGTTTCGGTCAGGAGCAGGGCGTTATCTTCGGGGTTGAACAGGTCCGGATAGGACGCGACCGATTGCAGGGCATGGCTCTCGTAATTGGCCACGGCGCGGGACTGCGCAATCTGCGCGCGCATGCGGTCGGCCCGGCGCGCCTGAAGGAACAAAAGCAGCCCCAGCCCCGAGGCCAGGATCACGACAAGCACGGTGAACAGCAGGTTCTGCCGCCCATCCGCCATGGCGAAATGCGAGAAATCATCCTCGGGCGCCACGAGCAGCAGCACCCAGTTATCGGTGCCAACCGGCAGGTTGGCCGTGATGGTGACGTAAGCCTTGCCTTTTACGCTGACCGTGCGCGCGCCATCGCCATGCACGCGGTATTCATCAAACGCCTTGGTCATGACCGGAAAATGCTTCGGGTCGAGCTTCATCCTGTCGGGGTCGCCACCTGCGGCGGCCTCGGCCTCCTGCATGCCGTGGCCTGCCAGCACATGCCCCTCGCGGTCCATCAGGATGGCGTTTCCGCTCTCGCCAATGCGCAGGGAATTGAGGAATTTGTTCAGATGCGCCAGCGACATGTTGATGGCATAGACATAGGTCTTGTCATCCTGCCCCTTGTAGGGAATGGCCGCCGTAAGCGTAAGCTGCCGGGTCACTTCCACAATGTAGGGGTGGGTCCAGTGCAGTTGGCCTGCCTTGACCGTATCGGCAAACCAGGCATGGCCACGCGGGTCGTAGCTACCGGCCGGGGTCTGCCACTGCTTGAGCACCTTGCCGTTGGCGTCACGCAGTTCATGGGTGAAGACGGGCGGCTTGTCCGGCTGCCTGACCAGAGTGGTCAGGGCCACCTGCTGGTCGTTCTCGCCATGTTCGAGCGTGCTGAAATTGCCATCGCCATCAGCGATGTAGAAAGACTGGATCTGCGGCACGTTCCGCATCATGGTGCTGCTGTAGCCCATGAAAATCTTCTGTTCCACCGCGGGCGCGCCATGTTCGAGCATGTCACGCGCCACCACGCTGCCAGCCGATGCCGGGGCGAGGAAGGAATTGACTTCCTTGGCGATGTAATCCTGCTGGCTGACCAGCAGCTCATGCGTCAGGGCCAGCGCGCCGGTGCGCACCGTGCGGTAGGAGTGCCAGCCAAAGCCTGCGATGATGGCAATGATGCCCACCACGCACGCCACGGGCACGCCCACATGCAGCAGGAAACGCTTGACCTGATCGGAAGGGGCAATCGTGGGATCGACAATCTCGTCCGTGGACAATGCTCTCTTCCTGTTCAACACATCAGGGCCAGTGAAGCGGCAAGACTAGACCAAAGCCACCCGAACGGCCACTCCCTTTGTTACATACCGCCTATTCAGGCCAGCCACACAGGATCGGACAGGGCCGCCACAAAAGCCTGGTGGGCCTCGATTTCGGCCGTGTCGGGCCGCACGCGCACGGTCACATGCCCTTCCGGCCGCACATAGGCATAGGTGGCGATGCCGCCGCCCCCTTCATCCACCGACAGGCCCAGCCCGCGCTGGCGGCCGCCGGTCAGTTCCAGATAGACCTCGGCAAGCAGCTTGCAGTCGAGCAGGGCGTTATGGGTGGTGCGGGCCGAGAGGTCGATGCCAAAGCGGCGGCACAGCGCATCGAGGCTGTTGGGCATGCCGGGAAAACGCTCGCGCGCCATGTCCAGCGTATCAACCATGCGCCCCATGTCGAGTTCGGGCAGGCGGGCGCGGGCGAGTTCCGCGTTCAGGAAGCCGAAGTCGAAGCGCGCATTATGGGCGACCAGCGGGTCGTTGCCCACGAATTCCAGGAAACCGGGGGCAATTTCGGCAAATTTCGGCTTTCCCTCAAGGTCGGCATAGGTAAAGCCATGCACGCGGGAGGCTTCCTCGGGCACGTCGCGCTCGGGGTCGATGAGCACATGGAAATTATTGCCCGTGGGCAGGTCCCCCATCAGTTCCAGCGCCGCGATTTCAATCACGCGGTCACCCTTGAGGGGGTCAAGCCCCGTGGTTTCGGTATCGAACAGGATGGAGCGTTTCATGCGGGCCTTCCCCTGCGGGCCGCCAATGCGGCGGGGCCTGCCGCGTGCATGGCGTGCAGCAGGCGCCTGACCTGCCGCAGCGTGTCATGCCGCGACAGCCCGGTTTCAATCACGATATCGGCCCTGCGCCGCCGCGCGGCATCGGGCATCTGGCGGGCCAGCACGGCGTCAAGCTGCGCGGGTGTCATGGTGCCACGCCGCAGCACGCGGGCGCGCTGGATCGCGGCGGGCGCGCTGACCACCACCACCTTGTCACAGATCCGCTCGGCCCCGGTCTCGAACAATAGCGGAATATCGAGCACCACCCACCGGCACCCGTCACGCCGCGCACGCTGGAGGAAGCGCGTGCGCGCGACCCGCACCAGAGGGTGCACAATACCCTCAAGCCCGCGCATGATGGCAGGATCAGCCAGAGCCGCGCGCCGCAGCGCCGCGCGGTCCAGCACGCCATCACGCACGCAGCCGGGCACCAGTTTTTCAATGGCGGGCAGCGCGCGGCCATGCGGGGCCTGAAGCGCACGCACCTGCGCATCGGCATCGAACACCCGCAGGCCCGCGCGGCGCAGCAGGGCGGCCATGGTGGACTTGCCCATGCCGATCCCGCCCGTAAGGCCGAGCACCCGCATGGCGTTCAGCCCCCCGCGTGGGGCGCGCGCAGGTCAGCATCAAGCAGCGCTTCGACCTCCGGGCCGATGGCAGGCTTCGCGCCAAACCATTTTTCAAACCCCAGCCCGGCCTGATGGATCAGCATGCCCAGCCCATCGACCGTGCGCAGGCCATGCCCGGCGGCAAGTTGCAGCAGCCCGGTGCGGCGCGGCACGTAAACGATGTCACACACCACAAGCCCGGCATCGGCCTGTGCCAGATCGAGCGGGAAAGCGGCGTCATCCGCGCCTTCCATGCCAATCGAGGTGGTGTTGACCAGCAGCGTGCAGCCCGCCAGCACGTCACCTGCCCGCGCCCAGTCGATAACCTCGATTCCCTCCAGCAGGGCGGCCAAGGCCTCGGCGCGGGCGCGGGTACGGTTGGCAATAATCACCTGCACGCCCCGGTCGAGCAGGCTGGCGGCGATGGCGCGCGCCGCCCCGCCCGCGCCAAGCAGCAGGGCGCAGCCGCCACGCACCGGCACACCATGCGCCTCGACATTGGCCACGAAGCCATCGCCATCGGTGGAATAGCCCTCGATCTGGCCATCGGCGGCAAAAACCAGCGTATTGACCGAGCCCGAGCGCTGCGCCGAGCGGTCAAGGCGGTCAACGATACGGTAGGCGGATTCCTTGTGCGGGATGGTCACGTTCACCCCCCTGAAGCCTGCGGCCTGCAGGCCTTTCACCGCCGTATCAAACGTGCCGGGCCGCACGGGCAGCGGCACGTAAGCGCCATTGATGCCGCCCTGCGCCAGCCAGAAATTATGCATGAGCGGCGAGCGTGAATGCGCCACCGGCCAGCCGATCACCCCCGCAAGCGCGGTATGCCCATCAATGCGGAGGCTGCGTTCCATAATGTTGTTCATGAACGGCGTGTTCCTGCTCAGTGGCGGTATTCTTCCCAGGCGCGGGGCAGGATGCGCGCCAGCCGCGCCGCCCACCGGGCCTGCCCCTCGGGGGTTGCGATCAGGTCCTGCCTGATCTCGATTTCCAGATACGGCAGCCCGCGCCCTTCGGCATGGACCGGCACGGTATAGTCATTCACATCCGTCAGCGCATAGGGCTCGTTACTGCCCACCACCAGCCCGTCTTCCGCCGCCAGAAGGTCGCGCACGCGCAGGCCGAAGGCGGGGTTGCGGTTATGCAGCACGCCCGTATGCCACGGCCGCGCCTGGCCGTTCATGCAATCGGTAAAGCTGTGCAGCGAGACCAGCACCACGGGCAGGCCGGCCTCGAGCCGCGTGGAAATCTCGCCGCTGATCTTCTGGTGATAGGGCAGGAAGATTTCCTCCACCCGGCAGCCTTCCGCATCGGCGCTGAGATCGGCATTGGCGGGCACCGGCGTGCCATCGCTTTCGCGCACGATGGAGGTGGGGTGCCCCGGCGCGCGGTTGCAGTCGATCACGAGGCGGGAATAGGCCTGCTCGATCAGCACGCAGCCCAGTTGCGCGGCCAGCAGGCGCCCGGTTTCGGCCATGCCCAGGTCACAGGCGATGTGGCGCGCGCGGTCCTGCGCACTCACCCCCATGTCGCCCAATGCGGCGGGAATGGCCTGGCCCGCATGGTCGCTGACCAGCACGAAGGGCAGCCCCCCTGCCATGGGCACGCCATCGAGCGCCGACGGGCCGAACTGGATGACTGGCGCCGGGTCGGCCGGGGTCAGCAAACGTGACGGCTCCTGTGCAAGGGCTGCATGGTGCATTGTGGCGTAACGTCCTCTGCCATGGGCGGGTTGGGCGCCGACATTACAGCCCCGGCCCGCCAAGTGAAAGACCCCGCCGGGGCCTCGCGCCGCAACCCCGCCCCGCGCCACCGCCCCATGCGCGCAGGATTGCTGCGCGCCATGATTGTATCTGCCGCGCCGCGCCGGTAGGGTGCGCGGCGCGCAATGGCATTTTGCCATGAAGGCGCGCCATAATCCTTTTCACACTTGGGGTAGCTGGAACACAGGATGCCGGGGAACGCAAAAACGCTGACGGATCAGGACGCGCACAAGGCGAACGCTCAATGGGGCGGGCGCTTTGCCGGGGGGCCTGCGGCCATCATGCAGGACATCAATGCCTCGATCGGCTTTGACAGGGCGCTGTGGCGGCAGGACATCGCGGGCTCGAAGGCCCATGCCGCCATGCTCGCGAAAACCGGCATCATTTCCGGCGAGGACGCCAGGGCCATTACCGAGGGGCTGGACCAGATCGGCCGCGAGATCGCGGCGGGCACGTTCGAATTCAGCACCGCCCTTGAAGATATTCACATGAATATCGAGGCCCGCCTGTCCGACCGCATTGGCGAGGCGGGCAAGCGCCTGCATACCGCGCGCTCGCGCAATGACCAGGTGGCGACCGATTTCCGCCTGTGGGTGCGCGATGCGATTGACGGGCTGGACCAGCAGGCGGCCTCCCTCATGCGCGCGCTTGCCCGCCGCGCGCTCGAGCATGCGGCAACGCCCATGCCCGGCTTCACCCACCTGCAGACCGCCCAGCCCGTGACCTTTGGCCATCACCTCATGGCCTATGTCGAGATGCTGGCCCGCGACCGGGGCCGCCTGAGCGATGCCCGGCGCAGGCTCAACGAATCCCCGCTCGGCTCGGCGGCGCTTGCGGGCACGTCGTTCCCCATCGACCGGAACATGACGGCCCATGCGCTGGGCTTCGACCGCCCCACCGCCAATTCGCTCGATGCCGTGTCGGACCGGGATTTCGCGCTGGAATATCTCTCGGCCCTGTCCATCATGGCGATGCACCTTTCGCGCCTGGCGGAAGAAATCGTGATCTGGTGCTCGGCCCCCTTCTCGTTCATCCGCCTGTCCGATGCGTTCACCACCGGCTCGTCCATCATGCCGCAAAAGCGCAACCCGGACGCCGCCGAGCTGGTGCGCGCCAAGGGCGGGCGCATCACCGGCGCGCTGGTCGGGCTGCTTACGGTCATGAAAGGCCTGCCGCTGGCCTATGCCAAGGACATGCAGGAAGACAAGGAACCCGTCTTCGCCGCCACCGATGCCGCCACCCTGTGCCTTGCCGCCATGGATGGCATGGTGCGTGACCTCACGGTCAATGAAGCGCAGATGCGCGCCTATGCCGGGTCCGGCTTCTCCACCGCCACTGACCTGGCCGACTGGCTGGTGCGCGTGCTCAAGGTGCCCTTCCGCACCGCGCACCATGTTACGGGTCGCCTCGTGGGCAAGGCAGAAGCAAAAGGCGTGGGACTGGCCGAGCTGAGCCTTGCCGAAATGCAGGAAGAGGAAGCGGGCATCACACAGGACATCTTCTCGGTGCTGAGCGTCGATTCCTCCATCGCCTCGCGCACCAGCCCTGGCGGCACGGCAGCCGGTAACGTGCGCGCACAGGCCACGCGCTGGCTTGAAACACTGGGAGCAAAAGCAT
Organism: Komagataeibacter nataicola; assembly: GCF_003207795.1. Taxonomy (GTDB): domain Bacteria; phylum Pseudomonadota; class Alphaproteobacteria; order Acetobacterales; family Acetobacteraceae; genus Komagataeibacter; species Komagataeibacter nataicola. Next base: position 122,775 of record NZ_NIRT01000005.1, on the reverse strand, counting down.
GAACACCCTGACCGCCCTGCGCCGCCACGCGCCGCGCCTGATGCTCATGCTCGCCATGCTTGCCGCCATGAGCGCCACACTTGGGGCCTGCGGGCGCATTGGCAACCCGCACCAGCCCAGCAAGGAGTTCTACAACACCTACCCCGACAAGAACCGCTAAGGCCCACGCCGGTCAGGACAGGCTGCCCGGTCCGAAACTGTCGGGCAGCAGGTCGGCCAGCGTATGGACCACCAGCACCGCGCCCTGGGGCGAGATCATGGTGATCCTGGCCTCGGGGGGGGCGAATTCCCTTATTTTCTGCCTGCATCCCCCGCATGGCGTGCAGGCGGCCCCCGTGCCGCCACACACCACCACGCGCCGGATCTGGCGCATGCCTGCCGCCACCATGGCCGCGATGGCGCCTGCCTCGGCGCAGGTGCCCTCGGGGTAGGCCGCGTTCTCGACATTGCAGCCGGCAAAAATCCGGCCGTCCGTAGCCTCGACCGCAGCCCCTACCTGAAAGCGGGAATAGGGCGCATAGGCATGGGCCCGCACGGCCATTGCCGCCCGCGCCACGGGGTCGTGATTCATGATGGGCCTGTCCTTCCTGTTCTTTCCTGCGTCAACCACCTTGGAAGGGATGCGGCAAGGCGGTATCGTGCGGGCATCATGGCTGATACTCCCCTCCCCTGTCCCGGACAGGACCCTTCCGTCGCCGACCTTCTGGCCGTCCGTCCCGCGTTGTCAATGCACGCCATGGACGGGCTCGTGCTGGAGGATGTGCCGCTCAACGCCATAGCCGACGCGCTTGGCACGCCCACCTGGGTCATGAGCGCCGGCACGCTGCGCGCGCGCTACCGCAGGCTGGCCAATGCATTCAAGGTAACAGGCCGCCCGGTTTCCATCCATTTCGCGGTCAAGGCCAACGACCACCTGGCCGTGCTGCGCGTGCTGGCGGCTGAAGGTGCTGGCGCTGACGTGGTGAGCGGGGGCGAACTGCGCCGCGCCATGGCGGCAGGCATCCCAGCGGCCAAGATCGTGTTCTCGGGCGTGGGCAAGACCGCTGAGGAGATGCGGCTGGCGCTGCGTGCTGGCATCTTGCAGATCAATGTGGAAAGCGCGGAGGAACTCGAACTCCTCTCCGCCACGGCGCAGGCCGAGGGGCTTGAGGCGGCGGTTGCCCTGCGCATCAATCCCGATGTCGATGCGGGAACACACGCCAAGATCACCACCGGGCTTGCCAACAACAAATTCGGCATTCCCTATAACCGCGCGGTCGAACTCTATGCCCGCGCGGCCGAACTCCCCGGCATCCGCCCCGTGGGGCTGGCCATGCATATCGGCAGCCAGATCGTGCGCATGCAGCCCTACCGCACCGCCTATGCCCGGCTGGCCGAACTCGTGCACGCCATCCGCGCGCGCGGGCTGGTGGTGGAGGCGCTGGACTGCGGCGGCGGGCTTGGCATTTCCTACCGTGACGAGACCGAAGGCGCGCCCGAGGCGCTTGCCGCCGCCATTCATGCCGAACTTGGCGGACTGGGCACGCGCCTGGCCATCGAGCCGGGCCGCTGGCTGGCCGGGCCTGCGGGCGTGCTGCTGAGCACCGTCATCCTGCGCAAGCGCGGCTATGACGGCATGCCCCCCTTCCTGGTGCTCGATGCGGCCATGAACGACCTCATGCGCCCCAGCCTGTATGATGCCTGGCACGGCATCCTCCCGCTTGCGGCCCAGACTGCGGCGGCTCCGGTCGAGACGGTGCATGTGGTCGGCCCCGTGTGCGAAAGCGGCGATACCTTCGGCCACGACCGCACCCTGCCCCACATGGAAGCAGGCGCGCGCGTGGCCCTGCTGGATTGCGGGGCCTATGGCATGGTGATGAGCTCCACCTATAACGACCGCCCGCTGGCCGCGCAGGTGATGGTCGATGGCAATCGCTGGGCCGTCATCCGCCCGCGCCAGCCCGTTGAGGAACTCTGGGCCGCCGACCATGTTCCACAGTGGGTGGACAAAGCCCTTACCCCCGCTGGCGGAGGCCTATGACCGTCGGGCAGGACATCACCCGGACTGGCGGCGACCTGCCGCAACGCCTTGCCCGCGCGCGCGGGCAGGCCCGCCGCGCCCTTTGGACGGAGCGCCTGTGGCCGCTCATGCTGCCCGCCGCCAGCACGGCCATGGGGGTGGCCCTGCTGGGGCTGGCGCGCGTGCCGCAGCGCCTGCCCGACAGCGTGCATGCACTGGCGCTGCTCGGGCTGGCCGGAGCCGTCGCGTGGCGCACCTGGCGGCTGTGGCAGGCCGTAAGCCCCCCCACCGCCACCGAAACCGACCGCCGCGTGGAACAGGCCTCCGGCCTGACGGGGCAGCCGCTGCGCACCCTGCATGACCAGCCCGCCAATACCGGCACGCCTGCCCTGCATGAACTGTGGCAGCTGCATCTGCACCGCACGATGGCGGCACTCGAGCACCTGCGTGGCGGCTGGCCGCATCTGCGCCTGCCTGCCTCGCAATGGATGCGCGCGGCCCCCGTGCTCGCGGTGCTGCTGGCCGGAGGGATCGCCTGGACCGGCCCCCACGCAGCCAGCCGCATCACGGCCGCTTTCCTGCCTGGCATGGATGATGCCGATGCCCCTGCCCCGCAGGTCAATGCCTGAATCACCCTGCCCGACTACGCGCCCGGCGCCCCGGTCTTTCTTGATGCCACCCATGCCACCGCCACCATTCCCGCAGGGGCCGTGCTGAGTGTTACGCTGAACGGGCTGGATGGCACACCCGCCCTGCGCATGCAGCCCGGCCAGTCCGGCCCCGCCATTGGCCCCCATGCCTTTCACGCGCTGGGCAGGGCAAGCTGGAGCGCGCAGACCATGCTTCTGGCCAGCGGCACGCTACGCCTGCGTGGCCGCGGGCGCACGCTGGCGCAATGGAACCTGCACGTAACCCCCAATCCGCCACCCGATGTTGCCTGGGGACCAAACCCGGGCAGCAGCGAGGGAGAATGGCGCACGCGCCTGCCCTACCATGTGGCCCAGCCCTACGGCATTGCCAGCCTGCATGCCGAGATGGTCATGCCCGGCAGCCCGAACATCATCCTGCGCGTACCCCTGCCGCTCAACGGCCAGCCCCGCACGGCTGATGGCGTGGCGACGCCCGACCTGTCAGACAATCCATGGGCAGGCGAGGACGTGACCGCCCGCCTGGTGGCAACCAGCCACAGCGGCACGACCGCAACCTCCGCCCCCATAAAGCTGCGCCTTGGCGCGCGCGTGTTCCATAATCCCGTTGCCAAGGCCATTCTGGACATTCGCAGGCGCGTCGCCCTGCACCACGAAAACCGGGCCCAGGCCGCGCGCGAGCTGGTGGGGCTGGGCCAGGCCGATACCGTACTAACGCACCATGTCGGCCTGTTGCTGGGCCTGACCAGCACCGCCGCCCTGCTGGGCAGCGAGGATGTGAGCGATGAGGCCGCCATTGCCCAGGCCACCGCGCGGCTGTGGTTTCTGGCCCTCGATGTGGAGCATAACCGCCGCGATATTGATAACGAACAGGCGGATTTTGGCGTAAAGGCCGCGCAGGAGGCAGTGCGCCAGCAGCTTGAGCACATGCGCGAGATGGGGCCAAAGGGGCAGGATGCCGACCAGCAGGCCGAACTCCAGCACCGCATGCAGGCCCTCAAGGATGCGATCGCACGCAAGATGCAGGCGCTGGGCCAGCATTCCGCCATTCCCGCCATGCCGGAAATGACCATGCAGGGCGAGCAGAATCTGAGCCAGATGATGCAGCAGCTGCAGGACGACGCCGCATCGGGCCGTGATGCCGACGCCATGCAGAAACTCCAGCAGATGGAGGACATGGCCGAGGGCATCCGCAACGCAACCCCGCAGGACATGATGCAGCTCGCCCAGCAGATGCAGGCCCGCCAGCAGGCGCGCGAACTGCGCCGCGACCTGCGCGATCTGGTCACCCGCCAGTCGCAGCTGCTCGATCACGCCCAGTCGCGCCTTGACCGGGACCAGCGCCAGCGTGAACGTGATGCCGCCAGCCGCCAGACCGACATGGATGAGGATGAAGGCGAGCTGTCCTCCATGTCCACCGCCGACCTGCTGCGCCAGCTTGGCATCACGCCCCAGGGCAGCGCCCCGGCCGCGCCGCAGGCAGGCCCGCCCCCGCCACCAGGCATGACACCCGAGGCCCGCGCCGCCCAGCAGCATGCCGACCGCGCCGTGCAGCACGCCCTCGCGCGCGCCCTGCATGAGCTCCAGCGCGAGTTCAGGCAGGCGATGGGCAAGGACATGCCCGCCCTCGACAAGGCCCAGACCGACATGAAAGCGGTGCGCGCCGCCCTTGCCGCGGGCAAGGACCCGGAGGCTGCGGCAGCGGAGAAAAAAGTGCTGGCCGACCTGCAGCAGGGCAACCAGCAGATGCGCCAGTCCATGCACAGCCAGAGTGGCAAGGGAACCGTAAGCGTGCTGCTGCCCATGGTGTCTGACGACGGCAAGGGCAAGGGCTCCCGAGGCAGTGGCGGCAACCAGTCCGGCGACCCGGATGATGAGGATGACGAACAGCAGCAGGCCGGTGACAAGGGCGATCGTGACCCGCTTGGCCGCAAGAGCGGCGGCACCCATAGCGGGATGGATAACGACACCCACCTGCCTGACAATGCCAGCCGTGAACGCGCGCGCGAGATCGAGCAGGAACTGCGCCGCCGCGATGCCGACCGCACCCGCCCGCCAGAAGAACTCGAATATCTCGACCGCCTGCTCCGCCCGTTCTGAACACGACGTTCAGGCGGGAGGGGACAGGAAGCGGCTATTTTTTAAGAAATAGTGGCGGTTGACGAAGCTTTTTTGAAACAGGCTTCACCAGAAAATTTCTTCTGTTTCAGGGATGTTTCCCGGCGGCTTCAGGCATTGCCTGAGCCGCTCTTGCGCACCGGTATGGCCTGTGTCACCGGGGCCGTGGCGAGGTCGATCGCATCATAGGAGGGCGTGCGACCCGCCATTTCCGCGCCATCACCGGGCAGAAGCTGCGCATCGGGCAGTTCGCCCCTGGCGCGGGCCTGTATCAGGCGCTGGAGGTTTTCACCGATATGGGGATAATCCTCGACCAGCTTGCGGAAGTCACGCGCGCTCATGGTCATGAAATGCCCGAACTGCAACGACCGGCTGGTCGCGGCCACGCGCTCGTCCTTCAGCGCCTCCTCGCCGCCGAGCACAGCACCAGCCCCGAAGCGCACATCATGCTTGGGGTAATGCGTCTCGGCCAGGCCCGCGCTGATGAAATAGACCGTGCGCACCTTCTGCCCCTTGCGGTACAGCCGCTCGCCCGGCGTGGAGAAATGGATCGACATCTTCATGGCAATGTCATGCAGCACGCCATCGGCCACGCCCTCAAAGAGGGGGAAATTGTGGATACGGCTTTCAATACCCGCGCGGATGTTGAACTTGAGCCGGAAATCAAGCTGCTCGCGCCTGTGTTCCACATCGCGGTGCAGTTCGCGGTGCAGTTCCTCGCTCAGCAGCGATTCCGACATCAGGGTGTCGTATTTTTCCTCTTCCAGCCTGAGCGCAATCTGGCGCAGCATCCGGTTTTCCAGCGCCTCGGAATACCCGTGATAATGCAGCCGCAGGGTCTGTAGCGCCTCATCAAGCAGCTTGCACTGCCGGCCCAGCACCTCGCCCACAATCTCGCTGATACGGACACCGAGCGTAGGCTCCATGCGCTGGCGCATGAAGCGCGTGAGCGACAGCGAGACGAAATAGCCGATCATCAGCATCTCGAAACGCTCCATCATGCAGTACATGAGAGGCGTATCAAAATTGAAGCGGTGATGGATGAACTGCGCCACGCGAAAGCGCAGCGAGGGCCGCAGCCTGCGCCGCAGCGCGCGCACATAGCCAAAGCGGCCCTCAAGGCGCGCGCCATCCACCATGGCCTCGGCCGAGCGCAGCAGCGTTTCCATCACCCGGCGCGACAGGCCCTGAATGCGGAACAGGTCAAGCAGGATGGAGCGCTCGCGGTTGGCGATCACGATCAGGGCAAGTGTCACGCGCTGGCGGTCGCCAAGTGCGGTATCGAATGTGTTGGCCTGCTCCTCGGAATGGACGCGCCGGTCGAGCACATCGACCACGGTGCTGGTCACGTTGGGAGAAAAGCCGAGTTCGCCCGCCACGTCGCGCGTCTGGTCACGCACTTCGCCGAGGCCGATGGCCAGGATCTGGTGGCGCAGCGCCTGGTCGATCAGCGGCAGCTGGTCAAGCTTGAGGAACAGCACGAGGTAGCGCAGCGACAGCCCGTTGACGAATAGCGTGATCAGCACGAACCCCGTGGCGATAATGCCGATGAAGTGCGCGATACTGCTCGAGACATGCTCGTTTTCCGTCACTGCCAGCGCCAGCGCCAGCGTGATGGCCCCGCGCAGGCCGCCCCACACCATCGTCACCTTGAAGGGCGTGGGCACAGGCGGCGACAGCCTGGTGGCGGCAAGGACGGGCAGCATGCCAAACACCACCGCCCCGCGCGCGAGCAGCCCCGCGCCCGCCGCGACAAGGATCAGCACGCAGTCCCACTTCGTCATGCCCACAAGCAGGCGCGGCACCAGCATCGAGGCCAGCACGAACACCAGCGACCCCGCCCAGAACACAAGCTGCTGCCACAACTCGTTGAGAAACCGCCAGGTCTGGGGCCGGAAGGTGGACGGGCCATAGATGGAAATGGTCAGCCCCGAGGCCGCCGTGGCCACCACGCCGGAAAAACCAAGGAATTCATCGCAGACGATATAGGACAGGTAGGGCAGCGCGACCGTCAGCGTCACCTCGGCCGCGGGGGCTGCGCCAAGTGCCGGGATCATCATGAGCACCAGCCGCCCGAACAGCACGCCAATGATGAGCGCGCCGATGAACGAGACCAGAAACTCCAGCACCGCCCCGCCCAGCATGATCTTGTGGTGCGAGGTGATGGAGCCGAGCAGGATGGTGAAGATGGAAATGGCTGCCGCGTCATTGAGCAGCGCCTCGCCTTCCACAAGGCGGGTCAGGCGGCTTGCCGCTCCGATTTCCTTGAAGATGCCCGCCACCGCCGACGGGTCGGTCGTGGCCACGATGGAGCCAAGCAGCAGACACACCGCAAGCGGCATGCCCGACAGCGGATAGAGCGCGAAACCGATGGCGGCGGTGGAAACGGCAACGGCCACCACGGCCAGCAGCAGCACGGTGGCGGTTTCATGCGCGAGCCTGCGCACGTCAATGCCCAGTGCGCCCTGAAACACCAGTATGGGCAGGAAGATGAGCAGGAACGCTTCGCTGTTAAGCGGAAAATCCAGCAGCGTTTCCGCCGCGCCATTGAATATTTCCAGATGGCTGTTGCGCAGCACCAGATCGGCCGCGCCACCGATCACGATGCCCACGATGGCAAGCAGCACGGTTTCGGACAGCTCGAGGCGGCGGGCAAGCGGCTGGACCGCGCTGACCACGACAAGCAGCACGGCAATCGCCATCAAGATTGCTGCCAGACCCGCTATCTCCATTCAAAATCCCCGCCTTCCGGCCACATCATATAATAGGCCAACCCTAGCGACCGACCATGAACAGATTATGTTCATTGCGTATCGGCGCGGCAGAATTCGGCGTCATGAAACCAATATCTGGCCGTAAAAGGCATTCCTTCAAGGACCAGTGTCGTCAGTACCAATAATGCCACAGAAGCGTTGCATGAACAACACAACGCCAATCACATTATGTTCCACTTTTTCACAGGATCTCTCCCGCGCGGGTGGCGGCAAGCCAGGCCTTTACCTGCCCCGCCGGGTCGGGCATGCGAATGAAATCCGACACGGCCGAGACACAGTCCGCCCCCGCCGCAATGCATGAAGGCGCACGCTCGAGCGTAATGCCGCCAATCGCCACCAGCGGCAGGTCACCGATGCGCTGCTTCCACACGGTCAGTTTTTCCGTGCCCTGTGGTCCCCACGGCATTTTTTTCAGCTTGGTGGGCCAGACCGGCCCAAGGGCCACGTAATCGGGCCGGACCGAAAGCGCGCGCTCGAGTTCCGCCTCGCTATGGGTGCTGACACCCAGCCTGATCCCGGCGGCACGGATGGCGGGCAGGTCCGCCGTATCAAGATCTTCCTGCCCCAGATGGATGTAATCCACCCCTTCCGCGATCGCGATGCGCCAGTAATCATTGAGCACGAGGCACACGCCATGCTGCCGCGCCTGCGCAATGCCCGCGCGGATTTCGCGCAACAGGTCTGCCTGCGCCATATCCTTGAGGCGCAACTGGATCAGTTTCGCGCCCGCCTGGCCAAGCTGGCCAACCCAGCGGGCTTCGTCGACAACCGGATAGATGCGCGACGGCAGCGGGGCGTGGCTCATAGCACGGCCTGCCCGATAACGGGGGTGGAGGGTACGGCCATGTCGCGTTCTTCCATCGGGTCGGCAATATAGGCCATGCGTCCGGCCTCGACCGCCATGGCGAAGGCACGGGCCATTTCCGCCGGGTTGCCCGCCTTGGCCACTGCCGTGTTGATGAGTACCGCATCATAGCCCAGCTCCATGGCCTGTGCGGCATGAGAAGGCACGCCAATGCCTGCATCCACCACCATCGGCACATCGGGGAAATGTGCACGCAGCGCGCGCAGGCCAAACAGGTTGTTCAGCCCCTTGCCCGAACCGATCGGCGCACCCCAGGGCATCAGCACCTCGCAGCCCGCGCGCAGCAGGCGCTCGGCGCCCACCAGGTCCTCGGTCATGTAGGGGAAGACCCTGAAGCCGTCCTCGGTCAGGATACGGGCAGCCTCGACAAGGGCGAACATGTCGGGCTGCAATGTGTCGGATTCGCCAATTACCTCGAGCTTGATCCAGTCGGTGCCGAACACCTCGCGCGCCATCTGCGCGGTGGTCACGGCCTCGCGCACGGTGTGGCAGCCCGCCGTATTGGGCAGCACGGGCACGTCAAGCCCGCGGATCAGCTCCCAGAATGCCTGGCCTGCGCGCCCGCCCGCCGCCTCGCGCCGCAGCGAGACGGTCACCACCCCGGCCCCGGCCCGGCGTACGGCATCAGCCAGGATTTCAGGCGAGGGATACTGCGCCGTGCCCAGCATCAGGCGCGACGACAGTTCAGTGCCATAGAAAAGGGTCATTGCGGTTATCCTCCCTGCATGGGGGCCAGAATTTCCACCTGCGCGCCCTCGTGCAGCGCAAAGCCCGCGCGGCGGGTGGCCGCGACAAAGCAGCCATCCACCGCCGTGGCGATGCGGGTCGTGGCGTCATAGCCCATCTCGTCAAGCAGGGCGTTCAGGGTTGTGGCCCGCACGTCATGGCGCTCGCCATTTACCAGTATCTGCATGGAACGCTCCTGTAGGGGCTGCTCACGCCGCGCCGAACACGATATCGGCCGCCTCCGCTGCCCGCACGGGCGAGAGCAGGAAGCCGTGGCGATACATGCCGTTAATATGGATGTGCCGCCCCTCATGGCGCACGGCAGGCATGTTGTCAGGGTAGGAGGGGCGCAGGCCTGTGCCGGTTTCGAGTATCTCGGCCTCGCCAAAGGCGGGGTGCAGGGCATAGACCGCACCCAGCATTTCAACCATCGAGCGCAGGGTCATGGGGCCTGCGTTTTCGCTCTCGATCATGGTCGCCCCCACCATGTACACATGGTCGGCCCGGGGCACGATGTAAATGGGAATGCGCGGATGCAGCATGCGCACCGGGCGGTGCAGCGTCACGTCGGGGCAACGCAGCAGCAGCATCTCGCCGCGCACGCCGCGCATGTCGGTCAACTGATCGCGCGCGGCGATGCCGGTGCAGTCCACCACCCAGTCAAAGCCCGCGGGCCGTTCATCCACCGGCACGTTGAAACGGATTTCACCGCCAAGCCCGACCACGCGCGCGGCCAAAGCCGCCAGCGCATCACGCGGGTTGACGTGGCCCTCGCCCGCAAAGAACAGCGCGCGCGAGAAGCGATCGGCCAGGTCCGGCTCAAGCCGGGTGATCTCGGCCTCGCCAATGGTGTCGTAATGCGAGGTGCGGCGGCCAAAGCGCATGATCTCGCGCACATCCCGCGGGGGAGCAAGGACCAGCGTGCCGTTGCGGTCCACGCCGGGCACGTGCGCATCCCACCAGTCAAGCGAGGCGAGGGACTGGGCGGTCACCTCCGGCGTTGCGGATTCGGCCTCGCACCACGGGGCGAGCATGCCGCCCGCCTTCCATGAGGCGCCCCAGCCCACGCGCGGGCCACATTCATGCACCACCACCCGCGCGCCACGCCCGGCCAGGGTCACAGCCGCCGTCAGCCCCGAAACCCCCGCGCCCCGCACCAGAACGCGCGGACCCGACCCTTGGGAGAATGCCGTTGGTGCCGTCATGTGCTTGCCGTGCCCCTGTGCTGGTTCATCCATGCTGGCGGCGAGTGTGCCAGCGTGCCTGCGCGTGTCTATTCAACAGTAACGGATTTGGCCAGATTCCGTGGCTGGTCCACATCCGTGCCTTTGATGAGAGCCACCTCATAGGCCAGAATCTGCACCGGAATGGTCTGCAGGATAGGTGCGACAAACTCATCCACCGTCGGGATCGCCACCACGCATTCCGCGATCTCGCGCAGGCGGGGCGCGCCCGCCATGTCGGTAAACACCAGCAGGCGGCCACCACGGGCCTTGGCTTCCTGCAGGTTGGACAGCGTTTTTTCAAACAACGGCCCCGACGGCACGGTGGCCACGACCGGCACGGTGCTGTCGATCAGCGAAATGGGGCCATGCTTCATCTCGCCCGCGGCATAGGCCTCGGCGTGGATATAGGTGATTTCCTTGAGCTTGAGCGCCCCTTCGAGCGCCACGGGGAACATGGCGCCGCGCCCCAGATACAGCACATCGCGCGCACCAGCCACGATGGCGGCCATGCAGCGGATCTCGTCATGGCGCTCGAACACCTCGGTCGCCTTGCTTGGCAGGTCGAGCAGGCTGGTCACCATCTGCTCTTCACGCGCCGCGTCGATCATGCCGCGTGCGCGGGCAAAGGCGATGGTCAGGCACGCCAATACCGAAAGCTGCGCCGTGAATGCCTTGGTGCTCGCCACCGAGATTTCGGGGCCTGCCACGGTGCCGAGCACGGCATCGCTTTCCCGCGCCATGGTGCTCTGCTCCACATTGAGCACCGAGACGATATGCTGCCCCGCCGCCCGCATGCCGCGAAGCGCCGCCAGGGTATCCGCCGTCTCGCCTGACTGCGAGATCAGCAGCCCCAGACCGCCGCCGACCAGCGGCGGGTTGCGGTAGCGCATCTCGCTCGCCACGTCGATATCGACCGGCAGGCGGGCATACTGTTCGATCCAGTAGCGCCCGATCATGCCCGCATAGAACGCCGAGCCGCAGGCGGTGATGACGGCGCGGGGAATGGTGGCAAGGTCAAACGGCAGGTCGGGCATTACCACGCGGCGGATGGCGGGGTCGATCAGGCGCTGGAGCGTCTGGCCGATCACCACCGGATGCTCGTGCAGTTCCTTTTCCATGTAATGCCGATAGCCATCCTTGCCCACCGCGGCCGCGATCAGCGCCGTCAGCCTGACCGGGCGCTCGACCGGCTTGCCCGCCATGTCAAAGAACGCAGCGCCAGAGGGGGTGATGACGACCCAGTCCCCATCATCAAGATAGGCGATGCGCCGGGTCAGCGGGGCAAGCGCCAGGCTGTCGGAGCCGAGGAACATCTCGTTATCGCCAAAGCCCACCACAAGCGGCGCGCCATGCCGCGCGCCGATGACCATGCCGTCATGACCTGCGAAGATCATGGCCAGCGCATAGGCCCCCTCCAGCCGCCTGAGGCATTCATGCGCCGCCTCACGCGGGGAAAGGCCGCGCTGCAGATGGTAGTCGACCAGCTGGGCGATGGTCTCGCTATCGGTATCGGTCGAGAAGACCTGGCCTGCCGCCTCAAGCTCGCGGCGCAGTTCCTCGAAGTTCTCGATAATGCCGTTATGCACCACCGAAACGCGTTCCGTGCCATGCGGGTGGGCGTTGTTCTCGGTTGGCGCGCCATGAGTGGCCCAGCGCGTGTGGCCAATGCCGGTTACGCCGGGCAGCGGCACGCGGGCAAGCAGGGAGGCCAGATGGTCGAGCTTGCCCGCCGCCCGGCGGCGCTCGACATGGCCGTCCTCCAGTGTTGCGATACCGGCGGAATCATAGCCACGATATTCCAGCCGCCGCAGGGCATCGAGAATGACCGGCGTGGCCTGATTGCTGCCAACAACCCCTACAATGCCACACATCAGCCCTGTTCCTTCCTGTTCTTCAGCCGCTGGCGGAACACGCGGGCATAACCCACCTTGTCCGCCTGCCGCGCCCGGCCAATGGCCAGCGCATCATCCGGTACGTCATGGGTAATTACGCTGCCCGCCGCCGTAATCACCCCTTTACCCAACCGCACGGGGGCGACAAGCACCGAATCCGACCCGATGAAGCTCCCGGCCCCGATTTCCGTGCGATGCTTGAACACGCCATCATAATTGCACGTAATGGTGCCCGCGCCGATATTGGCCGCAGCCCCCACCGTGGCATTGCCCAGATAGGTCAGATGGTTGGCCTTGGCCCCCGCGCCGAGCGTGGTGGCCTTGAGCTCAACAAAATTGCCCACGCGCGCGCCTGTTCCCACATCGGTGCCAGGCCGCAGGCGGGCATAGGGGCCGATCTGGGCATCGGGACCGATGGTTGCTCCCTCAATGTGCGAGAACGCATGGATTTCCGTGCCGCGCCTGACATGCACGCCCGGCCCGAACACCACATGGGGGTGGATCACCGTATCGGGCTCGAACACCGTATCGGCGCACAGGAATACGGTATCGGGGGCCACGAGGGTCGTGCCGCCTGCCATGGCCGCAAGGCGCAGGCGGGCCTGCACGCAGGCTTCGGCCTGGGCAAGTTCGGCCCGCGAGTTGATGCCGCGCAGTTCATCCTCAGGTGCCACGACAGCCCGCACCTTGCGCCCTTCGGCCACGGCACGCGCCACGACATCACCCAGATAATATTCGCCCTGCGCGTTATTATTATCAATTTCTGCAAGCCAGCGCCCGAAATCGGCAGCATCAGCGCACAGTACGCCCGCATTGCACAGGCCAATGCCGCGTTCGGCGGGCGTGGCATCCGCCCATTCCACAATCCGCTGCACCAGCCCGTCGCGCGTGACCACACGGCCGTAGCGCGCGGGATCAGCCGGTTCCATGGCCAACAGGGCAAGGCCGGTATCATCGCTGCGGCGCCGGGCCAGCAGGGCACGCATGGTGCCCGGCGTTATCAGCGGGTTATCGCCATACAGCACCGCCACATCACCCGTGCCAAACGCGGCCTCGGCCTGGCGGGCGGCATGGCCCGTGCCCAGGCGGTCATGCTGCACCACCACCGCGTGCGGGGCGGCGAGGGCTGCCACATCAGCCATGTCCGGCCCGGCGACGACAACAATCCGGTCAAACACTTCGGCTGCATTATCAATCAGGTAGCGCAGCATGGGCTGCCCCGCGAGCGGATGCATGACCTTGGGCCGCTCCGATTTCATGCGCGTGCCGCGACCGGCCGCCAGAATGATGGCGGTGGACATGGGCGAGGCGGATATAGCGGTCTTTGTGTCGGTGTTCATGGCAGTGTGCGGGTACTCCGCACCTGACTGCCCTGTCAAACCCTTATCCGCGCGGGGGCGCATCACTTCGAATGTCGGAGTGCTACGGCACGACCGCCCGAAAAGAACAGGTTGATAAGAAACATGAAATTTTGCAGCTCCCATTTGTTCAACAGGACAGGCCTCAATAATACCCTGAAATTGTAAAAGGTTTTGGTGAAGCTTTTTTCAAAAAGCGCTGGAGCACTGAAGCCTGCCTGGACAAAGGCGACACCCAAAAAAATTTTCTTCCTTTTTATCAATGACATACGTTCAGACAATCTCTTATGACTTGCAGGCCATTGCGTGGTGAGGCTTGCTGAACGCCAGACAGTCAAAGGCGTTCATGATGACATCATCCCTCCCCCGTCTGGCAGTTTTTGATATGGATGGCACGCTCATCGACAGCCTGCCCGATCTTGCGACCTGCGCCGACTGGCTGCTGTCGCAATACGGCCTGCCGGGCATAACACCCGCCGCAGTGCGCCCGATGATTGGTGATGGGGTGGCCGTGCTGGTCAGCCGCCTGCTCGACCATGCTGGCCCCGCCGCCGCCCGCATCGACCGCCCTGAGGCCATTGCCCGCTACATGGCCCGTTACACCCCGCATTCAACCGATCGCTCCCGCTCCTTTCCCGGCACGGTCGCAGCACTGGCGGCGTTGCGCGAGGCGGGCTGGCACATGGCGGTGTGCACCAACAAGCCTGTTGCGGCGGCGCGGCATATCCTCAAGGTCATGGACCTGGAAAAATGGTTCGTCAGTGTAGGCGGAGGTGACAGCTTTGGCGTGCGCAAGCCCGACCCGCGCCACCTGCTGGGCACCATTGAACAGGCGGGCAGCACCCCTGCCCGCGCCATCATGACCGGCGACCACCATAACGACGTGGCCAGCGCCATCGGCGCGCATGTGCCCGTCGTGTTCGCCCGCTGGGGCTACGGGCGACCGGAAATGGAAGCCGGAGCCACGGTCGGCGCCGATTCCATTACCGAACTGCCGCATCTGGCAGGTGAATTGCGGCCTGCCTGAGCGCGATCACACGTCGAGATTGGCGACCTTGAGCGCATTGCCAACGATAAAGTCACGGCGTGGTTCCACCACATCGCCCATCAGGGTGGAGAAGACCTGCGCCGCGTTTTCAATATCGCCCACCTTGACCTGCAACAGCGTGCGCATGGCGGGGTCGAGCGTGGTTTCCCACAACTGCTCGTCATTCATCTCGCCGAGGCCCTTGAAGCGGTTGATCGACAGGCCCTTGCGGCCCTGCGCCAGAATCCGCTCATACAGCGAGGCCGGACCGTGGAAGGCGTGCGGCGTGCCATCAAGCACCAGGCTGACAGGGCCTGCAAAATCCTTCACCAGCCGCTCATGGCGCTCGGCCAGCCAGCGCACTTCCGCGCTGCGCAGGGTGGTGGCCTCAAGCCGGTAGACCTCGCCCACGCCGCGCACGCTGCGCGCCATTTCCAGCCCGCTTTCGCTTACAGCCACTTTCCACCCACGCTCGGCAGGCGGCGAGATGGCATCAAGCCGCGCCTGCAGGTCCACAATACGCTCGGGCACCGTGTTCAGGTCCGGGCGCAGCACGCCCGCAATGGCCGCCTGTTCCAGAATCCACACCGGCACGCGGGCCGACAGGAGCGAGAGCGCGCGCGTTACGTCACGGATGAAATGCACCTCGGCGCGCATGGCCTCCCCCTGCACCTCACGCCCATCGGCATAATGCAGCGCCGCATTGGCCAGCGCCTTGTCGAGCAGGTAGGATTCAAGGGCCGCGTCATCCTTGAGGTAACGCTCGTCATTGCCGCGCTTGGCGCGGTACAGCGGTGGCTGGGCGATATACAGGTACCCGTTCTCGATCAGCTCGGGCATCTGGCGGAAGAAGAAGGTGAGCAGCAGCGTGCGGATGTGCGAGCCATCCACGTCGGCGTCGGTCATGATGACAATGCGGTGATAGCGCAGTTTCTCGATCGAGAAGCCGCCATGCTCCACATCGCCCCGCCCGATGCCGGTGCCGAGTGCCGTAATCAGCGTGCCGATTTCAGCCGAACCGAGCATGCGGTCAAAGCGCGCGCGCTCCACGTTCAGGATCTTGCCCTTGAGCGGCAGAATAGCCTGGAAACGCCGGTCACGCCCCTGCTTGGCCGTGCCACCTGCCGAATCACCCTCGACGATGAACAGTTCGGATTTGGCCGGGTCGCGCTCCTGGCAGTCCGCAAGCTTGCCGGGCAACGAGGAAATATCAAGCACACCCTTGCGCCGGGTAAGTTCACGCGCGCGGCGGGCGGCCTCACGGGCGGCGGCGGCATCCATCACCTTGGCCACGATGTGCCGGGCTTCCTTGGGGTGGGTCTCGAACCAGTGGGAGATCATGTCAGCGGCGGCGGCATGCACCACCGGCTGCACCTCGGACGAGACCAGCTTGTCCTTGGTCTGCGATGAGAATTTGGGGTCGGGCACCTTGACCGAGAGCACGGCGGTCAGGCCCTCGCGCATGTCCTCGCCGTTCAGGGCGTGGCTGTCCTTCTTGGTGGCGTTGGCCTCGGCATAGCGGCCCACCACGCGGGTCAGCGCCTGGCGGAAGCCCGCCAGATGCGAGCCGCCATCACGCTGGGGGATGTTGTTGGTGAAGCACAGCATGGTTTCATGGAAGCTGTCATTCCATGTCAGCGCAAACTCGACCTTGATGCCGTTTTCCTCGTTCTGGAGGCTGCCGGTAATGGGCGGATTCACGATGGCGGTCTTGCCCTGATCGAGCCATTCCACAAAGGCGCACAGGCCGCCCTCGTAATAAAATTTCTCCTCGCGCGCAGGTTCGTGCCGCTCATCGCGCAGCACGATTTTCAGCCCGGAATTGAGGAAGGCCAGCTCGCGCAGGCGGCGCTCGAGAATCGGGAACTCGAACTCCACCTTGGCAAAGGTCTCGGCACTTGGCTTGAAGGTGACCTGCGTGCCGCGCGGCTCGGAGCTTTCACCCACCACGCGCAGCGCTTCATCACGTTCACCGCCCTGAAAGCGGATGACATGCTCCTTGCCATCGCGCCAGATACGCACTTCCATCCATTCGGACAGGGCATTGACCACCGCGGCGCCCACGCCGTGCAGACCACCGGAAACCTTGTAGGAATTCTGGTTGAACTTGCCGCCCGCATGCAGCTTGGTCAGCACCACTTCCGCAGCGCTCACCCCTTCCTCATGGTGCATGCCGGTAGGAATACCGCGCCCGTCATCGCGCACGGTCACACTGCCATCACCATTGAGGGTGACGACGCAGCCGGTGGCGAAACCGGCCTGCGCCTCATCCACCGCGTTATCAATGATCTCAAAGGCCATGTGGTGCAGGCCCGAGCCGTCATCGGTATCACCAATATACATGCCGGGGCGCTTACGCACCGCATCCAGCCCCCGCAGCACCGAGATGGATGCCTCATCATAATCAGGCACGGGCGCTACTGTACCCCTGGCCTCGGCATCGTGTTTCTGATCGGGACTGGATTGATCGGACATGCCGGCAGATGCTCCACAGCGGATAACAACAAAATATCAGAATGCATTATAGCCCCAACCGCCCGGCGGAACCAGCATTCCCCACGCAAATCAGGCCTCATGGGCAAGATTACCCGCGCCTGGTGTCTCGAATGCGGCACGGCCACGCAGCGGGGCGAACTGTTCGGCGTCCGTTCCGGTCAGGAACACGCCAGTGCGCATGCGGCCCACGGCGCGGAACAGGGCCTGCCTGCGGGCTTCATCCAGATGCACCAGCGGCTCATCGAGCAGAAGCATGGGCACCTGCCCCCGGCACGCGGCAAGGATGCGCGCATGCGACAGCACGATGCCCAGCAGCAGCGCCTTCTGCTGGCCGGTGCTGGACTGGGCGGCGGCGCGTCCGCTCACCCGGTCGGCCATGGCAAGGCCTGTGCGGTGCGCACCAAAACGGCTACCGCCGCGCTGGCGGTCAATACCGCGCGTATGCGCGATCTGCCCGGCCAGCCAGTCCTCCACCGCAAGGGCTGGCTGGGTGGCCAGATGGGCGGCAATATCGCATTCAAGTTCCAGCCGGGCGGCGGGAAAACCATCGGCCAGCGCCTGTTCATCGGTATTGAGGCGGCTGACCATGTCCATCCGCGCGGCCACGGTGGCTACCGCATGGCGGGCCATGGTGTGCTCAAGGGCGGCAAGCCAGCCGGAATCGGGGTTGCGCTGGGCCAGCAGGCGGCTGCGCTGCGCCATGGCGCGGTCATGGGCTGCGAGTTCACGGGCATGGCCGGGTTCAAGCGCCTGCACCAGCCGGTCGAGAAAACGCCGCCGCCCCCCTGCCCCTTCAAGGAACAGGCGATCCATCTGCGGCGTGATCCATACGGCCGAGAAATATTCGCCAACGCCATCGCGGTTGCGCAGCGCCTGTCCGTCCACCCGGAACACCCGGCGCTCGGGTCGCAATGGATCGGCCCCTGTTGCGAGTTGCACGGACAGGGCCTCATCCCCGTCCATCGCCTCCACCTGCGCTGCAACACCCCACAGGGCCGCGCCATGGCGGGGCAGTTCATCCATGCGCGCGCCCCGCAACCCACGACCGGGAACGAGCAGCGACACGGCTTCAAGCAGATTGGTCTTACCGCTGCCATTCGGCCCGGTAATGACCGTAACCGGCTGCGCCGCCTGCCATGACAGGCGGCGATAGTTCCGGAAATCCGTCAGCGTCAGCCGCGTTATACAGGCCATGCCGCCGTAATGGGGCCTGCGCTCAAACGCGCATGGGCATCAGCACGTACAGCGCCGAGGGGCTGTCCACATCCCGCACGATGGTAGGCGCGGAACTGTCGGAAAACGCGAATTCCACTTCCTTTTCCACCTGGTCGGTAATGTCATTGAGATAACGGGCCTGAAAGCCGATCTCGATGGGCGGCGCGTCATAGGACACGTGATTCTCATCAAGTTCCTCAGTGGCCGAGCCCTGATCCTGGCTGGCGGCGGACAGGGTAAGCAGGTTATGCGCCATGCTCAGCTTGACCGGGCGCGAACGCTCCTGGCTGATGGCCGCGACACGGGCCACGGCATCGGAGAAGATCTTCTTGCCCACGCGCAGGATGCGGTCATTGCCATGCGGGATCACGCGCTCATATTCGGGGAACGTGCCATCAATCAGCTTGGACGTAAGCGTGATGTTGCCGATGGTGAACTGGATGCGCGTGTCTGACAGGGCGATATCGACCTGCTCCGGCCCTTCATCAAGCAGCTTGCGCAGTTCGCCCACGGTCTTGCGCGGCACGATCACGCCGGGCATGCCCTCACTGCCCGGCGGCAGTTCGGTCTCGACGCGCGCGAGGCGGTGGCCGTCGGTTGCAACCGCGCGCAGCACCTGCCCGGCCTCACCCTCGGCCACATGCAGGAAAATGCCGTTGAGGTAGTAACGCGTCTCCTCGGTGGAGATGGCGAAGCGCGTGCGGTCGATCAGGCCACGCAGCACCTGGGCCGGAATGCTGAATTCATGCGGCAGGCTGCCTGCCATCATGGAGGGGAAGTCATCCACATCGAGCACGTTGAGGCTGGTGGCAAAACGCCCCGCCCGCAGGCCCAGCGGCGCATCCCCCCCGGCGTGGTCGAACTCGACCTGCGCGCCATCGGGCAGCTTGCGCACGATTTCGTACAGCACGGCTGCCGGCGCCGTGACCGCGCCATCACGCAGCGTTTCGGCCGCCATGCCCTCGACCACGGCAATTTCCATGTCGGTGGCGGTAAGCGTCATTGCGCCATCGGTGACATTGATCAGCACGTTGGCCAGGATGGGGATGGTATTGCGCTTCTCGGCAACGCTCTGGATATGGGCCAGTGCCTTGAGCAGCGTTACGCGGTCAGCCTTCAACTTCATCGGTACGATATCCTCCACATCCCGCAGCACCCAAAAAAGCACAAAACGGGGGAGACCTGTCTAGCAGCCTGAAGCAACAGCGGTAAAGGGGCGCGCGCCCGAAATGCGGCTCAGGTTTCCAGCATGCGGCGCAGCAGTTCCACATCCTCGGCAAAGGCGGGGTCTTGGGCCATCAGCTGCTCCACCTTGGTCACGCCATACATGACGGTGGTGTGGTCGCGGTTGCCGAACTTGCGCCCAATCTCGGGGTAGGAGCGGCTGGTCAGCTGCTTGGCAAGATACATCGCCACCTGGCGCGGCCGCGCCACAGCCCGGCCCCGGCGGGCGGAGAACATGTCGGTCAGGCGGGTGTTCCAGTGCTCGGCCACCTTGCGCTGGATTTCCTCGATGGTCACGCGCCGGTCATGCGCCTTGAGGATGTCGTGCAGCACATCCTGCGTCGCTTCCAGCGTGACGGGGCGACCAAACAGGTTGGCATGCGCGATCAGGCGGTTGAGCGCGCCCTCAAGCTCACGCACGTTCGACGTGATCTTGTGCGCGAGGAATTCCAGCACCTTGGCCGGCACCACAACACCGGACGCCGCGGCCTTGGCCTCGAGGATGGAGATGCGCAGCTCGAAGGTAGTGGCATGGATATCAGCCACCATGCCGCAGCCCAGCCGGGTGCGCAGCCGGTCCTCAAGCCCTGACAGGTCGGAGGGCGACTTGTCGGCCGAGACCACGATCTGCCGCCCGGCATCGACCAGTGCGTTGAAGGTGTGGAAAAATTCGTCCTGCGTGTTGTCCTTGCCGATGAGGAACTGCAGGTCATCGATCATCAGCACGTCAACCGAGCGCAACTGGTCCTTGAATTCGAGCGTGGACTGCGAGCGGATGGCCCCGATGAAGCGGTACATGAACTTCTCGGCCGACATATAGGCCACCGAGACCTTGCCGCCACGCAGCAGTTCCGCCCCGATGGCGTGCATGAGATGGGTCTTGCCCAGACCCACGCCGCCATAAAGGAACAGGGGGTTGAAGCCGGGGCTGGACGGGCGCTCGGCCACGCGGCGGGCGCAGGCATAGGCGAACTCGTTGGGCTTGCCCACGACAAAGGTATCAAACGTAAAGCGCGGCTCGAGCGGGGCTGCGAGGTCGCTGCGCACCTCGGCCTGCCGTGGGCTTTCAGCCGCCACGGGCGCTACCGCGGGCACCGCCGGCTCACTCGGGGCGGCAGCGGCCGGGGCGGCTGATGCTTCCTGCGCCACGGCATCGGGGGCGGGCTGGGCTGAGGGACGGGCCACCTGCAACTCGACGCGGCGGATGGCGGGCACTTCGGCATGCCACAGCGCGCCGAGGCGGTCGCCATACTGCCCGCGCACCCAGTCGCGCAGGAAGCGCGTGGGCAGGTAAAGGGTGATCTCGTCCTCCTCCACCGGGCCAACCGTGATCTGGCGCAGCCATGTACGGTATTCGACTTCGCCCACCTCGGCCTTCAGCCGCTCGCAGATGCGCGACCAGTGGATGGCGAGCACACTTTTCTGCGCGTTGGCTTCCGCAACCGCGTCGTAGCCTTCCAGTCCGCCCGTCATATCCGCTCCCCGCCACATGGGGCACGAAAAGGACACCGCCCGCGCGCATGCCCCTGCCGTAAACCCCGCTCCATTCCACCACCCCGCGCCACCGGCCCTTCCCCGACAGGACAGGCCACAAGCCGTGCCATCGGCACGACCCACAGCCCGACCCTTCGGCCGGAACCACCGATGACGCTGGAATTATCCCCATAATTTAGAGCACGGAATCGGGCGAAGCAACGGGAATCTGCCCCGCCCCCGCCAAAACCCGTTCACACCCGCAAGATGTGGATAACAAAAAAAGGCCGTCATCGCCAATAATGGCGACAGACGACCTCTTTTATTACTTCCAGCCTTCTTTCAGATGAAAGAAACCAGCCGTATCTTACGCAGCAGCGAGCGACTTGATACGGGCGGACAGGCGGGAAATACGACGGGCAACCGTGTTGGCGTGAAGAACGCCCTTGCCAACGGCGCGCTGCATTTCGGGCTGTGCCTCACGCAGGGCCACCACGGCGTCGTCCTTCTTGCCGGTGGCGATCGCGGTCTCGACCTTCTTCACGAAGGTGCGCACGCGGGAGAGGCGCGCGGTGTTGCGGGCGTTGCGGCGTTCGTTCTGACGGATGCGCTTGCGCGCGGATGCTGTATTGGCCATTGCTCTCAGTTCATCTGCATAAATCAGGTTACGGCGGTCCGCCACCCGATCGTGCGGACATCCCATATCAGGCTGGCGATCTAGTCCACCCTGACCGTATTCGTCAAGACAAGTCTTTGCCTAAATCGTCTCATGCCTCCTGCTGGCGGGGGCAGAAAAAGCTCGAACGCCCCGATTGGGTGATGCGTTCCACCCCATCACACGCAGGCGGGCCGGGGCAATCGGGGCATCCTGCCCCTTCACGCCCATAAACGCGCCACGCATGCTGGAAATAGCCGAGTTCCCCATCGGGTTGCACATAATCACGCAGGCTTGAGCCGCCTGCGGCAATCGCCTCCCCGAGCACGGCGCGGACCTGCGTCGCCAGCTCATCATATTCCGCGCCACTGATCTCACCCGCCGCCCGCGCGGGGTGAATGCGTGCGCGGAACAGCGCCTCGGACACATAGATATTGCCCAGCCCCGCCACCACGCGCTGATCAAGCAGCAGCGCCTTGATGCTGGTGCGCCGCCCCCGGCCTTTTGCCGCAAGCCATGGCCCATCAAAGCGGTTGCCCAGCGGCTCGGGGCCCATGCCCGCAAGCAGGCGGTGACCTTCCACACCCGCCACCGGCACCAGATCGACCATGCCGAAGCGACGCGGATCGACCAGCCCGCAGCGCGCCCCCTCCCCGGTTTCGATCACCAGATGCTCGTGCAGGGCGGCCGGGGCCGCGCGCTCGGCTTGCGTGGGGCGCGAGAGCAGCACGCGCCCGGACATGCCCAGATGCAGCACGACCACATTCCCACCCGAAAGGGTGATGAGGATATATTTCCCCCGCCGGGCGAATCCATCGATCCGCTGTCCTTCCAGCGCCTGGGCCAGACCGGGGGGAAACGGCCAGCGCAGCCCCGTATGGTGCGTGCTGGCGCGGGAAATAGTGTGACCTTCAAGATGCACTCGCATCCCGCGCATCACAGTTTCGACTTCAGGGAGTTCCGGCATGGCCTCATCTGGGGTTATACCTGTGCATCATGACCGACAATAGCCAGCCATACCATCCCTCTCCTTCCGCCGGCCGTCCCGATGACCGCCATGCGGATACCACTGATTTCGGCTTCCGCGATGTGCCATTGCGCGAGAAGAAATCCATGGTGCGCGAAGTCTTTGACAGCGTGGCCTCCAAATACGACATCATGAACGACGTGATGTCGCTGGGCATCCACCGCGCGTGGAAGAAGATTTTCGTCAACGAACTCGCCCCCCACCCCGACCTGTCGCTGCTCGATCTGGCCGGTGGCACGGGTGACATCTCGTTCGGCTGGCTGCGCGGCGGGGGTGGCCCCGCCATCCTGTCCGACATAAACGTGAGCATGCTCACGGTAGGCCGCAACCGCGCGATGGAGCGCGGGCTGGTGTCGGGCCTCAACTTCATGGCCGTTGATGCCGAGGCCATTCCGCTGGCCGACAATTCGGTGGATCGCGTCTCCATCGCCTTCGGCCTGCGCAACTGCACCGACAAGCTGCAGGTGCTGCGCGAGGCGCGCCGCATCCTGCGCCCCGGCGGGCGGTTCCTGTGCCTTGAATTCTCGCGCGTGCAGGTCGCGGCCTTTGCACCCGTATATGATGCCTGGTCCTTCCACGTGCTGCCGCGCATGGGTGCGGCGATCGCGGGTGACCGCGAGAGCTACCAGTACCTCGCTGAAAGCATCCGCATGTTCCCCGATCAGGAAACCCTGGCCGACATGATGCGCGAGGCAGGGCTTGAGCGTGTGTCCTACCAGAACCTCTCGGGCGGGATCGCGGCCATCCATTCCGGCTGGAAGATCTGATGGGGGCACGGGCAGACCGTTCTGTCCTGCTGGTGGTGTGTGGGGGAATCGCCGCCTACAAGGCGCTTGATCTCATCCGCAGGCTCAGGGAACGCGACATCCGCGTGCGCACGGTGCTGACGGAAGGAGGCGCCCGATTCGTCACACCTCTCGCGCTTCAGGCCCTGAGTGGCGAGCGCGTGTTCAGCGACCTGTTCTCCCTGACCGATGAAAGCGAGATGGGCCATATAGCCCTGTCGCGCAGCAGTGACCTGATCGTGGTCTGCCCCGCCACTGCCGATATTCTGGCCCGCATGAGCGCAGGTCTGGCCGATGACCTCGCCACCACCGTGCTGCTGGCCACCGATACGCCGGTGCTGGCCGCCCCCGCCATGAACGTGCGGATGTGGCAGCACCCCGCCACACAGGCCAATATCGCGACCCTTGCAGCGCGCGGCGTGGAATTCGTTGGCCCCGAAACCGGGCTGATGGCGTGCAACGAGCACGGGCCGGGACGACTGGCCGAGCCCCACTCCATTCTCGCCGCCATCATGGCCCGGCTTGAGGGCGAACAGCCGCTTGCGGACCGCCGTGCGCTGGTCACCGCAGGCCCCACGCATGAGCCGATCGACCCCGTGCGCTATCTGGCCAACCGCTCATCAGGCACGCAGGGTTATGCCATTGCGCGTGCGCTGGCGGCAGCGGGGGCTGACGTAACACTGGTCAGCGGACCGACCACCCTGCCCGACCCGCCGGGCGTGCACACCCTGCGCGTCGAGACCGCACGCGCCATGCTGGCGGCGTGCCAGCAGGCCCTGCCGTGCGATATTGCCGTCTGCGCCGCTGCCGTAGCGGACTGGCATGTCGCTGAAGCCCCGCAGAAGATCAAGAAAGCCGCAGGACAGCCCCCGCCCGCGCTGCATCTTGTGCCAAACCCTGACATTCTGGCCACGCTGAGCCAGCCCGCCCCCACCCGGCCGCGCCTGGTGGTGGGCTTTGCCGCCGAGACGGAGCATGTGGTCGAACACGCCACCGCCAAGCGCCTGCGCAAGGGGTGCGACTGGATCGTGGCCAATGATGTCAGCCCTGAAAGCGGCATCATGGGCGGCGCTGAGAACGAGATCGACCTGATTGACGCCACCGGCTGCACCCACTGGCCCCGGCTGGACAAGATGCAGGTGGCGCAGCGTCTGGTCGCCCGCATTGCCGCCTTTTTCAACTCCCCGCATGTTGACGGACACACTTCATGAGCCTTTCCCCCCTCCCCATTCAGGTCCGCCGTCTGGCCCACGCGCATGACCTGCCCCTGCCCGCCTATGCCACTGACGGAGCTGCCGGAATGGACCTGCTCGCGGCCGTGACCGCACCGCTGAGCATTGCGCCAGGTGGGCGCGCACTGGTGCCCACGGGGCTGTGCGTGGCGCTGCCGCGTGGCTATGAACTCCAGATCCGCCCCCGCTCGGGGCTTGCGCTCAAGCATGGCGTGACCCTGCCCAACGCGCCGGGCACGATTGATGAGGATTATCGCGGCGAGATCGGCATTATCGTAATGAATGCG
Organism: Komagataeibacter nataicola; assembly: GCF_003207795.1. Classification (GTDB taxonomy): domain Bacteria; phylum Pseudomonadota; class Alphaproteobacteria; order Acetobacterales; family Acetobacteraceae; genus Komagataeibacter; species Komagataeibacter nataicola. The sequence goes on along the minus strand of NZ_NIRT01000005.1, from coordinate 97,749 downwards.
GGCGATGCGCCCTTCGTGGTCGAGCGCGGCATGCGCATTGCCCAGGGCGTGCTCGCCCCCGTGGTGCGTGGCGAGTGGGTGGAATATGCCGAGCTTGATGAAACCACCCGTGGCGCGGGTGGCTTTGGCAGCACGGGCACGGCAGGGTGAGCACAGGCGGTCAACCGGGAAACCTGCGCGCCCGCCCCAATCTGGCGGACCTGCTCGGCCTGCTTGCCATCATGGCGGGCGCGGTCGTGGTGGCTACGGCGGGCCGCCACATGCTCGTGCCCATTCCCGCAAGCGAGGCCGGGACCATCCACCTCAACCCCGCCTACCTGCCCGGCTATGCCGTGCGCACCACGCTGCGCATGTTCGCAGCCCTTGCGGCGTCGCTGGTGTTCACCTTCACCTATGCCGTCTGGGCCGCCAAGAGCCGGCGGGCGGGACAGGTGCTGGTGCCGCTGCTCGATATTTTACAGTCGGTGCCCATTCTGGGCTTTCTCACCTTTACGGTCATTTTCTTCCTCGGGCTGTTTCCGGGGCGGATGATGGGGGCGGAACTCGCCGCCATCTTCACCATCTTCACCAGTCAGGCATGGAACATGGCCTTTGCCATGTATCAGTCGCTGCGCACCGTGCCGCCCGACCTTGAGGAAGCCGCCCGCTGCTTTGGCCTCACACCCTGGCAGCGCTTCTGGCGGCTTGAAGTGCCCTTCGCCATCCCCGCGCTGGTATGGAACACCATGATCTCCATGTCCGGCGGGTGGTTCATGGTTGTCTATTCCGAGACGATCACGGTGGGCAATACCGATATCGCCCTGCCCGGCATCGGCTCCTATGTGGGGGTTGCGATCGAGCAGCGGAACCTTGCGGCCATTTTCTACGCCATCCTCACCATGCTGGCCGTAATCCTGGCCTATGACCAGCTGCTGTTCCGTCCGCTCGTGGCATGGTCGGCACGTTTCCAGACCGATGATGGCGCAACCCTTGCAGCGCCTGACCCGTGGGTGCTGGTGCTGCTGCGCCGCACGCACCTGCTGCGCCGCTTCTGCCTGCGCGTGGGTGATGGGCTGACGCGTATCGGCTGGCTGGCCCTTGGCCCGCGCCCCTCCGCCCCCGCACGCGCGCTCATACCCCCCCGCCTGATGGATGCAGCCTGGATTGCCGGGATTGTCGTGTGCGCCCTGACCCTGGGGTGGAAAACATGGACCTTTTCCCACGCTCATTACAGCGCGGGGCAGGTGCTGCATGTCATGGCGCTGGGCGGGCTGACGCTGCTGCGCGTCATGATTACGGTGCTGGTCGCCTCCGTGATCTGGGTGCCTGCGGGGATATGGCTGGGCCTGTCGCCCCGGCGGGCGCGGCACGCGCAGATGGCGGCACAGTTCATGGCCGCTTTCCCCGCCAACCTGTTCTTTCCGCTTGTCGTGGTCGCGATCGTGCACTGGCACCTGAACAGCAACATATGGCTCACCCCGCTCATGTTATTGGGCACGCAGTGGTATATCCTGTTCAATATCGTGGCCGGGGCCTCGTCCTATCCCGGCGACCTGCTCGAGGCCGCGCGCAACTTCCACGTCAGGGGCTGGCTGTGGTGGCGGCGGGTGATGCTGCCGGGCATTACGCCCTATTTCATCACCGGCGCCCTGACCGCATCGGGCGGTGCCTGGAATGCCGCCATCGCCACGGAGGTGGCCAGCTGGGGCGACACCACCCTGAGCGCGCAGGGGCTGGGCGCCTATATTGCCCATGCCACCGTGGCGGGAGCCACCGACCAGGTCGGGCTGGGCATGGCGGTCATGGCGGCCTTCGTGCTGCTGCTCAATCGCGCCGTATGGCGCCCGTTATCCAATTATGCCGCCCGGCATTACACTTTTGACTGAGAGCACCTGATGCCGCAGCAAGCCGCCTCCCCCAGCCCGAAGCAGACCGGCACGGAACTTGTCCGGATCGTCAACTGCAGGCAGGCCTACCCCAAGGAAAGCTCAACCGACCTTGTGGTGCTCGATGGCGTGAACCTGAGCATCCGCAGTGGCGAGATCGTGGGGCTGCTGGGCCGCTCGGGCTCGGGCAAGTCCACCCTGCTGCGCATTATCGCGGGGCTTTTGCCGCCCACCGGCGGCGAGGTGATCTGGAAGGGCAAGCGGCTGGAAGGGCCTGCGGCAGGTATTTCCCTGGTGTTCCAGTCCTTTGCGCTGTTCCCGTGGCTGACGGTGCAGAAAAACGTGGAACTGGGGCTGGAGGCGCAGGGCGTGGCCCCGGCCGAGCGCGAGAAACTGGCGGAAGACGCGATCCACCTGATCGGCCTGGGCGGGTATGAGAATGCCTACCCCAAGGAGCTTTCGGGCGGGATGCGCCAGCGCGTGGGGCTGGCGCGCGCCCTTGTTGTCCGGCCCGACCTGCTGCTGATGGACGAACCCTTCTCGGCGCTGGACGTGCTGACGGCGGAAAACCTGCGCACCGACCTTGTGGAACTGTGGGCGGAAAAGAAACTGCCCATTCAGTCGATCCTGCTGGTTACTCACAATATCGAAGAAGCGGTGCTGATGTGCGACCGCATCCTCATCTTTTCCTCCAACCCCGGGCGGGTGGCCTATGAGCTTCAGGTACCCTTCGAGCACCCCCGCAACCGTGAGGACATGGCCTTCCGCCAGTTCGTGGACCGTATCTACGCACTCATGACGCGGCGCGCGCCGGTCGTGTCTGAGGCGGACATGACCGACCCGGACATGCGGCATGTCCAGATCTCGGCTGATGCCGTGGCCCTGCCAGCACTGCCGATGAACACCATCGTGGGCATGATGGAAACACTGGCCGCCGACCCGCTGCATGGCCGCGCCGACCTGCCGTTGCTCGCCAGCCGCCTGCAGCTTGAGCTAGATGACCTGTTCCCGCTTGGCGAATCCCTGCAATTGCTGGGCTTTGCCGAACTTGAGGATGGCGACATCCTGCTCACGCCCGAGGGCATGCGCTTTGTGCAAAGCGAGCACGACATCCGCAAGCACATCCTGTGGCAGAGCATGCTGCACAACATTCCCATGGTGCGCACCATCCGCGCGGTGCTTGACGAACGCCCCAACCATCGCGCCAGCGCCGAGCGCTTCCGTGATGAACTTGAGGACAGCATGTCGCCCAACTATGCCCGCCAGACGCTCCAGACCCTGATCGGCTGGGCGCGTTATGCGGAACTGTTCGATTTTGATGAGGAAGCTGACCAGCTTTTTCTGGATGATGACCCGACGGATCGGAGCTGATGGATGAAAGCCCGGAAGCTTTTTGACAAAAGCTTCACTAAAAACGTTCTTCTGATTCCAGGCTATTAACCGGCGGAATCCACCAGCCGGTCACGAAACAGGCGGCGCATCTTGGCGATCTTGGGCGGGATGACCGCGCTGCAATACGGATTGCCGGGGTTACGGGCAAAATAGTCGCGATGATAATCCTCGGCGGCCCAGAAATGGTCCAGCTTCGCAATTTCGGTCACGATCGGGTTGGGCCAGACATGCTGGGCTGCAATTTCATCGCGCACGGCATGGGCCGTTTTTTCCTGCGTCGCATCCTGCCAGAAAATGGCCGAACGATACTGCGTGCCCACGTCATTGCCCTGCCGGTTGAGCGTGGTGGGGTCATGCATGACAAAGAAGATGCGCAGCAGGTCGGCACATGACAGTTCAGCGGGGTCGAACGTCACACGCACCACCTCGGTATGCCCGGTGCGGCCCGTGCAGACCTGCTCGTAGGTCGGGTTGGGCGTATGGCCACCGGCGTAACCCGGCTCGATTCCATGCACACCGCGCAGTTCCTTGAACGGCGCTTCGATGCACCAGAAGCAGCCCCCACCCAGCACCAGTGTCTCCAATGCGTTTTCGGTCATGGCAGCTTCCTTCCCCAAAATGATGTGAAGAGAATGTTCCAGAAGTTTTTGGTGAAGCTTTTTTCAAAAAGCTTCAAAAGAACGCCGCCTTTTTGAAAAAAGGCGGCACCCAAAAACTTCTGTTCCGTCAAGCAATCCGCGCCAGTGCCGCTTTCAGCCGCACGCGCTCTGCCTGGAACGCTTCCAGCCGCTCGCGGTTTTCGGCCACGACTTCCGGCTTGGCACGGGCGACGAAATCGGCATTGCCCAGCTTGCGCTCAACCTTGGCAATCTCGCCATCCACCTTGGTACATTCCTTTTCCAGCCGCTGGCGCTCAACGCTCAGGTCAATGATCCCGGCCAGCGGAATGACCAGCGTTGCTTCATCCACCACAAGCTGGGCCGCACCCTGCGGCATCTCGCCCGCAAGCGGCAGCACCTCGGACACACGGGCCATGCGGCCAATCGCTTCCGCCCATTTGGCGGCACGCGCCACGGTGGTGGCAGATGCATCACGCAGCAGCACGGGGGCGAGGCGTGAGGGCGGCACGTTCATTTCCGAGCGCACGGTGCGGATGGCGGAAATGAAGCGGATCAGCCATTCCATCTCATCGCGCGCGTCCTTCGCCCCTTCCAGATGTTCGGGCTGCGGCCACGGTGCGGTGATGAGCGAACCCTCACCCCCAAAGCCGAAATGCTGCCACAGCCGGTCGGTCATGAACGGGGTCACGGGCTGGAGCAGGCGCAGGATGGTGCCCAGCACATGGGCGGCCACCGCGCGGGTCTCGACGGCCTCCGCCGTGTCGCCCGCGGCAAAGACCGGCTTGGCCAGCTCAAGGAACCAGTCGCAGAAGCAGTTCCACACAAAGCGGTAGCAGGCACCCGCATATTCATCGAAGCGGAAGGCTTCCAGCGCTTTCGTGGCCTCTTCCACCGCCTGCGCCAGTTCGGCCAGGATCCAGCGGCCCAGCGGGGATTGCACGGAGGCCGGGCTGAAGCCTGCAACCGGGGCCACGCCGTTCATCTCGCAAAAGCGCGCGGCATTCCATATCTTGGTGATGAAGGAACGGTATTCCTCCACCTTTTTCGGGCCAAGCTTCACGTCACGGCCCAGGCCAGTGAGCGAGCAGATGCAAAAGCGCATGGCATCCGCGCCGTAGCTGTCGATCATCTCCAGCGGGTCGATGCCGTTGCCCTTGGACTTGGACATCTTCTGCCCGCGCTCGTCACGCACCAGCCCGTGAATGAACACCTGCCGGAAGGGCACATCCTTCATGAAGTGCAGGCCCATCATCATCATCCGCGCAACCCAGAAGAAGATGATGTCAAAACCCGTGACCAGCACATCGGTGGGGTAATAGCGCGCCAGCTCAGGTGTCTGCTGCGGCCAGCCCAGCGTGGAGAACGGCCACAGGGCGGAGGAGAACCATGTGTCGAGCACATCCTCATCACGCGTAAGCGCCGTGTCCTGTCCGTAATGGGCGCGGGCCTGCGTTGTGGCATCGGCTTCATCACGGGCGACGAACACATGCCCATCGGGGCCATACCAGGCGGGGATGCGATGCCCCCACCAGAGCTGGCGGCTGATGCACCAGGGCTGGATGTCACGCATCCAGGCATAGAAAGTATTTTCCCACTGTCTGGGCACGAATTCGATCTTGCCGGTTTCCACCGCCTCGATGGCGGGGCCAGCAAGGGTCTTGGCATCGCAGTACCACTGCGTGGTCAGGCGCGGCTCGACCACCGCGCCACTGCGCTCGGCATGCGGCACCTGATTGGTGTGCGGCTCGATCTTTTCCAGCCATTCCAGCCGCTCAAGCTCGGCCACCATGACCTTGCGCGCCTCATCGCGCGGCATGCCTGCCAGAGTGCGCACGAAGGCGGGGTCGGACAGCCCCGCCTCGGCGCGGAGTTCGCCTTCAATCTCGGCAAGGGTGATGCGGGCTTCCTCATCGAGCACGCTGGGCATGTCGAGCCTGTGGCGACGCCCGACCTCGAAATCGTTGAAGTCATGGGCCGGGGTGATCTTGACCGCGCCGCTGCCTTTGGTGGGGTCGGAATATTCATCCGCCACGACGGGAATACGGCGGCCGGTCAGCGGCAGGATGACGTTCTTGCCCACCAGATCGGCAAAGCGTTCGTCCTCGGGGTGCACGGCCACGGCCATATCGCCGAGCATGGTCTCGGGGCGGGTGGTGGCGACCGTGATGGTGCGGCCCGGCTGGCCCTCCACGGGGTAGCGGATATACCACAGGCTGCCTCGGCTCTCGCGGTTATCAACCTCGAGGTCGGAGATGGCGGAGCGGAAGGCGGGGTCCCAGTTGACAAGGCGGCGGTCGCGGTAGATCAGCCCCTCGCGGTAGAGGGTGACGAACACCTCCTTGACCGCATCCGACAGGCCATCATCCATGGTGAAGCGCTCGCGCTGCCAGTCGAGCGAGCCGCCGAGGCGACGGAGCTGCCTTGTAATGCCGCCGCCGGATTCGGCCTTCCAGTCCCACACGCGCCCGACAAAGGCGTCGCGGCCCATTTCCTGGCGCGACGTGCCTTCCTTTTGCAGCATGCGCTCGACCACAAGCTGGGTGGCGATGCCCGCATGGTCGGTGCCCGGCTGCCACAGCGTGTCGCGCCCCTGCATACGGCGCCAGCGGATGAGCGTGTCCTGCAACGTCATGGTCAGGGCGTGGCCGATATGCAGCGTGCCCGTGACATTGGGCGGCGGAATCATGATGGTATAGGGCTTTGCCGCGCTATCGGGCCGGGCGCTGAACGCGCCACTGGCCTCCCACAGGGCATAGAGGGAGGTTTCGGTCCCGGCGGGGGAGAACGACTTGTCAAGCATCACGAAAAACCAGATCCACCATAATCAGACGCAGGGCAGGACAACGCGCCCGGCCAAGGGCAGATATACCCCAAACCGGCGCGAAGGGAACGCCTGCCCCCGTAATCTTTATGCCGGGAGGCAGATCATGCGCTGATGGAGGATGCGGCAAGGCCGGGGCGCTGCATCAGGCAGCATCGATACCCCCACGGATACCCCCAGCATGCCTGTCATTCGGCATCTCTCCCTGTCATCGGCTACTATGGCCAGAGAGAAGAAAACGGCAGATTTTCGGGAATTATGTCAACGCCTGTCCTTCCCTGTCAGGGAAAGATTGGAGGTCTGGGCGGGAATCGAACCCACATTCGCGGATTTGCAGTCCGCTGCATCACCATTCTGCCACCAGACCTCGGCGGTGCACGGGGTATATCCGCTGAAATGCATCTCAGGTCAAGCCGTTGTGTGCGGCGTTGCTGTTGTTTCCCGATCAAAGCGGCGCATAAATACAAAAAAAGCCGGAAAAGATTTCGCCCGTCCGGCCGGGTTGCGGCTTCAGCACCCTGCGGGGCAGCGTGTTTCAAGGAAACGTTATGGACAGGACAGACCCCGATTACGCGCCACTCGATTTTGTCGCGGCCCGGCAACGCATGGTCGATGCCCAGATTCGCCCCTCACAGGTGGGCAATGCCGCCATTATCGCCGCCATGCGCGCCGTGCCACGTGAGCGCGCCGTGCCCGATGCACTGCGGGCCTTCGCCTATTGCGACCAGAACCTGCCGCTCGGCGAAGGACGCTACCTGACCGAGCCACGGGTAACGGGGCGCATGCTGCAGGTGGCCGACCTGCGGCACGGCGAGCGGGTTCTGGTCGTTGCGGCTGGCACGGGCTACCTCGCGGCCCTGCTGGGCGCGATGGCGCTTGAACTGCATGTCATCGCCCTCGAATCGGAGTCGCGCCTGGCCACCACTGGCAAGGCCCTGTGCGCCGCCTGCGCGCCCGGCGTGCAGTGGTGCGATGGGCCGCTGGTCAAGGGCGCTCCGGCCTCGGCCCCCTATGACCTGATCTTCATTGATGGCGCGGTGCGCACGGTGCCGCAGGCCCTTGTGGCGCAGCTTGCACAGGGCGGGCGCATCATCGCTCCCATCTGCCCGGCATCGGGCGTGACATCGGTCAGCCGCGTTGCCGCTACAGAGCAGGGCAGCGCGGTGCAGCCGCTGTTCGAGGCAGCCGTGCCCCTGTTGCCTGAACTGGCCCCTGCCCCCGCCTTCGTGTTCTAGCCGGTTAACCCGCACGCAACATCCTGCGGGTAAGACTGGCCGGGGCGGGCTGTCATGGTGCCGCCTCGCATATCAGGCTGGCAGGGGCGGACATGAAGGGAAACTGGGCAATCGGGGCCGGAAGTGCAGCACTTCTGTGCAGCGGCACGGCACTGGCGCGCGTGCCGCAGGCGGCAGATGCGCCACGCACGCTGAGTGCGGCACTTGCCGCGGCCTATCTGGGCAACCCGGTGCTGCGGCAGGAACGCGCAACCCTGCGCGCGACCGATGAGCAGGTGCCCCAGGCGCTGGGCGGCTGGCGCCCCACGATTACCGGCACGGCGAGCATGTCCTATTATTCCGGCCTGATGCGCATGGCGCCGACATCAGGGGAAAGCGGCTATGCCCGACGGTATGAAAGCCCCGGCTATTCCGGCGGGGTCAGCATTTCCCAGCCCATCTATACCGGCGGCAAGACCACGGCCAGCACGCACAAGGCGCGCCATGCGGTCATGGCCGAGCGCGCGCGGCTGATCGCGGCTGAGGAGCAGGTCTTCTCCGATGTGGTCAATGCTTATATCAATGTGGTGGAAGATGAGCAGATCCTGCGCATCGACATCAACAACGAGCAGGTTTACGCCGCCCAGCTTCATGCCACCGAACTGCGTGCACATGGCGGCGAGATCACCCACACCGATGTGGCCCAGGCGGCAGGCGCGCTGGCCAATGCCCGCGCGGTGCGGCAACTGGCCGAAGGAACGTTGCAGGCCGATCGCGCCACCTACCGGCAGGTTGTGGGGGTTGACGCGCCCGATGGCCTGGCCCCGCCGCAGCCCCTGGTCCTGCCGCTTCATACCGAGCAGGACGCCATGACGCAGGCGGTGCAGAACAACCCCGACGTCATTGGTGCCCTGTTTGACGAGGCGGCGAAAAAAGATGCCGTGGGTGTGGCCTTTGCCGCCCTCATGCCCACTGTCAGCGCGCAGGCGGCCTATATGCATGGCATCAACCAGGACGAAGGCCGCTCGCTCAACGATAACAAATACGCCCTCGTCAACGCCTCCATGCCGCTTTATCAGGGCGGGGGCGAATATGCCGCCGTGCGCATGGCCCGCCAGCAGGCCAACGAGGCCGCCCATACGGTGGATGTAAAGCGCCGCGCCGCCGTGCAACTGGCCGCGGCGAGCTGGCAGCGCATGCAGGCCAACCGCGCCGCGATAGAAAGCAACCGCGCCGCCGTCGAGGCTGATGCCGCCGCTCTGCACGGCATGCAGCGGCAGGTGATGGTCGGCACCACCTCAACGCTTTCCGTGCTCCAGCAGCAGGAAACCCTGCTCCAGGCCCAGATTGCGCTGGTACGCAGCGCAGGCAATCTTGTGCTCTCGTCCTATCAGGCGACCGCCGCCATCGGCAGGCTGACCGCGCGTGACCTGAGCCTTGACGTGCCGCTTTATGATGAACGCGCCTATTACCGTGCCGTGCATGACCGACTGTGGGGTATCAGCGATTACGCCACCAACCAGCCGGGGCGGTAGGTTCAAGACTGGAATGGATCTTATGTTATTTGAAGATTTTTGAAAAAGACTTCACCAAAAACTTCTTTATTATGATTGTTTTCTCAATCGGGGGGCTTTTTGCAGGCATGCAGCCCCCGCTCCATTGCGCTTATGCAATCTGTTCAATGCGACACCGGGCGCAGAGTGGATCAGATTGAATGTAGTCGGCAACCGCAGCCTGCATGGCTGCAAAACTGCTGCCGTAGAAATAGAGCGCCGTTTCACGGCTACCTTCCCAGTAGCCTTGCAGCGCCTCCGTCTGGCCAAGGGCCGCGCGAAGCCCTGAAATGGTCTTGTTGATATCGGAGCGGGCATAGGTTTCGGCTGGCAGGTCGGTGCCGTTCATGAAAATAGCCATGCCTTCCATCATGCCAAACGCGATGGGGGCTGCCGTGCCCGGCAGGCGCAGTTCCGACCCCTTTGGCGCGCCAAGCTCATCAAGGGCCTGCATGACCTGTTTCAGCACGGTTTGTGAGGCATCCTCGACCGCAATCTCGATATCACAGGCGGAATGCCGACCGGATCGGGCGCAAGGGCCGTGCCTGGGCCCACGACTTCGCCAATGCCCATTTCATGAAGCATGACATCGAGCGGATCCTCAAAAACACTGCCCCGCTGAACCGGCTGGAGGCGGGCGTTGAGATGGGCCACCACAACGATGGGTGCGGGAACGGCGCGTGGTGTATCGGGCGCTGTCTGTTTTCCTGTTATGCGGTGTAAAACACAGGTTTATATTCAATATAGTTTATTTTCAATCACCACAGGCATTTTTCAGGGCGCCATTCATCTTCTATCATTTCTTTCAAAGCTTGATAATTCACGATCCATTTTATGGGCAGTTTACGCTGTTCGTCAGTAATGTTTTCAACAGCCCACTCTTTTTCACCATCCCAGAAGCACCAGACGGAAACCTTTCTTGTTCTGAGGTTGGGTAGGCCGTACCGAAATATCGGTATTTTCTGACTTTCCGCATCGAGTGGAACGTGCCCGACTTTATGGGCCAGCTTCTGCCTGACAGCCGAAAATATTGGATAGAACGTTAAAAATGCTACGGGAGATTTTGATATTTCTGCAGCATCAGGATAATTTTCGGTATAAAAACCCGAAAAACCCTAATCATCCATCCAAATTTCTTAACGCGCTTTATGTATTGCAGATATGCCCTCCCCTTATTGGTATCCATATAAAAAATATCTCCAATTTTTACCATATCAATCTCAACAATACTGTTTATGATGAAATATTGACACAATTATGCGATCTGTAGTCACCTTCATATCGCAGGCACGAACATCGCGCCATTGCCGCAGGCCTTGCCTGGTTTCATTCAGCTTTTTTGGCAATTGCAATTACGGATAACGTAATGTGCCTGCCATTACCATGGGTGGTTCTCCGGCCTCCATCCGTTATCTATCTTGTCTATCAGGGAAAGAGCATTCGCTATCATTTTAATGGGCAGTTTACGCTGCTCATCAGTAATGTTTTCTACTATCCATTCCTTTTCCTCATCTGAAAAACACCATATCTCGACCCTGTTTGTTTGAGGATGGGGAACACCCGTGCGGAATACAGGTATTTTCTTACTTTCATCATCAAGCGGAACGTGCCCGCATTTATGCACCTCTTTCCGTCTATCAGCCGCACCGAGGGGAAAGAATATCAGAAAAGCGACTGGAGAACGGACTATGTCGGATATATTCTGGTCTTCATCAGGGTAGATCCCTTCAAAAACGCGGATAAGATATGAAAAGCGGGGGTAGTGCTTTACATACTGAAAATATCATCTTCCCTTTGTCGTATTGATGTAAAAAACATCACCAACCTTAACCAAATCACGTCTCCCCCACATTCAATATAAAATTTTACTTTCCAATCAAAGGCCTGAATTATGACTGAATATAAAAAAATAAAAGTAATTTCAGAAAATGGGGATGTAAAGAACATTCTTCTCGAAATTTCCACACAATATCCGTGGTTCGTGAATATCATCCATCCAGAAAAATGGGCCAGGCGATATGAAGCTCCCGATCTTTTTTCAGCTTTCCAGACCATGCACCTTGCGCTTGAAAAAGAGGGAATACGTTTTCTGTGCATCGGTGCACGCCCCGATATCATGGCATCGGGCATGTCCAGAAACATGAGTGGCGGCAGGAAAGTGTATGTCATCAGGCAGGGAGAACAGGCAGACCGCCGCAATATTGTCGATATATTTGATCATGCCCCGCCCGACAGGACTGGAACGGTGCAGCAGCAACGTGATTTTGCAACGCGCTGGCTGGCTTCATTGACACATCGCCAGTGATGCATCCAACAACATCCGGCAATCACAAGCAAATTTCTGGTGCAGCTTCCTGTTAAAAGCAGGTAGCGCCTGAATGCGACCTTGTGCATCATCTAATGTGGGCATGACGCAGGACATCGCGGCAAACACGATCACAATGATGCGAATACCGCACCTCCATCCTGACCTGTTAACGCCAAAAAAACAGGGCGGGTCTTATACTTCATGCGGTATCGGCGGACAGGCCCGGACAACACAGCTACCCGATTTTTCCTGTGGGGTTGACCGCCCGGTGTCTGTTACACGAGGTAACATTGACCGACTGACAGGAACCCTATGAAAAAGACCCTCCTGTGCCTGAGTGTTCTGGGTATGGCTGGATGCGCCTCCAATCCATCGGATATCAGCGCACAATATACCGACCCCGAACCCTTCATGCGCCAGAGCTGCGCCCAGCTGGCCCAGATGGACCAGACGGATACGCAAAACCTTGCCTCCGCCGAAATGCACCAGCGCCGCATGCACCAGTCCGATGCATGGGGGGTGGCCCTGATTGGCGTGCCCGTGGGCAGCGCAGGCGGTGACAGGCACAAGGAAATTGGCGAACTGAAGGGCCAGCTTGAGGCCATTCACACCGCCGAGCGTGGCAAGAACTGCGTGGGCCGCTATTCCGCCAGTGATTATGACACCACCGGGGCCATCACCACCCCTGCCGGTCGCCTGCCATCGGCCAGCGATCCGGCTTATGGCTATCGGGGCACGGGTGGCGTGGCGCCTTCAGCCACCACGAATTACCCGCCCCTGCAAACCACGCCGACGGACATCAGCACGGGAACAGGCACAGGCACAGGCACAGGCACAGGCATCACAACCGGCTCCATGCCCGCACAGGAAGGTCTTTCAACTCCCGGCATACCCAGCCATACCCCCACTTACAGCGCGCCGCATTACGTGGTGCCGCCTGCGGGCTATACCGCGCCGTCCTATTCGGGCAATCCGTTCCAGTAACGACCTGCCCCGTGCCGCCGCGCTGCATCAGCCGTGGCGACACGGGCAAATCGTATCGAAAACCGATCAATATCGTGGTGGACATATATCCATAAAGCCGTTCCTCAGGCATAACGCGTTTGATGAGCACGGCGTTTGAAACCCACACCATACACCAGATTCCACCCGACCAGCGCCATGGCCGCGCGCGCGACCTGTTTGCGGTCTGGTTCAGCACCAACCTGACCCTGCTCACGGTAGTGACCGGCGCGCTTGGGCCGGGGCTGTTCGGGCTGTCGTTTACGTGGTCGGCTATCGCCGTCGTTCTGGGCAACCTGGCAGGGGCCGTGTTCATGGCGCTGCATGCCGCCCAGGGGCCCATGCTGGGTGTGCCGCAAATGGTGCAGAGCCGGGGGCAGTTCGGCTTTTATGGCGCGGTGCCCATCATCGGTCTTGTCGTGCTCATGTATATTGGCTTCGTGGCCTCGAACTTCGTGGTGGGCGGTCAGGCGCTCCATGCCGCCCTGCCCATAACCGGGCGGCGCAACGCGATCCTGCTTATTGCCTTACTGAGCCTTGTGCCGTGCTGCATGGGCTACCACACCATCCATGCCTGGTCGAAAGTGGTAAGCTGGGTGGCGGGGGCGATTATCCTGTACTGCCTGTGGCTGGGCTATGAGGCCTTTCCGCCCGGCACACTACGCGACATGCATGGTTCGGTCGCCGGGTTTTTCAGCACCTTTTCCACTGCGGCGCTGTGGCAGATCGCCTATGCGCCGTATGTGTCGGATTCATCACGCTACCTGCCCGCCGATGAAGCCGGTCGCCGCACCGCCTTCTTCACCACCTATATCGGTACGGTCGTTGGCACGGCGCTATCCATGATACTGGGTTGCATGGTCGCACTGCACGGGCCGGGCGTATCGGTGGCCACCACGCTGGCGCAGCTGGCGGGGCAGCAGGCAACACCGGTCATGATCGTGCTTTCGCTTTCCATCGCACTGGGCAATGCCATGAGCCTGTATGGCGGCGCGCTCTCGGCCATAACCGTGCTCCAGACCTTCATGCCGGACTGGCGGTCCGCGCTACGTGAACGCCTCCTTGTCACCTGCACGCTGGTGGCGATCGCGCTGGGCATGGCGCTGGGCATGGCCGACAGCTTCATGAAATCCTATGCCGCTTTCCTCGACCTGCTCATGGCCATCATGGTGCCGTGGACAGCCATCAACCTGACCGATTACTACCTGCTGCGCCGGGGCCGTTATGATGTCGCCTCCTTTTTTCGCCGCGATGGCGGAGCGTATGGCTATTGCAACATTCCCGCCCTGTGCGCCTATGGCATCGGCGTCGCCATTGAAGTGCCCTTCATGCAGAACGGGTTTCATACCGGCAGCCTGGCCCGTCGCCTGCCTGGGGTGGACATATCATGGGTGGTGGGGCTGCTTGTTACCACCGCCTTCTATATCCGCGCCACAACCACGCGCAGGCGCAAGTAACGGCGCCCTCCCCGCCTTTTTTCAAACAGGGAGCGGTCTTTTTACATATGTCCCTGCACCAGGCCCGCAACAGCAGGCGTAATAGCCTGGAGCAGGTCACCTGCTGGCTGCGGGCTTGTGCGCACCGCCAGCATCGAGGCCGAAGCATTGAACTGGGCCTGCGCCGTCTGTAGCACTGCGGCCACCTGCACCTGATGCGCGGCGAGCGTGCCATCAAGCGCATACAGCCCCACCGAGGCCAGTTCCGCCAGTTGGCCCGAGGCAGGCAGGGCCTCGCGCAGGGCCGGGCGCGTGGCTACGACCCCGCGCAGGCGCGTATCGTTATCGCGCCAGTTTTCCAGCCGGGTGCGCAGGCTGGGAGCGAGATCATGCTGGCCGCCCACATAAGCCGCCACATCCCGCGCAAAGGCGGCGGCCTGAAAGCTGTCGGGCGCGGCGATATCAGCCACCCGGTCAAGCGCGGGCGGAATGGATGTGGCCGCCACATGGCCCGGACCAAATACATGATTGAGCGCATAGTTGCGCACCGGGGTGGTCACGGCCAGCAGGGTGGCAAGCGGGGCAAGGCCATCGGGCGCAAGGCGCGCCATCATGCGGTGGCGATCGGCAGCGGCGCGATTGCCCAGTATGTCCAGTTCCGCCTGCACTACTGGCAGGCGGCGGGCCAATGCGGCTTCATCCCGCACCGCGGCGGGCGACCAGAAGCGCTCGGCCAGGGCTGCTGCGCGCGGCCACAGGCGGGCATCAAGCATCTCCTCGCTCACGATCTCGGTCCATAATGCCGCCTCCGCACCCAGCACCAGTCCATCCTGCGCCGTAGTCATGGAAGCGGCGGGGTCCAGGGCAAAGGGTGCAAGGGCGGGCGCATGGGCTGCGGCCACCTGATCGGGCGGCAGGCCATTGCCCAGCGGGTCCAGCGGGTCAACGCGGTAATAATCAGCTGCGGGCAGCAGCAGGTCGAGATAATACCCTGCCGAGACCACGACCGGGTGCCCCGCCGCCGTGGCCTGCGCCGTATAACGCGAGCCACGCCACGGCTCGATCACGATACCGGGGGGCACTGGCGCATCGAGCAGTTCATCCCAGCCCATCATGGTCTTGCCTTCATGCGCCACAATGGCCTGCACGCGGCGGGTGAAGGCGGCCTGCAGGGCGGGGGCGCCGGCATAGCCATGCTGCTGCATGAAAGCGCTGATGCGGGGGTTTGCCGTCCATTCATCGGGCCGCACCTCATCGCCGCCCACATGAAAATAGACATCAGGAAACAGACCTGCCATTTCATGGTAGAGCCGGGCCAGAAACACATAAGTATCGGGGTTAGTGGGGTCGAATGCGGCGCGCACCACCCGCCTGGGGTCGAGCGGGCTCGTGACAGGCTGGGCGGCATATTGCGGATAGGCCAGCAGCATGGCGTAGCTGTGGCCCGGCGCATCGAATTCCGGCACGATACGGATGCCACGATCCGCCGCATGGGCCACAAGGTCGCGCACCTGCTGCTGGGTATAGTATTCCCCGTGCGACGCCACCTGCTGAAGGCGCGGATAGACCCTGCTTTCCACCCGGAAGCCCTGCCCGTCAGACAGGTGCAGGTGCAGCACGTTGAGCTTGGTCAGTTCCATCATGTCGAGCTGCCGCTCAAGGGCCGCGGGCGACATGAAATGACGGCTGACATCCACCAGCATGCCACGCCATGCAAAACGCGGGCTGTCATCAATTTCGGCCCCATCCAGTACCGGCCCCGCCTCACCGGATTCGACAAGTTGCAGAAGTGTCGCCAGCCCGCGCAGCACGCCCGCCGGGCCATCAGCCATCAGTGCCGCGCCATCGGCCCCCGTTCGCAGCTGATAGTGCTCGCGCATATGAATGGAGAGCATATCCGGATCAGCGTGCTGGCAGTTGATGCGCAGCACCAGCCCCGCAGGCGTGCCCGCCACAGCCGGGCGTGCGCTCAGGGCCGCCAGACGCTGCTCGAAGCGTGCCACCGCCCGCTCCAGCAGGGGGGAACGCACGCCCAGCCACTGCACCTGCACCCCGCCCGCAAGCGGTAAGGCGCTGCCCTGCGGCTGGTACTGCACGGGCTGCGGCAACAGGCCCGGCGCGGCCACGGCAGGCGTGCAGGCCATGCCTGCGCAGAGCAGACCCATGGCAAAGGGGCGAATACGGCGTGGAGAGCGCATGATGAACATTATTCCGTTAAAAGCACCCCCATCGTGCCCCATCACGCAGCACGACCCAACCCCCGCGCATCGCCATAGGGCTGCCCCAACACCACGGATGAAACCGGCCAGCATGAGGGCATGCCCTCTGCGCCAGACGGGCCACCACGCCGCCGATATCACGCATAATCAGAATATAAAATATTATAGGTGCGATAATTCCTAAGGTCTGTGAGCCATTCCCATCTCGCCCCGCCAGCGCGGGCGATCCGGCAGCATGCCATACGGACCAGTCGCCACCCGGCATCAAAAGCCCCCCAGTGCACTGCGGATACCAGCCCGGCCCCACCCCTTGCCTCCACGGCGTATCCGTCGCCATGACCCCAGGCGCCAGCCTGATCTCCCCACGCGGTTCCATACGCCATGCCAGCGCCATGGCTGGCGGGATCACAACACATCGGCACCAGAAAAATACATACCGTCTCCGCCTCAAAGCCAACCTGCACGCAAGCCATGAGGCACACTCAAGGATGAACACAGCCCGGCCATGACCCACACGACATCATCCCTGTCCGCCACGGCCCCTCCGTCATGGCGCAAAGCCGTTCTTTTCCACGCCCTCCGGCTGTTCATGCGCATCACCACCGCGCGGCGACATGGGGTACCTGCCTCATCATACCGATCGCGTCATATCTGGCGCCAGAAAGCGGCAATCGCACAGCACCGGTTCCGCCCCCTGCCCCGACCTGCTATGGCTGGGCCACCCCAACAGGATTCAGGTCTGTCACGCCATGCGCCTGCGCTCCCCATGGCAGCCGCGCCTGCCCGCAGGCGATGGCCCACCCGCCGAACGGCTGGCCGATGCCCTGGCCGGTGACATACTCGGTGGCCGACTGCAATCAGGCGACCGCCTGCCCGCGCACCGCCCGCTGGCCTGGCAGCTTGGCATCGGTATTGGCAGCGTCACGCGGGCTTATGCCACGCTTGAGCGGCGCGGGCTGGTGCGCAGCGTGCGCGGGCGGGGCACCTTTGTCGCCGCCAGCCCCAACGGCACGGGGCAGGTGCTCGACCTTTCGGCCAACATGCCGCCACCCATGTTCAGCGACCGGGCGCTGGCCCGCACGCTGGCCCGTCTTGCCCGCACGGTCGACCCGGCGCTGTTCAATGTCTATCCGCCCGTGGCGGGCCATATCGAACACCGACGTATCATGGCCCACTGGCTGGCGGAACTCGGCGTGGAGATCCCGCCCGAGCGCCTGCTGCTGACCAGCGGAGCGCAGCAGGCGCTTGGCATAGCACTTGCAGCCGCGCGCAGGGCCACCCCCGTGATGCTGACCGAGGCCCTGACCTATCCCGGCATGCTGGGCCTTGCCCGGCAGGCGGGCATGCATGTGCAGGGCCTGCCAATGGATGCGCAGGGCCTGTTGCCAGAAGCGCTCGGGCACGCCCTGCGCCAGCATGCCCCCGGGCGCTGCCTGCTCTATGTCACGCCGACCATGCACAACCCCACCACCGCCACCATGGGCGCGGGCCGCAGGCATGACATCGCGCGCCTGTGCAGCAGCCATGATGCGCTGGTGATTGAGGATGACGTATATGACTGCGTGCATGACACGGCCCTGCCTCCGCTGGTTACGCTGGCGCCAGAGCGGACCTTTTATGTCAGCAGCCTGTCAAAGACCCTCAGCCCCGGCCTGCGGATCGGGGCACTCGCCCCGCCACGGGGATTCATGCAGGCGGCCCGTGACGCGCTGCTGAACGCATCGCTCATGATCGCCCCGCTGTCCTATGCCATGATGGCGCAGTGGATGCTTGATGGCACGGCGGCCTCCGTGCGGCAGTCGCTGCGTGGCGAGGCGGGGCGACGGCGCGCGCTGGCCTGCGCCGTGCTTGGTCCGCATCTTACGCCACCGCGCTATGACGCCTTCCATGCGTGGATGCCCATGCCACTGGCCCGTGCGCGGTGGCTTGGGGCTGAGGCCGCCAAACAGGGCGTGAAAGTCACCTTGCCCCAGCCCTTCATGGCCTGCACGGAAGCCGATGCGCCCGCGGGCATTCGCCTGTGCCTTGGCCCCACCGCCCTGCCTGACCTGCGTGAGGCCCTGCACCGGCTGCGCCATGTGCTTGATGGCATGGATAATAGTGTCACGTGACACTTTCTTCGTGGAAGGAAAGTGTCACACCCCTTTATGCTCGCCACACCATGAACCCCATCAGGCGAGGATATTTTTAATGACAGCGCAGCCCATCACGGTCATTGCAACACTCCGCGTCCTGCCGGGGCACGAAACGGCAGCACTTGACGCCATCCGCCATTGCGTGGCGCTGTCGCGGCAGGAATCCACCAACCTGTCCTATCAATGCCATCGGGACATCAACGACCCTGCCGTTTTTGTGTTTGTCGAGCGCTGGGCCAGCCCCGAAGCCCTGATTGCCCATGAAGAAACACCGCACTTCCAGGCCATGAAGGCTACGTTCGCCACGGCACTGGCCGCCCCATTGCAGGTACACATCACCCGTGAACTCTGAGGCCGCACCCTTTCGTCAGCTTGGCCGCCTCGCCATTGCGCTGTTCCTTGCCTACATGGCCGTGGCATTGCCGCTGGCCGCCATACCGGTGGCGGTGCTGCACTGGCCGGGCTATGGCAACGGGCTGGCGGGGCTTGCGGTGGGCATCGCCTTTTTTTCCACCATTCTCAGCCGCAACCATGCGGGCCAGATGGCCGATACACAAGGCGGCAGGCCCTGCATGCGCACGGGCCTGATGGTGTATGTGGCCGCCAGCCTGATCTGCGTGCTGGCGGCACTCCCTGGCCTGAGCAACGCCGCGCGCTACGCCATCGTGATCGTGGGCAGGCTTTTGCTGGGCGTGGGTGAAAGCCTGACCATTGTTGGCATGCTGGGCTGGGGCATCGGCCTGGTGGGGCAGGCGCGCGCGGGCCGCGTGCTGGCCTGGACGGGGGCGGCCATGTATGGCGCCTTTGCCGTGGGCGGCCCGATCGGGCTGGCGCTGTACCAGCAGGCAGGGTTAGGCGCGCTCATGGGGGTTTCCGCCCTGCTGCCGCTGGTGGGGCTGGCGCTGGTGCACACCATACCCGCCACCCCGACCCATGCGGGCGGCAGGCCGCCGTTCTGGCAGGTGCTGGGCACCATTCGCTGGCAGGGCATGGCGGTGGCCCTGCAGGGTGTGGGCTTTGCGGCACTGGGCGCGTTCCTGCCGCTGCGCTTCATTGCGGCGCACTGGCCTGGAGCCGGGCTGGGGCTGACCTGCTTTGGCGCAGCCTTCGTGGCCGGGCGCTTCATGTGCGGGCACCTGCCTGACCGGATTGGCGGACTGCGTGTTGCGCTGCTCTCGCTGGTGGTCGAGGCGGCGGGGCAGTACCTGCTCTGGCTTGCCCCCTCGCCCGTGCTGGCGCTGGCGGGCGCATTACTGACCGGGGCGGGGTGCTCCATGGTCTTTCCCGCCCTGGGGGTCGAGGTAGTGCGGCTGGTCGCGCCGGCCATGCGGGCCACCGCGCTGGGTGGCTTCGCGGCATTTCAGGATCTGGCCTATGGCGCCACCGGTCCGCTGGCGGGCCTGCTGGCCGACCGGTGCGGCTACCCGGTGGTGTTCGTGCTGGGTGGGGCATGCGCCACGCTGGGCGCGGGCATTGTGCTGGCGCTGCTGAGCGGCCAGCGGGCGGAGGCATGACATGAGTGCAGGCCATGTTTACATTCTGGGCACCTGTGACACCAAGCAGGCCGAACTGACCTATCTGCGCCAGACCCTGCGCGAGAGCGGGGTCACGGCGCTGATTGTCGATATCGGCACGCGGCATGCGGGGCACGAGGCGGATATCAGCGCCCGTGCGGTCGCCCGCCATCATCCACGAGGAGAAGAATACGTCTTTTGTGGCGACCGCGGGCGGGCCATTGCGGCCATGGCCGAGGCGCTGCGCCTGTTTTTATGCACGCGCACCGACATGCGCGGCGTGCTGGCCATTGGCGGCTCGGGCGGCACGGCGCTGGTGGCCCCGGCCCTGCAGGCGCTGCCCATTGGCCTGCCCAAGCTGGTGGTCTCGACCGTGGCCTCGGGCAATACCGCGCCCTATGTGGGCGGGGCTGACATCGCCATGCTGTATCCGGTAACGGATATGGAGGGGCTGAACCGCATCTCACGCGTGGTGCTGGGCAATGCGGCGCATGCCATGGCGGGCATGGCGCGTACCCCCTGCCACCCCATGCCCGACCCGCGCCCCGCCATTGGCCTGACCATGTTTGGCGTGACCACACCATGCGTGGAGCAGGTCGTGCGCCAGCTTTCACGGCGGTTTGACTGCCTTGTGTTTCACGCCACCGGCACCGGCGGCCGCGCCATGGAACGGCTGGCCGATGACGGGATGATAAGCGGTTTCATCGACACGACATTGACCGAGTTCTGCGATTACGTGGCAGGCGGCATCTTTGCGTGCGATGCCGACCGGCTCGGCGCCGTCATCCGCACGGGGCTGCCTTACGTGGGCAGTTGCGGCGGGCTGGACATGGTCAATTTCGGCGCCCGCGCCACCGTGCCCACCCACTACAGAGATCGCGTGTTTGTCGAGCACAACCCACAGATCACGCTGATGCGCACGAATGAAGCGGAATGCCGGGCGATGGGCCACATGATCGGCCACCAGCTCAACCGCTGCCCCGGCGAAGTGCGCTTTCTCTACCCTGAGGGCGGGTTTTCGGTGCTGGACCAGCCCGGCGGCCCATTTCATGACCCCGCTGCTGACGAGGCATTTTATGCAGCCCTGGCCGAAACACTGGAGCAGACCCCGCGGCGTCGGCTGATCCGCCTTCCCCATGCGATCAACGACCCGGCTTTTGCCGCAGCGCTGGCGCATGAATTTTCGCATCTTTATGGAGATCCCCAATAATGCCCCGTATTCCCCGTAGTGAAATCCTGGCCCGCTTTAGCAGCATGATCGCTGCGCGCACCCCCATCGTGGGCGGTGGCGCGGGCACCGGCCTGTCCGCCAAATGCGAGGCGGCGGGCGGCATCGACCTGATCGTCATCTACAACTCCGGGCGTTACCGCATGGCGGGCCGTGGCTCGCTGGCGGGCCTGCTGGCCTATGGCAACGCCAACCAGATCGTGATGGACATGGCGCGCGAAGTGCTGCCCGTCGTGCCCAGCACCCCCGTGCTGGCCGGAGTGAACGGCACCGACCCGTTCGTGGATTTTGATGTGTTTCTGGATGAGGTGAAGCGGGTCGGATTCTCGGGCATCCAGAACTTTCCCACCGTGGGGCTGATTGACGGCAATTTCCGCAAAAACCTTGAGGAAACCGGCATGAGCTACAGCCTTGAGGTGGATGTCGTGGCCCGCGCCCATAAAAAAGACCTGCTGACCACGCCCTACGTGTTCGACCCCGCCCAGGCGGTGGACATGGCCAAGGCGGGCGCTGACGTGCTGGTGGCCCATATGGGGCTGACCACGGGCGGCGCCATCGGCGCGGAGACGGCGCTGACGCTGGATGACTGCATTACGCAGATCAACGCAATCATCGAGGCCGCGCGCAGCGTGCGCCCCGACATCATCATACTGTGCCATGGCGGGCCGATCGCCATGCCGGCCGATGCCCAGAAAGTGCTCTCCGCCTGCCCGGGCTGCCACGGCTTTTATGGTGCATCGAGCATGGAGCGCCTGCCTGTCGAGGTTGCGCTGACCGAGCAGACCCGCAACTTCAAGGCCCTGACGCGCTGAGGGTAAGAGCATAAAAGTTTCTTGGGTGCCGCCTTCTTTTAAAAAGGCGGCGTTCTTCTGAAGCTTTTATCCGCCTTCAGGCGCCCCCTCGGTCCAGGGCTGTTGCTCGATCGCAGGGGCGCTGCTGGCGGGGCCGCACAGGGCATGGGCAAAAGCGTGCCGCACCTGCCCGTGCCGAAAGGGCAGCACAAGCGTTGCCGGTGTCGTGCAGGCACCGGGGTCAAACACATCACCCGAAACCCAGCGCAGGGCGGTTTTCATCTGCCCGCCCGCAGGCAGCACCATTACCGGCGCGGGCACGGCCTGCCGCCATGTCACGGCAACGCGGTGGTGGCGGCCATCCGCGAACGAGAGCGGCCCCATCCACGCAACAGAGCAGGCCCGCGCGCCGGTGTTGCGCACGACAAGCCATGTACCGCCATGCATCATGCCATTGAACGCGCCCTGCCCGTCATCAAGGCTGACAGCCATCTGCCGCGCCTTGCAGTCGGGCACTGCCGTGGCCCGCGCCTGTAGCGGCAGGCTCCATAGCGTGAGAGCCAGAAGCCCCGCGATCCCGCCCTTCATGGCCCGGCCTGCACTGGCCCGGTGGGCGTTACGTCAAGGCGCACCACATGCCCGGTGGCAGGATCAAGATGGCAGGCCCATGTAAAGCCCACCCACTCAATGCCATTGCCCGCCCGCAGGAACTGCCCCCGCCCCGACACCAGCGCGGCGCTGGCCACGACCTGGCTGCCCGGCCCCGCATCCTGCAGGAAAAAACGGTGCGGCTGACTGCCCATGCGCACCAGCACCGCGCGCGCCGCGTTCTCGCACAAAAAGGTGGTCATCTGCCACGCCATGTCCTGCCCCTGCACCGCGCGGCGCGTGGCGGGATCGGCAATGCGGCTGATCTGCCGGTCGATGATCCGCCTCTCGGCGGGTGAAGGGCCTGCCACCACAGGCGCGCCACAGGCCGGGCGCAGCATGGCCAGCAGGCCCAGCCCGGCGCACAGGCAACGCATCGCGTTCATGTTCCTGATCCCTTCATGCGGGCCTGCCGCAGCGCCATGCCGCTTACGGCGGCATCCTTGTGCCACTTGGACACGGCAATACGCTGGGCCAGATAGATGCCTGAATGGCCCGAGCACATATAGGCCACGAAACACCCGGTGGCGAAATAGACGATATCCGCCGAGCCGAACAGTTCCACCCCCATGAGCGTGCAGGCCAGTGGCGTGTTGGCTGCGCCTGCAAACACCGCCACAAAGCCCACCCCTGCCAGCAGGTCCGCCGGGGCGTGCAGTAACGGCGCCAGCGCATTGCCCAGCCCCGCCCCGATGAAGAACAGCGGCGTCACCTCGCCCCCCTTGAAGCCCGCGGCCAGCACCACCACCGTAAAGACCAGTTTCCACGCCCATGCCAGCGGGTAGTGCCCGCCGCCAAAGAAAGCGCTGATGGACGCCCCGCCCGCCTCGGGTGCGACAATGCCCAGCCCCAGATAGTCACGCGAGCCACACAGCCACACCAGCGCTATGGTCGCGATACCGCCAAGGGCAGGCCGGAGCCACGCAACAGGGCATACCTGTCGCAGGCAGGCCGCCAGCCGGTGCACCGATTCCGCAAACACGAGACTGGCCAGCCCGAAGGCAACCGCCGCCACCATGACCTTGGCCAGCAGCAGCAGGTCGGCATGGAAAAAATGCCCATCCGCCCCGGCATAGCCCTGAAAGGCCAGATGGTAGGGCACATGCTCCATGCCCCAGGCATGGCATGTCCAGTCCGCCACGATGGCGCTTACGGCCACGGGCACCAGGGCATCATAGTCAATACGTCCTACCCGGATCACTTCCATGCCAAACACCGCGCCCGCCACCGGCGTGCCGAACACGGCGGAAAACCCCGCCGCGATGCCGGACATGAGCAGAACCCGGATTTCGTACGGGTTGCGCAGGCGCCACGCCCGCCCCACCGTGCTGGCAATGCTGCCGCCCATCTGCACCGCCGTGCCCTCACGCCCGACCGAGGCCCCGAACAGGTGGCTGATTACCGTGCCCATAAGCACCAGCGGCGCCATGCGCAGGGGCACGCCGCCACCGGGCTCGTGGATCTGGTCCACGATCAGGTTATTGCCCCCTTCCGCCGTGCGGCCAAAGGCGTGATAGAGCAGCCCGACGGCAACACCCGCCACCGGCAGGGCGTAAAGCAGCCACGGGTGCAGCAGACGTGTCTGCGCCGCCCGGTCGAGCAGCCACAGGAACACGGCGCACAGCGTGCCCACGCAGGCCGCCATGGGCAGCAGCAGGCTGGCCCATTTGAGCAGCCCCCCCGACTGGCGGGCCACAGCCCGCGCAAGTGCAGCAATATTCATGATATTTCGGTAAATCCGGCATTCAGGATGGAATGACAGGCGTGTTGGCCTGCCCGTGGATCATGACTGTGCGATGCGTTACACGGATTCCTCCCCTTGTTGCCTTGAAGGCAGTGGGCAGGAATCATCAGCGCCCTTGCGGGCAGCGGTTCGACCAGCATGGTCCGGCAGAATCCATTGCCGTGTTCGTTTAAAAAAGCCCGTATTGGCATGAGGGTCAACTCCGGGAATCCGTGATCCGACCGCTCATCATCAAGAGGCTTCAGAAGAACACCGCCTTTTTTGAAAAAAGGCGGTGCCCGAAAACTTTCATTCCCTGCCAGACATCTTCTGCCGGTTTCGCGCCGCCATCAGTACCCCCTGCGGGGGTCGCACAGCAGGGCGGGCCGCTCGTTACGCTCCATCTGCCCGATCACCTCCACCACATAACGCGCCTGCGCCTCCTGCGAGGCATGGGAGGCCACATGCGGGGTAATGGTCACGCGCTCATGGGCCCATAACGGATCATCGGGTGGCAGGGGTTCGGGTTCCATCACATCAAGCACCGCGCCGCCGAGCACGCCCTCATCAAGCGCGCGGAGCAGGTCGGCCTGCACCACATGGTCGCCGCGCCCTACATTGATAAAGGCCGCCCCACGCGGCAGTTGCGCCAGCAGGGCATAATCGATCATGCCGCGCGTCTGCGGCGTGCTGGGCAGCAGGTTGATCAGAATATCCACATCACGCAAAAAATCGGGCAGTTGCTCCGGCCCGGCAAAAGTGCGGATGCCCGGCACCACCTGTGCCGAACGCCGCCAGCCCGAAACCTGAAAGCCGACCTGAAGCAGCACGCCGCCCACATGGGTGCCAAGGTGGCCCATGCCCATTATGCCCACGCGGGTCTCGCTGCTGGTGCGCGGGCTGGTGCACGGGTTATGCCATCGATGCGCATTCTGCTGCACGGCCCATGTCCGCGCTCCGCGCAGCAGGCCGAGCGTGGCCCACAACACGTAATCAGCCATCAGCGATGCAGTCTGTTCGCCCCCCATGCGCACGAGGGGCACATGCCGCGGAAAGGCCGGATTGTCGAGCAGATGATTGACCCCGGCCCCCGTGCAGATAATGGCCCGCATGCCCCCCATGCGGGCGAGGTCATCTGCCGTGGGGTCCCATACCAGCGCGTAATCGTCCGCCGTGATTTCCAGCGCCGGGTCATGCCAGGCAGCAAGGGGCAGATCGGGGGCTACGTGCTGAAAGGCCGCGCGCCACCCGGGCATGGCGGCAGGTCCGTCCGAACTGATGACAAGCCTTGGCATTTCTTCTCCCATTCCATGTCCTGCGGCCCTTCAGGCCATCAGGAGAGATTTACGGCGCAACGGCATGGTCATGCAATGAATGCTGCCCCCGCCCTGTGAAAACTGGTCAAGGTCCGGGTCAAGCACACGCAGCCCCTCGGCGCGCAGCATCTGGTTGATGCGCGTGCAATGCCGCGGACTGACCACGCGCTCGCGCCCAAGGGCCAGCACGTTGCAGCCCATGTCGCGCATCGCCTCCTTGTAACTGACCGGCAGCAGGCGGATGCCCTGGGCGCGGAACCAGTCCAGGTCTTCATCGGCGAGCACATCCACCACCGCGATGGCAAGGTTCTCGGCCACCATGGTGAAGATGACGTCAAGATGCAGGAAGTGCCTGGGGAAGTGGATCATGCGGCATGTCCAGCCTGCTGCCTCGAACCAGCTTATGAACTCGGCGGCACCCGCCTCGTCCGTGCGGCCGCCGCTTACGCCCACCGCCAGCAGGCCGGGGCGGATGATATGGATGTCGCCGCCTTCGATATGGCCTGCGGTGCAGGTTTTCCATATTTCGCCGGGGGCATAGAATTCATGAACCGGCCTGATCTCGGCCCTGCGCTCGGGGCGGGCAAGGCGGGTGACCACGGTGCCGAATGGCGTGGTCTGTGAACTGTCGCGGGTATAGACCTCGTAGGGCATGCCCTCATGCGGGGTCAGGTAGTGGCAGGCGACCTGCTCGCCTTCCAGCACTGCCATGAGTTCACGGAACTGCGCGCCCAACGCGGCCTGGTCGATGCGCGCGCCACGCGCCATGCTGCTGATGGCGATGTCATTGCTCGGTATCCACGCATAATGATCGGGGGGGCAGAGCAGCACGTCAGCGAGTTCGCCTGTTTCACTGTCGATAAACCAGCGATTTGCCGCCATGTGCCTGTTATCCTGTACCGTTCCGTTCAAACGTTACGATAGCGGATACACCTGCTCCTTCAAGATACCAATAATCCGGAGTGCACTTTAGCCACAGCCAAACTATGCCATGGGCCGCCCGCGCCATCTGCCTGCGGGCGGCGAAAGCAGGCAGGTCATGCAGGCCTGCCTGTCGCGCCGGAGATGGGGCGCAGGGCCGTCAGCTATTTGCGCCAAAGGCCGGGCGGGTGGATTCGAACAGGAACCATGTGCGGCGCTCGGTCTCGTCGATCCAGTTTTCGAGCAGGCTGGCTGTCGCCACGTCATTGCCTTCGTCGCACACGGCATGAACGGCGCGCAGGCGGGCGGTCAGGGCCAGGTTATCCTCGCGCAGTTCAGCCAGCATGTCCTCGGGTGTCACATATTCAGCATCGTTATCGGCCACCCTGGTCAGGCGCGCGATCTCGCCCACCGAATGCAGGGTATTGCCGCCGATCTTGCGCGCACGCTCGGCAAGTGGGTCGGTCATGGCGAATATCTGGCTGCTCTGCTCGTCAAGCAGCAGGTGATAATCCCGAAAATGGCGGCCGCTCATATGCCAGTGGAAGTTCTTGGTCTTGATATAAAGCGCAAAAACATCGGCCAGAACCGCCTTCAGCCCTGCCGCGATGTCACGCACCGCCTCATGCGCGAGGTCGGTTGGCGTGCCGAGATAGGTCCGCACGTGGGCTACACCTGCTGCGACTGCCTTGTCTGTCATCATGATCTCCGTGGTCTGTCACTGGGCCGGACACGAGCGCCATGCTGCCGCAGGGGCTGCGGCAGGGCCCTGCGTCCCTCAACGCATGGGAGGTGAGAGGGTTCATGCCTGCCATTTTCGTATTGCAATTGATATTCGTTTGCATTATCAATCAGCTTACTCACGGCGTTATCAGGCAGTTTTCCCAACCGTCGATTTCCCAGCACAGGCCGTGAAAACTCATGCGGCATCGCCACCGCGTTCCGGCGATGCCGCCCCTTTTTCTTTCCCGCAGGGACCATGCCATGAGCGAGACAACAGGCTGCACGGCCGACTGGCACCTTGAACATTCCACCCCAGAACAACTGCTGCATTATCTTGACCCCCATTACCCTTTTGCCAGGCAGGCCAATGTGCTGGCCCGGCGCTTCAGGGATGTGCAGGCCCTGTGCGACAGCGGCGAGGCAACCCCCGCGCTGACCCGGCTGCGCAATGCGCTGGCGTTCCATCTGATCAAGCTGTCGCGGTGGTGGCGGTTTGATTTCTGCCCGCGCGGGGTGACGGGGGTGAACAACCCGCTGTTCCTCACCTACGTCAAGAACCATGCCGAACGCAGTGTGGATGATGAAAGCCTGCTCGATGCCTTTACCGCGCAGCGTTACATGCATGCAGGCGATGGGGGTCACATCGTCATACTCGGGCATGATCCGCTGACCGATCCCACGGTTTCCATTTTATATGGCGTGGACGGGCAGCGTGCATTCCGGTTTGCAACCGGCTCGCATGGGGCCGAGCCCTTATGGAACGGACAGGCCTACCCTGATTTTGCCTCCGCGTGGCTTGCAGCGCGCGCGGTGCATGCGCTCGTCTGCGATGACAGCGCGAACATGCATGAATTCGAGACCGCGCAGCGCGAGCATATGTGGGCGCGCGGCTGGCACCAGCAGCACTTCCACCGCAGCCGCAAGCTGCCGCTCATCCAGCTTTATGCGCAGGCACAGGCGCAGCTTTCCAACTGCCAGTCAGCCTTTGGCCGTGCGGAAATGAAAACCGTAGCCGACCGCCTGGCCTTTACCCTGGCACAGACTGCCTTCCAGCGGCGCATGACCGTTGCTGACCTGATTGAGGAGAGCGACATGCTGGCCATCAACCTGCGTTCCGCCAATACCATAAAGCAGCGCGCGCGGGCCTATGTGGCCACCTGCATCGACCCCGTTCTGAGGCCCGAGATGGATATCATGCTTGACCGCGTGGTTTCTTACGTGCCCCGGCGGTGCCCCTGAGCGCATGGCAAAAGAATGCCGCCTTTAAAAAAAGCGGCACCCGATTTCTTTTATTTTATGACGCGCGCGTTTTACTGCGCGGTATAGCCGCCATCAATAACGAGTTCGCTGCCGGTCATGAACTTTGATTCGTCCGATGCCAGAAACACGATGCCATAAGCAATGTCATCCGGCTCACCAAGATGGCCAAGCGGATGCAGGTCGATCAGCTTCTGCCGGGCGGCAAGCTGGTCCGGGGTCGCGGCGGTCAGGCCCTGCACCATGGGGGTCCAGATATAACCGGGATGAACGGAGTTGACGCGGATCTTGTAGCCCGCCCTGGCGCAGTGTAGCGCCGCGGACTTGGTGAACAGCCTCACGCCCCCCTTGCTGGCATTATAGGCCGCGAGCGTGGGGTCACCCACCAGCCCCTCAATGGAAGACAGGTTGATGATCGACCCGCCGCCATGCGGCTTCATGGCCTCGATGGCGTAGCGCGTGCCTAAAAACACGCCATCGAGATTGACCGACTGCACGCGCCGCCACTCTTCAAGGCTGGTCTGCTCGACCGTGCCGCTATAGGCGATGCCAGCATTGTTGACCGCAATGTCCAGCCGCCCGAAACGCGCCTGCACGGCTGCCATGGCCTGCTGCCAGCTTGCCTCATCGGTTACGTTGAGGGTCACGAACATCGCCTCGCCACCAGCGGCTTCAATTTCAGCCACTACGGCCTCACCTTCGGTTTCCTTGAGGTCGGCGATGACAACCTTCGCCCCCTCGCGGGCCAGAAGCTGGGCCGTGGCGCGGCCAATGCCGAGTGCTGCGCCGCTGACAAGCGCGACTTTTCCCGATACGCGTCCCATGAATACTCTCCTGCTTCCATGAACCTGCACACAGGCGCCCCAGCAATCGAGCCGCCCAGTCCGCCAGGTTTTCTTTATCTTGCCGAATCCGCCTTCATGCCTCAATGACGCGCATCAGGCTCTTTTAAATATGAACGCCGCCTTTTTTTGCAAAAAGGCGGCATCCGGAAACTTTTATGATCTGATAGAGACGGCCGTCATTCCCCGCCAGATATGTGCATGTGAGGCCCGGCCCAGGCGTTATCCCTCACCATGGGCGATGGCCATGAGCGCCTGACCCAGTTCGGTCTTGATCATGCGTTTGGCATAGGCTTCAAGTCCTGCAGCATCAATGAACCCCATGCGGAAGGCCACCTCATGTGGCGAGCCAACCAGCAGCCCCTGGCGAGACTGGATGGTCTGCACGAACTGCCCGGCCTGCATCAGGCTGTCGGGCATGCCCGCGTCAAGCCAGGCACAGCCGCGACCGAGACGCTGCACATGCAGTTCATCAGACTGCAGGTAAAGGCGGTTGAGGTCGGTAATCTCGAGTTCGCCGCGTGCTGAAGGCTTGAGGCTGCGCGCATATTCGCGCACGCGGCCATCATAGAAATAAAGCCCTGTCACCGCCCAGTTGGATTTGGGGCTGGTGGGTTTTTCAATAATGTCGATGGCATGCCCGTCATCCCCGAAGCTGACCACGCCATAACGCTCGGGGTCGCGCACCTGGTAGGCAAATACGGTGGCCCCGCTGGGCCGGGTGGCGGCGGCGCGCATCTGCTTGCCCAGGTGGTCGGCAAAGATCAGGTTGTCACCCAGAATGAGCCCGCATGGTGAATCATCAAGCCAGTCATCGGCAATGACAAAAGCCTGGGCAATGCCATCGGGCGCAGGCTGCTCGCGGTAGGTGAAGGTCACACCCATATCCGCGCCATCGCCCAGCAGCCGGCGGAACAGCGGCAGGTCGACAGGGGTGGAAATAATCATGATATCGCGTATCCCCGCCAGCATGAGCGTGGAAAGCGGGTAGAAGATCATCGGCTTGTCATAGACCGGCAGCAACTGCTTGCTCACCGCCAGCGTCATCGGGTGCAGGCGGGTGCCCGATCCGCCTGCCAGAAGAATGCCCTTGGTCGGCTTTGCCGTACCCTGTTCGCTCATGCTGCTGTTCCCATCTTGTCACCTGTCTGCCCAAGGCGCTTGCCATCGTAGCGGGCGGCACGGATGCCCTCCCACCAGGCGCGGTTATCGAGGTACCACTGCACCGTGCGGCGGATACCGTGCTCAAAATCATGCTTCGCCCGCCACTCCAGCGCCTGCTCGGCATGGGTGGGGTCGATCTCGTAACGGAAATCATGGCCCGGACGGTCATGCACATGCCGGATCAGGCGCGCATGCGGGCCTGCAAGGTCGGGGCGCAGTTCATCGAGAATGGCACAGATGGCTTCGACCACCTGCATGTTGGTGCGGGGCTGGCGGGCGCCAATGGCGTAGGTCTCGCCGGGCAGCCCGCGCTCGACCGCACGGACCAGCGCTTCGGCATGGTCCTCGACAAACAGCCAGTCGCGCACGTTCTGCCCGCTGCCATAAACCGGCAGTTCACGCCCTTCGATGGCGTTGATGGTCACCAGCGGGATCAGCTTTTCGGGGAAGTGCCACGGGCCGTAATTGTTCGTGGTGTTGGTAACGAAAGTAGGCAGGCCGTATGTATGGTACCATGCCCGCACCAGATGATCGGATGACGCCTTGGAGGCGGAATACGGGCTGCGCGGGTCATAGGGCGTGTGTTCATTAAACGGCGGATCACCCATCTCGAGCGCGCCAAAGACTTCATCGGTCGAGATGTGGTGAAAGCGGAAGGCCCTGCGGCGGGCTTCATCCTGCTGTGTCCACCACCGCCGCGCGGCCTCGAGCAGCGTATAGGTGCCCACGATGTTCGTGCTGACAAACGTGCCCGGTCCGTCTATGGACCGGTCCACATGGCTTTCGGCTGCAAGATGCATGACCGCATCGGGCTCAAACTGGGCAAAGACCCGATCCATGGCCTGCTGGTCGGTAATATTGGCCACCTCCAGCCGGTAACGGCCGCTCTCGGCGGCATCTTCCGTTGCCTTTATACTTGCGGCATAGGTCAGCGCATCCACATTGACGATCTCATGCGTGGTATTCCGGACCAGATACCGCACGACCGCCGAGCCGATGAACCCGCAGCCACCCGTTATCAGTATTCGCATTTCCTACTCCCTCCCCTTGCCGCGACCACCGGGCCAGACACCCGGAACCGTGCGGCAGGCCAATTATTTTGCATGGACATGCCGGATGGAAATATTGGCAATCATATCAGCCCCATCACTACTTAACGCTACAGTTAAGGGGGCTTATATGTCATAAATATGAACAAAATCCCTTTAACCATGCCCTCCCCTGCAGAAGGCTGGCGCAGCGCCGGTTCAGGCCACATGGCGCGCGGGCAGCAGGGCTTCACGCGCATCAATCCGCTGCATGATGCGCCGCCCCAGGCGCTGCGACGGACGCTCGACCAGATGGTAACAGACTACCCCCACCAGCAGGCACAGGACGAATATGGCCACCACCGCCACAAGCCCCGCGGCAAAATCCAGCTGCCGCAGCCACGGCCCCATGCACCAGGCCAGAATGCCTATGATGAGGTAATGCGTAAGGTAAAACGAAAATGATATGCGCCCCAGCCACACGACCGGCGCCGAGGCCAGCAGCGTATTGACCACGCCACGCTGATAGGCCAGGCCCAATACCAGCGCGGTAAACCCGAACACGTCAAACACCGGCACAACCGGAAAGAACAGGGTTGCGGCAATGAACCCCACCGCCCCCAGCGTAAGGGCCGCCGCATAACGCTCCGTGCTGTCAGGCGCCAGATGATAGACGCGGTACAGCACGACCCCGGCCGTAAAGCAGAAGAACATGCGAATGGCGCCAAACGTGCCGGTAGGATTGTTGTTGGCGTGGTGGGCGGCAAACAGGATCACCACCAGCGCCACCAGACTGGCCGTGCACAGGGCCACGGCACTGCGCACCGATGTGACGCGCATCGCCACCATGGCCAGCATGGGGAACAGGATATACCCCAGCACTTCCGCGCTCAGCGTCCATGATACGATATTCCACTCCCCGAGTTTCAGCACCGTCCAGCTCTGCACCAGCAGCAGCGTCTGCACGAAGCCGGGCCAGGACAGGTTATGCGCCCTGTAGGCAAAAGCGGGATCGGTATAGGCACGCTGCATGGCCACGTAACCCGGCGCGAACAGCACCAGCGGCACGATGGCCAGCAGCACGACTGTATTGAGCGGATAGACACGGAAGAAACGGACAATAAAAAAGTCCCGTATTACGCGCCATGTGGGCACGCGAAACTGCGCCTCATGCACATGCATGAGAATGAAGCCCGACAGCACGAAGAACAGGTCAACGCCCCGAAAGCCGTTGAACAGGAACAGTGAGTGCAACAGCCATGGCATATGCAGTATATCGGCAGCCAGACCATAGAAATGGGTGGTGAAAACCCACAGCGCCGCAACACCACGCACTCCTGTCAGGCTGGGGATGGAACGGGCCCTGGGCATGAGATTCCCCCTTCAGAGATTGCCTGAACAGCAATTCATCAACACAAAAACAATAAAAGTTTCCGGATGCCGCCTTTATTTTAAATCAGGCGACATACCCTGAAGCCTTGCGGCACGAACTTCACAAAAAAAAACTGATTTATACTGACGCGGTGCTTCCGGGCAGCCTGAACCACCCCCCGGAAACAGCCTGCACGCGCCTAGAAGAACCGTTCTTCAATCGTCACGACATCACCGGGCAGCAGCACCGTCTCGCGTGAGATGCGGCCTTCATGCGCGGGGGTATCGAGGTCTTCATGGCGCACGTCGGTCGCGTGCCCTGTCACGGCGCGGTAAGTAAAACCGCCCGCAAGGGCCACGGCGGTGAGCATGGTCATGCCCGGCTGGTAGGGATACTGCCCGGGATGATTGACCTCACCGAGGATGTAGATGGGCCTGTACTGCGCAATCTCGACCGAAACGCTGGGCTGGTACAGAATGCCCTTCTTGGCCAGGTCATCGGCAATGCGCTGCGCGAGCGCTCCCGGCGCCGCGCCTGCCGCCGGCACGACCCCAAGCAGCGGAAAGTCGATATTGCCGTTGTCACTCACCGTAAAAGTATTGCTCAACTGCGGGTCATTATAGGTAATGACACGCACCTGGTCGCCCGGCCCGAGGTGATAGGCCCGGCCATCCACCGGGGCAAAGGACTGTTCCCGCCCTGATGCGCATGAGCCCAGCGCCAGCAGAGCCGTGGCACCGATTGCGTGCAGTATTCCAGGCCGACACGTTTTCCGTATCATTGCAAACATGGCCACTCCCAAATCATTCAATGCTGTTTTTCTTCTTTCCGGGGGTGGGGCCATGTGGCCCCTTAGCCGGAGATGGAAAAACCCAATAGTACCGTATTGCTCGTAAACGTCGAAAGACGCCCCGGGATGTTCAGGTAATTCACGTTTCCGCCTGATGTGGCGTTATTGACATAGTTATAGGTAAGTGAGGCACGCACATGGCGGTCGATGTTCCAGAACACCGTTCCGCCAAAATGAATCTGTTTTTGCAGCCGGCTACCCTCAAGGCTCGTCACGGCCGTGCCCTGCGCCTGCTGGCCGGACTGCGAACTGCTTTCGCCGAACTCGCCATAGGCGCGCACGAACACATTATGCCGCAGTTCATGATCCCATTGCAGCCGCACGTCGGTAATGACCTGGTTGCGGGCAAAGGGGGTTTCCGGGTCGCTGATATGCCGTGCTGCGGTCAGGGTCACGGTATCGATCCGGCGCGGCATCCACGCCACATTGGCCTCGAACGTGGGCGTGCTGACCGAGGGGCTGTACCCATTCTTGAAGCTGCGCGTCTCGCCACCGACAAGCAGCCGGTACTGCCACACCTGCCCACGCCGGAAATCGACCCCGACAAACCCCGCCCCATCGGCGTAGTTGTTGGTCGATGCCTGAACCGCCTGGTCGAACTGCGCGGCCGATCCGCGCAGCACGGCAACAAGCGCATCCCCGCGCGAGAACTCGTAGCGCGAGGTCAGTGATCCGGTCTCGACCTTGTGGCTGATCGAATCATAATCAATCGAAATCGGCCCAGGCGCCGTGCCGAACGAGAAATCCTGATAGTCAAAAGCCGGGATCAGGCTGAAGCGCCCGAACACCTTGGTATAGCTCAGCCGCCCGTCATTGACCTGGTAAGGCACCGGATAGACCACCCCGTACACGCCCAGATTGGTGGCCGAAAGGTGGTACTGATAGTGCGAGAAGGCAGCGCTAAGCGTGTCACGGCCAAGGTTGAGCGAGCCGCCAATGCTGCCATGCCAGTTGGTGTAGCTGGCGATGGACTGGGTGGGATAGCGGTGGTCATCCATCCCCACCGAGGCTCCGAGCGCATGGCGCCGCCAGCGTGAACTCGCGCTGACATTGGCCGATGTCTGCACCGCCGGGCTGCCCGAGCCGGGAATGCCCAGCGTATTGGTGTTGTAACCCACGTTTTCTGATGCACTCGGCCTGAGCAGCCAGCTTCCCATGCCGATTCCGTCACTCTGCTGGCCCATCATCTGGTGGGTCACGACCGAGCCGGTCAGGTCGGTGGAATAACCCGGCACATCAGAGGGAAAAAGCTGCTGGATCAGTTGGGCATGGGCCGCCTGCGCATGCAGCCCCACCCCCAGCGCCACCATGCTCCCCACCGACCCATACCGCAGGCCACGCCGCACCCCGCCGCGACCACGCAACCACACTACCTTCATACCCTGCCCTAACCTAACCTGTAATCGTAACGCGGGGTTTTTCCTCCGCGCGTGGGACCAACCGGTGCACCATGTCATGCAGCCCCGGGTCCAGCCGGTAGGCGGCAAAGGCCATTGCCAGCCCCACCACGGC
This sequence comes from Komagataeibacter nataicola, assembly GCF_003207795.1. Lineage (GTDB taxonomy): Bacteria > Pseudomonadota > Alphaproteobacteria > Acetobacterales > Acetobacteraceae > Komagataeibacter > Komagataeibacter nataicola. Next base: position 62,295 of record NZ_NIRT01000005.1, on the reverse strand, counting down.
GGCAGCACCCGCCGAGACCAGCAAGGTCATGGGAACAAGCAGACTCACAATCAATGCCCCTGTCATAATCATCATACCTGGCACAAGGCGCCAAGTCTGCCGTGACAGGCAATCCGACAGCAGGTAAAGTGCAATTAAATTAATCGTGACCCGAAGGGTCCACGCCGCCGCAGCCCCTGGCAGCCCCCACCATTTGATGAACAGCCACAGCACGCAAAAGAACGGCAGGATCTCCACCATCGACACCTTGGCCGTGATATGCGGCCGCCCCTGCCCCTGCAAAAGCCCGTATGGCAGGAAGGCGATACCGTTGGTCCAGGCGCCGAACATCAGGATCTCGGCCACCGGGCGCGAAACATCGGCAAAGTTGCCGCCCACCCACATATGCAGGAACGCACCCGAAAACACGATTCCCGGCGCGCAGATCATGCCGAAGCCATAGGTCAGCGACGACGTGGCCCGCCGCGTCAGATCCACCGCCTCGCCCCGCTCGGCGCGTGACAGGCGCGGGAACAGCGTGCGGGCCAGCGCCGTGGCCACAACCTGCGAGCGCATGGCCAGGTTCATCGGCACGGTATACTGCCCCACCGATGTAACACCCAGCGTCGCACCGATGATGAGCTGGTTGGAGGTATCAAGCAGCGGATTGATCAGGCTGGATATGCTGACCCACGAACCATAGCCCAGCAGGCGCTTGAGCCATGTCACGTCAAAGTCAAGCGGGCGGATGGGCCATTCCAGCGCCATCACCACGCAGTAGGACAGCATGATCATGCCCAGCCGTGACAACACGATGGAAGGCAGCACAACCGTAAGCTGTGGCCCCCATATATGGATGCAGATCAGCGGGATGATCTGCCCCGCCATGGTGGTGGAGGAATTGAGCATGTTGGACAGCAGGAAGCGCTCGCGTGATTCCATCGCCCCCGTGGCCACGCCATTGATCATGCCCAGCGGCAGCATCACCGCCATCCACGGATAGGCATGCCTTGTCTCGGCCATCAGGTCGGGCGGTATGCGCACGAAATGCAGCAGCACCATATCGCCAATGGGGTACAGGATCAGCCCGCCCAGCGCACCGAGGCCAAGGTTGCTGTAAAACGCGGTCATGAGCACGGGCGAGCGCTCGCGTGAGGTGGCATGCCCCAGCTGCGCCAGCGCATTGGCCGAGGCGCGCGACAGCCCGAAATCAAGAAACCCCAGATACCCCAGCAGAATCCATGAAATGGCGACAATGCCGTACCGGTCCGTACCGATCAGGTGCAGGTAGAACGGCACCGTGCCCAGCGAGACGATAATGGGGAAGATGGAGCCAAAGACATTGAACAGGAAATTGGTGGAAAACTTGCTCCTGGCCATCACTCCGCCCCTGCCGTGGCCATGTTGGCTTCCGGCCGCGCCCGGCCCAGCACCTGCTGGTACAGCCGCGCATATTCATGCGCCACGCTGTGCCAGTCATAACGGCTGGCCACATCCATGTTGCGCGCCCGCAGGGCATCCGCCGTCTCTGGCAGGGCGGCGGCCATGTCCTCGGTCTCTCGCGCGCCGGGGGCAAGGTTGTCAGGGTCCACCATGACACCCGCCGCGCCCTGCTGCATGAGCCGGGCAAAGGGGGTGATGTTGCTCAGGATGGGCACAAGCCCCGCCGACATCGCCTCCACCGCCGCAAGGCCAAAGCCTTCATGCGCGGACAGGCAGCCAAAGAAGCTGGCCTCCCCCATCAGGTCGCGCAGTTCGGCATCCGACGGGCCGGGCACGATGCGCAGGCTGTCCTCTATGCCGCAGGCGCGGGCCTGCTGGCGCAGGTCATCAGCCGTGAGGTTGGAATCCTGCCCCGCCACGATCACCTTCCAGCCCGGGTTATAGGCGCGCAGCAGGGCCACAAGCTGGAACAGGAGCTTGAGGCGCTTGTGCACCGCAAAGCGGCCAAAAGCGAGAATGGTGCGGTTGGGCGTGCGCGACGCCGCATCACGGAAGCGGGTCTGGTTGATGCCGTTCTCGATGGTGAGCAGGCGGCCCGCCGCCACATTGCGAAACAGGTCGGCATCGCTGTAGCTGCACGCCACGATCTTCCTGTATGCCCGCACCGAGATGGGGGTGATGGTGCGGAACCAGACCTCCTTGAGCCGCCTCAGCGCGCCGGTATGAAAGAAACCGCCATGGGTCGAGGCGATCATGGTCTTGCGGTGCAGCGGCCATGTCCAGGCCAGGAAATCGAAGAAGAAGTCGATCGCATGCACATGCAGGAGGTCAAACCCGCCGATATGCCGCAGCACCTGCGGCGCCAGCGGGTATTTGGTCGAACCCCGCCACGCCAGCCGGGTAACGGGTATGCCATCGACCACATCCCTGTGCGGCAGCTTGCCGGGGCGGCCGAACACGGTATCGAGCGTCAGCACCTCGGCGTCGATGCCCAACCTCTGGCGCTGGCTGCGGGCAAGGTTGAGCAGGGAGTCTTCCAGCCCACCGACCGAAGGGCTGAACTGGCGGCAGATATGCAGGACTTTCAATGTTTCATCCCCCCGTTTCTTACTGTTCGTCAAAACGGCTCAGGATCCTGATATCCCTGTTGCCGTAACTGTAACCCATCACGTCCATCGCGTTATCCTCCACCATGGTGGCGACCACGCCGGCGAGGTGCGCGCCACAGGCCTCAAGCCGCTCCAGGCAGGTCATGACGGCACGCTGGGCCGTGCTCTTCCACCGGCATACGAAAATCACCTGATCGGCCATGTTCGCGTGCACCAGCGCATCGCTCAGCCCCAGCAGCGGCGGGCAGTCGATGATGATGAGTTCATAGGAATGCTTGAGTTCAACGAGCATCGCGCGCAGGCGGCGGATCTCGACGGGGCTGAAGGCGTGCTCGATGGTCCGGCCCGCCGGAATATAATCAAACCCGGCCTCGGGGTCGGTGCGGATCACGTCCGCCACCCGCGCGCCACTCGTCACCAGGTCGCTCATGCCCAGCGAGGGGCGGCCCGTGGTGCCATCGGTCAGGTAATGGTCGAGCATGCCGCGCCGGTGGTCGGCGTCGATCACCAGCACTTTCTGCCCGCCACGCCGGGCCACGGCGGCCATCCACAGCGCCAGTGTGCTCTTGCCTTCCTCCGGCCCGGCCGAGGTAATGGCCAGGCAGAGCGGCTGGCCACCTTCATGCACCCGCATGGAAAGCTGCATGACAAGGCTGCGCACCGCCTCGGTCGCGCGGGAATAGGGGTGGTCAAGCACATGGCGGCGCACGGTCTGCTCGCTGCGGCCGCCCACTTTGGGCACCACGGCCAGCAGCGGCAGCGGAATGGCGGCACGCAGGCGCTCGATCTCGGTAAAGCCCGCCGTGAAATAGTCCCGCAGCAGCACCGCGCCCGCACCGGCGGCAAGGGCTACGGCAAACAGCCCGATGCCAAGCTTCTTGCGGTTGGGGAAGCTGGGCACGTCAGGCGCCGAGGCATGCGACACCATGGCGATGGGCGGCTGCAGCAGGGCGGCACGGTCCACCACTTCCTTGGCGTGCTCGAGGAAGGTTTCATACACCGTGCGCGCGCTCTGCGCCTCCTGGTCGAGGGTGCGGTATTCCGCCTGCGGGCCGCTCTGGCCGCCTGCCTTCTGGCGCAGCAGGTCAAGGTTTTCGTTCAGGCGGTCCACCTCGGCGCGGGCGGAGATCTGGTCCTCGCGGATGGTGTTCAGCGCGGCCTGCGTCTCGGCGGCAAGGCTTGCCTTTGTCGTTGCAATCTGCTGATCAAGCGCGCGCAGGCGGGGGTGCTGGGGGCCGTAGGTCGCGGCTTCCTCCTGACGGGTGCTTTCAAGCTGCATGAGCGAATTGGCGGTCGCCACCAGGATCGGCTCCTGCGACAGGGCGACGGCTGCGCGCGCATCGCCCCGCGCCGCCGCATCCTTCAGGGCATCGGCACGGGCCTGGGCCGCGGCAAGGCGACCCTGCGCCTGGCTGAGGTTGGAGGCCGTATCGGCAATCTGGCGCTCGATCAGCGGGCTGGAGGTGCTGCCCTCGTTCGTGTTGGTCAGGCCGTGGGCGTTATCAAAGGCGTTGGCCTTCTGCACCGCATCGAGCCAGCGCTGGCGCAGGGCGGCGGTGCGGCTGTCGAGCCATGCCGCCACGCGGTTGATGTCCGCTGTCTGGCGTGCAAGGGCAATGCGCTGGTAATTCGTCACCACCGCATCGGCCAGCGCCGCCGCCCGCACCGGGTCACCATCGACCACGCTGATGTCAAGGATCTGGGTGCGCGGCTCGGGTGTTATGGTCAGGCTGTTGAGGAAGGCATCCTCCTCATGCATGCGCTGCACCTGCGGGTCCACCGGTTTTGCCGCATGGCACAGAAAACCCAGCCCCATATGGCACAGCCGGTCACGCAGGCCGACATGGGCAGGCTGGGCTGGCGGCGGCAGTTGCGCCAGCACGGCGGTGGCCACATCGCGTGAATGGATCATCGCCGCCTCGGTCGAGACCAGTTCATCATCTGGCGGCGCCTGGTTCTGCTGCTGGCCGTTGGGGGCGAGCGGATCCTGCTGCGCATGGCCCGCCACCACGACCGTGGCCGTGGCCGTGTAGCGCGGCTTGAGCGAGAGCGTGACCGCGCCCCCTACCCCCACCACGCCGAGCACGGTCAGGGCAAACAGCATCCGGTGCCGCAGGAAGGCGCGGCATGTCTGGCGAATGACGAGGCCGACATCCTGTGCGGTCCATGACATTGAAGGGTTCCGTCCCTGGATGGAAACATAATTCATGCTGTTTACCCGGCGAGTTTCCGTGAGAGGGGGGAGGCTGCCCGCAGGCGGAGCCTGCGCTGCAGATAGACAAGGACATAGAAGCCGAACACCGGCAGCCCCAGCACGTAGCGCCGCCACAGCCTGCGCGGCTCACGCATCAGGCGCACCAGCCATTCCAGCCCCATATTGGCCACCCATCGCGGCGGCCGGCGCACCCGGCCCGCCGCATGGTCAACCAGCGCGCCCGCCGTAATGAACACGCCGGAGGGCAGGTGGTCGATATTGTCACGCAGCCAGATTTCCTGCCGGGGCATGCCCATGGTCAGCAGGATGATGTCGGGCTTTGTCACCAGCAGGCGCTCGAGTAGCTGCGTGGACTCACGCGAGCCGGGTGTGAGATCAAAAAAACCATGCTGCGTGCCCACCGTCCGCACGCCATAGCGTGCGGAGAAAGTCTGCGCCGCCGCATCGACCACGCCCGGCTTCCCCCCGATCCAGAACACCGAAGCCTCGGGGCCAAGGCGCTCGAGCACCGGGCCGATCCATTCCGGCGGCGTGGTGCGGGGCAGCGAACGGCCGGTCAGCACGCGAGCGGCAAGCTGCACGCCCGCGCCATCGCAGAACGCGATATCCGCCCGGCGGAACAGGCCGCGCAGCCACGGATGTTTTTGTGATTCGACGGCCATATGGGCATTGGCGTTGACGATGGCCATTTTCCGCCCGCCCTTTACGGCATCAATCACGCGCGTGACGATTTCCGCGCGCGTGATGTCATGCAGGGGCAGGCCCATGACATCGACAATCGCATCATCCAGTTTTATGTCCGTATTCGCGTTCATTTTGAATACACCGTTCATCATTATTGCAGTTCAGGAATTCAGAACGCATTCCGTGAGAAAATTTCGCGCTTGATGGTCAGGAAGATGATCTTCATATCCAGCCAGATCGACCAGGCGCGTATGTATTCCAGGTCCAGCACCACGCGGCGGCGCAGGTCCTCACGCGTCACGAGTTCGCCACGCGAGCCGTTGATCTGCGCCCAGCCGGTAATGCCGGGCTGCACGCGGTGGCGGGCCACGTATTCTTCCATCGCCTCGTGCAGGAGCTGGCCGCCCGCGCGTGTCTGGGGCGCATGCGGGCGGGGGCCAACAAGCGACATCTCGCCACGCAGCACATTGAAAAGCTGGGGCAGTTCATCAATGCTCAGCCGCCGGATCACCCGCCCCACGCGCGTTACGCGGGGGTCGGTGCGCGAGGTCTGGCGGGCAGCGCCGCTATCGGCCATGTCGGTATACATGGAGCGGAACTTGAACACGTTGAAATAGCGGTTGTTGAAGCCCTGGCGTGGCTGGCAGAACAGCACCGGCCCGCGGGAATCCAGCTTGATGGCCAGCGCCACGAGGGCAAGGATGGGGGAAATCGCAATCAGGATCAGCACGCTGGCGCTCAGGTCGAACGCGCGTTTTTCCAGCATGTCCCACTCGCTTAAGGGGCGGCGCTGCAATACCGTGAGCGAAAATGGCCCGAAGCGCTCGACCGGCCAGAAGTGGCAGTCCTCCGTCATCAGCGTGGGCACGACATAAACATCGGCCAGCACGCCGCGCAGCCGCCACAGCACATCCATCACATGTTGCTGGCCGCCCTCGGCAGGCGGAAAACTCATGATGACGGCATCAATGCCATCCTCGCGCCCGCGCAGCACGAGCTCATCAATCGTGCCGTCAACATTGCTGCCCTGATCATCAAATATGCCAACAAGGCGGAACATGCGCTGCATGCGGGTGTTGATGCGTGCGGCCATCTGGGTTGCTTCCGCGCCTGAACCGATAATCGCCACCTTGCGCGTCAGGCGATGGGCCATCGCCTCCGTTTGCAGTATATAAGTACCGATGATCCGTTCAGCCGCCAGCGCCACAACAACAAAGACCAGCCATTCGCCGCCCATCCGCACCGCAACACCCACCGGCCAGGACAGCATGACCAGAATGGCGCAGAACACGACCAGGCCAAACACAACGGGGGGGGCGAGATAACGGAGCTGGAAAGAAAGCCTGGTGATATCGGGAATGTCGAGCAGGGGCACATTTTTGGGGAACAGGAAGAACGCTCCGCCTGCCATGACATTGGCCAGCAGGAGAGCGCCGGAGAGTTCGGGCGTGTCATAAATGCGCTGCCAGGCGATGCAGGCCACGACGGCAAGGCACACGCACATCGCATCCGACAGCACGACCACCTGCGACACGACGGGATGACGATAGGAAAAGCTGCTTTCACCTGCCCGGTGCATCAGGCGCCACCGCGAAGAGATGTCATCGACCCCAGTTGATGGCGACAGGTCGGGTTCACCATTTTCCAAATGCCTGAGTGCCTCGCTCATTTTGAAACATCTCCTGTCAACGCGGGCCGCAGCCTGCCACCGGATACAGCTTCCCTTGTCATTCCCCCGCATTACGCAACACGGGCACCAAACACTCTTTATTTTTTTATTGTTTTTACGACTTTCAGAACATCAGTTCCCGTAGCGGCATTATTCTGGGTATTTTAGGGCCAAAATATGTCATTGCCGCAATATGGAAACATGATTTGCCCGTCACATCTTATTTATTAAAAAATTAACATTTCGATGGAACCGTTATTATACCGAAACAAATATCCTGCATCCCGACCCCGGCCCTTTTTTTCGTGGGGGCATTCACGGGCGGATGCCCCTGAATACCTCCCGTGACTGCATGTTACTGCCGTCCGTATGTATCCTCGAAGCGGACGATGTCGTCTTCCCCAAGATATGGCCCGGACTGCACTTCAATGAGGGTCAGCGGAATGCGACCGGGATTTTCCAGGCGGTGCATACAGCCTAACGGCAGATAAACACTTTCGTTTTCCTGCAGCAGCAGATTTTCCTCATCACGCGTGACCAGGGCCGTGCCGCTGACCACAACCCAGTGCTCGGCGCGGTGGAAATGCTTCTGCAGCGAGAGTTTCTGCCCCGGATAGACCACGATGCGCTTGACCTGAAACCGCTCGCCCTGAATCAGCCCCTCGTAAAAACCCCAGGGCCGGTAGCAGCGATTGTGAATTTCGGCTTCCGTCCGGCTGGCCTTTTTCAGCTGCGCCACAAGGGCCGAGACATCCTGCGCGTAATCACGGTGGATGGCGAGCACCGCATCCGTCGTAACAACCAGTACGATATCGGTCAGCCCCGCCACCGCCGTCAGCATGCCCTCGCTGCGCACGTAACAGTTATGGGACTGCTCGAGCACCACGTCGCCCACGACCACGTTGCCGCCCGCATCCTTGTCGCCCAGTTCCCACAGCGCATTCCAGTTACCGACATCCGACCAGCCAAGATCGGCGGGAATGACCAGTGCGCGGTCGGTGCGTTCCATCACGGCGTAATCGATGCTCACGCTCGGGCAGCGCAGGAAGGACTCCGCATCAAGCCGGCGGAAGGTCAGGTCATGCTGGCTGTTGGCCAGGGCGGTGCGCACATTTTCAAGCACCTCGGGTTCATGCCGGGCCAGTTCGGCCAGCATGACCGAGGCCGGCGCCACGAACATGCCCGAATTCCACAGATACCCCCCTTCGCGCAGCATTTCGGTCGCGCGCAGATGGTCCGGCTTTTCAATAAACCGCGTCACGCGGTACACGCCCTCATCGGGCTGGTCGGGGTGCAGCGGCGCGCCCGTGCGGATGTAACCATAGCCCGTCTCGGCCACATCGGGCTTCATGCCAAAGGTGACGATATAGCCTTCACGCGCCACTTTCGCCGCCTTTTCCAGCACGGCAGGCAGGCGCTCGGGGTAGCGGAAGGCCGCATCGGCAGCCATGATCCACAACAGGGTTTCGGGGTTGTCCTGCGCTGCCACGAGGGCGGCGGCGGCAATGGCGGCGGCCGTGTTGCGCACGGCAGGCTCAAGGATGATGCGGCCGTTCTCGCACCCGTTCTCGCGCAGCTGTTCGGCCACGAGAAAGCGATGCGCCTGGTTGCACACTACGATGGGGGGCGCAAAGGCCTCGCCCGTGGCGCGCTGCAGGGTTTCGCCTATCATGGTCTGATTCGAGGCCAGCGCCCAGAACTGCTTGGGGTGGCTGGCGCGCGAGACAGGCCACAGCCGTGTGCCCGTGCCACCGGAGAGCACGATGGGCGTAATCGGAGGCAAGGCGGTTTCAGGCTTGGGTACGGTTACATCCGTCGCTGTCATAAACGTCATGGATCGTGTCTCCGTCCTGCGGGTTTCATGTCACGTCTGCACGCTGCCCCCGGTGGCGGGTGGCAGCGGCAAGGCGCGGACATTCATGTGGTGAACGCACTAAGCCAGAATTTTTTTGTCAAGAATGTGGTGGGCAAACATATTTTTGTCGTGTTCATGCCTTTGTGTGTCACCAGCATGAAATATTCGGTGCAACGGAACCGACATGCCTTATTACTTTTTCATTGTTTCAAGTCGATTTGAAAAAATGCTACGCGCAGGCCTGCGAATGAAAGCAGGCTCACAGACAGACCAGGGAGGTCCAGGTGCGAATTGCTATGATCGGTGGAGGCTACGTGGGGTTGGTCTCCGGTACATGTTTTGCGGAGTTCGGCACGGATGTTGCCATTGTTGAAACCAACCCCGACCGTCTGGCCGCCTTGCGTGAAGGGCGGATCCCGATTTACGAACCCGGCCTCGACCGCCTGGTGGCGGAAAACGTGGAGGCGGGGCGCCTGACGTTTGGCGATGACATCGCCGCTGCCGTAAAGGGTGCCGATGCCGTGTTCGTGGCCGTGGGCACACCCTCGCGCCGCGGCGACGGACAGGCCGATACGAGTTACGTCTATGCCGCGGTCGAGCAGGCGGCGCGCGTGGCCGAGGGTTATATACTGATCGTGACCAAATCCACCGTGCCGGTGGGCACCGGGCGCGAGATTGCCAAGATCGTGCGCGCGACGCGGCCGGACCTTGATTTCGATGTTGCATCGAATCCCGAGTTCCTGCGCGAAGGCAACGCCATTGTCGATTTCATGAAGCCCGACCGGGTCATCGTCGGCACCGACCAGTCAAAACCGGGTGGCACGCAGCGCGCACAGGATATCCTGCGCAAGCTCTACCGCCCGCTCTACCTGCTTGAGCGCCCCATTGTCTTTACTGGCCTGGAAACGGCGGAGCTGATCAAATACGCCGCCAACTCCTTTCTGGCCATGAAGATCACCTTCATCAACGAGATTTCCGACCTGTGCGAGAAGGTCGGCGCGGATGTGAATGATGTCGCCCGCTCCATCGGGCTTGACGGGCGCATCGGCCGGAAGTTCCTCCACCCAAGCCCCGGCTTTGGTGGTTCGTGCTTCCCCAAGGATACGCGCGCGCTGACCGCCATCGGGCGCAACGCGGGCTCCCCCATGCGACTGATCGAGACGACGGTTGCCGTCAACGAACAGCGCATGAAAGCCATGGGCGAGCGCGTGATCGCGCTGGCGGGCGGCGATGTGAAGGGCCTGACGATTGGCGTGCTCGGCCTGACCTTCAAGCCCGAGACCGATGACATGCGCGAGGCGGCCTCGATTGTCGTGCTTGACCAGCTCGACAGGGCGGGCGCCAAGATCCGCGCGTTCGACCCCGCAGGCATGGAAACCGCGCGCCCCGTGCTGCCCGAAGGCGTGACCTACTGCAAGGACGCCCTTGATGCCGCCACGGGGGCGGATATTCTCGTGGTGCTGACAGAGTGGAATGAATTCCGCTCGCTTGCCCCCGAGAAACTCCAGGCCCGCATGACAGGCCGCAAGATTGCTGACCTGCGCAACATCTGGAACCCCGAAAGCCTGAAGGAAGCGGGCTTCGATTACATCTCGCTTGGCCGGCCGGACATGGTGCACACCGCCTGACGCCTGAACGCACTCCGGGCCATGCATCATCCTGCATGGCCCGGATCAGGTAAAAGACAGAAGCTTCGCCAGAATCTTCCTTATTGTTTCAGGAATGGCAGAGGCGACGCCGCAGGGCCGCACCAACCTGGCGGATCATGGCGGGCAGGAAGGCCGGGCGGTCCATGGCGCGCCGTATGATCGCCCCCACAGCGCCAGCGCGCAGGGAAACCGATACGAAGTGGGAATCATCCAGCCGCTGCAGCCCTTCCGCCCGCTGGTGCAGCAGATCGACCAGCACGGGGTCGTTGCTGATGCGCGGGTCACGCGCCAGCGCCAGCGCCATGTCACGCATGTCGCGATAGGCGATGACGGTGCGCGACATGCCAGAGGCCCGGCCACTCACGCTGCCCTGGCGCTGGGTGTAGAGATAGGTGGGCTGGTCAATCAGGCACAGCCGCCCCCCCGCCAGCAGGAACGAGACCACCAGCAGGAAATCCTCCCCATGCCGCACCAGCGGATCATACTGCAGGGCATGGGCGGCAAGGAATGAGCGCCGGAACATCGGCTTGAGCAGGCCCCAGTCAAAACCACTGCCGCCTGAACGGTTATGGCGCACGTAATCATGCAGGCTTACGGGCTGGAGCGGCACCTGCCCTGCCCCCATCGCCCGCCCCGTCACCTGGCCTGCCATGGCGTCGTAATAGCCCAGATCATCGGCCACGGCGTCGCAGTCATCATGCGCCGCGCGCGCCATGAGCACTTCAAGCCGGTTGGGCGCAAAGGCGTCATCACCATCAAGAAAGGCGACCCAGTCCCCTCTCGCCACGGCCAGGCCGGTATTGCGCGCAAGCGATGGCCCGCCATTGGCAACGGTGGACACGACACGGATGGAGCCATGCGCGCGCGCCACCCGGCGCAGCAGGTCGGGCGTGTTATCGGTGGAGCAGTCATCCACCACCACGATTTCAAGCGGCTTGTGCGTCTGCTCCAGCGCCGAACTGACGGCCCGCATGATGAAATCCTGCGCGTTATACGCCGTAATGATCAGGGTGACGGACATGGGAGCGGTCATGAGGTGCGTCCTGTCATGCTATCGTAAATCTTCTCAAGCATGCCTGCCCAGTAGGACAGGTCATGATGCTTCGCCACGAAAACGGGGCCAGCTTCTGACATGCGGGCTGCCAGCGCATCATCACGCAGCAGCCGGATCAGATAGGCGCTCAGCGCCGCCACATCACCCTCGGCAAAGGCGAAGCCGGTCTTGCCATGCTCTATGCCCTCGGTGGCTCCCCCACGGGCGGATGTCACCACCGGCACGCCACAGGCCTGGGCCTCGAGCAGGACAAGGCCCATGCCCTCGGCATCACCATTGGCCGCCGTGACGCTGGGCAGGCAGAACACCCGCGCCTGCTCCAGCAGCGGCTGCATCTGGGCGGCGGAATAGCGGCCATTGAACGTAATGCCCCCGATATCAGCCGCAAGACCTGCCAGCATGTCGCGCTCCGGCCCGTCGCCTGCAATGAGCAGGCGGGCATCGGGCACCTGCGCGCGCACGCTGCGAAAGGCCTCGATGAGATAGCGGCAGCCCTTTTTCTCCACCAGCCGGCCAGCGAACAGGATCACTGGCGGGCGCCCGGCCACAGGCGGCCCGGCGGGATGAAAGCGCGTAAGGTCAATGCCTATGGGGCAGACATGGATGCGCTGCTCCGGCAGGCCCGCGCGGATTGCCGCTTCGCGGATGCTGTGCGACACCGCAACGTAATTGACCTGCGGAATACCGGCCAGGTGCCTGAGCCTGCGCGGATAGGCCCGCCAGCGCTGCCCGCCGCCACCTGCCGCAAACCATTCCATGCGCGTTGTAATGTCAGAGCCGTGCAGGGTGACCAGCAACGGCACGCCCAGCGCATGCGCCAGAGGCCAGGCCTCCACCCCGTCAAAGCCGAAATGGGCATGCACCAGCCGGGGCGCGAAGCCGCGCGCCAGGTTGAGCATGCCCGGCACCGGGCGCTCGAGCATGCGCGCCGCCATGCCGGTCAGGCGCTGCAAAAACGTAGGCGGCCCGTCATGCAGCGCGCGCACGTCCATGCCATCAAGCGGCAACTGGCCTATGGTGCGCTCGCCAAGCAGCACGGGCCGCCAGCGCCGCAGGCCACGCGCCTGATCGCGCACGAATGTCTCGGACAGGGGCAGGATCTGGGTGCGGTAGATCGCAACCGTAGGCGCGGTTGCATCCGCCATAACCGACCCCGCAGCAGGCTGGGGCGTGCCGGTCATGCCGCCACGGCCTCGCCGGGGGCGGGACAGGCCTGGCCGCGATGGCAGGCGCGGTCCGTGCGGGAGGATTCATGGCCAAAACGACGCACGAGCGGGGCGAGCAGCACGCCGAGCACCGCATCCTTCTGCATGGCCCGCGGGCCGAAGGTCCAGAACGAGCGCTCGCTATAGCCGCCCGAGCGCACCAGCCGCACGAAGGCGGCAATGCGACGCGGCAGGCTGGCGGAACACACTTCGGCGCGCGTGGCGTAAAGCGGCTCAAGCGCCCCCCACGCCTTTGCCGCTGCCCGCGCACGCGCGCGCAGGGCCTCGGGCCATGAAGGGGTCAGGGCCAGATCGGCGAACAGGTTGCTGTCCTGCACTGTCATGCGTGCAAGGTAGCGGTAGGTATCGGCCCGGTCTTCCAGCCGGTAGCGCCAGCGGTCGAAAAAAGTGGGCCGCGTGCGCTTGCCCGAGCCGACCGTATTACCGCCGTGCAGGCGGTATTCGGTCAGTTCCTCGTCAATATAGGCAATCGAGCCAACGCCGGACGCCACGAGGAAGTAGAACAGGTCATGGCCCATTTCCTTTCCGGGGTTGTAATGATCTCGCATGCGCGGCCACAGGGCGCCCGCAGGCTTGAGTTCGGCGCGGAAGGTCTGCATGTACCCGTAGGAAAAGCTCCATGGCTGCAGGGTCAGCGGCCGGGCCACGGGCGGCATGGGGGGTGTGGCATAGAAGGTGGAGATGGACCTGCGGTTTTCATCAACGAGCCGCGCGTTGTGATAGACCATCATCACATCGGGGTCGTTGAGAAAAACCTCGCGCACGCGCGCGAGGTTGTCGGGCTTCCAGTAATCATCCTGATCGCAGAACGAGATCAGGTCGCCCGTGCTCAGGGTGACCGCGTGCATGAAATTGCCCTTGTAGCCCAGCCGCGTGGCATTGCGGTGCACCTGCACGGGAAACGGCGCGTTACGGGCAAAATCGGCCACGATGTCGAGCGTCGCATCGGTTGAGCCATCATCGGTCACGATCAGTTCGGCAGGCAGGCAGGTCTGCGCTGCCAGGCTGTCGAGCTGTTCGCGGATATGGGTCGCACCATTATAGGTGGCCATGACAATGGAAATACGGGGACCGGGATCACCTGCCTCACTCATGTTCTCGCTCTTTCCTGTGCTTTTGCAGGGCTCAGCCTGCGCTCAGACATGTGTGTCGGGATATGCTTCGGGTGTAAGGATGCGCTGCACGATCTCGGGCCAGCCATGGGCCTCGAGTTCGATCACATCCGATGAGCGGAGGGCATCGGCGATGGCCTGGCCGATCGAATGTGAATCGCCCGGTCGGTAGCCATACCGGCCGGGCGTGTCATTAAGCGCGAAATCGGGGCATACGGCAGGGATGCCAAACAGCGCGAACTGCCGCAGCTTGAGCGATGTATCGAGAAGGTAGCGCGGCGTGTTGGCGTCACGGTAGGGCGCTATGCCAAAATTCGCGTGCTGCAGATAGGATAGCGTGCGCTCGAACGCCATCTCGGGGTGAATGATGATGTTAGGCGCATCGAGCCCTTCGGTCGCGCGCCCTGCGCCGATGATGTGAAAATCGATATCGGGCCGCAGCCTGGCCGCAATCTGGAAAAATGTCTTGTCGAACAGCATCGAGCCAATCGAAACGCAGCTTATGCGGCCGGGCGTATAAGGATCGGGATAGGTTTTATCGGCAATGCTGCGATCAATGCCATGCGGTGCAAACACCGCCGTGCGCGCATGGGGCAGGCGCTCGAGCAGATAGCGCGAGGGCATGCGCACGGTGTCGATCATATCAAAATTACGCACGAAATCATTCTTGATGGTATCCGCACAGCCCACGACCTCAAGGTCATCGGACATCAGGTAGATAATGCGCGCGGTGGGATTAAGTTTCCTGACATCGCGGATAAATATTGGCGCCATGCCCGATTCAATAAAGACCGTATCGGCGCGGCGTATCCATCTGCGCGCAATGGCGGGCAGCATCTGCCGGTAAAGCCAGAACAGACCGCGCTCAAGGGGTGCGAGCGCCTTTCTGCGCATGTTGAAGGGGTGCCATTTCATGCGCCACAGGTAGCATTCCACACCATCGACCGTTTCCACCCTGTTGGCGCGGGCGGCGAGGTTGGCGCGCGTATCACCGCGCCGCAGCGACAGGTCGCTCAACCCGATGGACAGGAAGGCCGTTGGCCCGCGACGCGCCATTTCCGCTGCGATGAAATGAATACTTGCCTTACGCAGACTACGAAAATCATGAACGGAAATGAACAGCGACCGTGTCATGGAAGGGTGTACTCCTGCCTTGCAACCATTCTTCATGCTCCTGCACGCGCAACGACAGGCGCATCCGCCGGTTCATTCCGGTTGCGTGAACATATGCGAGAGCACCGGCGGCTCCTGTCACGCAGGCGCCAAATCCACCTGCATATTGCGGCAGGATCATGACATGATCGTGCTCTGAAAAAGGCGTATGGACAAAGAATTGTGTAGGGATATTTATTGTGTTTTCTACATTTATAGTCTGATACGCTGTGCCCGCCATAGCAGAATCACTGTATTGCCTTGATGACACCATACCGCGCATGCACCGGGGGAGCCGACAATGTCGTCTGTGACAGAAACATCGGGAACGGAACGACATTACCTGCACCAGCTCACCTCCCTGCGTGGTGTTGCGTGCCTTGTGGTGCTGTTTGGCCATGCCATACAGGTTTTCCGGTACCACAACCCGCAGCGCACGCCCGTGCAGGGGGGCGTGCATGATCTCATCACCTACGCCTTCAATGCAGAGGCGGCGGTGGTGCTGTTTTTCGTGCTCAGCGGGTGCGTGCTCTCGCTGTCCCTGCGCAAATACGCGCATATGAATGCGCGCATCGTGGGCAGCTTTTACATCAAACGCATTTTCCGCATCTATCCGCTGCTGTGGTTTTCCATCGGGCTTGCCGTGCTGAGCATGGTGGTGGCGCGCGGGCTGGTGCCTGACGGGGTGTTCGTGGGCTGGCTGTCACGCAACCTGCACACGCCGGTCTCGATCCGCAACACCATCGCCTCGCTTGCGGGCGTGTTCACCCGCTATAACGGCCCGATGTGGTCGCTGCGGGTCGAGCTTATGTACTCGGTCGTGTTTCCGCTGCTGTTCGTGCTGATGCGCGGGCGCGCGGCGCGGGTGGTGACGCTGCTCGCACTCGCGGTCATCGCCCTGCTGCCGGTGCCACATGAGGTAGGCACGGTGTTTGCCCTCTCCTTTGGCCTTGGCGCGCTGATTCCGCTGCTGCCGGGCACGCTGGGCAGGTATCATGGACTGTACGCGCTGCTTGCACTCGTCGTGCTGCTATATGACCGTTATGCGCTGGCGGGCCTGCATCTGCCCGAGCGCATTGCCGACATGATCGAAACCGTGGCCGCCTTTGTCGTGATCCGCGACCTGTATGCATCGGGGCGGCAATACCGCATCCTGCTCAGCAGGCCGGTCATTATGGTGGGGGAACTGTCCTATGGCATCTACCTCATGCACCTGCCCATCATGCTGATCGTGTTCACCATTGCGGGCCACCGCATGGGCACGGCCACGCTGCTGGCCCATCCTTCAATGACACAGTTTACGCTTGGCGTAGTGACGGCGGTGCTGACCACGGCGCTGGCGGGGCTGACCTACCGCGTGCTTGAACTGCCGCTGCACAATATCGGGCGCAGGCTGGGCCGGACCATTCTCGATGTGGCGCCCCCCCGCCCCCTCTCCCCCACGCAGGATGCGGATACCCATGCCTCACGGATCTGATACATTCTCCTTCCTGCCTGCAAGCGCGCCTTCATTCCGGGCCGCACCCCAACCCCAGGTCAGTGCACTTGCGCCCGCCCTGTCGCGGGCCGATGGCATATCGTGGCTGGTGGTGGCGGGAGCAGTGTTCAACCTGGTGCTGTGCTTCATCAACACCCGGCATGTCATTACCGTCCATAATTCGGAAATCGTGCTGTGCGAACTGTTCATCATTTTTCTCGCCTTCCTTGAAGTCCGCAACACCATCTCGCCTGCCGTGGTGCGCATAACCGGGGTGATGGTGTGTTTCGAGGTCGGGGCGAAACTCATCAATCCTGCGCTGGACATGAAGATCCTGCACGATCTGGCCATCGCCTATGTCTTCTATCAGCTTGGCACGCGCTCCACCCTGCGCGCGGGCGAGCGGACGATCTGGGTGATGATGGCGATCATCCTGTTCATCGGGTTTTTCGAGCTGATGTTCACCAACCTGTTCGGCATGGTGTTCGATGTCTGGACCTATTACGTGAACAAGGGCGTCATCGCCAGCACTACGGTCAATTACAGCAACACCAACCTGTTCATCAGCGGTAATCGCGGGGCGGCGGCATCGCGCACGTTCTTCCAGTCCATATTCGGCTCGCACCGCGTGTCCTCCATCTTCCTTGAGCCGGATTCACTGGGCAATTTCTCGGCCATCGGGTTCGCGTGGTGCCTGAGCACCCATCTCGGCTCGCGGCTGCGCCATGCGTGCCTGTTCTTCCTTTCGGCGCTGTGCTTCGTGCTGGCGGATTCGCGCTTCGCCTCGGGCTGCACGGTGGCGATGGTGCTGCTGCGGCTGACACCCCTTTACCGCTCGCGCTTCGTGGTGTTCGCCATGCCGGTGGCGGTAATGCTTGGCCTGATGATCCAGGGCGCCAACCACGAGATGCCGGGCATCCTGCCCTCCATCATCGGCGACAACTTCTCGGGCCGCCTGCTGTTTTCAGGCCGGCTGCTTGATTACTGGAACCTGCCGCAATGGTTCGCGCTCGCTCCCTCGCAGGTCTATACGGCGGATACGGGCTATGCCTACATCGTCAACAACCTTGGCCTGCCGCTGACGCTGTTCCTGCTGGCGCTGTTCACCATGCACCCTGCCCGCACCGAAGCCGCCGTGTCGATGAAAGCGATGATCTCGCTCTATTTCTCGACCTCACTGTGCATCGGGGCCTCGGTTTTCACCATCAAGACGGCAGCGCTGCTGTGGTTCCTGTATGGCACGACCAACAGCGTGGCCCCGGTGGCCGAGACCGTGCGCCAGATGCCCGAACGCCTGAAATCCTTTCGCTTCAACCGCTTCTCCCCTTCAGCGGAGCATGTAACATGACAGCTTTCCCCTTCTCCTTCCGCTGGCCTGCATGGGTAACGGGCTGCATCGCGGGGGCCGGGCTGGCACTGGCCGCCCCGACCATGGCTGCCGCCCAGACCTATCGGGGCGTGAACCTTGCAGGGGCGGCCTATTCCTCCAACAAGCTGCCGGGGCGCTACGGTTACGACTATCTCTACCCCAAACCGGCGGAGGTGGATTACTTCACGCAGGCAGGCATGAACACCTTCCGCCTGTCGGTGCTGTGGGAGCGGCTGCAACCCACGCTCAACGGCCCGCTTGATGAAAAGGAACTCCAGCGCGTGAGCCAGTTCATTGCCTACGCGCAGGCGCACAATGCCTCAACCGTGCTCGACATCCATAATTACGGGCGTTACCGGGGGCAGGAAGTGGGCTCGTCCGACGTACCTGATGCCGCCTTCGCCGATCTGTGGGCACGGCTGGCGCAGGCTTTTGGCAACAACACGCATGTGCTGTTCGGCCTGATGAACGAGCCGCAGCAGCATGCGGCCGATGCCTGGAAAAACGCCGTGCAGGCCGCGATTGACGCCATACGCAAGGCAGGTGGCCACAACCTGATTCTGGTACCCGGCATCGGCTGGGATGGCGCACACAGCTTTACCAAACTCAACGGCCCGGCCCTGAGCCAGCTCCATGACCCCGATAACAAGCTGCTTTATGAAGTGCATGAGTATTTTGATACCGATGCCTCGGGCACGAAACCGGACTGCATCGCCCCTGACAGGGCGGTTGACCGCCTGCGTGGATTTACGGACTGGCTGCACGCCAACCATGCCCGCGGCTTTCTGGGGGAGTTCGGGGTCAGCCGCCAGCCTGAATGCGTGAAGCTGCTTGATCCCGTCCTGTCGCACCTGCGCGACAACGCCGATGTATGGGCCGGATGGACATATTGGGCGGCTGGCCCGCTGTGGGGCAACTATATGTTTACCCTTGAGCCCGACCATGGGGCCGACCGCCCGCAGATGACGGCCATCAGGCCCTTTCTTGCAGGCGGCACGCACTGACCATTTGACGCATGACGACATAAACGGGATTTCTGGAGCCGTCTGACATGAACATAAAAACCTTCAACATAGCGGGCATGATGCTGATTACCCCGCCACGCTTTGGCGACGAACGCGGTTATTTTTCTGAAACATTCAATGCCGCGCGCATGAAGGAGGCCGGCATTACCGACGCCTTCGTGCAGGACAATCACAGCCTGTCGCGCCAGCGCGGCGTGGTGCGCGGGCTGCACTGCCAGCTTCCGCCACACGCACAGGGCAAGCTGGTGCGCTGCACGCGTGGCAGCATATGGGATGTGGGGGTGGATATCCGCACCGGCTCGCCCACCTTTGGCCAGTGGGTCGGTGTGACCCTGTCGGAGGAAAATGGTTCACAGCTCTGGATTCCGCCCGGCTTCCTGCACGGGTTCTGTACGCTGAGCGAAAACGCCGAAGTACAGTACAAATGCACCGATCTGTGGAACCGTGAATGCGAACGCTCCGTGCGCTGGGATGACCCCCTGCTCAACATTGAATGGCCGGTGGCGCCAGGTGCCGCCATCCTGTCTGCCAAGGATGCGGCGGCGGAAGCGTTCTCCAACGTCAATGACTGGTTTCACATCTAGAACGCCCGCTCCCTGCCCTTCCCTTTTTCGTTAAGAGAAAACGCTCACGATGCAGAAATCGATCCTGGTCACCGGTGGTAGCGGCCAGCTTGCCAGCGCCCTTGCCGCCCAAGGCAATGTTAAACGGGCTGGCCGCCCCGGTTTTGATTTTGAACGGCCTGACACGATTGACGCCGCTTTCCGCGCGGCAGTGCCCTCCATTGTCGTCAATGCCGCCGCGTGGACCGCCGTTGACGCCGCTGAAACCCATGAAGCGGAAGCCGAGCGCGCCAATAATACCGGCCCCGCCCATCTGGCCGCCCTGTGCCATGAACGGGGCATCCCCTTCATCCACATCTCCACCGATTATGTGTTCAGCGGCGACAAGGGCAGCCCCTATGTCGAGACCGACCCGGTCGATCCGCGCTCGGTCTATGGCCGCACCAAGGCGGAAGGTGAGCAGGCCGTACTCGCGGCCCATCCTGACAGCATCATCCTGCGCACGGCGTGGGTCTATTCGCCCTATAACCGCAATTTTGTGCGCACCATGGTCAATGCTGCCGCACAGCGCCCGCTCTTGCGCGTGGTAAGCGACCAGATCGGCAACCCCACCAGTGCCGACCAGTTGGCTGATGTCATTTTCAGGATCATCGCCCGCATTGAGGAAAACGGCTGGAAAGCGGAATATGCCGGCATTTTCCACGCCGTGGGCGAAGGGGCGACAAGCTGGTACGAACTGGCCCGCACCGCCATCGCCGCCGCTGCAAGGCTGGGCAACCCGTTGCCCGAGATCGAGCCGATCACCACGGCGGACTGGCCCACACCCGCCCGCAGGCCGCCCGATGCCCGGCTGGACTGCACGCGCCTCAAACAGGTCTTTGGCTGTGCCCCCGGCCCCTGGACGCCCGAGGTGGAGCGGGTTGTGGGCGAAATCATGAAACAGGAACAACAGGGGTAAACGTTTCCGGGTGTCGCCTTTTTTCAGGCAAGAAGGTGACACCCGGAAACGTCTTGTCCCTTGAGCCGATGCTATAGCCCACCGCGGGCCAGGTGCAGCCTTTGGGCCGCGCGCGCAAGGGCCGCGCGGTAAAGCCGCCCGCGTGATACCGCACCGGGAAAGCGCCTGAGTTCGCGCCGCAGATGGCTGCCGGGCATGAAATAATGCCGCACGAAATGCGTCTGCCGCAGCAGACTGGCAATATAGCGCTTCTGGTCCAGAACCGGATGCACGAATGTATGCCCGCCCGCAGGCAGCACCAGATCAGCCTCAAGGATGGGTGGAAACCACGTATAACGCGTGACATCCCCATACCGGCCAAGCGGCACGAAATTAAATCCGGCCTTTTCTATCTCCGATGCCACGAAGGCCTCACCAAGCGGCCAGAACTTGATTCCCGCCCCCGGCGCCGACATGGCGCGCCGCTGCGCTGCAAGATGCAGGAGCGCCCTGCTGGAAAAAAAGGAAATGCAGTTAAGGGACGCCCGTAACTGCTCATCGGGATAGATCCCGGCATGAAACGCCGTCCAGTACCATGACAGGTCAGCCACAATGGGATGAGCCACGAAATCGGCCCCATCGGCGATCATGTCAGCGAGCAGGCGCGTGCCGTTGCCACCAATGCAGGCGTCATATTCAACAAACAGATAATACGCATAATCGGGAATACAGGCCTGCACCTGATAATGGGTGTAATCGGCATTCCACCACAGCAGGCTGCCCTTTTCAAAACGATTGGCAAACCCTGCCTCCACCATATCGGCATTGCAGGTGCGCAGCACGTTGGGGTGCGGAATATTGCCCGCAAAGCCGCCTGTCTCATCAATGGAAATGAAAATATCCGTATCAGGGAAAGTAGCCTGCAGGCGCTGCAGCTGGCGCTGCACGAAACTGTCCCACGCATAGGTTTTCAGTACAATAGCGCATGTTCGTGCAGCATTCATGTCAGTCACGTTCCCTGATTCATTTGCATTATGACCTAAATTAACCGGAGGATATTTCGGTTTTCCCGTTTTTTATGAATATGTCCTATAAAATAAAACACGGACCATTTTTTTTCGATGCATGAATTTTTATTTTCTTTTTCATTTATCGTATACTTACCCCATACATGCGATCACTTAAACGTGTGGTAAACGATATGCCACTGTGCGCGTTAAAAATGTACATGGTATGTAATTTTCCAGACACCCCGACGGCAGATGCATAAAGCGCTGCAATCAGAACTATACTTGACTTGTACCACTCACCGAATTCAGTGAATCGGAATGTGAAAAATGACAGAAATGTCGCTCCCGGAAATATCGTTCATCCGTTCCAACATTCCGAAGATCAGCCAGTTATCCGAGAGCGTCATCGCAATGGAAAACTCGGGCATCTATACCAATTACGGCCCGATCAACCAGAAGTTTGAAAAACGCCTCGTTGAGCAGATGTTTGGCGGCGAAGGCCAGTGCGTGACGGTGTGCAACGCCACCATTGGCCTCATGATGGCGCTCAAATATGTCACGCGCCATACCAACCCCGAGCGACAGCGCTATATCATCATGCCGTCCTTTACATTTGCCGCGGCGGCGCATGCCGTGCTTTGGGCCGGATTCATACCGCTGCTGTGCGATATCGACCCACAGGACTGGATGGCATCGCATGATGCGGAACAGGCACTATTACAACAGTACAAAAATCAGGTTGCGGCAATCTTTCCCTACGCCACCTTCGGCAATGCAGCCGACATGGCCTATTATACGGACCTTGAACAGCGCACCGGCATTCCCGTGGTGGTTGATGCCGCAGCCTCACTTGGCGCGCGCGATGGACAGGGCAACGGCTTTGGTCAGGGTTCGCGGCATGCCATTATCTGTTCACTGCACGCAACAAAAACAATGGGGATTGGCGAAGGCGGTTTCATTTACGCCAACAACCCCGAGATGATCGAAGCCCTGCGGGCCATGGGCAATTTCGGTTTTGGCCAGGTGCGCCATGCCACCATGCCGGGCCTCAATTCCAAGCTGCCTGAAATCGGGGCGCTGCTGGCCCTGTCGGGGCTGGATAAGCTTGATGCCGTGGTCGAGAAAAAATGCAGCATAGAACGACTGTATTACGACCTGCTGCCCGAATTCACGTTCCAGCGCCAGCACGGCACGCGCACGGCCTATCAGTTCCTGCCCGTGCGCCTGCCCGCGCGCTACGCGCCGCACCGCCGCGCGATACTGGAACGCATGAAGCAAAAGCGCATTGGCACCTCCACCTATTTCTCGCCTCATCTGCATGAACAGAGTTATTTCGCCGCCAATAGCGTGGCGGGCGACCTGAGTGCGACGGAAGCCCTCGCCTCATCCATCGTGTCGCTGCCGCTATGGCATGAAATGACCCCTGAAATGGTGCATTACGTGTGCCGTGAATTCAGGGCTGCCTGCCATGCCCAGACAGCCTGAGCCCCCGTCGTTCCCCCAACCACGGAAAACGGACCCATGCCCCATGTCCACCCACGTGACAACGCCCATCCTCATTGCTGGCGGTGGCCCCGCGGGCATCGCCATCCTGCTCGCCGCCTCCCGCATCGGCCAGTTGCCCCAACTTCTTGATGCAGGGGTAACCCTGGTTGAACAGGGCGGCACGATCGGCTCTGGCATGCTGGGGCGCTATGTCATCAATTCCGACAGCGCGGCCGAAACCTTTGTCGATGCCATTACAGCCAACCCCGTGCCGGAGCTTGCCCGCCTGACCCACCACCCGTTGGTGGAAATGATCCGCAGCCATGGCAGACAGCCCCTGCCGCTGCGCATCGTGGCGGATTTTCTTGATGTGGTGGGCCAAGTGCTGACCGAGATCATCGCCGCCCATCCCGCCTCGCGCCTGCTCACCGGCTGGCGCCTTGAAACCCTGCGCCAGCAGGCCGATGGCCACTGGCTGGCCGATCTTGCCGCAACCCGCGGGGCGCACCGGCAGCAGGTCGTTGCGGGCAAGGTGGTGCTGGCCCTTGGCGCCTGCCAGCCCCAGGCGCGCCTTTATACCGAGAACGTGGCCAGTCGCCCCCTGCTGCCGCGCTACGAGGGGCGCATCGTGCAATCCGATGCGCTGCTGGCCCCCGAGGGGGTGCACACACTGCGCGCCATGCTGGCGGGGTGCGAAAACCCAAGGATCACCATTATTGGCGGCGCGAGCAGCGCCCTGTCATCAGCCAATGTCATCCTGCGCGATATGGGCGAGCAGATCGCGCCAGGGCACCTGACGCTTCTGCACCAGTCCCGGCTCAAACTGTTCTACCGCACTGCGGAGGAAGCGCAGGCGGACGGGTATGCCGATTTCAGCGCAAACGACATCTGCCCGGTCAGCCAGTTCGTGCATCGCTTTGGCGGCCTGCGTTATGACTCGCGCAACCTGGCCATGCGCCTGCTCGGCATTGCAGGCGCCCCACCCGAGCCGCGCCTGCACGCGCTGCGCATGACACCGGATAATACAGCGCGGATACAGGACCTGCTGGATCACTCCGATGCCATCATCGCCTGCCTGGGCTATAGCCCCCGGCGCGTGCGCGTGCAGGCCACCAACGGCCAGCCCATTGCCCTGGCGGCAGACCAGCCGCAGGGCGCCCTGACGGGAGCGCATTGTGGCATTCTCGATCAGGCGGGGCACGAAATTCCGGGCCTGTTCGGCATTG
The DNA here is from genome assembly GCF_003207795.1 of Komagataeibacter nataicola. Classification (GTDB taxonomy): domain Bacteria; phylum Pseudomonadota; class Alphaproteobacteria; order Acetobacterales; family Acetobacteraceae; genus Komagataeibacter; species Komagataeibacter nataicola. Next base: position 38,056 of record NZ_NIRT01000005.1, on the reverse strand, counting down.
GCCTGGCCTCGGGCTTCAGGCCATCGGGGGCCATGGGGGGGGAAGCCAGCTTCCGTGGGCAGGTCAACAGCCTGTGGTTATGGCAGAACGCCATTGGGGAAAGGATACTGGAGCATATCCTGCCACCTGCGGCCCGCGTCCGTTCCTCGCCCGTGCCAGCACGCCCGTTTGACCTCGCGCGCGGGCATGTGCATCTTTAAAAACACACATCTTTCAAACGCCGCCTTTTTCCCAGAAGGCAGATGCGCCGAAACCCTGAAATCATAAAAGCTTCGAAAAACGTCGCCTTTCTTTCAGAAAGGCGACGCCCGGAAACTTTCCTGATTTTTTATCAATGATCCATTTTCAAACTGAAAGCCGCCGGTTCAGCGCAACCGGTCGAAGGTACCTGCCTTGAGGGCGGTCTCGATTTCCTCCAGCGAGCGCCCCCAGGTTTCGGGCACGTAACGCCATATGAACACGAACGCCAGCACGTTCAGCCCCGCATACATGCAGAACGTGCCCGCCGCCCCGAGCGCCTGCACCAGCGAGAGCGTGGTGAGCGAGATCAGCAGATCCGCCGTCCAGTGGGTCGCGGCCACAAGGCTCATGCCCTTGCTGCGGCACGAGAGCGGATAGACCTCGGCACCAACCAGCCAGATCGCCACCGACAGGCTGCCCACGTTGAATATGGCGTAACAGACCACCGCCGCCGCCGTGATCCATGTATTGATGCCATGCGTCGCCCCCTGGGCAAACATTGCCGCCAGCACCATGAGCGATACCGCAGCCCCCGGCACCAGCCGCAGCAGCAGCCTGCGCCGCCCCCACGCATCAACCGCCCAGCTGCCAAAAGCGGTGGAGATGACCATGGCCACGCCAATGGCGATCGAGGTCAGCAACGCCGAACCCTCGCCAAACCCCACGCCTGCGAAAATGGTGGGCGCATAATACAGCACCGCATTGATGCCGGTAATCTGGCAGAACAGCGCCACCCCCACCGATGCCACCACCGCAGGCCGCACCCAGGGTTGCAGCAGGGCCGACCACGGGGCCTGCTCGTCATGCATGGCCACGATGGCATCGAGTTCCGCGCGCGCGGCCACCGGGTCGCGCCGCAGGCGCTGCAATACGTCAAACGCGCTTTCAAGCTTGCCCTTCATCGCCAGCCAGCGCGGGCTGCGCGGCAGGAGAGACATGCCGCCAAACAGGATGACCGCCGGAATGATCCCCAGTCCGAACATGAGCCGCCACGACTGCGCGCGGCACAGATACCCCACGATGAAGGAGACAAGAATGCCGGTAACAACAGCCAGCTGGAACAGCACCACCATCTGGCCACGTTTTTCACGCGGGGCAATTTCCGCGATATAGACCGGCACGATCTGCGAGCACATGCCCACGGCCAGCCCCAGGATGAAACGCGCCGCGACCAGCACCTCCACCCCCGGCGCAAACGACGCCACCAGCGTGCCCACGATAAAGACAAGGGCCGCAAACATGATCATGTAGCGCCGCCCCAGCCGGTCCGACAGCGGGGCCGCCATCAGGCACCCCGCCAGCGCCCCGGCCACGATGGCCGAGGTCACCACCTGCTGCCCCAGCGTGCCCAGTGAAAAGTCCGGGGTGATCTGCAGCAGGGCGGCTGAAATGATGCCCGTGTCATACCCGAACAGAAGGCCGCCGGTCGCGGCCACGCCTGCGATCAGGTTGACAATGCCGGAGCCGGTAACCGTTTGACTGTGTTGCGCCATTATTATGCGTTCTTTCAGCTTTGCCGGGGCAGGACGGGGCGCCCGCCGCCCGGGGTTATTTCAGCGGTATCTTCACCACCAGCCAGGGGCGTTCTTCCATGTCGTGTCCATCATGGAACACGGGCAGCCGCCCCCACTGGCCCACGGTCAGCCACAGGGCATCATTCTTGATGGCCAGCCCATCGGGCGCGATCAGGCGCGGATCATGCGCCACGACAGACAGTTGCCCATCAGGCTGGCGGCGCAGTACGGCGTGGCGTTCGATATCGGTCAGGTAAAGGGAATTGTCCGGCCCCGTGGCCATGCCGTCCACCACGGCGTCCTCTCCTTCATCGCGCACGGCATGTTCAAGCTGCGCGGGCCTGGTCGCGGGGTTGGCCAGCAATGCGGTCGGCGCGCTGTACAGCCTGCGGCTGGACAGGGGCTGCCAGTACAGCGTGCTGGAATCCGTGCTTAGCGCCACGCCATCAATACCGCCCTGCCCCATGGCCGGATGCGCCATGTCATAACGCAGCATTTTGCCGTCGAGTTCCATGGCAAAGCCTGCCTCGGCACGGACGGAGGGCGCGTTTTCAAGCACGCGGCGGGCGTGCCCGGTCGCAATATCAACCACGATGATGGCCGGATGATCCATCTGCGAGGTATCGCTGATAAAGGCGGTGCCCTTCTCGCCATGCGTCAAGTCCACACGCACGTCATTGACGTGGCTGTCCGCGCGCGTGGCACCCGTATCAGGGCCGAGCGCAATGGTGGCGATGATCTGTCCGGTCCCGGGATCCAGCCCGATCAGCGCCGGGGTGGCGGGCGCCGCCTGCCCGGCCACGGTACCTTCATCCACGATCCACAGATGGCCCGATGTATCCACTGTCATGCCGAGGGGAGAAATGAAACGCGCCTGCGTCGCCTCATCAGGGAACGGGATGGCCTTGCCCTTGACCAGTTGGCCAAGGCGCGGCCCCTTGTGGTCGGCGGCACTCCGGGGAAAAGCGATGACCAGCCGCCCATCGGGCAAGGCCGCGATGCCGGAGGGCTGCATGTCGGCAAAACGGGCAACCACGGTTACATTGCCGCTCGGCGCCGCGCCATGGTCCACGCTATCCCTCGCATGGGCGCCAAGCGGCGCAAGCAGGGCCAGCAGCGCCGCCCCGCAGGCATAATGATGGAAAAGGCGGGAGAACAGGCGTGTTTTCATAAGATTATATCCATTTCCTTATTCTTGCCCGACATGCGTAACATGATCGCCATACGCCCATAACCGTATTTTTCCACACCCTGGCCCATCAGCGCCTTCAGGCCGGGAGGGTCGCCATCGCCCCGCGCAGGGCGGGATAGAGCGCGCGGTAGCGGGCCAGTGGTGCTGCGTAGGCTGCGGCCAGACCCGCATCGGGCACAAGCGTCTCCTCACGCTGTTGCGGCAGGCACACTGCCCCCACCGCCTCCTCCGTTACAGCAATTCGTGCAAGTCGCGCCGCGCCAAAGGCCCCGCCCTGCGCTCCATGCGCCAGGCGGTGCAGCGCAAGACCCGTGACATTGGCGATAATCGAGACCCACAGGCGGCTGTGCGAGCCACCGCCGATCACGTCCGCGCCATTCAGGACAGACCCGGCATCGGCCAGCGCATCGACCACATCACGAAACGAGAAGGCAACGCCTTCAAGCACGGCCTGCGTCATGTCCGCCCGCGTGGTGCTATCTGACAGCCCGGCAAAGCCTCCACGGATCTGCCCGTCATTATGGGGCGTGCGCTCGCCCGACAGATAGGGCAGGAACATGACGGGCGAAGGCCGCGTAATTTCGGGCGGCAGTTCGGCCAGCAGGGCGTTTTCCGTCATGCCCGTGATGCGCGCCCACCACGCCAGGGATGACGCGGCCGAGAGTGTCACCCCCATCTGGTGCCACGTATCGGGTACGGCATGGCAGAAGGCATGGATGCCCCCTTGTGGATGCGGGCGAAAACGGTCAGTCGTGACCCAAAGCACGCCCGATGTGCCCAGCGACAGGAAGGATGACCCCGCCTGCACCGCCCCCAGCCCCACGGCACCGGCGGCATTGTCACCCGCGCCGCCTGCCAGCACGGGGCGGCCCTTCATGCCCCACCGGCGGGCCAGATCGGCATGGAGCAGACCCGCCCGCGCCGTGCCCTCAACCACTGCGGGCATGGCATCCCGCCCCAGGCCGGTAGCCGCCAGCGCCGCATCCGACCAGCAGCGCCCGCCTACATCGAGCCAGAGCGAACCGGCGGCATCCGACATGTCATCAATCATCTCGCCGGTCATACGGTAGCGTAGCCAGGCCTTGGGCAGCAGCACATGCCGGGTGGCGGCAAACACCTCCGGCTCGTGTTCCGCCACCCAGATCAGCTTGGGCGCGGTAAAGCCGGGCATGGCGATATTGCCGCATACCTGCCGGCTGTCGGGAAAGCGACGCTCGAATTCAGCGCATTGCGCAACACTGCGCAGGTCATTCCACAAAATGCACGGCCGCAGCACGCCTCCATCGGCGTCAAGCAGCACCGCGCCATGCTGCTGGCCCGACAGGCCAATGCCTACAACCTGCGCCATCTCGCGCGGCCTTGCCGCCACCAGCGCATCCATGGTGAGCAGCAGCGCCTCCCACCAGTCCTGCGGGGCCTGCTCGCTCCAGCCCGGCTGGGGGGATGTCACGCGCAGGGGGTGGGCGTGACTTGCAACAACCTGCTGCCGGTCATCGACCAGCACGGCCTTGAGGGATGATGTACCCAGATCCAGTCCGACAAACATTATTGTTATTCCCGTGCCGTAACTGGTATTGCAGTCGCGGCATTGCTGTTTTTTGCTTGTTCAGGACTATACTCAAGACATACCAACCGCCTTGTGGCAAGCACCGGATGGACACCTTATGGTGACCGGAACGCGGCAGGACATAAAAAAGAGCGCTACTGGAAATGAAACTGCTGGGACGGATGTTTTACGAAGCCTTTTGAAAAAAGCTTCACCAAAACTTTTTCACAAACACTTCATGGATAAAATAAAAGTTTTCAGGTGCCGCCTTTTTTCCCAAAAGGCGGCGTTCGGGTTGCCGATACAGGCTTTACGCGGTCGCCACCTCATGCCTGATGAAGGCTTCCACAACTTCATTGACGGCAGGCGCACTTTCAAGCTGCGGCATGTGCCCGATGGCGGGCAGGATGTGGCGGGTTACGGTGCCCGGCAGGCCCTCAGCCTGCGCTACCGGCAGGATTTCATCCGCCTGCCCCCATATCAGGGTCACGGGCATGTCGGCTTCCGCGAGCACGGGGCGCAGGTCATCGCCCTGCTTTCCATCCGGGAAACACGCCTGGGCCACCTTGCGGAGTGCCGCTTCCGCTCCATCAAGCCGCTTGTAGCGCAGCACGTCATCGGCCATGCGCCGCCCGATGAGCGATTTGTCATGCACGAGGTATTTCAGCACGTCCTGCACGCCGCGCACCCGGTCAGCCTCGATAAAGCCGTTGATGAAATCCATGTTGATCTGCGGCCCCAGCCCGGCGGGGGCAATGAGGGTGAGCGACGCCACCCGCGCAGGCTGGGTGCGCGCCAGTGTCAGCGCAATGCCACCGCCGAGCGAATGGCCCATCACATGCACGCGCGCGAGATCAAGATGCGCCAGAAGCTGCGCCGTGACATCGGCAAAGAACGCCAGCGTGCCCGGCCCCACATCCTTTGACGAACCGCCATGCCCCGGCAGGTCGAACGCGATGACGCGCCGCCCGTGCGCCAGGGTGGCGTGATTGAGCATCCAGTTCTTGAGGTCACCGCCAAAACCGTGAATGAGCACAAGCGGCGTGCCGTCGCCCACGCCGCGGTCATGCACGCGCAGGCTGTAATCGCCCACCTGCATCATCACCGGCTCATCGGCGGCCTCCGCCCCTTCAGGCGCATCGGAGGCGGCGGCAAAATCAGCCTGGAAGCGGGTGACGAACGCATCGATATCCGCATCAGACACCGCCGCATCCGCCACGATGCCGATCAGCGCGCCCACGGGCAGCATCTCGCCATTGGCCGCGACATGGCGGCGCAGCAGGCCGGCCACCGGGCTTTCAAAAGTGTTGGTAATCTTGCTGGTCTCGATATCGACAAGTTCCTCGCCGGTCGTGACCTGCGTGCCTGGCTCGACCAGCCAGCCCGCAATCTTGCCCTCCGTCATGGCAAGGCCGAATTTGGGCATGGTGATGGGAGTGATGTCAGGGGTCATGTCACACTTTCTCCGTTACGCGGTGGTTCATGGTGGCGGTGACCGCGGCTTCGATCTTTTCAACGCTGGGCATGTAAAGCGTTTCGAGCACGGTAGCGAAGGGCACCGGCGTGTGCGGGGGCACCACCCGGCGGATGGGCGCGCGCAGGGTATCAAACGCCTCCTCCGCCACCAGGGCCGCGATATCGGTGGCCATGTTGCAGCGCGGGCTTGATTCATCAACAATAACCAGCCTGCCGGTGTCGGCCACGCATTCCAGTATGGTTTCGCCATCCAGCGGCGATGTGGTGCGCGGGTCGATGACCGTGCAGCCTATGCCCTTTTTGGCCAGCCGGTCGGCGGCCTCGTTGGCCATGCCCACCATGCGGCCAAAGGCCACGATGGTCACGTCATCGCCTTCACGCGTCAGGTTGGCCTCGCCAAACGGAATGGCGTAGGGCTCATCGGGCACTTCCTCCTCCACGTCATACATCACCTTGTTTTCAAGGAAGATGACCGGATCATCATCGCGTATGGCCGAAATGAGCAGGCCCTTGGCCTCGTAGGGGGATGACGGAATAACCACCTTCAGCCCCGGAATATGGGTGAACAGCGGATACAGCGCCTGGCTGTGCTGGGCTGCGGCGTTGAAGCCCGCACCATACATGGCCCGGATGACCAGCGGCGTACGCGCCTTGCCACCAAACATGTAGCGGAACTTGGCCGCCTGGTTCATGATCTGGTCAAGGCAGCAGCCCACGAAATCGACAAACATCAGTTCCGCCACCGGGCGCAGGCCGGTTACGGCGGCCCCTGCGGCAGCGCCGATATAGGAGGCCTCGGTAATGGGCGTGTCGAGCACGCGGGTCTCGCCAAACTCCTCGTACAGCCCCTTGGTCACACCCAGCACGCCGCCCCAGGCATCGGCCGTGCCAGCCGAGCCACCACGGCCGCCCGCCACGTCCTCGCCCATCAGGATGACGGTGGGGTCACGGCGCATTTCCTGCCGCAGGGCCTCATTGATCGCCTGCCGGAAGCTTTTCTTGCTCATTGGTTGTCTCCTTTGTGCCGTGGGGCGGGGTCAGTAACGCACATACACATCGGCCAGCAGGTCGGCCGACTGGGGCAGCGGGTCATCCTTGGCCTGCAGCACGGCGGCCTCGATCTCGTCGGTTACGGCGGCATCGACCTCATCAAGCACGCTGTCCTCAAACAGGCCCGCCTGCGTCACGCGCTCACGGAACAGCCTGAGACAGTCATGGTCGCGCCGGGCCTCGGCCACTTCGTTGGGGGCGCGATAAGTCATCGCATCGCCTTCAAAATGGCCATACCAGCGCTGCAGGTGCACATGCAGCATGACCGGCCCCTTGCCCGCGCGCGCATGGGCTATGGCCTCGCCCGCCGCCTCGTGCACGGCAAAGTAATCCGAGCCATCACATTCGATATACGGCATGCCAAAACCCGCCGCCCGCGCCTTCTGGGTGCCGGCACAGGCAAAGGATGCCCCCGTGGCCTCGCCATAGCCGTTGTCTTCCACCACGAACACGGCGGGAAGCTGCCAGACGGAGGCGAGATTGAGGCTCTCGAGCGTGGTGCCTTCATTCGAGGCGCCATCGCCATAGAACGCCACGGCCACGCCCCCGTCACGCAGGGTCTTGTGCGAGAGTGCGGCCCCACAGATCAGTGGCGGGCCGCCGCCAACAATGCCGTTTGCGCCCAGCATGCCGCAGGCCAGGTCGGCAATGTGCATCGAGCCGCCCTTGCCCCGGCACACGCCGGTGCTGCGGCCATAGATCTCGGCCATCATGCCCGCGACTTCCACGCCCTTGGCAATGCAGTGGCCGTGGCCGCGATGGGTGCTGGCAATGGTGTCGTTATCGGTCAGGTTGGCGCACACGCCCACGGCCGAGGCTTCCTCGCCGCAATACAGATGCACGAAGCCGGGTATCTCACCGGTTGCAAATTCGACATGCAGACGCTCTTCAAACATCCGGATGGTGCGCATTGCCCGATAGGAGCGCAGCAGCGTTTCACGCGCTATTTGCATGGGTCTTTTCCCTGTTTCTTCCCTGGTCCCGTCACGCATGCCACGCGGCACGCAACCGGGCTGTGGGCAGCACACACGCAAGCCCTGCGTGGGTGCAAGCATACGGCCCCAATGCTTCACGCCCATGTGACGGCGGTGGTACGAAGTGTCGCGAAACCGCGCCACGTGGCCGCGTGTTTAGCCGCCACCCCTCCCAACCTTGCAAAGACACAGCATGCCGCACGGTTCCGGTTTTCCGCCTGCCTTCCCTGCCCGGCCTGCCCCCTCCGTGATCGAGACGGGGCTTGAAGCCTCATGGCGGCGCTGCCGGCATGACTACGCGCTCGACCCCAGCACGCCTGCGCTGCCCGATGTGCTGTCAGGCACGGAACTGCGCCATGCCTGCCAGCACGCGGGCCGCATGCTGTATTTTGCCGGACCGGAAATGACGCGCCTGCACCATGCGCTTGAACCTGTGGGCTACACCGCCCTGCTGGCCGATACCGCAGGCGTGGTGCTGGCGCATAATGTGGCGGGCGCGTTGCAGCGTGGCTGCCGCCGGTGGAACCTGTGGCCCGGCGCCGTGTGGCACGAGCGCCATGCGGGCACCAACGGCATTGGCACCTGCCTTGCCGAGCAGCGCAGCATCAGCGTGCATCGCAATGAACACTGGCGCAGCTTCCTGCACGGGCTGACCGGCATTGCAACGCCGGTCTATGATGCAACGGGGCGCATGGCGGGCGCGCTCAATGCCAGTTCCTACCGCCCCTCGCCCGATGGCAGCCTTGGCGCGCTCATCGCCTCAAGCCTCCTGCAGGCCGCGCGCCAGATCGAGCAGGCTTTTTTCATGGATCTGTATCGTGGCCATACCATCATGCTGCTGGGCCCGGCGCAGGGGGCATCGGCTTCCGTGCCCATGATGGCGCTCAACCGCGAGCGCCATGTGGTGGGTGCCACCCATGCCGCGCGCGCGCAGATGGGCCTGCCGCCTGCATGCGACGTAAGCCTGTGCCTGATGGAGGAGACCGCCCCCCGCTCCCCGCTGCGTGAGGCCCAGGCCATGGCCATCCGCACCGCGCTGGCCAGCGCGGGCGGCAAGGTGGCGGTGGCGGCAAGGATGCTGGGCATCAGCCGCTCGACCCTGCACCGCAAGCTGCGGGCCCTGGATGGCGCTCAGGCGGCCATGCGGCCCTGACCGGCCTTCAGCCTGCGTGCTCGCACGCGCTGGACTTGGCGCCGCCCGTGGCCCGCTTTCGCGCAGGGTGTTGCACCGCGCGCCGCATGTTCAGATGGTGGTTATGGCACAGCACGCCTCATGCGGGCACGGGCCAGGAATACAGCCCGCCACAGCACCATGGCCATCAAAGCCGCCGCGTAGCTGACGCTGGTGGCGTTATAGGTCTTGAACGCCAGCAGGAAATGCACAGCCACCAGCACGGCCACACCATAGACCAGTTGGTGCAGCCTGCCCCACCGCCGCCCCAGCCTGCGGATGGACCAGTCATTTGATGTGAGGGCAAGGGGCAGCAGCAGCATGAAAGCAGCAAACCCCAGCATGAGGAAGGGCCTGCGCGTGATGTCATGCCACAGCACAGCCAGATTGCCCTGCTGGTCGAGCGCGACATAAACGCTCACATGCATCAGGGCATACCAGAAAGCCAGCAGCCCCAGCACGCGGCGGTAGCGCAGCAGGCTGACGCCACTCACGACCCGCAGCGGCGTGACGAGCAGGGCCGCAAGCAGGAAGCGCACCGCCCACAACCCCAGCCACCGCTCGAACACATTGACCGGGTCCGGCCCCAGCCTGTCCTGCGCGCCATACCAGAAATAGAGGGCCGCCGGCAGCAGCCCCACCGCCATCAGCGCCATTCTCTCGCCGCGCCACGGCAGCAGCGTGCGGGTGCGCCCCGCTCCGGTCAGGCGTGGCATGCTCAGTAAAAACGGCGCAGGTTCATGTTGCCATACAGCCCGGCCACCTGCTCGCCATAGCCATTGAACATGAGGGTTTTCTTACGCCCGCCACCAAAAAAACCACCCGCACCGATCACCCGTTCCGAGGCCTGGCTCCAGCGCGGGTGGTCCACATCGGGGTTGACGTTGGCGAAGAAGCCATACTCGGCGGGGTTCATCTGGTTCCATGTCGTAGGTGGCATCTTTTCCACCAGCCGGATGCGGGTAATGGACTTGATGCCCTTGAAGCCATACTTCCACGGCACGACCAGCCTGACCGGCGCGCCGTTCTGGTTGGGCAGGGTCTCGCCATACAGGCCCACGGCCAGCAGGGTGAGCGGGTGCATGGCTTCATCAAGCCGCAGCCCCTCAACATACGGCCAGGCCAGACTGTCGAGCCCACCCGTCTGGCCCGGCATCTCGGCGGGGCGCACGACCGATTCAAACGCCACGTAGCGCGCGCTGCCCAAAGGCTCGGCCAAAGCGAGCAGGCTGGCCAGCGGAAAACCATCCCACGGGATGACCATCGACCACGCCTCGACACAGCGCATGCGGTAAAGCCGCTCCTCGACAGGCATGGCGGCGATCAGCGCATCAATGTCCCACACGCGCGGGTGAGCCACCAGCCCTTCGACCGACACAGTCCACGGCCGCACATGAAACCGGCCGGAGCGGGTGGAAGGATCGGTCTTGTCCAGCCCGAATTCATAGAAGTTGTTATAGTGAGTTACATCTTGCAGCGGGGTCGGTTTTTCCGGCGCCTGAAAGGGGCCGGGCCGGGTGTGCAGCGCTGCAGCAAAGGCGCGTGGCCCGGACCCCACCGCCATGCCCAGCGTTGCGCCCGCCAGCAGCCTGCGCCGCGACAGCCAGAGGCCGTGCGGCGTAATCTCGCCCGCCAAAGGACGTGGATAGGACCATCGGGCCATGAAGACCTCTCCCCTTGTGCCTGTGCAACACCTCAACGCATCGCACCCTGCGCGGTATCCCGCCCGTGCACAAGGCGGGCCACAAGACATGGCGGGCCTACAGCCTTCAGTCAGTCAGGATCAGGGCGCGGAACGGACTGTGGCGGGTCGCCCGCATGTTTTTCCAGGCAGGACGGACACACGCAGGCCGCCCCGGCCTGCGTGGGCACGGGGTGCACTGCCGGGAGCTTCATGCACCAGCAATCACCGTGCGGATCGCACCCGAACGGTGCCTGACAGATGGCGCAGTAAGCCAGTTTATCCCCCCTTCCCCGCGGCGCGGGTGCTGCATGCCACAAACAGCGCTACTCCTGATGGGAAGGTTCAGTTTCGTGGCCAGAGAGACATAACACAACAGCGCGGCCCGACAATGACGGATGGCGACACCTTCCTCCTCCCACCCTGTCGCAACGGACCGGGCCGGGCGCTGGCGGCAGACATGCGCGGCCTGCCCGGCTTCAATGCGGGCGGGCTGGCCCATCCCTGTCTAGCGCCGTTCCTCATCCAGATGGAATTCCACCGGCACGCTCAGCACGACCGGATCTCCCCTGACCTCGGGCGGGGGAACCGGCAGGGGGTCCGCCCGCCTGAGCAGGGCAAGCGTTTCCTCATCGAGCAGCGCATGGCCTGCGCTATGCCCGATGCGGGCCGAAAGGACATGCCCCTGCCGGTCCATTGCAAAATGCAGCAACGCAACGCCTTCCTGCCGCCCGGCCTGCGCCTGCGCGGGGTAGCGCTTGTAATGTTCCAGCCGTGCGAGCAGTGCTGCCTGCCAGCTGGGCATGGCATGCGTGGCGTGAGCCGGATCACCCTCCGGCATGGGGGCGGCCTGCGTGGCGGCAGGGGGTGCGACAAGGCCTGGCGGTGCCGTTGTTGCCGCGGCAGGGGGCTTGCGGTCAGGTGGCGCGTCCTTGACGGGCGGCAGGGGCCGCTTCTTTTTCGGCGGGGTTTTGCGGTCTTCCTCCCGTGGCACCGCAACGGGCGGGTTGGGCGCGGGCGACGGCGGAGCGGTGATTTCGGGGGGAGGCTGCGGCGTGGGGTCAGGCTGCGAGAGTACCTGCATGGGGCCGGGTGGCGCATCAGTCGGGGGCGCGGGGGTGGCTACCGGTTCGGGTGCCAGATCGATGGCAATGGCTGCGGGCGGGGCTTCCGGCACGGGCATGACCGGCGGCGGCTGGCGCATCACCCACCATGCCGCACCCGCCAGCCCGCCCACAACCACCAGCAATGACGCGCCCCATAGCAGCCCATCGCGCCGGTCAGCACGCCGCAGGCTGGCGGCGTGCCATAGCGTAAAGGAACTGACCGCAGCATGGCGTGAGAAAACGGAGGGCATCAGGGCGCCACGCTCCCCTCAGCCGCATTTTGCAGGTTGACCAGGGCGACCTTCAGATAACCCGCCGTGCGCAGCCGGTCCATCACTCCCATCAGCGTGCCGTAATCTACCGTTTTATCCGCGCGCAGGAAAATACGCTCGTCACGGTTGCCCTGCGTTGCGGTGGCAAGGGCGGCGGGCAGGCTGTCGGCTGTTACGTCATCCTCGCCCAGCGCCAGCCCGTGATCGGCCTTTACGGTGAGAAACACCGGAGCATCGGGGCGGGGCAAGGGCTTTTCAGTGGAAGACGGCAGATCAACGGGCACGTTGACGGTGGTAAGCGGCGCCGTGACCATGAAGATCACGAGCAGCACCAGCATTACGTCAATAAAAGGCGTGACATTGATTTCATGCGCTTCGTTCGCGCTTTCATCACCGTGGCGGATACGATGCATTGCCATCATCCGTACCCCTATTCCGCCGCCGCGCGGGCATCATGCACGGTGTAGCCACCCAGTACCCGCCCGCCCTGCGCCGCGCGCCCCAGATCGCGCGAGACAAGGCGCATGACCAGCGCGGTAAGATCCGCCACCTGCGCCCGGCACCCCGCCGACTGGCGCATGATGTGGTTATAGATCACCACTGCCGGTATGGCGGCCACCAGGCCAAGGGCGGTTGCCAGCAGGGCCTCGGCAATGCCGGGGGCCACCACGGCAAGGCTCGTGGCCCTGCTGGCCGCAATGCCGGTAAACGCGGTCATGATGCCCCATACCGTGCCAAACAGCCCGATAAAGGGGGCCGTGGCGCCAATGGTGGCCAACAGGCCGGTGCCGCGCATGAACCGCCGCCCTTCGGCGGCCTCCAGCCGTTCAAGATGCAGCACGGTGCGTTCTTTCACCCCTTCCGCATCCCCCGCGATATCGTGCGAATGATCGCGCTCGGACAGCACGGCCATGAGCAGGGTGCGGGCAATGCGGCATACGGGCGCGCCATCGGCGGCCTCCATCACCGATGTACATGCCTCCAGCGTGGCGGCGGCACCGTGCAACTGCCTGCGGGCCAGCAGAAGTTCGATGGTTTTGGCAATCAGGATGGTCCATGTCACGAGACTGCACGCCACCAGTACGAGCATGACACCGCGCACCACGGGACCCGCATTCACGAACATCTCCCACGCGGAGAATGACATGGGCGAAGAAAGGACTGGTGGCATGAATGAATCCTGGATTTTTACTCTGTGAATACAATAACGGCATGTGCTTTTGCTGTTCAGGCGTCATGATCATTCCCGACACGACAGCATGCGGCACCTGTGCCCGCATGGGCATGCCGCACCAGCAGATGGCAAATTTCAACGATTTATGCAAGTGATAATCACTATCAAAATGGTGTAACAGAGGCCCGTCCTCCGTCCCGCCGCAGCTACGCTCGCCACACCCCATTGATAAGACTGGTCGCTTTGCGCTGCACACTGCCTGAGCAGCCATATGATTACATATTATTTCATGTTTTTTCATATTTATTCTTGAGAATCACATGTTGCCTCCAAGCAACACCCGGTTTTGTTCTTTGTTATAATAATGATAATCATTTGCGTTATGTGTTGCGAGCGATTATCAACACCCTGTTTCCATCATGATAATCAAACAACGCACCCGCCATCAGGGTGCAGCAGGAGTGGTGAATTGAGCCAGCCAGAACTGTCCCCCACCAGACCACAAGGGCACGGGCTTCGCGTTGCCGTGGCGCTGGGCATGTCGGTCGGCCTTGGCGCGGGCGCGGATGAAGCCCATGCCGAAGCCCCGCCCGAACCAACTGATACCGCCGACAGCACCATCAAACTCTCTGCCGTGCGCGTGGGCGGGCAGGCCCACACGGAAGATGCCGGCATTGAATCGGGCAATACCAATAGCGAGACCCTGCATATCGCCCGCATGCCCGCCAGCGTGCGCGACACGCCGCAGACCATTACCGTCGTGCCGCAGGAGCTGATAAAGCAGCAGCGCGCCTTCACGCTCGACCAGGCGTTAGCCAACGTGCCGGGCATTACCCTTTCCACCGGCGAGGGCGCGGGCGGGCTGAATGGCGACCAGTTCCGCATTCGCGGGCTGCAGGCGCGTCAGGATATCTATACTGACGGCCTGCGTGATTTTGGCACCTATACGCGTGATACATTCAACACCGAGAGTGTCGAGGTCATAAAAGGCCCGTCGGGCGAATATTTCGGCGCGGGCAATGTGGGCGGTGTCATCAACCAGAGCCAGAAGCATGCCCATGCGGGCAACAGCTACAGCTATGACCAGACTTTTGGCAGCGGGCCGCTCTTTCGTGGCGTGGGCGACATCAACTACCAGATCAATGAAGACATGGCCATTCGCATCAATGGCATGTTCAACAAACAGGATGTGGTTGACCGCGACAACGTGACATCAAACCGCTACGGCGCTGCGGTCGATTTTGGCGTGGGCCTGCGCAGCAGAACCTCGTGGCACCTGACATGGCAGTGGCTGAACAGTAACAGCAAGCCCGATTACGGCGTGAGCATGATCAACGTGGGTGGCATCTATCGCCCCATTACCGATTATGGCGTGGCCCGCAACACCAGCTACACCCGCAATTTCGACTTTGACCGCTCCAACATCCATACCCTCACCTCAGCCCTCAAATCAGACATTACGCGCTGGTTCACGCTCACCAATGATACGCGGCTGAGCCTGTACGAGCGTGATTACACCGCCACCACCCCTGCCGCGTGCTCGGGGGCGTGTGCCGCCGCCATCCTCTCGGGTGGCAATTATGCCCTGCCCTATGGCGCGGGTGGTGGTGCGGCCTACCGGCAGCAGGGCTGGGGGGTGCAGAATGTCATCATGGGGCGCGCGCGCTTTGACACCGGCTTTGTCCATCATGACCTCAAGGCGGGGGTGGACATCAATTACGCCAGCGATTCACGATGGCCGGGCAGCTTCACCAACCGCACCAACAACCAGACCATCCGCAACCCGCAATATTCGTATCCGGGCACGTCGCTCAGTTTTCCTTCATCGGGCTACGGCAATGCCAATGCGCGTGACCTCGGGCTGTTCCTGGCCGACCGCATACAGCTGACGAAACAGCTTTCGCTGTTCGGCACGGCGCGGTGGGATTCGTTCAGCAGCACGTATTACAAATCATCAACCGCAAGCCAGGGCCGCGCCGAGCAGAAATCCGACCGCTGGAGCCCCTCGGGCAGCATCATGTATTCGCCGCTCAAGGATACATCGTTCTACTTCACCTTCGCGCGCTCGTACAAGCCTGTGGGCACGGATGTCTCATCACTGGTCACGGTCAAGCCACAGGCGGGCGACGTGGCGCAGAAAGGCGTCAACCTCGCCCCCCAGCGCAGCGACCTGTTCGAGTTTGGCAACAAGTCCGACTTTTTTCACAAGCGGCTGGGCACCACGGTCGCGTTCTTCCAGATCAGCGAGAACAATTCGCGCTATTATGACGTGAATGGCGATATGGAAACCGGCTTTGCCGATTCCGGCAGTGGCCGCCGCATCCGCGGCGTGGAACTGAGCGCCAATGGCAAGATCACGCGCGACTGGCAGGTCTTCGCCTCCTATTCCTACATGGACGGGCGCGTGACCCACAGCAACACCGGCGATAACGGCAAGACCGCGCCGCAGGTGCCGCACAACAACATGTCGGTCTGGAGTTCGTATGACCTCTCGCGCCTGCTGCTGCGCCCGCAGTGGGGTGACCTCAAGATTGGCGGTGGCGCACAGTATTCATCGGGCTATTGGGCTGGACCGGACACGACCAATACCGCACGCATGCCCTATACCTTCAACCTCAACGGCATGGTTTCGTGGGATTACAGGCACTACCATGTCTCGTTTAACGCCAACAACATCACCAACCGGCTCAACTACGCCTCCTCGTTCTCCGGTTCGCGGGCGGTGCCTTCTCCGGGTCGTTACTTCCTTGGCAGCATTGGCGTATCATTTTGATACTTCTGTATTCCAGAATGGATGACATACACTGCTCCGAACAAGAGAATACCGTGCTGAAATGAATGAATGCGGACAGGGCACTCCCAACAGCAGCCCCCTCTCCACACCCCGGCCAGGTGTGGTGGAGACGCAGTTGATGCTGGGGCAGATCCATCTTGATCAGGGCCATATGGATGAAGCCTTCCTCATGTTCGAGGCAGCCGCGCGCAGTGGCGACCCGCGTGCGGTGAACATGCTCGGCCGCGCCCATGAGCGCGGCTGGGGCACCGCGCGTAACCCGGCCACCGCCGCGCTGTACTACACCCACGCGGCGGATGACGGGTATGGCTGGGCGCTGTTCAACCTTGCTGACCTGTATCTGGCAGGCCAGGGCGTGCCGGCCGATCCTTACCGTGCCCATGTGCTGTATGTCGCCGCCGCCCGGGCGGGGGTGGCCAAGGCCCTGAACATGCTGGGCGTCATGGCGGAACAGCGCATGGTGCCGGCTGCCAGGCCTGCCAGTGCGCCCGTGTTCTTTCATGCAGCCGCCACGGGAGGCGACTGCTGGGGCTGCGTCAATCTTGCACGCCTGCATCTGGCAGCAAACCAGACGGCGCAGGCCATCCCCTGGCTGCGCAAGGCGCTGGATCACGGCTTTGGGGATGTCTTTGCGGCCATAGCCTCTCTTCTGGCCACACGGCCCGATCCCCGGCTGCGCCCTCTGGCGCGTGAGGCCACAAGACGGATGATGCCCCCATGCAACGCCCTTTAGAGAAGACCCGAAACATTTAATTACTTTAAAGAAATAAAAGATCCGGAGCATACCCTTTTTTGAAAAACTGGCGCTCCCTGCTCCGGGCCTTAACCCGTAACTGCCAAATATTTTCTCGACCGGCTTTCAGCCATAACAAGATCGCATGACAGATGAAACTGATGATAAAGAAATACGCCACGCCGCTTATTACCGGCCTGTTCCTGGTCTCGGCCATTTCCGGCACGGCCCTGTTCTTTCACTGGATGCCGGGCATGTTCCATTCCATGCATGTCTGGCTGAGCATGGTTCTGCTGCTGCCTTTCGTGCTGCATATGTGGCGCAACTGGTCGCAGTTCATGCTGTATTTCCGCACGCCTTCCATGCTGGTGGCCTGCGGCCTGTCGCTGGTGGCGGCCATTGCCTTCGTAATCACCACCGGGCATGCAGGCGGCAACCCGGCGCGCCAGCTTTTTCCGCTCCTGACACATGCCCCACTCAGCACGCTGGCCCCCGTGCTGCACACGGCGCCTGATGCGCTGGCCGAACGCCTGAGCCATGAGGGCTGCACGGTCCACGCCACCGACGAGACGCTGGAACAGATCGCAACTGATTGCGGCCAGAAATCAAACGACCTCCTGCTGCGCCTCCTGCCCCGTCATGGAGATCATGAGGAGCACAGACATTGAGCGCGATGAGCCAGCCCACCGGGCAGTCCTTATGCTGATCCATATTCCCGGCGTGCTCAGCCGCAATGATGTGGTCCATTGCCGCACGGTGCTGGGCCGCTCGCAATGGGTCGACGGGCGCGTTACGGCGGGCGAGCAGTCAGCCAAGGCCAAGTTCAACCTCCAGATCCCGCATGACAGCACCGAAGGCCGCGACCTGGCCGATCTGGTGCTGCAACGCCTGGGGTGCAACGCCACCTTCAATAGCGCGGCCCTGCCGCTGCGCGTGTTTCCGCCCCTGTTCAACCGGTATGATGCGGGCATGTGCTTTCACACCCATATCGACAACGCCATCCGCCCCCTGCCCGGCACCGGCCACCGGCTGCGCACCGATGTGTCCTCCACGCTGTTCCTGAGCGAGCTTGATGAATATGACGGCGGCGAACTGGTGATACAGGACACCTATGGCACGCAGAAGGTACGCTTCCCCGCCGGCGACATGGTGCTTTACCCCGCCACCAGCCTGCACAGCGTCAGCCCCGTTACGCGCGGGAGCCGCTGGGCGTCGTTTTTCTGGTCACAATCCATGGTGCGCAATGATGTGCAGCGCACCCTGCTCTACCAGTTTGACCAGTCGATCATCGAAACGCGCCGCTCCCTGCCCGACAGCCACCCCGCCGTGCTGGGCCTGACGGCCACCTACCATAACCTGCTGCGCCAGTGGGCCGAACTGTAACTGCCATCCCGCCGGCATACACGGCCAGCATGCCGGTGGGTCCACACGCGATGGACACGACACGGCGAAACTGTCGTGTCCAGAAACCTGCCGGGGCAGATACGTCATTCATTCATCTGCCAGAATGTCAGGCAGGCGCCATCTTCGGGCCATATGCCTTAACCTGAAACCTTACAGTCTCCACAGGCTTCAGGGGCCGACCTACACCCGCGGCACGCACATGCCGCATGGCTGGATACGCCACAGCATTCATTATAAACACAGGCCGGAATGCAGGGAGGCACCATAACCAATGAACATGAAAAACGCCCCTTCCACCACGAGGCGCTGAAGTGACGGGAGCGGACAGGACCATGCGGGGGCGGCTGCGCGATGTGATTGCCGGGCTGTCGCTGGCATCAATGAACATTCCGCAGGTGCTGGGCTATACCCGCATTGCCCAGATGCCCGCAGTGACCGGCCTGTACACGGTGCTGCTGCCCCTCATAGCCTTTGCGGGGTTCGGGGCCTCACGCCATCTGGTGGTGGCGGCGGATTCCGCCACGGCGGCGATTTTCTCCAGCGCGCTCGGGCGCATGGCCGTGCCGGGCAGCGCGCATTACATGGCGCTGGTCAGCACGGTTGCCCTGCTCAGCGCGGGGTTCCTGCTGGTCGCGCGGCTGTTCCGCCTTGGCTTTCTGGCCGATTTTCTCTCCCGCACCGTGCTGGTGGGGTTCATGGCTGGTGTAGGCGTGCAGGTCGCACTCGCCATGACACGCGACATGCTGGGCATAGACGTCACCGCCCATAACACCCTGTTGCAACTGTTCCAGACCGTGACACGCCTGCCGCAACTCAACGGGCTGACGCTGCTCCTGTCGGCGGCCATCGTGGCGGTCATCATGGTGGGCGAGCGGCTGGCGCCGCGCCTGCCGCTGCCACTGGTCACGGTGGTGGGGTCGATAATCGCCAGCATGCTGTGCGATCTGGCGGGCCGTGGCATTGCCATTATCGGCCCGATTGAAAGCGGCCTGCCACGCCTGCGCCTGCCCGATGTTTCATGGAATGAAATGCTGGCCCTGCTGCCGGTCACCACATCGTGCGTCTTTGTCATCATTGCGCAGAGTGCCGCCACGTCCCGCGCCTTTGCCCAGCGCTTTCATGACCCGGTCAATGACAATGCCGATATCCTTGGCCTTGCCGCAGCCAATGCCGCCGCCGGGCTGAGTGGCACCTTCAGCGTCAATGGCAGCCCGACCCAGACCGCCATGGCCGTGCAGGCCGGAGCGCGCACGCAACTGGCGCAACTGACCTTTGCTGGCGTTACCATGATCGTGCTGCTGTTCCTGACCGGCCCGCTGCAGTACCTGCCGCGCTGCGTTCTGGCCTCGATTGTCTTTACGGTCGCCATTGGCATGATCAATATCCGCGCGATGCTGGCCATCTACCGTGAAAGTCCGGGCGAGTGCGGGCTGGCCCTCGCCACGGCTGCCGCTGTTGTCAGCATCGGCGTGGAACAGGGCATATTCCTCGCCATTGCGCTCTCGCTGTTCCGCCATGTGCGGCACAGTTACGAGCCGCACACCATGCTGCTGTGTTACGACATGCAGTCCGGGCTGCTCGAGCCCCAGCCCGTCTCGACAGGGGTGCAGACGGCCCCCGGCGTCGTGCTCTACCGGTTCTGCGCGGATCTGTTCTATGCCAACTCGATGCGCTTTGTCAGCGACATCCGCTCCCTCGTAGCCCCCGCACGCGCGCAGCCTGACTATATCGTGATCGATGCCAGCGCGATCACCGATATCGACTTTTCCGCTGCAAGTGATCTGCGCGACCTGTTTACCGACCTCAGACAACAGGGGGTGAGGATCATATTCGGGCGGGTCACGCCCTATCTCCGCGCCGACATGGACCGCCATCGCATCACACCGGTTATCGGGGCGGAAAACATTCATGCGCAGTTGCATACGGCCATGGCCGCGACACGGCATGTCGTGAACACGCATGCGCCGCGCCCCCTTTACACATCCATGACCTGAAAACAGACATGACGGGACCATCGGCAGGGAACGGCCCGGGCATATACTTCATCACCTCTGCCCGCCCCTGAACGCGCCACTGCATGATGTTTCATGCCATCTGCAACATAAGGGCTGACATGGGTCAGGAGATCAGGAAGGCGTGGCTGCCAGCGTCCCTGATTGCTGTGCGATTGTAGCCCTCAGTCCTTCAGGGGCTGGAGGATCTGGCTCAGTATGGTCGTGGTGGCCGGCTCACGCTGGAAATCAAGGCAGCTTTCAATCCCTTCCAGATGCCGCGCCATAAGGGCGGAGGCTTCAGCATAATCATGCGCCAGCAGCAGCTCCAGCAGATCATGATGGTCGGAAGACAGACAACAGGTCGTGTTCTGCCGCTCATACATGGTAATGATGAGCGACATGCGCAGGATCAGTTCTCCAGTAATGCTTTTCAGCACCTTATTGCCGAGTTCCTCGATCAACGTCAGGTGAAACTGGCCCGAGAGGTAGATCATGGCAATTGCGTCATGCGCCGCATGCGCCTGGGCTTCGTGCGACATGATCTGGCGCAGTCGCGCCGCACCCTGCGCGGATAGCTTGCGGTAGGGGTGCGCGAGCAGGCTGACTTCGATCAGACGGCGGCTGGCCAGCACGTCACGCGCTTCTTGCGGGGAGGGGCGGCTGACAAAGGCCCCGCGCCCCGGCTCCAGCGTGACGATGTGGGAGCGCGACAGCAGCAGCAGCACCCGGCGGATCTTGGCGCGGTTGGAGCGAAAGATCTGGGCAAGCTCTTCCTCGGGCAGCTTGCTGCCCGGCGCCAGCTTGCGCTCCAGGACCGCCTTGCACAAGGCATCAGCAATGCGCGCTTCTTCCTTGGCAGATGATCCCATGGCTCTTGCCTCCCCTCCCCTTTTGCTGAAACGCATTCTGTTGGGACAGTCTGGCGCTTCCGTCAAGGGCCTTGATATTGTAAACAATAATGGTTGACGAAATACGTTTCCAAATCATACTGACTGACAGAGGTCACTGATATGGCCCACCTTAATCATGATTGGATGCCTGCCCGTGTCGCGCCTGCTGCTTATCAATCCCAATACCGATACGGATATGACGCAACGCATGGTGGCCTATGCGCAGGACCGGTTTGCCGGGGCCGTGGCGATTGAGGCAGTCACCGCCCGGTTCGGGGCACGCTACCTGACCGACCGCGTTTCCGTCACGATTGCGGGCCATGCGGTGCTCGATGCGCTGGCCTGTGCGCACGGACCGTTTGACGCAGTACTGGTGGCCTGCTTTGGCGACCCGGGGCGCGAGGCGCTGGCCAGTCTCTGCCCGGTGCCGGTTGCAGGCATGGCGCAGGCTTCCCTCATACGGGCGGCACGGTTGCCGGGACGCTTTTCCATCGTGACCGGCGGCCCGGAATGGAAACCCATGCTTGTGGATCTGGTGCAGGCCATGGGATTGAGCGCGCGACTGGCGTCCATCCGCATCCTGCCCGCCGCGGGTAACGTTCTGGCGCAGGGCGGGGCCGCCGCCTGCCGCGAGATTGCGCGCGCCTGCAATGAAGCGGTGCATAAGGATGGCGCCGCCCGCGTGGTGCTGGGGGGCGCAGGCCTTGCGGGTCTGGCCGCACGGATTGCGCCGGATGTAACCGCCCCGGTCATGTGCTCCCTGCACGAAAGCCTGCACGAAGTCCTTGACCTGCTGGCGCGCCCCATACCGCCCATGCGCCCTCGGGCCTGCATGGAAACGATAGGCCTTTCCCCCGAACTGCACCGTTATCTGGCATCTGGCGCGCCTGTCCGCGCCTGCCAGGATTGAAATCCATTTTTGTAAACAATATGCGTTGACACATATTTTAAACCGATATTATCCTATATCCGTAATGAGAGAACATTTCTCTCAAGTATCATTCCATGTCGCGATCCCGGCCTGCCAAGCGGGATAAAGAATAAGGACACCGGCAATGTACCTTGACGGAAAAAGCCCGACCGGATCGTATTCCTCCAGGCAGACCGTGCCGCTGCTCCGCTTTTCCGTTCAGGCTCCTGGTCATCGGTTTTTTCTGGCGCTGACAACAGCGCTGGTGCTCGGTGCGCCACGCGGCATGGCCCTGGCCCGCACGGTATCGGCCCATAACACGCACGCTCATGACGCCCATCCGGCAACCGTACAGCCACAGGGTGTAAAGGCGACAGGCGGGGCCGAGCAGATCCGGGTGGGGGCCAGCGTTGTCCATTCAGCCGATGGCGTGACCGGGCGCGCGCCCGGTGGCGGCCTGATCCAGAAACAGACCGCGCCCAAGGCACGCAGCACCGTCACGCCCGATTACATCATGAAGCAGTCGCCCGCGCAGAACGCCTATAACGCCGTCAAGCTGCTGCCGGGCATCGTGGTCGCCAATACCGATCCTGCCGGTCACGAAAAATCCGCCCTGAGCATGCGTGGCCTGACACAGGACCAGATTGCCAATGTATGGGAAGGCATGCCGCTGAGCAGTATCGGCGGCTATAACCTTGACGTGGCATGGGTTACGGATAGCGAGAATATCGGCAGCGTTTCCGTGCAGCCCGGCTCATCCAATCTCGATACGCCCGCCATCAACGGCTCGGGCGGCATGTTCGAGTTCAAGACCCGTGACCCCTCAAAGAAATTCGGCGGCCTGGGGGATGTCGGCGTGGGCAACCGCGACTATACCCGCCAGTTCCTGCGCGTGGACACGGGCGAATGGGGCAAGACGGGCATCCGTTCCTACATCTCGTTCTCCAACCAGCATGACACGTTCTATCATGGTCCCGGCCAGGAAGACTTCAAGCATATCGACTTCAAGATCCTCAAGGAATGGGGAGACGGCAACCGCGTGTCGCTGGTCGGTGGCTTCACGCGCGGCGTGATCGGTAACGAGCCTTACTGGGACATGACCATGGCCAGCTGGAAGCAGAAGGGGCTGAAGAACGAACTGGCCGGTTCCTACGACCCCAATAATGCCGCTGGCGGCACCGATTACTGGAAGCTGAACTGGCTTCATTCCAAGACCTTCAACATCGCCGCCCCCTCGCACTTCAATTTCGGGCGGATCGGGCTGGATGTCACCCCCTACGTGGCCGCCAACCAGAAGGTTTACGGCTCCGGCTTCGAGCTTAACGACCAGGTGTACAATGGCTATGGCAGCAGCCCGCAATCCATTGTCATTCCCGGCCAGCAGGCCGGTCAGTCCTATGGCGTGGCCGAGCAGTACAGCAGCCTGAACGAAATGCGCGGCGGCGTGAACGCCAAGCTGAGCTACAAGGTGGGCCACCACCATATCTACCTGGGTTACTGGTTCGATTACGACAATTCCACCAACCTTGTCGGCTATACCGGGGTCAGCAGCGGGGGCAACCCGGCCACGTCATGGGGGCGGGCGCGCGATTCACTGCGGCTGGGCAACGGGCAGGTTTTCTATTCCCAGAACTACAGCGATATTTCTACCGTCAATGGCATTTATGCTGGCGATACGGTCACGCTGCTCAACGGGCGGCTGGTGCTTGATGGCGGCATGCGCGTGACCATGATCCATCGTGACGGCACCGACAACATTCCCGGCCTGCAGCGCAAGGTCAGCGCCAACGAGTTCATGCCGCTGCCCACGCTTGGCGGCCACTTTCAGCTAAACAAGTATGTGCAGATATTCGGCGGGGTTTCGACCGGCGCCAAGGCGCCGCCTGACAGCGCCATGATCACCACCATCAACCCCAATACCGGGCAGATCGCCAATCAGGGCCAGACCCATATCCATGATGAATATAATATTACCGAAGAAGTGGGCATGCGCTACACCGGTAAATACATCATCGGGTCATTTACATATTTCCATTACAACCTGTCGCATCATCAGGTTTCCACCTCCATGTTCCTCGGCAACGAGGCCATCGGGCAGGTCATCGATGCGGGCAACCAGACAACCAACGGGTTTGACGCGGAAATCGGCACGCGCCCCATCCACCATTTCCGCCCCTATGCGTCCATGCAGTATCTGCATTCAACCATCGACAACAATATCCAGGGCCTGCCCACCAAGGGCAAGATGGCCGTCGATACGCCCACATGGGCGGCCTCGCTGGGGGTGGATTGGGATAACGGCATCTTCTTCTGGAATTATGGGCTGAATTACTTCTCAAAACAGTATTCAACCTTCATGAACCAGGAAGCGCTTCCGTCGCTTTACACCATGAATGCGACAGTAGGCGCGCGCCTGCCGCGCAACAGCCTGGTCGGGCGCGGGCTGAGCTTTCTCAAAAGCCCGGAAGTCATGCTGTGGGTCAACAACATGATCGATACCCATGCCTACTCCGCCATCAACAGCGTCAGCCTGACCAATACCACCATCGGCAAGATACAGGGCACCGCACCCACCTATAATACGCTGGGGCGTTTCTCGGCGGTCGTGACTTTCCGGGCCGGTTTCTGAACGGGCATCATGCAATGGGATACATGAGCGGGCATGACCTTCACACCGCCGCCACAGCCGGGCATAATGGCCCGTGGGGGAGCTGTGTATGAACATGCAGGTACGACCGGAAACGGTTCCATCTTCTTCAGCCACGCAGCACGGCGCGCAGGATGACAGGCTGCGCAACCGCGATCTGCTCCCTGCGGAAAAGCAGGACTGGAACTGGTACGACTACCTGTCTTTCTGGATGTCGGATGTGCATAGCGTTGGCGGCTATGTCACGGCAGGCAACCTCTTTACACTCGGCCTGCCTTCGGGACTGGTTTTTGCCGCCCTGCTGGCAGGCGTACTGATCGTAAACGCCCTGTGCAACCTTGTGGCGGTGCCCAGCCAGCGCACGGGCACGCCGTTCCCGGTTATATGCCGCATGTCCTTTGGCGTGCTGGGGGCCAATATTCCCGCGCTGATACGCGGCGTGATCGCCGTATGCTGGTACGGCATACAGACATGGCTGGCATCGAACGCGCTGGTGGTGCTGACCCTGCGGCTTGCCCCTGGCCTGACACCATGGGCAGAGGTCAGGCTGCATGGCATGCTGGGGCTTTCAGCCGTGGGGTGGGCCGCATTTGGCCTGTTATGGCTGGTGCAGGCCGCCATTTTCTGGCGGGGCATCGAGACAGTCCGCCGGTTTATAGAACTGGCGGGGCCTGCCGTATACGCCATCATGATCGCGCTGGACCTGTATCTGCTCCAGCATGTGGGTTGGCGTCATTTTTCCTTGCAGATTACCGGTGCCAGCACCCCGTTGCATGGCGGCGCACTTGTGTGGGCCAGCGTGAATGCCGTAGCGCTTGTGGTGTCCTATTTTTCCGGCCCCATGCTCAATTTTGGTGATTTTGCCCGCTACGGGCGCAGTGCAGCGGATATAAGACGCGGCAATTTCTGGGGGTTGCCGTTCAATTTCATCGGGTTTTCAGCACTGACAATCTGCACCATTGCCCTGACCGCGCCCGCTTTTGGCCATGTCATGATCGATCCGGTGGAAACCGTGGCGCATATTGACAGCCTGACAGCGGTCATATTTGGCATGCTGACATTCATCATTGCGACGGCAGGCATCAATATCGTGGCCAATTTTGTCTCGGCCTCGTTCGATTTTTCCAACCTCTCGCCCCGGCATATCAGCCTGCGCGGTGGCGGCATGATTGCGGCTGCCGGCTCCATCGTCATCATGCCATGGAAACTGTATGGCAACCCGCAGGTCATGCACCTGACGCTCGATGTGCTGGCGACGTTCATCGGCCCGTTATTCGGTATTCTTGTATGTGACTACTATATCGTACGCCGCAGGCAGGTTGATGTCGCTGCTCTTTATACCACCAGTGCGCAGGGCCGTTACTGGTACCGCAACGGGGTCAACCCGGCGGCCGTCCTTGCCCTGCTGATTGCGGTGGTGGCAGGGAGCGCTAGCGTGTTCGTACCTGCGTTATCGGCCCTGTCGGAATTTGCATGGTTCATCGGATGCCTGACGGGAGGGTTATGTTACCTAGCCCTGATGAAATCAGGCCCTGCCATCAACCACCCCCCTGTTGCGACTGACGATGAGGCGGCATTTCCCGTGCCCCGCGCCTGACCGTTCAGGCCGGATCGGTCACAGGATGACCATAAGCGGCTGGTGATACCCCACCACCTCATCATGCTTGACCTCAATCGTGTCTATATGCCCGGCACACGGGGCCACAACGGGCTGCAGGATATGATCGACGGCGATGAAGGCGATGATATCCCCTTCCGCCACCTCCTGCCCGGGCTCGACCTCCGGGGCATGGCGCAACGGGTGGGTCAGCAGCACGCCCCCCATAACGGGGCTGTAAACCACCGTGCCGGCAGATGGCGTGGAGACTGTCGCCGCGCCGTTATCGCCCGATAATCTCTCCTCCGCCCCGGTCTGCGCCACTGCGCCCTCAAGAAGCAGGCGCAATGTCATTGCACCGTCATGCACATCGAGTTCGCGCATGCCATAGCGACGCATGCACGCGACCATATCCCATACGATATCCGTGGGCATATCCTCACCCCGCGCCATGAGTGCTGTCCTTTTTATTGCGGCTGAAGTCGCGTTCTTCCAGATAGTGAACCGATATATCCCCCGCCCGGAAACGCTCGTCTTCCATCAGGTGGAGATGGAGGGGAATGGTCGTGGGAATACCGTCCACTTCCGTCTCCTCCAGGGCCGCACGCATCTTGCTGATCGCCTCATTGCGCGAACGCCCGCGCACGATCAGCTTGGCAACGAGGGAATCATAGTGCGTTGGCACGACATAGCCATCATACAGATGGGTATCGGTGCGCACGCCCTCACCGCCCGGCGCGAGCCAGCGCGTGACCTTGCCGGGGCCAGGCATGAACGTATCAGGATTTTCCGCGTTGATGCGACATTCAATGGCATGACCATCGCACCGCACGTCAGCCTGCGTAAGGGACAGGGGCTCCCCCATCGCAACGCGGATCTGTTCACGCACGATGTCGATGCCGGTCACCATTTCGGTCACTGGATGCTCGACCTGAATACGCGTGTTCATCTCAATGAAATAAAACGCGCCGTCTTCATACAGGAACTCGAACGTCCCTGCCCCGACATACCCGATCTTCAGGCAGGTTGCCGCGCAGAGCGCGCCAAGACGCGCAATTTCATCGCGCCCGATGCCATAGGCGGGCGCTTCCTCAATGACCTTCTGGTGGCGGCGCTGCACGGAACAGTCACGATCTCCCAGCCAGACGGCATGACCATGCTGGTCGGCCATGACCTGTATTTCCACATGGCGTGGGTGGGTCAGAAAACGTTCACCATACAGCGTGCCGTTGCCAAAAGCGCGAATGGCTTCTTCCCGCGCGGTCTGGACCGCCTGCCGCAGGTCAGCGGGCGTGTGCACGATCCGCATGCCCCGTCCGCCCCCGCCGCCCGCGGCCTTGACAATAAGCGGATAGCCGATACGCGCGCCCAGTGCGCTGGCCTGATCCATATCCTCGGGCAGCGGGCCATCAGAGCCCGGCAGGCAGGGCATGCCCGCGGCCAGCATCATGCGCTTGGCCTCGATCTTGTCGCCCATGCGCCGCATGATGGTGGAGGATGGCCCGATCAGAACCAGGCCCGCCTCTTCCACCGCGCGGGCGAAGGTCGGATTTTCCGACAGGAAACCATAACCGGGATGGATGGCATCGGCCTGTGTAAGCCGGGCAGCCCGCAGCACCAGTTCCGTATCCAGATAGCTTTTTGCCGCTGGTGCCGGACCAATACAGATCGTGCGATCACATAAGGACAGATGGCGTAAACTGGCATCGGCTTCAGAATATATGCCCACCGTCCGCAGCCCGAGTTCGCGGCAGGCACGCAGCACGCGCAGGGCGATCTCGCCCCGATTGGCGATCAGGACCGTTTCAACCTTACGCATGGTCCGTCCGCTCCACCCGGAACAGGGGGGTGCCGATCTCGACACCTGCCCCGTTTTCGCACAGGACCGCAATAATCCGGCATGCGAATTCTGCCTCCATCCGGTTCAGCATCTTCATCACTTCCATGATGTACAGCGGCGCTCCCTCCGCGACTTCATCGCCTGCGGTTACAAAAGGCGGTTCTCCGGGGGCGGGCGTGATATAGAACTGCCCTGCCATCTGCGCCGTAATCTCAATAATTTGTGGCAGCGACTGCGCGCCCGCGTCATCATCAGCGGGTGGTCTGTCCTGAACCACCACGGGAGCGGCCACGGCGGGCACCGCTTCCCGGTGCCGCGCATCATCCTGCCCGCTTTCGCGCACCAGGCGGATACGCGCGCCGTTGCAGCTATAATCCAGTTCAATCACGCGTTCAGCGCACATGCGCGCCATCAGGGATTCAATCAATGCGGTATTCACATGTCTATCCTTGCATATGGTGCCAGGGCTATCCCTACGCACCCGTGCCGTGACGGATCGTAAAACCGGCCTGTTCCAGTTGCACGCGGACCTTGTGCGCGATTTCGACTGACTGCGCATTGTCACCATGCACACAGATGCTATCGATACGGGTCGGCAGCATATGGCCGGAAACCGTTTCGATCGCGCCAGCCTGTATCATCCTGACCGCACGCATGGCCGCAAAGTCGGCATCATGCAGGACCGCGCCTTCTTCCTTGCGCGCAACGAGGTGTCCGTCCTCCGTATAGGCACGATCGGCAAAAATTTCGGACAGAACCGTCATGCCCCGATCACGTCCTATGGTTTCCAGATGGCTCAGCGCGATGGCCATGACCGGCAGGTCAGGTGCGACCGCCTTCAGCGCGTTCAGAATGGCATGGGCAACCGCGGGATCCTTTTCCGTCAGGTTGCCAAGGGCGCCATGCACCTTGACATAGGCCAGCTCGTGCCCGGCATAGGCCGCCATGCTGCGTGCGGCCCCGACCTGATAGGCCACGATCCGTTCGATCTCATGCATGGAAAACGGTATGACCCGCCGCCCGAAGCCCCATAGATCCGGAAAGCCGGGATGCGCGCCAATGGTGACGCCCTTGCGCCGGGCCTCGGCAAATGTGTAGGCCATGATATTGAAGTCACCGCCATGAAAGCCGCAGGCGACATTGGCCGAGGATACGATGGAAAGCATCGCATCGTCATCCCCGATCCGGTAATGGCCCCAGCTTTCGCCAAGGTCCGCATTAATATCTATGAACCTGTTCATTCCGGTTTCCTTATGCGTAAAAAGCCGCGACCTCTTGCTCCAGCCGGTCCAGCATCGCATGCTGCCGCCGCAGGGCGGCAATTGCCGTGTCACGCCGCACCTCTTCAAACCGGACATGCCCCTGAATGGGGAGCTGTGCCAGCAGGTGCAGGTCCGCCTCGATTACCGTGCCAATCTTGGGGTAGCCGCCACAGGTATTGGCATCGAGCATCTGCACGATCGGCTGGCCGCTGGGGGGCACCTGTATGGTGCCCGGCACGATACCGTGTGAAAACAGGCTCAGGGGCCGCCGCATGCCCAGTTCAGCGCCCTCCAGCCGGTAGCCCATGCGGTTGGCGCTGCTGGAGAGGGTCCAGTTTTCGGTCATGAACCGTTCACGGGACCGGGGCAGGAATTCCTCATACTCCGCAGCGGGCAGGAAGCGGACCGTCACATTGCCCTCCCGCGGCAGCAGCGCGCATTCCGGGTTGACCCCGATGCCATCATCGGGCAACGCGCAGCCCGCCCGCGCCGCAGGACAGACCGCAATCCTGTTACCGCGCTGCAGCCCGTGCCCGCCAAGGCCGCCAAAACCACCTTTCATATCGGTTGCCCGCGCGCCCAGAACGTCCGGCACATCCAGTCCGCCTGCCACGCTTACATAGGCCCGGCACCCGCTGCGTGGCGCGCTCAGCGCCAGCACCTGCCCGGCCCTGACACGCACCGCCCACCATGGTGGAATGGCCCTGCCATCAAGCATCGCGCTACAGTCGGCGCCGGTTACGGCACAGATCGTATCTGCCTCAAAACGGATTCGAAAGGGGTAGAACACCACCTCGATCCCCGCGGCATTGCGTGCATTGCCCACCAGTATGTTGCCTGCGGCCAGAGCCAGGCCATCCATGGCCCCGCCAATCGATACCCCTAGTGTAAGGGCATGCGTACGGCCCGCATCCTGAATGGTATTGAGCTGCGCACTGGTCAGTACCTCGATCATTCAGAGCAATCCTTGCGGCTGTCATGAAAACGAACGATATCGCCCAGATGAAACAGAAGCGGGTCCTGCCTGCACGGAGAAAACATATCCAGTTCCGTACGCCCCAGAATATGCCACCCCGATGGCGCGGAACAGGGCATGACCCCCGCATGGCCCCCGCCAATGATGACCGCCCCCTTTTCAACCCGGAGCCGGGGTGAACTCCGGCGCGAGATGGCAAGGCGGCTGTCCAGCCCGGTCAAGTAGACAAAACCGGGCATGGCCCCGATGGCGGCGACGCGATAGGTGCCACCGGCATGGATGGCAATGACGTCTTCTTCCGTCAGTCCGGCCCAGGAGGCGATCTCGGACAGATCCTCGCCAAACGTGCCCCCGTAATCCACACGCACATCAATAACGGAAGGCGGAACCTCGTTGGCCACCGTGCCGGCCCACTGCTCGCGCAGCGCCTGGCTGGCCCATTCCCCATCTGTAACAAGTGGATCAAAGGTGACAAGCAGGTTGTTCACGCCTGGCACGGCCTGCATGCACCACCCGGTTGCATCAAGCGCGCGGGCCATGGCCCATATCCGCGCCTGCACGGATTCATCAAAGGCGCCTTCAGCCATATCGAGCAGCCAGCCGCCTGTACCTGCCATGCTTATTTTCAAGTTCTGGTTCCCTGCTGCACTTTACTGCCTGCGTAACCATGCTCTACTGCCGCATGGAACATCTCTTACAATACAGACCGTAACATCAAAAACCGCGTGAAAATTGCCCGCGCCATGACGTAATCCCGCTCAGGCGGCATGAACAATGCAGAGCCGTAGCGGAAAAGCGCGCAGGATTCAGATAACGCGAAACATGGCTTCCACCTCCACGGCCATTCCCGAAGGGAGAGCCGACGTGCCCGTTGCAATCCTTACATGCCGCCCGCGCTCACCAAATATCTCCAAAAAGAGATCAGACGCACCGTTCATTACCAGGGCCTGTTTTTCAAAAATATCGGCGCAGCGTACGACGCCCGCCACCCGGACCACCTGCTGCACGCGCCGCAGGTCATGATTCAGAAACCCGTTGAGCTGTGCGATGATGTTCAGGGCACACAGCCGTGCCGCCTCCTGTCCCTGCTCCACCGTCAGGTCACAATCGACCTTTCCCTTGTAGCGCAGTTCGTCTCCCCATCGCGGCCCCTGCCCTGAAACGAATACGAATTCCCCACTGCGTAAAATGGGTGTGTAACTGCCACGCGGGGTACTGACCGGCGGCAGGGAGACTGCCTTGATGGCCTGCATCACATCATGCACGGCTCTGCCTCCAGTCACCCATCGTTCCCTGCCAGCCGACCGTAAAGCCAAGGCAGCGCTGGATGGTCATGCGGAAGGTATGGAGCAGGCCACGCCATTCCTCCGCGGCGATCCCATCGGTTGCGGGTTCCGGCCCCATGAACATGCCATCCACGCCCCCATTGGCAACACAGGCCTCAATGCACCGTACTTCAAGCTCGGCTTCGTGGAAGACGGCCTGGTTTTCGAGCAGGCAGGACAGGGCGGCCACCAGCCCGGTTGCGCCCCAGTTGGAAACATTGGCGACAATCAGGATATCCGTTGCCGTCTGGGCCGCGACCCCGCCCCGCGCCGGCACGCCAGTATCCCGCGCCTTGGGAAAAAGCTGCCTGAGTTCATCGGCAATCATCCCCATGCCCAGTTCATTGCCTCCATCGCCTATGCCAATGGAAACCAGCCCCTTGCGCCGCCCCTTGTGGAAGAAACTGTCCATATCGGCCACCAGCCCATCAAGCGGGCGACCACCCAGCCCGTGATACAGCCCGCGATCATTGCAACCGGGCCGCTCGATTGCGATCAGGAGCGACGGGTCCACCGTATCAAGCAGGAAATCGCACACTTTCGCGCAGCCTGCGTCATCCTTGGGCACGGTCGCGACATAGACCGGGCGCAGGTAAGGAATGGGCGTAATGATGCCAGATTCAGGCAGGGGCAATGGCGTCAGGCCCGCGCCGCGACACGTGGCGTACATCATGTCGCGCCAGTCTTCATCCACAACGATAACGCTCTCGCGTTGCAGCCCGAGGAAAATCGCGCGCGCGATAAATGCCGCCCCGACCGGGCCGTCGGTCTCGGGCACGCCGCCACCTTCGGGAAAGCCCGTTACGATCACAACAGGCCCGGCGCGTTCGCCCACCTGCGCAATCACGGCTTCGGCTGCTTTCATGCACATCGGCCCCTGCTGTTTTTTCTGCAGGGCATCGTAGATGGGGCCAATATTACCCACCCCGGTGTAATCAAGGACCATGAAGTCATCAATTACGTTTGAAAGTTTATTATACAGATTCGATCCAGAAGAAATCATGGCCATTCCTCCTATCGTACGATCTGCTGGGCAAACACGGCGGGGTCAACATTCCCGCCACTGAGCACGGCAACCACCGTTTTGCCGCAGACATCGATCCTGCCGGCCATGATGGCGGCAAGCGGTGCCGCGCCGCCCGGTTCAGCCACAAGCTTGAAATACTCGAAACAGCGGGCCATGGCGTAGCCCACTTCTGCATCATCCACGACCAGACCATCCTTGAGGAGCCTGCGGTTTACCTCGAACGTAAGGGCACCGGGAGTAGGCACCATCAGGGAATCACACAGGGTGGCAACATTCCCCTGGTTGGTGACACGGGATTTCTCGACCATCGAGCGCGAGAGATCATCAAACCCGGCAGGCTCGACGCAGTAGACATCCGTATCCGGCGCAAGCGTGCGCACTGCCGTTGCAATCCCCGCAACCAGCCCACCTCCGCTCGCGCTGGCCAGCACGCTGTCAGGCACGATGCCGAGCTCACGGCACTGTTCCATGATCTCCAGCCCGACCGTGCCCTGCCCGGCCATGACCTGCCAGTCATCATAGGGCGGCACGATCACGCCGCCGATTTCCTCGGCAATGGTCTTGCCGATCTGTTCGCGGTTCTCGGTCGCGCGGTCATACAGCCTTACCTTTGCACCATAACCCCGCGCGCCCTCGATTTTCATTCTGGGTGCGGTTTCAGGCATGATGATATAGGCAGGCACCTTGAGCATGGCGCACACGGCCGAAATGGCCAGCGCATGATTGCCCGATGACCAGGCGACAACACCGCCATGGCGTTGTTGTTCCGTAAGCTGCAATATGCGATTACATGCCCCGCGGAACTTGAAAGACCCCGTAACCTGCAACATTTCCGGCTTGATAAGGACCCTGCCGCCCACTTTTTTATTGAGAACGGGGCTTTCAAGCAGAGGCGTTCTATTTATATATTTATTTATCCGCGTCTGCGACAAGAATATATCTGATATTTTCAGGATATTCTGTAATGTTCCTTCAGTCACGAGGCGACCTTTCAAAAATAAACTAAAATCATCATTCAAAATATTTTTCTAAACTGTCAAATATTATGTTTTTATTTTTTTGAATAAATATTTTTAATAAGCCTGACGGCAAGGGCACACGGCCATCAGGCTGCTGCATAATTACATGAAAAAAATGGTCAAAAGCAAACAGTTTCAACACATTACTAAAAAGAAACCGTTTTTGGGACATGGGACGCCCCTGCCGCCAGAACCCTGCTCATGACGGCATGTTCCTTGAATATCTTCAATCATATCAAGTTTCTATTTTATATAAATATTTTTTATCATAAGTCATAACTGAATTATCATTGCGATTTCGTTATTGATTCAGCTAGCCTCCATATAAAGGCAAAGCAGGCTACGGTCAGCCCGCAAATGAGGAAGAAGACACGGCGCTCCACACTATTACGCCTCTCTTCCCAAACCGTTTTTTTATCCCGGAACAACTTCCGGGCGCCCCGGTTCAGTGTCGGTTCTAGTTCCACAAGGAGAAGCTATGTTCAGGCAGAAATACATTCAATGTTGCATTGCCCTCAGCGCTGTTGCCCTGTTTACAACCGCGCTTTCCGATATTTCGTTTGCACGCACGGGCGTGGCAGACACAACCCCCAAAAAGAAGCTCCCCACCAAACACAATGCAAATAACCCGCAGGCCGCTACGGTTGCGGCTACGGCAGCGCCTGAAGCCATTCACGTTACAGGCGCGACCCGGCCGGGAAACAGCGTCTTTTCCCCCTCCACGCGCGAACACAGCACTGTGCAGGTCTTCCGTTATGATTCCTCGCAACTGAAGGAAACGGGGCAGACCAATATTCTCGCTGCCCTGTCACAGCTTTCCGCCGCTGTCACCTCATCGCCCTTTGGTGGCATGGGCAGTAACGGGTTTAACAAGACCATGCAGTTGCGCAACCTTGGCGCCGACCAGACGCTGATGCTTGTCAACGGCAAGCGCCGACACGTGGATGCCAACTTCAATTACTACCAGTCCGGCCCCAACCAGGATCCGCTGCGCCCCTTCGTGCCTGTAGGAGCGCAGGCGCAGTTCGTCCCAGTGTCCGATCACATCCTCATAACGCCAGAAACATGTGCCAACGACCTTCGGACAGACCTGCTTGGACAGCGCGACGCTGAAATTCTCACAGAACCGGTCGGTATGATCGGAACCAATGCCCACATACAGCCCCGTAGCGGTTCGCAGCAGCACGGGTTCGGCTTCACCCGATGTCTGTTCACCCACAACCACAATATTCTCAGCCTGTGTCAGGATATCGGCTGAAACGCGATAGAACAGGGGCACGGTGCTAGGCGGGGCTACGCCCAGCATTTCCAGCTCCGCGATATGATGCTGGACATCGGCCGGGTTGCGCCCGGCCCATCCTGCAACGATCACATCCCTGACTTCACCAATATCCATTTGCATCATTCATGCTCCATTCCATCAATATTATTGCAAAACAGCAGCCCGCATGCCGTAGCGGCAAAAGCTGCCACAACGTAAAGAACAATGGCGCCTATGGGGTGCGATGTCCGGAACAGGGCGGTCATGATAAGGGGCGCAAAGGCGCCTCCGCCCGCAAGGCTTCCAAACGTATAGGAAACGGACGAGCCGCTATACCGGATCACGGCCGGAAAGCATGCCGTAATGAAAGCCCCCTGAACCGCGTACATCGCCGCATGGACGATCAGGCCAACAGTAACGGTTACAATGATGATCGTGCTCGTGCCCGTATTCATCAGGGGAAAGAACACGCATACAAACGGCAGGGCGCAGCAGATGGCCGCGAGGAAAAGCTTTTTTACGCCCACGCGGTCCGCCAGCATACCAAAACCGACGGTTGCAGGCAGGCTCAGGGCAGAACCGGACAGCATGCCACACAGGATGACCGAACGCGGCAGCCCCCTGACCTGGGTTATGTAGGTCAGGCTGAACACGACAAGCAGCGCATACAGCACATCCGGCCCGATACGCGAGCTGGCGGCAATGCATACCGCCCGCATATGATGACGCAGCAGATGAATGACAGGCGATCTGGCAATGCCCCCTGTCCTGCGCAGTTTTTCAAAACTGCCGGGCTCGGTTATGCCATGTCGCAACCACAGTCCGACCAGGGCAAGCAGGCCGCTCAATGCAAAGGGAATGCGCCATCCCCACGCCATGAACTGCGCATTGCTGACCATGCCCGCAATGCATGCAATGACAGCGGTAGACATCAACGTGCCTGCCCCCGGCCCCATCTGGGCCCATGCCGCGTGCAGTCCGCGCCGACTGGCATGGCCATGCTCCACCCCGAGCAGCACCGCCCCCGCCCATTCGCCGCCGAGGGCTATGCCCTGCACCAGCCGCAGCATGACAAGGATAAGCGGACTGACAATGCCCACGGCATGATAGGTGGGCAGAATGGCGATCAGCCCGGTACAGACCCCCATGCAGACTACCGTGAGCGTAAGCACCCTGCCCCGCCCCAGCCTGTCGCCCAGCCGCCCGAACACCACCCCACCCAGCGGGCGCGATATATAGCCCACCGCATAGGTGGAAAATGCCAGCAGCGTTCCGACCATTGGCAGCGCACCAGGAAAGAACAGCTGGCTGAACACCAGCGCCGACATGGTATTGTAGATCATGAAATCGTACCACTCCAGCGTCGTGCCAACCATGCTGGCCAGGGCGATACGGGACATGGAGTGAGCAGCGACGGGAGGTGCTGGGGGCAATGAAGACATGACAGTTCACCAGCTTTCAGGAACGCGGATGCACGATGTTATGTAAGGATACATCCTCAGTTACGATGAACCGGCAGAAGCAGCGTCACCGCCGCCCCCATCAGCGCGCAGGCGGCGACCAGCAGCAGCCCGGCCATGGGATTGGCCAGATGGTCACGCATCCATCCGATCCCGTATGGCCCCAGCAGCCCGCCCAGCGCGCCCAGTGAATTGATCCATGCAAGGCCACTCCCCAGTTCGCTTTCACGCAGGAACAGGCCGGGAAGCGTAAAGATCATGGATGTTACGCATAGGGTTGCCGCAAGCGCGACCGAAAGCAGACACAGGGCCACCAGGCCATAGGACTGCAGGAAAAAACCCGCCACAAGGCTTGCCGCCACCGTAGCGAGGGGAATGGCCAGATGCCAC
Source organism: Komagataeibacter nataicola (assembly GCF_003207795.1). Taxonomy (GTDB): domain Bacteria; phylum Pseudomonadota; class Alphaproteobacteria; order Acetobacterales; family Acetobacteraceae; genus Komagataeibacter; species Komagataeibacter nataicola. Next base: position 1,131 of record NZ_NIRT01000005.1, on the reverse strand, counting down.
CTGCGCTCCGCATGCCGGTCCGAACTCCACGCATTGAGGGTCATGACCGCAATGGATGCAAGAAAGGGTATTGCCGTGTAAAAGCCGATTGTTGCCGGTGTTGTGTGCACAACCTGGGCGACAAGTGTCGGAATCCAGAAAACAATCCCATAATTACAGACTGCCTGGCAGAAACAGATCACGATCATGATCCTGACCACACGTTGCCGTAATACCGAGAAAATCCCGTTATCGGCAGGCATTGAGCCCGTATTTGACGGACGCAGCGCCGAGACGATCTCATCGCGCTGCGCGGGGGTCAGCCACCTGGCCGTTTGCGGGCCATCATCAAGCCGCGCAAGCACGATCACGCCGAATAAAATGGGGGGAAGCGCTTCGATAAGAAACATCCACTTCCAGCCAGCCATATAGGTGGAATGGCTCATCCGCTCCAGTATCAGGGCGGATATGGGGCCGCCAATCGCCCCGGAAAACGGGATGGCGACCAGAAACCACGAGGTCACCCGCCCCAGCATCCGCTGTGGAAACCAGATGCCCAGATAAAAAAGAACGGAAGGGAAAAAACCTGCTTCCGCTATACCGAGCAATACACGCAGCGCGCAGAACACTCCCGCCCGGTTGACGAAGGCAAACATGAACGAAATAACGCCCCATGCGATCATGATGCCAGCAATGGTGCGCCGCGCGCCCAGCCGTTTCAGCACAATGGATGCAGGAACCTGAAATACAATATAACCAACAAAGAACAGACCGGCCCCAAGGCCGAATGTGGCATCCGAAAACCCGAGATCCGTTTCCATCTGCAACCGTGCAAAACTGATATTGATACGGTCAAGATATGAAAACATGTAACAGACGATAAGGAGTGGAATAATACGCCACCCCGCCTGCCTGAAAAGGGAGGAATTCCGCAAGTCTGTATGCTGCATACCGGTTCCTGTCGATTATGATGAAAAAAATTATCGCAAATCAGGACAGTATGTCGCCGCTGTATTTTTTTAATATTTCATCATAATTCTTTATGGGTATGTCATACCAACCGTTGATTGCTATAACCTATGAGCCCAATTGCGCAGTCCGATTGACATGATGCGCCATGGTTGATCGACGAGCTGGTTCCAGGCATGGCAG
>NZ_NIRT01000059.1 GCF_003207795.1 Komagataeibacter nataicola | reverse complement strand
TCCATCTGTTCATCCGTCAGCCAGAACAGGTCGCTCATCTTCAGTCTCCTTGCAGAGCCTGAATCAAAATTCCCTACAAAAATCAATGGGTCCTGAGCCCAGCCATAACAGGAAGCGCCATGACATGGCCGATATCGCCACCATTTCCACTGCCATCGCAGGAGCGCTTGCCGCAGCGCTCTGCCCTGACGGGCGTAGTGCCAGCAGTTGCACGGGCCGCCCCGTCATCATCCGCCGTGGCGGCCTGACACAGGCGGATCTGGGCAATGCCCTGCATACATTGCACGAAGGCTGTGACTTCATCAGCATTGCCGATACGGCTGAAGGCTGGACCCGCCTTGATGAACCGCTCGGCCGCCCCTGGCGGATGGAAAGCACGCAGGCCGCCACCGTCAGCATAAGTATTACGGGTGGCATGGCAACGCTCGCCCTTGTGGCCAACACGGTTCCCACCGGTATCGTCGGGCTGAGGATAGAAGGGCTTGCGGGCGTCACGGGCGCCGGGTGCTGCCTGTACAGGGCGCAACCGGGTGATACGGCGGCCAGCATCGCGGCGAGCCTTGCTGCGATGCTGCCGGGTGCTACCGTGCAGGGAGCGGATATCACGCTGCCCGCCTGTGTCACGGCACAGGCCATTAACGCAGGCATGGCCACGGCGCGGTGCGTGGCGCGCAGGCAGCAGCAGATGTTCGTGCTCACTACCTGGTCAGCCAGCCCGGCCGCGCGGGATGCGCTAGGGCAGGCCATGGCCGATGCGCTGGCCCTGACCGACTGGCTGGTGGATGCAAATGGCTCCACCTTCCGCATCGAGGCACGGGGGGCGGGTAATGATGATACCGCCATGAACCGGGGCATCTTTGCCCGCCCCGCCCATTATCTCGTGACGTTCGACACCGACCTGACCCAGTCAGTGCCGCTCATGCTGGCCGGTGGCATCGGGGTGGAAAGTGGCCTGATTGCAGGCGATGTGCTGCTGGACGCACCGGCAGCGCCCTGAACCGCCCGTGTGATGCACGGGTCACGGCCCGAATAAGCACGCCCAATTCTTGAACCGTTTCTTCACGCGGCATGCCGCGCAACAGGGAATACGCATAAAATGACCATCTATCAGTCCGGGCAGCTCAACACCAACAGCCTGAGCGTGCCGGATCTGTATGTGCAGATCCTCAAACCGCAGACCCTGGCACTCAACGGCGTGGCAACCGGGCGGATCGGCCTGGTGGGCACGGCGGCCTGGGGGCCGGTGGCGTCTCCGGTCATCATCGGCAGCATGGGTGACTGCCTGAGCGCATTTGGCCCCAAGCAGGCGCAGGCGAACGATATCGGCACGGCTGTGAACATCGCCATCTTGCAGGGCGCATCCGACTTTCGCTGCGTGCGGGTGAGCGATGGCACCGATGGAGCGGCCACGGGCACACTGGCGGGGGTGACGCTGACCGCCATCCACACGGGCAGTGCGGGCAACGCCCTTGTGGCCACCATGGCGCAGGATCCGATCATCACCTCGAATTACACCCTTACGGTCACCCACCCGGTGCTGGGCAGCCGTACCTATCGTGGCTCGACATGGCCGGTCCTTGCCGCCGCCATTGCAGCCGATGGCACGGCACTCGTGCGCGCCACCGTGCCCACCCCTGTGCCCGCGCCTGAAGCGGGTTCGGCAACACTGGCCGGGGGCAGCGATGGCGGCGTGCCCACCACCGCGCAGTTCCTGGGCACGGATGGCACCAACCGCACCGGCATGTATGCCCTGCGCGGGCAGGGCTGCGCGATCGGGCTGCTGCATGGCATGGTGGATAACACCTCATGGACCACGCAGGCCGCTTTTGGCCTGGGGGAAGGGATGTACATGATTGCCTGCGGCCCGGCAGGCGACACGATTGCCAATGCGGTGGCCATGAAAAATGCCGCAGGCCTGGACAGCTACGCCGTCAAGCTGATGTTTGGTGACTGGCTGTGGTGGGATGATGACACCAATGGCGACATTCTGGTGCCACCTCAGGCGTTTGCCGCTGGCATTCTTGGTGGCCTTTCGCCCGAGCAGTCGAGCCTGAACAAGGAACTGTATGGCGTGATCGGCAGCCAGAAAGCAGGCCTGGCCAGTAGCGGGCAGGCCGCGACCTATTCCGGCGCCGAGCTGTCGGCCCTGTTTACGGCGGGCATTGACGTGATCTGCAACCCCGCACCCGGTGGCAGCTACTGGGCGGTGCGCGGCGGCATCAATACCTCTGCCGATGACGTGACGGATGATGACACCTATACACGCCTGACAAACTATATTGCCGAAACGCTCAACGCGGGCATGGGCGCGTTTGTGGGCGCTGTCATCTGCGCCACGCTGTATGGCGACATCCGCGCCGTGCTGCTCGGCACGCTGTCGAACATGGTGGGCAGCGGCATACTGGGGGCCAGCACGGATTACGCCGTGCTGTGCGACACGACCAACAACCCCCAGTCGCGCACGGCGCTGGGTTATGTACGCGCTGACGTGCAGGTGCGCTATCAGGGGATCAACCGCTTCTTCGTGGTCAACCTGCAGGGCGGGGCGAGTGTTACGGTCAGCACCACGACTGCGGCGGCCTGATCCCTGGCCTGGAAAACAGAAGAAAGTTTTTGGTGAAGTTTTTTCAAAAAGCTTCAGAGGACTACCTTATCCAGAAACTGTTGTTTTTTAAACTGCATCAATCATAGCGCAATACTTTACGGGCCACCTTTCGGGGTGGCTTTTTTCATGGAGCCATGAATGTCCCTCAAACCCTTCAATATCGGCCGCGACTGCCGCGTGGTGCTGGTCTATAACGGCAGCCGTATCGACCTGCCCACGGTGACCGGCTTCGATGCGGCCCAGCGCACCCACCAGCTGGAATCAAACCCGCTGAACGACATGCCCCTGTTCTATGACGTGCCAGGGGGGTGGGGCGGCCAGTTTTCCTTCCAGCGCGACGGCTCCGGAGCCGATGACCTGTTCGCCGCGATCGAGAGCGGGTTCTGGTCGGCGGGCACGGTCATTCTGGGCAGCATCTACCAGTATGTGACCGAATGCGATGGGTCGCTAAGCACTTACGAATTCATCGGCGCATCCCTCAAGCTGTCGGATGCGGGGCGCTACCAGTCCGAAACGCTGGTGACGCAGACCATCACGTTCACGGCCCGCGCCCGCAACCGCATTTCCTGATCCCCCAGCCGGAATACGCCGACATGACGGAAAAAACCGTAAAAACCTCCGATGGCCGCACCCTGACCTACCGCGAGCGCGGGCCGGGTGATGTGCTTGCCCTGCTTGAGTTCGGGCCGGATACCCCCTCGACCGCGTGGCTGGAATACGCGCTCATGGTCAGTTCGGTCGATGCGATTGACGGCGTGCCCGTCATCCGCCCGCAAACACGCGTGCAGCTTGAACAGCTTGCCAACCAGATCGGCAATGACGGCATTGAGGTGCTCAGCACGGCCCTGTTTGGCCCCGATGCGCAGGCCACCCCCGATACCGAGGCCCAAGCCGCAAAAAACTGAGCCGGCACCCCGTGCTGATCGAAGTGGCGGCACTGGTCGGGCACGGGGTGCCGTGGGATGTGGCCATGTCCATGCCGCGCGTGCGGCGCATGGCGTTTCTTGTCGCCTTCGGGGAGCTGGCAGGCGGCCGCTATGACTGGGGCACGCAACAATGGGAGTATCCAGATGGCTGAATCCTGTCGGGCCACGACACGCCTGGTCATGCGGCTTCAGGCCGCACGAGCCGGTAGCCTGTCCGCGCCGGTCGTCCGCCTGCCGGGGCGGAGCGGGCATGCGGCAGGTGCCATTGCAAGACTGGCTGCGGCGGTGGGGCGCATGGGGCGCGCCACAACCCGGCCTGTCATGGCTGCCCGCTTTCGTCTGCCTGAACGCAGCCATAACGCCCCCACGCAGGCCTTGCCAGCCAGGCTGGGGGAAATGCGCGCCGCGCGGGCAATACAGTCGCATCCGCCCGTCAGCCGCCATGCCGGTAGCGGGCCCAGCCATGGTGAAAAAGGCGAACCAGACAGGCGCTGGACAGCGCCAGCGGTCATGAACAATCCTGCGCCCGCCCCGGACAGGAACGGGCGGGATGAAAAAAAGCATCCTCCCATGCCCCATGGATCACGCAGGGTATCACCCCTGACGCGCCTGCCAATGCGCACATCCAATGCCCGCCCTGTAACGACGGCCTCCGCCGGGGCTATGCAGGGGGGCAGGGCCATGAGCCGCGCCATGCCTGTGCCTGCACGCATCATGCCCAGGCCTGCGGCTCCCGTGGCTGTCCCGGGTCGGAGCCACATCGTGTCCATATCCCCTGTGGCGGACAGGCAGGCCCCGCCGTACAGGCCCGGCCTGCTGAACAGCGAGCCAGACAGCCATGCGGCGCGGCGCGTCGTGGTGCCTGCCAGCATTATTCGTGGCTCCGGGAATGTCACCCTGCCACGCAGGCAACCGCGCAGACAGGCGCGGCCTTCCTTCATCAGTCCGGCTCCCATGGTCCGTGCCCGCACTCCCGGCAGCGCGGATCAGGTCTTGCCGGGCGCGCCCATCGTACAGGTCACCATTCCCGTGACACTGGACCAGCACAATGTGGGGCAAGCCGTTGCCCGCATAGAAACCAGCCGCGACCTTCTTGAGCATCGCGCCACCGGCACCGCGCCTGATGGCATACAGCATGTGCAGCTACCCGGTCGCTCCGTGGGAATATGACCATTGAACGCCAACGGTCCACGCCGCGTCCGTCCTGAGTGGAAAAATACATGTCCCTGACCCTTATGAACACCGAGACCGCCATCGGCGCGATCGGGCGGCTATGGGCTTCGGCCCCCGTCACCATCGGCGACCTGACCCTGACTGGCATGGAAGTGCCCCGGCTCATCCGTGATGGGGGCACGCAGCAGGTGGCCGTGCACCGCCTGCCCGGTGGCGGCAGGGTGATCGATGCCGTGGGCAACGACCCCGACCGCCTGGAACTGACCGGCACGTTTGTCGGCCCCACCGCCATCCAACGCGCGCGCGTGCTCAAGCAGATGCGGATTGCGGGCGTGCCGGTGCCGTTCAGCGGGGCGGGACTGTCGCTTATGGTCCGCATTGTGCAGTATTCCTATGATTACGCACAGAAAGGCGTGGTCATTCCCTATCGGCTGGTGCTTGAGCAGCCACCACAGACCGCAGCTTCGACGAATGTGGTGTCCGGCCTTTCGGCGCTGGTGGGGGCGGATGCGGGTTCCGCCCTGTCCGGCCTTACGGATGCGCTTGCAGATGTCTCGACCATTGCAGGCAATATGACTGGCCAGCTTGGCACCATCATGGGGCAGGTCGCCCCCATTGCCGACATGGCGGGGGCCGGTGGCGTTCTGTCCGGGGTGGAGGACAACCTGGGCATGGTAGGTGGCCTGTCTGGCGCCGGGGTCAATCTGGCCTCGGTGCCCGATAGCGCTGCCAGCGTGGTGTCGGGGCTTGCGGCATCCGGTGCAGGTCTGACCGGCGCCATCGGTCAGAGCGGGGCCAATCTGGAAGGGATCGCGCCCGATAACGCCGCCAGCCTCTCTGCCCTGACCCAGAACGCACAGTTGCATAGCGCCACCGTCAACAGCGCGGGCCTGGTCAACCGCGCCTATGCCAACACGCTGCTGGCCACAGGAGGCGTGCAGAATGGCCCGATTGCCAATAACTGAGCAGGAGGTAACACACCCATGGTGCTCACCATAAAGGTTACGGCGGCGGATGGCACGCTGTACCATGTTGCGGCCCGGCAGCTGAATGACGCCACCGCGTGGTGGCGGATCGCGCAGCTCAACGGCATGACCGACCCTGACCTGTCCACTTTCACCACGCCAGTGACCCTTGTGCTGCCTGCCATTGATACTGTTCTTGATAGCGGCGTGCCGGGGGTTACGGCATGAGCGACACTCTCTCGCTCACCACTGCCGGGCAGGTCATCTGGCGTGCTCCGCGCGCGCGGCTGCTGGTCAACGGCACCGAACGGGCGGAAACCGGGATTGAGCAGTTCACCCTGACCCGTACGCGCTACAGCCGGGCCGATACGCTTGAAATGACACTGGCGCTGGATCGTGCCGCCACGCCTGCCAGCGGGTTGTGGTTTGACCTCCCGCCCCCTTCAGATGGCAGCACCCTGACCGAGCTGGGCATAACGCTGCAGATGCGTGACGCGGCGGATGCGGGAACGCAATGGACCACCGTATTCACAGGCATCATCGACCATGTTGTCCTCAGCCCGACGCAGACAGCTGTTACCATCGCCTGCCGCGACTATCTGGCCAGGCTGCTGGACATGCGCATCTGCGCCGACTGGATGAACATGACCGGGGCGGAAGTGGTCACGGCCATGTCCGTTGCTGCAGGGCTGACGCCACAGGTCAGCATGCCACAGGCCATGACGGGCCAGTTCTGGCAGGTGGAGCACAAACGGGGCAGCGCAGCCAGCCACACCCGGTTCCAGACAGCATTTGACCTGGCCAGCACGCTGGCCACCGGGGCGGGCTGTGATCTGTACACACAGGGCACCACTCTTGTCTGCGCACCCTATCCCACACCCACGCAGGCCAACACCCATCTGCTCGATTATGCCGATTACGGGCCGGAACAGCCCATAAGAACCGGCGCTTACGGCCTGAATTTTATGCGTGATTACCAGATCGGGCGGGGCATCATCGTGCATGTCATGGCGTGGGACAGCCGACAGCGCACGAAGGTGGATTATTACTGGTCAGCGGCTGGCGGCTCCACCACGCCCCCCGCACAGGCTGGCACGCTGCACAGTTTCAGCCTGCCGGGCGCGCGGCTGGATACGGCGCGGCAGATGGCACGATGCAAATATGGGCAGATCATGGCCCATGCCCGCACCATTACCGGCACCCTGCCAGGGCGTATCACGCTCCAGCCCCGTGACTTCATGCGGCTGACCGATACCGGCACGACATGGGACGGCACGCTGGACGTGGATGCCGTGAGCAGTCGTTTTTCATGGAATGGCGGCTTTTCACAACAGGTCACGCTGCGCAGCCGCAGCATGGCAGGAGATGAAACTGATGACTGATACCCGCATGGTCGCCGCAGGCCTGGCGCACGCGCAGGCCCAGCCCGGCTTTGGGCTGGTCAGCGCGGTGGACCCGGTCAATCACGCCGTCAAGGTAATGCTCCAGCCCGCCGGGGTGGAGAGTGGCTGGGTGCCCTGCGGCGCGCTACAGGCAGGCAGCCTGCGCATTGCCTGCCTGCCCGATATCGGCACGCATGCCGTGACCATACCCGTCGAGGGCGATGCCGAGCACATGGTCATGGCCTGCCCGGTGTTTGACGCCGTGCTCATGCCCCCCACATCCCCCGTCACCAGCCAACCCGCCCAGCCCGGCGAACTGCTGATCGTGGCAGGCTGCCCCACGCCACCCGCCAATGGTGAAACTGCGCCGGGCGACGCCACGCAGAACGCGCCATGGTGGCACATCACGCGTGATGCGATCTACAGCGGGGCAGGGCAGACCACCGAGGTGCTGACCGCCACCGGCAAGGCATGGAAGGTGGGTAGCGTGGGCATGACGCTCGATGCCAGCGGCCTTGCCGTAACCGGGGGCCCGATCACGACCGACAGGGACATGACCGCACAGGGCACCGTGACCGGAAAGACAGATGTTCTCGCGGCGGGCATCTCGGGTAAAAGCCACACCCATAGCGGCGTGCAGCCGGGTAGCGGTTCAACCGGTGCGCCGCAATGAGCGCGCTGTCACACACCATGGGCGGCGACCTTGACCTGTCAGGCACGGGCAGCGTGGCCGTGGTTACGGGTGCGGACCAGACAAGGCAGGCGCTCCTGCGCAGGCTGTGCACCAATGCCGGGGCCTATATCTGGCAGCCCGATTACGGCGCTGGCCTGCCAGCACGGGTGGGCAGCGTTATGGATGAGGCCGCCATCCGCGCCCTGGTGCTCGAGCAGATGCAGGCAGAGGGCGGGGTGGACCAGACCCAGCCGATCACGGTCACGCTCTCCAACCCGAGGTCAGGGGCCTATCTGCTGGCCATCGCCTACACCGATGCCGCCACCGGCACGGTGCAGGAACTGACACTGAGCACATGACGGGCGCCTCTCACGAGGCGCCTTTTTTATTGGAGGTCCGTCTTGGCCCTAACCTTCCAGTCATTCAGGACCACGCTGGGCAATATGGTGGCCAGCGCGCAGGGTGCATGCCCGTCGCTGCTTGACCTCAATATCGGCTCCCCCGGCCGCGCCATGCTCGAGGCCGTGGCCGGGCTGGGGCTGTGGTTCCAGTTCATCGCACTCCAGATCCTCTCGCGCACCCGGCTGGCCACATCCATCGGCACGGATGCCGACAGCTTCGTGCAGGATTTTGGCCTGACCCGCCTGCCGGGCACGGCGGCGACCGGCACCGTCACCTTCACCTCGTTCTCGCCCGCCAGCCAGTCGGCCACGGTGGCGGTGGGGGCAACCGTGCGCACAGCCTCAAGCCTTGTGTTCAGCGTGGTGCAGGACGAGACCAACCCGGCATGGTCCACGAGCGCCGGAGCTTACGTTCGACCCGCGGGCACAGCCTCGATCACCGTGCCAGTGCAGTGCGCCACTACGGGCGCGACTGGCAACGTGGCGGCGGGGGCCATCTGCCTGCTGGGCACGGCCATATCGGGCATCGACACCGTGACCAACACCACGGCGCTCACCAATGGCAGCGATGGCGAGACGGATGCGGCGCTGC
>NZ_NIRT01000058.1 GCF_003207795.1 Komagataeibacter nataicola | reverse complement strand
TATGATCTGCTCTTCCGTAAAACGACTGCGCTTCATCCGTCCGTATCCTTCTCGATCGGACTCTACTTTTAAATGGTTACATTTCCGGGGGGCACGTCAGTGGGCATGTTCGGGGCAGCGTCACACGTCATAAATAATGGAATATTCTCAGGCGGAAGCGGAAGATGACGCTTTAATCAGGAGCATATCTGGTTCCGGCTTGCGAAAGGGAATAATCAGGGCCAAGGCGTTTGCCGATATACAAGGTCCGAATTTCTTCTGGAGCCTGCCGTCCGATAAACCCTTTTCTGTCTGGGTACTCTTTTTCAAATCCGGAAAAATACGCCTTTGTCGCCGGGAGCCATTTCTCGGCAATGAAAGCGTCTATTACCAAATTGTTTTTGATCGCCAGGATATATTCGATAGCTTTTAATCTCTCGGCAGATAACCGCCACGCATACCTGACAGCATCATAATTACTCATCATCGAAGATGTCTTGTTGACGGCGAGAAGGAGAACCTTGTGCTGAAAATCTATGAGGGGCGCCTGATACCGCAACAAGAGTTCCTGCGATGAGGCTACACCGCAATCATCCGAGTAGTGCCCCCGAACAATGTTGGTCAGGTTAGGGTATGCATCGATTAAGGCGGCTTCGACATGAAGCGCGGTGGCTTCATCCAGCTTATGCCGATGGATGAAATGGTTTACAGATAAGCCTTCCTTATGAATTTCCCTGATTCTATCCAGTTTCAGAGAAATGGCAGAATTTTCCTCCTTTTCAACACGCGCTCCCACTGCATGCTGGAACACACGATTCCCTTGGCCTTTGCCGACATAGAACGTCTCGCCGTTTCGAGGGTCAACAAGCCTGTAAACGTAATATCCAATTTGTTCACTAACGTCGTCACTAAACATTCTGCACCCTCGTATTACAGTCAGGCGCAGAATTGCATCTGCTGATACGTCGCTCAAGCCATAGGATGCGGTATGAAAATATTCATTTTATGATTATATGATGATTCCGTTTATCATGTGGCTTCTCCAAGGCTTCGATAGCTGAAATCACTTCAGATCCAAGCTGGCGGGTATTTCGTTTATTGCCAGTGTTGTTGAGAAGACTGACACCCAACGACGTGGCCAATTCGCGCAAGGCTGGCTTTGTTATCCTTGCGGGAACACCTTCTTTTTCCACTTGGATTGTACCGCTTTCATATTCGATGACCCTGTAAGGGCCATAGGAAACCTCTCTGACGGCCTTCTGGTCACCTATGGGAACGACTGCCTTCTGTTGACGTGGCGAGTAGATATAGACCTCTTCTGCTTCACGACACAGGGGCAGGAAATCGGATGCAGACATATCTGCAACTTCTTCGATGGATATGTCGTCATCATCAAAATTCAACCGCAAAACAACGACACGATGAACGACGTCGAAAGTGTTTTTGTTAAATCTGATATGTTGTGTAGACGTGACGGTTTTGACGGATATTTGTTCGCCTTCGGCTGAAACGACATCATAGCCCTTTTGGTTAACTTCAGGTGCCATCTGCCCACGAGTTTTCATGGCGACATATAGTTCGCCAATCCGACCAGTCAGGTGACGTAATTCAGCAGGATTGACTCCCCACTGGATCTCTTTTTCTAGCCAAGTCAAAGCATCTCCAAGTGAGCGAATAATCTGTATCTGTGATAAAGCCATTTTCTTTAACGGACCTTGTTCATATCAATAGTAAAACCTGCTGTTTGAAGTTCACGCGCAATCGCAAACTTCCACATGCCCGCGTCATCTATGTCGGTGTAAACGACACCGCTAATGTCCGATGGTGTTTCAACATTCCCTTTTTTTAGGGCGCATACTCGGTCACGTCCAAGTTTTGCGGTCAGATATCCGTGTTCAAAAATAACATTTTGGCGCGCGCGTGGTTGTTCATCGACTTCGGATGAAACCCGGCCAAGGTCACATGGAGTATATAAAACTATAGCGAATCCGCAGTCTGTTTCTTGCTCAATTTTCTCGATTATAGTTTTCCCGGCGTTAGTCTGTTCGTGTAAAATAATGGCGTCCAACCCCAATGATTCAATCAATCTGGCTGTCGCTGTTTTTGCAAGATCATCGCGCCCATGAACAATGAAAACCCTATTCGATTTACCGACAAGCGTTTTTCCTTTCTCACGTTGACCTAACTGGTGATCAAGCGTGGATCGAACCGAATCAAATACGGATTTTGTGATATCTTGCAAACCGTCTTTGGAACGGACAATACTTTCATAATCGATATACATAATGACGTTCGACGGCACGCGACTGTTAGCTTCATCAGTCAAAACTTCAATTGACTTATCGGATGACTTAATCGATATCTGTCTAATATCGGACGGTTTGATAAAATAGCCTTCAAAATGTATATCTTCTTTTTTTAGGTATGGCTCAACAATATTTCTCTTTATATTATTTATTTCCGTTTCATCGTATTGGATATAGGTCCGATAGTCATCTGACTTAATGAGCTTTTCATTGATTTGGACAACTACAAAATAATACACTTTTAAACCCCTATCATTAATCCAGAATTTCCAGGGCAGGAAGGTTCTTCACAATCTTCATGGTTTCTAAGCTGATCGTGATGACGCGCAGGAACAAGTCCAGTGGATAGCGGGGGTCGTTCATGGTTTCGATGGCCCAGTCATTGGCATCATTGACGATACCGCTAGCCTTGTCGGTCTTCACGCATTGACGTTCCACTACCCAGTCCAAGGCAGGCTTGCCGTTCACCACGTAGTCATAGGCTTCCAGGGGAATGCCTGTGACAGTGATGCGGTCATTGTAATGCAAGACGGTTTTGTCTTTGCCCTTGCCGTATTTCATCTGTGTCACCCGATAGTCGTCGGGTGTCAGGGGTTTGTTTCCCGTATCGATCTGTACCCCCTTGTAGATGGGTTGGCTGTCGAAATTGACGTGCATTTCGCCCAGCGTGCGACCAGCTTCGGAGAAGGCTCTGAAAGCCTCAAATGTCTTCACGCGGGGGATGCGAGGCAGTTCCTTCCGCAGAGTGTCTGCATAGCGTTCCCGATACTCCGGGGAATGCAGAAGGCCATAGACATAATAAAATAGGTCTTTCTTGGTGATGACCTGACCCGGATAAGCATCCTGGAAATGCTTCAACCCTTCATCCGTAATTGCATCACGACGAACGATTCGTGATTGAGAGGGTGTCTGTTCAAATAGACTGCCTTGAGAAGTGTTCATTGGCTGTCCTCCGTTTCGTAAAGAAACATCGGGAAGCATTGACCTCCATGCAGAAGGTGCAGGTCCGGAGTGGAGGATAGCATCATTGTTGAGAAAGGTCGGTCTTCTCCGGGGCTGGATATGCAAATAACAAGATTCTTCTCTTGTACTTCCGTTGTTGAGCGAGTATAATTGTCCTGTCCTGTCCTGTCCTGTCCTGTCCTGTCCTGTCCTGTCCTGTCCTGTCCTGTCCTGTCCTGTCCTGTCCTGTCCTGTCCTGTCCTGTCCTGTCCTGTCCTGCTTGGACCTCTTCGTATAAATATTCAGAAAAGCATTGTGTTCCTCCATCGCTTTGCAGGTCTGGGACATATTTACTCATCAGTGCAAACTGACTGCCATCATGCTGGCGCTGCTTGATCATGATTACCCGATTGTTTGCCTTTAGAGCAGGAAACAGCCGAGGCATCTGATAGACCATCTCATTCACGCATCTGTTGAAATAGAGCCATTGGGACGAAAACGGTCTGTAAATGCCCTTCGTAAGACAGTCAGAGGAATAGAGAAGGTCTTTCCCTTTGACAAAATCCTGCTTTAGAGCGCGGGTCCAGCTAATTTTGGCCGGGTTGGTATCAATAAACTTATCCACTTCATTGTCTCGTGTCTGTCTGTTCGAGACCGGGCATGCTTCATTAAAACGCTTGAGTTCCTGGTTATAGGCTGAGATGGTGGTTTGCATGTTGTCTGCCAGAGCCTTTTTCCCGGCATTCCAGCACCATGCATCCCGCTGGGTTTTGACACCAGCCGAATAAGTCGAGAACAAAACAGGTCCCGCGTTCTTGTCTTTACTTCCAATAGCGATGAACTTCCCAAAGCTATCATCTCGTTGCCGTAGCCAATCACCATATTCATCGGGTATGAGCTTCTGCCACAGACCTTCACTAGTCAGGCCATTGATACTGGCCAGTTCCTGAATACGTTTCAGCTTCTGTTCACGAGTCAGATAATCTCCAATATCATGGAACAGAATACGGCCCTGTTCCTTCGTATTGGGGTTCTTGACCATGAGGGAAATGGCAATCGGTGCACGACTTCCAGCATTGAATATCTTTCCGCCTTCCTTGCGAGATGTTTCTCCTGATGTCCGCTGGTTGCCCCGCAGATGAAATACATGGATGGAGGAAAATTCTTCGGTCAAACACTGGCGCAAACCGTTTGCCGTATTGGCATCTACAAATCCCGCATTGGTCACGAACCCAATGACGCCACAATCCCCAATGCGATCAGAAGACCAGCGGATGGCGCGGATATAGCTGTCATACAGGGCGCGCTTGTTCGTGGCGCTGGAACGCTCCGCATAGGTCTTCGCGATCCGTGTATTTAGGGCCGGATAGGCCACATTCTGGTTGTTGTCGTTCCCGCTTTCCTGTCCCACAGAATACGGCGGGTTGCCCATGATGACACGGATATCCAGATTTTTCTGCTTGTGAATACGCCGGTTGTTGTCCTCCAGGGACGAACTTACCAGGTCATGCGGTTCGTTCAGCCTGAAGGTATCCGTCAGACAAATGCCCTCAAACGGTTCATATTTTCCGTCCATTAGGTCGGAGAACGTCGCCTCGATATTAATGGAGGCGATATAATAAGCCAACAGGACGATTTCGTTGGCGTGCAGTTCCTGTCGGTATTTATGGAGCATCTGCTCCTTCGTAATCAGCCCGCTTTGCAACAATCGAGTGATGAATGTCCCTGTACCGGTGAAGGGGTCCATGATGTGGACACCCTTGCTCCCAAGGGTCTGGCCGAACTCGTTTTCCAGCACGTCATTGATGGAACGGATGATGAAATCCACCACTTCAATGGGTGTGTAGACGATACCCAGGCGGTCCTTTAGGCGAGGGAAGGCTTTCTGAAAAAAGCCGTCATACAGTTCCTTGATAACCTTCTGGCGACCGTAGGAGGTATCAATACCCGAAGCCCGTTCACGGACGCTGGTATAGAAAGCCTCCAGCCTGTCCGTTTCCTTGTGCAGGCTGTGCCTGTCCAGCGCATCCAGAACCATCTGCATGGCTCTGGAGATGGGGTTTTCGCGAATGAAGCTGTGGCCAGCGAACAGGGCTTCGAACACGGGTCGGGTGATGAGATGCTGTGCCAGCATCTTGATGACTTCGTCCTCACTGATGCTGTCGTTCAGTTCCGTTCGCAGGTCTGCCGTGAATTCATCGAATGAGGTCCGGGCTTCCACGTTGTCAGGGTTGTCCAGAATGGTCCTGATGCGGGTGATATGGGTCTGGGCAATCCGGGCGATATCATTGGCCCAGTCCTCCCAATGATGACGATTGCCGACCTTCTTGACAATTTTGGCGTAGATAGCCCGCTCGATTTCCCCGACTTCAAATTGTAGGGTTTCCTGCCTGTCATCCAAGGCGGAAGCGTTCTTTCCAATTCCGTAGGATGAATGGGCTTTCTGGGCTGTTCCCGTTGTCAGAGCTTTCGTCTGAGCCGTGATTTTCTTCGTGACCGCGATGACTTCCATGCGGGACGTGTCAGGTCTGGCCTGAAGATCCATCTTGTTGACCATGTGATCAAAACGGTCATCATGGGAACGCAGGGCCTGAAGCACCTGCCAAACCACCTGATAATTCTTGTTGTTATCCAGTGCCTGATCTGGCGGAACGTTCGCCGGGATAACTACGGGTAGAACGACATAGTCCCGCTTCTTGCCCGGTGCGACACGCATCACACGGCCCACGGACTGGACCACATCCACCTGTGAATTTCTGGGGGTCAGGAATAGGACAGCATCCAGCGCCGGCACGTCCACACCTTCGGACAGGCAACGGACATTAGACAGGACCCGGCACGTACCCTCTGGGGTTTCATCTTTCAGCCAAGCAAGCTTGCCTTCCTTTTCGCTGGCATTCATCCCACCATCGACGTGTTCTGATTCGCAGGTCAGGCGAGCTTCAGGTTCAATGTCTTCCTGTTCCTGATATTCCTCCACGACTTGCTGGAACATATCGGCAATCTGGATGGAACTTACCTTGGACGTCCTGCCCTTGTAGTCGGGAGAAATGACCTGACAGAAGGCGACAGCCCGTTTCATCGGTTCGGGTATGGTTGTCCCCTCACGAGGTAATCCGCCCGTTGCCAGCGCCTTCCAGCATCCAACAATTTTGGAGGCATCGGAGACGGTCAGGCCGTTATCGGGATCATCCAGAAGCTTCTGTACACTACGGCTGACGGTTCCCTCGTCAACCGCCAGCACGATGACCTTGTAGTCCACCAGCAGTTTGCGCCGGACGGCCTCGGAGAAGGTGATGACATGGAACTCCGGCCCATAGATGGCCTCATTGTTCATGCCATAGACAATGGCTCCTTCCCTTTCGGCCTTTTCCTGCGCCACATCGCCGTAAATACGCGGGGTGGCGGTCATGTAGAGGCGGTGCCTGCCAGCCAGATAATCCTGGTTATGGACGCGGACGAAGGCGCTGTCGTTCGCCTTGCCCCCGAAAGTGACCCCTGTTGTCCTGTGCGCTTCGTCACAGACAATCAGGTCGAACTCGGGGAGATCATGCTCCTTCTGGGCACGGCTGATGACATCAATAGAATGATAGGTCGCGAACACGACCGTCATATGTGCATCGTCATGCCGTTTGGCATGTTCGGTCGCCAGACGGCCGGGACTGGTGGTTGCCGGGTAGTGGATTTCGTGGATGTTGACCTTAATCTCGTCGTCGTTTTTTGCCTTCTTTTTCCCCACGTCACTATCAGAACAGACCGCGAAACTGTGGAGCGGAACCTGGCTTTCCTGGGTCCATTCGGTCAGGGTCTGAGATAGCAGAGACAGGCTGGGGACCAGAAACAGGACACGTCCACCGGCACCGACCTGCTTTTCCGCGATTTTCAGGCTGGTAAAGGTCTTGCCTGTCCCGCAGGCCATGATCAGACGGCCACGGTTATGGCTCGTGAAGCCTGCCAGGACTCGGCTGATGGCTGTTTTCTGATGGTCGAGTGGGGTCTTCTGTTTTCGTAGGACGGGAGCAATCTTGGGCTGATATTGTGACCAGTCAATCAGGCTGGTTTCCAGGTCATACAGATCAATCTTGCTGACAGGCGGATGCTGATCCGCAAGCGATGCCTCGGCGTTATCCGTCCAGTGATTGGTTGTGGCGACAATGATACGTCGGGCAAAATGCTTCTTTCCCGAGGCAGTGAAAAAGCTGTCGATATCCGGCTTGCTGATACGGTGGGATGAGGCATAAAATTTACATTGGATGGCGTGGTATTCGCCCGTGCCTCGCGTTTTGGCGACCAGATCGATGCCTGTATCCTTCGCGATGTAGCCTTTCTCGGTTGCCCACGCCTTGTATGTCCATACTTGGTCATACAGGTCCGCGTAGCTCGGCTCCGTCCGCAGGTAGCAGACAATCAGTTCCTCGAAGTAGGTGCCTTTCTCGCGTTCCGTGACGGATAGATTTCTATAGCTATCAAGCAGTTGGGAAAGCGCGGACATAATCGGGCAAGCCTTTGGACGGTCTGAAAATCACGTCCGTCCAGCTTACTCCGTAGAGGCGAGATGGGGAATGGCCTGTGATGAGGCTGTCTTCTCGTATCGGGTTGCGACAGCCCGCCATTCCTTGAGCCTTGCCCACAGGTTTTCGACCAGATGCCGATGCCTGTAAGCCCATTTGGGGCAGACGACTGGAGGATCGTTTTTCCTTGGCGGGATGACAGGACGGGATCCCCTGTTCCATAGATACTCACGGAATTTGTGCGAGGCATATCCCTCTGGCGTGTCAGACGAAGAATGGTCGTTGGTTGTTCCGTATGTGGTTTTGATGCGAGAGGACGCGGAACTGCAGCAGCATGATCTGCGCGAACTGTTCAACGGGTTGCGCTACGTGATCCGCTACGGGATTGCCTGGCGCGCCATGCCGAACGATCTGCCGCCCTGGTCGGCGGTCTATCAGCAATCCCGTCGTTGGATGGAGGCAGGCTGCTTCGAAGCACTGGCGTCTGACCTACGTGCTGTGCTGCGCATGGCTTCCGGCCGCAAGGCGGAACCTACGGCGGCCATCCTCGACAGCCGAACCTTGCGTTCGACGCCGAAGAGCGGATTGCGCGCCGGATATGATGGGACCAAACGCAAAAAGGGCTCGAAGCTGCATATGGCCGTGGACACGTTTGGCCATCTGCTGGCCCTGCACGTCACGCCAGCCAATCGGGACGATCGCGCCGAGGTCTGACGCCTCGCCGCCGCCATTCAGGAGGTGACGGACGAAAGCGTCGAACTGGCCTATGTCGATCAGGGATACACGGGCGAGAAGCCGGCTGAGACAGCGTGGGCCCATGGTGTCGCCCTTGAGATCGTCAAATTGCCCGAGGCCAAGCGCGGCTTTGTCCTGCTGCCGCGCCGATGGGTCGTAGAACGGTCTTTCGCATGCTTCATGCTCAGAAACGCCGCTATCCTCGCTCAAGGTGCATAACACCCTCTAGCAGCCTGTCGGGTTGGGGTACCCTGTGAAGGGGTAAGGCTGTAGAGTGTCGCGATGAGCCGCTTCATCCCGTTTGACCGATCCCAGCCGTATC
>NZ_NIRT01000057.1 GCF_003207795.1 Komagataeibacter nataicola | reverse complement strand
CTCGCATACAACTGCAAAAGAATGGCACGGCTTCAGGCAGCATAAGCCGGGTCAGCCTCGGCGTTATCAGCCGCAAAATGCCCAACCCGACAGGCTGCTAAGATACCGCCTGAAAAGTCAGGCCAAACAAATATCCCGCACGCATGGAAAAGTGTTTGGCGAAGCTTTTTTAACAAGCTCCGGGCAACGCGGCTCCGGGTCGCTCCTCTGGCCGCGAGCTCACGGTGCGTAGTGTCAATTATGATTAAAATTTACCAAAAACTTTTATCGTTTCAGTATTTTACTGACCCTGCCCTCCCGGAAAGAGCAGATTTTTATATGAAACGCATTGGCTCCATTTCGTCAGTGCAACATTAATCATATCCTGATTTCCCTTGCCTGCTGAAAGGGCTCAGCCTCGGCATCCCCCATCCGAATAGGGCATAGAGGGCGCGGATGCAGCCCTGCCGCTCATTTTTATAATCTCCTGCATCATGCGTTCCTGCGCTATCGTAATAACAGGCGTGTGAAGATAAGGGAGAAGCCGCGTGAGTCAGACGTGGGGTGATTTTCAGGCTGTCGTGCAGTTATCGGCGGGCCTGAATGTAGCTATTCTCAGCTTTGTGGATATCAGCCTGCCCGCCATAAAGGAGCGTCGGCGCGTCTTTGCCAAGGCACAGCAGGAACTCGACATGCACCGCTCCGCGCCAGGCAAGGTGACCTCTGCCGCCCAGCTCGAGCATGACTGCCAGATCGATGAAATGAACCAGAAGCTTTACCTGCTGTGGAAGGAATCCTCCTCGTTCAGCAGCGAGGAAGATTCCCTTATCCATTCCACCGGCATTCTCGGGTTTATTGGTGCGGCACTCAGCCTTTTCCTGTTGTGGTATTCGGCTGAATATTATGATGCCAGCATCAGCGTGACCGGAAAATTCGTCATCGGCCTATCATTTTGTTCATTGATCGGGGCCTTTATCATCAATTTCATGACTGCATCCCAGGCCAGCGTCTTTACCAAGCAGTGCAACCAGATCCGTGAGGAAATGCGGCAGAAGCTGTAAAACCCGCATGCATGAACACTGCGGCAAATCCTAGAGGCTGTTATGCACTTTGGATGAACAGGTTGGCGGCATTTCTGAGCATGAAGCCAGCGAAGGCGATGGGGTGCATTGCGGCGAGGGTTGAGGCACATCGTTCATAATCTTTCACCAGCCTCCTGCATCGGGTTGCCCATGCGAAAGATCTCGCCACGATCCAGCGACGGGGTAGAAGTACAAAGCCCCGCTTTGCTTGGGGCAGCCTGACGATTTCGAGCGTGATGCCTTGCTCTTCAGCAGCTTTCGCCGGTTTTGATCTGGTATAGCCCTGATCGGCCCATGCCAGTTCAACGCTGCCATTTGTTGCCTGCTGGATAGCTTCCGCCAGCGAACCGACTTCTGCCCTGTCGTCCCGGTTTGCCGGGGTGACGTGCAGGGCCGGGATTGCTGATAAACCGCGCTCCATGGTGGCAGATCGTTCGGCATCGCACGCCATGCTATACCGTAACGGATCACATACCACAGACCGTTGAATAGTTCTCTCAGATCATGATGGCGTTGTTCAGCATCCTCTTTCATGAGAAGGAGATATAGAATAATCAGAGACCACTCTTCGTCACTGACATCAGACGGATACGATTTTCGGACAGTATTCATACATCTTTACTGCACAAATTATATCAAAAAGTACATAACACTCTCTACTTCCTGTCCCCATGTCCGAGCCGGTGGCCGGGTCGAAATCCGTGGGACCGGGCCAGCCATGCGATCAGGAATCCAGCAGTTGTGAGCCCCATCACCGCCCAGGGGAATGACGTCGCACCCCATGTGTCGAGCAGCACGCCGCCCAGAAGCCCCCCACCGGCTATGGCACTGTTCCACGCCACGACATTCATCGACAACGCGACATCCGCGCCATCGCCGGCTGCATCGGCCAGTGCTGTCTGGAGCAACGTCGCAGCGCCTCCAAATGTCAGCCCCCATATGGTGACACCGATCATGATCACCGCAGGTGACGCTGATCCGATGGCGAAAGCTGCTGCCACGACCGCGAATATGGCCAGACTGAGCAGGACGGACAGGCGCAGGGCGTGATCGACCGTGCGGCTTGTCAGCCAGATGCCAACCAGGGCGGCGACCCCGAACAGCAGCAGGATGCGATCTGCCTGCCCTGCCAGTCCGGCAGGTGTGACGAACGGCACGATATAGGTGTAGAGCACGTTGTGCGCGAGCATCCAGGCCATCACCACGCCCAGAACCGACCGCACGCCGGGCGTGTACAAAACATGACGGAACGGCAGACGCTCGTCATGCGCGGCCCCCGGAAAATCAGGAACCTTCGCCAGCACCCATGCGATCAGCAGCACGGTCAGGCCCGACATGATCCAGAAGGCCAGACGCCAGCCGACGGCAGCGCCCAGCCATGTCCCGGCGGGCACCCCCAGAGACAGTGCAATCGGCGTGCCGACCATGGCAATCGCCAGGGCACGGCCCTGCTGGGCGCGCGTCACCATCCGGCGTGCGTAGCCAGCCAGCAACGCCCAGGCGAGACCCGCCGCGGCACCCGCTCCGTACCGGGCTACGAGGGTCGCGCCGTAATGCGTCGAAAACGCGGTGATGGAATTGAACACCACGAAGCCGATAATTGCCAGCAGCAGAACCTTTCTACGCCGCCATCGCTGCGTGGCGAGTGTCAGCGGGATCGCCGCACTCAGTGAGCCTATGGCATAAGCCGTCACCATCTGCCCTGCCAGCGCAGGGGAAATATGCAGACCCGCACCGATCTCGGGCAACAGACCGGCTGGCAGGGTTTCGGTCATGATGCAGATGAAGCCGGTCATGGCCAGCGCGAGCAGGCTGGCGACAGGCAGGCGCTCATCGGGTTTTGTCGTGGGCACTGTGATGGTCGGGGTCATGGGGCGCTCATATATGGATCGGACGATACACATATAGAGACACAGCAACCTTGGCAATTACTTCTGGATCACTTAATATGGAAGTCTTTCAGAAGGAGCGATAGCATGGCGCGGACCGGGCGGCCCCGTGAGTTTGACCGCGACAAGGCGATTGACGCCGCCACAGCGCTCTTCTGGGCGCAGGGCTATGAGCCGACCTCCCTGACGCAGCTTAAGTCCTGCATGGGCAACATTTCGCCTGCGAGCTTCTATGCCGCGTTCGGCTCGAAGGAATCCCTGTTCCGCGAAGTCGTGCAGCGTTATCTGGAGACCTACGGACAGGTGATGACACCCTTATGGGACGAGAGCCTGTCCCCGCGTGAGGCCATTGAACGGACGTTGCGTGGTTCGGCACGCATGCAGGCCGCCCGCGCACACCCGGCCGGGTGTCTGGTCGTCTGTGGCGCCAGTAACTGCTCACCTGAAAACGAACCCGTTCAGGCGCTCCTCGCGGCGGAACGACAGCGCACGCGTAAGGGCATCAGAGCCTGTGTGGAACGCGCCATCGCCATTGGCGAATTGAAAGCGTCCCCGGCGACAGATGTGCTGCCCGATATTCTCGCGACTTTTTTCCACGGCATGACGTGCGAAACCCGGGACGGGATGCGTCCGGACACTCTGGATGCGGCCGTCACGTCGCTGCTGACATTGTGGGATATCAACGCGGTGAAACGGGGAACAGCAAAGCGGTCCAAAAAACGCTGACGGGTTGACGGCGGCGAGACGATCCAGGTCCGGCACGAGTATTCCATATCAGTCGATCCATAAATCATTGACCTCGTGTCGCACCCCTATTATGGATTGATCGGTATGGAAGTTGTGCTGTTCGGAACACGACGCCATGCCTCTTCAGGGAATCCGATCATGAGCCCATCAAAAATTGCCCTCGTCACGGGCGCCAATCGTGGCATCGGCTACAGTATTGCGAAGCATCTGACAGCCTCCGGCATCAGCGTGATCGGCACTTATCACGCCAACGAAGATGAGGCGAAGGCTGCCGAAACCGCCCTCAGCAACGAGAATGCAAAACTACGTTTGCTGCAACTGGACATCGCGAACCATGCGTCGTTCACGGATTTTGTTCAACGGGTCAAAGCCCTTCTCGCAAACGAGTTCGGGCAGCAGGGACTAAGTTATGTTGTCCAGAACGCCGGCAACATCATTCACACACGCTTCGATGCCGCGACATCCGAACAACTCGACAATCAGTACAACATCCACTTCAAGGGCCCCTACCTGCTGACGGTAGCGCTCCTTCCGCTGATCTGCGATGGTGGCCGCATTCTCAACATCACCTCTGCCGCAACACGCTTCTACCTGCCGGATCATGGCCCCTATTCAGCCATGAAAGCGGCAACCGAGGTCATTTCGCTCTACATGGCGAAGGAACTGGGTGAGCGGGGCATTACAGTCAATGCCGTCGCCCCCGGCGCGGTTGCATCGGACTTCGGTGGTGGTCTGGTCCGTGACGATGCCGGGATAAACAGGAGCCTGGCAGAGATCACGCCGCTGGGGCGTGTCGGCCAACCCGATGATATCGGGACTGCGGTGCGCGCTCTCCTGTCGGACGACATGCACTGGGTGAATGGCCAGCGCATCGAGGTGACAGGTGGCCAGTCGCTTTGATCCCACACAGCGAAGGACAGGGGGAGTCCGTATGATCAATGTTATGGCCAGCAGTGTTATCAATGCACCCGTTTCGTCTGTCTGGGGGCTGATCCGCGATTTCGGTGCTCTTGGTCGCTGGTTGCCGGGTGTGAAAAGCTGCATGATCGAAGGCGATGATCCCGGCGACCGTGTTGGCGCGATCCGTCGTGTTGAAATGGGCGATGTCGGTGTCATCCGTGAACAGCTTCTGGCGCTGTCCGACGTGGATCATGCGGTGACTTTCTCAATCATTGAATCGGCTTTACCGATCCGGAACTACCGGTCGACCATCACGCTTCTGCCCGTAACGGATGGCAATCGCACATTTATCCGGTGGCGCGGTCAGTTCGAAGCGGCTGCCGAACACGCAGCCAGCATGGAGGCCAGAATGCCGACCCATATCTATCAGCCAGCATTCGACAGGCTGGCGGAAATTCTGGCGCAGGGGGAAATACGGGCATGAGCAGCTTTCATGGCAAATCCGTCCTCGTGCTTGGCGGCAGCCGCGGGATTGGGGCCGCCATTGTCCGTCGCTTCGCAACGGATGGCGCGAAAGTCGTTTTCACGTATCTGTCCTCCCCTGATGATGCTCAGGCCCTGGCCGCCGAGACCGGAAGCAGGGCCCTGCGTGCCGATAGCGGAGACCGGGACTCCCTCACCGCGCTGATCGCCTCGCTTGGTCCTCTCGACGTGCTGGTCGTCAATTCCGGAATTCTTGGCGCGGGTGATCCACTGGACATGCCGCCGGACGCCATCGACCGGCTTTTCCGCATCAATACCCTCGCGCCCTATCACGCGGCGGTTGCTGCCGCACGGACCATGCCCGACGGCGGCCGCATCATCCTGATCGGCTCAGCCAATGCCGACCGGATGCCGATGACTGGCCTTGCAGCCTACAGCGCCAGCAAGGCCGCACTGAAAGGCATGGTCAAAGGACTGGCGCGTGATTTCGGGGCGCGCGGCATCACTGTCAACGTTGTCCAGCCCGGCCCCACCGATACCGACATGAACCCTGCCGATGGACCGCTGAAAGACGTGATGCACGACTTCATGGCGATCAAACGCCATGCCACGGGCGCGGAGATCGCAGGGCTGGTCGCGTATCTTGCCGGGCCAGAGGCAGGCATCATCACCGGTGCTGCATACAACATCGATGGCGGCTTCGCGGCCTGATGGAATGACTGATCCCCAATCACCTGCCGGAAAAAAGGAACGAAGGCCATGACCAGTTTATCCGCTAACGTCACTGACGCCGGCACCTTCAGCATCGGCGGCGACCTTGTCGTTCATCGTCTTGGCTTCGGCGCGATGCGCATCACCGGCCCGGGCATATGGGGACCGCCAGCCGACCACGACGAGGCCATCCGCACGCTGAGGCGCCTTCCCGAAATCGGCGTCAACTTCATCGACACTGCCGATTCCTACGGCCCCGATGTTTCGGAATGGCTGATCAGGGAGGCCCTGCACCCATACCCCAAGGGACTGGTGATCGCCACGAAGGGTGGTCTCACCCGCTCGGGGCCGGATATCTGGAAGCCGGTCGGACGGCCGGAATACCTGCTCCAGCAGGTGCACAAGAGCCTGCGCAATCTCGGCGTCGAACAGATCGATCTGTGGCAGTTGCACCGCATAGATCCCAGGGTTCCGGCGGACGAGCAGTTCGATGCAATCCGGTCCTTCATCGACCAGAAACTGATCCGGCATGCAGGACTGAGCGAAGTCTCCGTCGAAGACATCAAGGCCGCCTCGAAGTTCTTTGACGTGGCAACCGTCCAGAACCGCTATAATCTTGTCGATCGCACCAGCGAGGACGTACTCGACTACTGCACGGCGCAGAACATCGGGTTCATCCCCTGGTTTCCGCTTGCCGCTGGCGACCTCGCGAAGCCAGGCTCAATCCTGGATACCATGGCAGGGAAATACGGCGCGCACCCAAGCCAGATCGCACTGGCATGGGTTCTGAAACGCAGTCCGGTAATGCTGCCAATCCCCGGAACTTCGAAAGTCGCTCATCTGGAGCAGAACGTCGCTGCCGCAGACATCTCGCTGTCAGATGAGGACTTCGCGGCTTTGAATGCCGAAGGGCGCAAGGCGTTCCGCTCAACGCCATAAAGAAGCACTTCCGGGCAGTTACAGTCCCAACGCCGAAAGGCCCGGGTGATTGTCGGGACGTCGTCCTGCAGGCCAATGAAACAGGCGGTCAGTGACTGAAATGGGTTGGTCGTTAATTGACGCCACGCGGTAACGCATCAGCCCGTTTTCATCGAATGCCCAGTTCTCATTCCCATGAGATCTGAACCATTGACCGGTCTGGTCCTGCCACTCATACGCAAAACGGACAGCGATCCGGTTGTCCTGAAAAGCCCAGAGCTCCTTGATAAGCCGATACTCCTGCTCGCGCTCCCATTTTCGCGTCAGGAACGTCACGATGTCTTCTCGCCCGCGGATGAATTCCGAGCGATTGCGCCACTGGCTATCGGGAGTATAGGCCAGTGCCACCTTTTCAGGGTTCTGACCATTCCAGGCGTCTTCTGCGAGACGGACCTTCTCAACAGCGGTTTCGGCATTGAATGGAGGTAATGGGGGTCGGGACATTGGAAATTCTGCCTCTGGTTCGGGGACGGATCGCTGGCTGATCCAGCGTCTATCAGTGTTTTCCGGCAAAGCGTTTGACGAAAGGACAATGATCCCTCATTTCAGGACATGCCCATACGTATCGGTCTCCTGCTTTATCCTGACTTCCAGTTGCTCGACGCCGCCGGAGTGACGGCGGCCTTTGAGATCGCCAGCACATTTGGGAGCGCTGGGTATGAGACGACACCCCTGTCCTGGCATGGAGGTCTGGTCCGGTCGTCGTCCGGCATGACGATCGAGACCGTCCCGCTCGCGGCGGTGGGGGCCTTTGACACGCTTGTCGTCGTTGGGGGCGAAGGACACAAGCAGGCTATGGCCTGTCCGGAACTGCAGGCCTTCATCCGACATCAGGCTGGCACGGCACGGCGGATATGCAGCGTGTGTACGGGCGCTTTCCTGCTGGCAGCGGCCGGACTGCTTGATGGACGCCGCGTGACGACGCACTGGCAACAGGCCGGGGCCCTGAAATTACGGTTTCCGGAAGTCAGGGTCTTGGCCGATGCCATTCATGTCCATGATGGTCCGGTCTGGACGTCAGCCGGCATCAGCGCAGGAATAGACATGGCTCTGGCGCTGGTGAGCGAAGATCTCGGTGCAGACATCGGGCGGCGCACGGCGCAGCAGATGGTGGTTTTCTATCACCGGCCCGGAGGACAGTCCCAGTTCTCGGCGCTTCTTGAGATGGAGAGCACGCAGGAACGCTTTGCCGATCTTCTGGGATGGATCCGGTCCAACCTGCAACAGCGCCTGACCGTGGACATTCTCGCCAGCCGGGTTGGCATGAGCCCCAGAAACTTTTCACGCAGTTTCCGGA
The DNA here is from genome assembly GCF_003207795.1 of Komagataeibacter nataicola. Classification (GTDB taxonomy): domain Bacteria; phylum Pseudomonadota; class Alphaproteobacteria; order Acetobacterales; family Acetobacteraceae; genus Komagataeibacter; species Komagataeibacter nataicola. The sequence continues at coordinate 876 of NZ_NIRT01000057.1, read as the reverse complement.
CCGCCGTGGGGATGAGCCCTGCCAGAGCGGTCGAGAAACTGCGTCTGGAGGCAGCACGGGAGCGAGTCGAACGCTCCACGCTCCCCATCGAATCCATTGCCGTGATGACCGGCTTCCACGATCCCGAGCGGATGCGGCGTGCCTTCCTGCGTGCGTTTCATCAGCCACCTCAAGCTGTCCGGCGAAATGCAGCTGGCAATCCGAACTAAAAAAATACCCGGCTTGCGCCCAGCCGGCGAGTGCCTGCTTCTGGCGGGACAGTCTGGCGAATATTTCGAGATTTTTTGGCGGCTTGCCCCGTTTGTTGATTTTCACTGAGAACTGACCCGGGTAGGGCGGAAATTTTCATCGAGATTTGACCCATGCCTCCACACTCCCCGGCAGCATCTGCTGGGGGTTTGAGGTGAACTGCCCCGGGTTTACCGGAGAGCGATTTGTTCAGCGCTCAGGCTGCGATATCAAGTCTGCTCTGATCTGCATGGAAGGCGCGTTCGGCTTCAGCGGGAGGCCTGTAGCCGATTGGCGCCAGCAGGCGTCGGTTATTGTACCAGTCCACCCATTTGAGGGTTTCCCATTCGACCTGCGCCATGGATTTCCATGGCCCCAGATGATGGATGACCTCGGCCTTATATAAACCGTTGATGGTCTCAGCCAGTGCATTGTCGTAGCTGTCACCAACCGTGCCGACCGAGGCGTCGATGTCCGCCAGCGCCAGGCGTTCGGTATATCGGATCGACAGGTATTGTGAACCACGATCCGAATGATGGATCAGCGCCTTGTTTCCCGCGGGCTTTCGTTGCCAGATGGCCTGTTCAAGGGCGTCGAGCACGAACTGGGTGGTCATGGAGGTCGAGACCTTCCAGCCCACGATCCTGC
>NZ_NIRT01000056.1 GCF_003207795.1 Komagataeibacter nataicola | reverse complement strand
GCAGGTAGTACCGCGTCCCTATCTCTTAAATCGCTCATGCTTCATAGCTGAACCAGACCAGAAGTATTCAGCAAGGCGTCAGTCGCCGGGAGCTTACGAATGAACGCCTCAGCGCCTCAGAGATGGCGTTCCAAAGCCTGAATTTTTCGATCATGGGATATTCTTTTTGAATCTTGCCGCTTGGTATGAAATGAGTATCCCGTAATGACCTGATGATGCGGTCGGCATCCATATCCGGCATTTCAACAAGTTCCTTGAGTGCCTGCCGGGCATTATGGTGCGACCGGAGATATATGGCTTCCTCTTTCATGTGGTGCTTGATGGTCATCTCTAGTGCTGTGCTGAGATAGATAACGTGGGGGGCGAAATTGATATAGCGCCAGGCCGGTTTCGCCAGGTCAGGATTCGAGAAGTCGAGATTGGATTTTATCCCATCAGGATAGGTCTTCATGTCACGATCGAAAGAGACATGATCCGTGATCTGTCGCATTAGGGGTTTTGAAACCCTGTCCAGAATCTGGTCGTAGTTTCGCCTGCTCGTCGGGTCTCCAATGATGGTAGCTGAGATGGGAAGGATGATCTGGTCGGGGATGGCGCCGTCCCGCCTGAGAACGTCGTTTATCAGGAACCGGTGTACACGGCCGTTCCCGTCAGAAAGAGGATGGATGTAGACGAACCCGAAGGCTGCCACGGCGCTACGCATGACAGGAGACTGTCCTTCCGTCCTGTCGAGGAAAATTTTTAATCCTCCAAGCATATCCGCTACGTCTTGTGCGGGAGGCGCGAGGTAATGAACAACATTCTCGTACCTCATCGTGTATTCTCCAACGAATACCGGTGACAGCCGCAAGCCAAAATGCTCGGTTATTGTGACGTCACCGAGGATGTTGCGTTGCAAGTCGGCAAGGTCAGTATCTGTCAGGGGGACTGCCCCATGCCCTGTCCTCGTGGCGAGTACGTGGCTGAAGCGCTGGATCCGGTCAAGTTGGTGCGCCTCACCTTCAATGGTGAAACTTGCCTTGCTTTCACGATTTGTCAGCCACACTGCGGCCCGGGCAAGCATGCTCTCGCCGAATTCCTGCACCAGTTCACCGTAACCGGCAGATACGTCCATCTCCGAAGCCGTCTTGAGTTGACTGGATAGCGGGATAAAGGGACAAAAAAAGGGATTCCCGGGCATGTTGTCACGGACGCGCCATCGGCTGACGTTGCTCATCCTGTCTGGAGACGCGGTTACCTGAAAAGATGCATCCAGGGCGGGAACGTAGTTGCCGCCGAGGTCGACTGGCGGCACGAGCGTTTGTCCGGTGACGAATTCATAGAGAAACGATGCCCGTCTGGCATATTGTCCGGTCGGTGCATTGTTTATCCACTCCTGGACAAAACCTGGTCCGATCTTCGCAAAGATGCGCGCCAGCAACTCCAGGCTGGTGGGTTCGTGTCGCAGATGAAACTGCAGATGCGCGGCTGCCGTGTCGGCCGGACGCATGTTTTCAGGATATGTCTCGATGCTGTATAAATTATGATGACTGCTCGACCGGCGACTTCCAAGCTGGCTTTTGACAGCCAGTCCGCCGAATGGCTCTGCATCATATTTCAGTGCGAGCCACATGCCGCCGATCGGGTCTGCCATTGGAATTAAATTCCTGCTGAATTGTCCAAAACCGTTTATTGATGCTTAAAATCGCATATAAACGGTGTCTTGTGTAAAAAAATATATATGGACAGCCGTGGCCACGCGTAGGCTTTCGTCACGTCGCCTTTGTGATCAATAATTCCCATTCGCTGAAGCGCCGCATGATCAGCCTGTTTGCTTCTGGTGTCCGATGATATGGTCCGGCAGGGTTCGGTTGCGTTGACAAAATCTGGAGCCCGACCAAGCCGGATGAAAGGCATTATCTGGCGTGATCAGCTCAGCGTCGCTCCTTTTCTGGTGGGCGGAAAGGCTGGAATCCGGCTTTCCGTTGTTGCATCCCATGACCACCATCCGCCTCTGCCGAAAGTCATGTTGTAGTAGTTTTCCTTCTCGGCTCGTCTGGCAGTGTAGGCCTCGTCCGTACGGCCGAAAACTTCCATTGGATATCCGGCACTTCGCGCAGTGTCCTGCAGGATGAAGTCGGGGAAAACGAGATCCCGTTCCGCGTCGAAACGTAGTGGTTTTTCGAATGCGCGTCCCGCTGTCACGAGGGGATCGGCCACCGCCAGTTCATGGCTGCTTTCGAAAGGAAGCATGCTGCGAGAGACGGTCATCAGGGCACCGGTCCTGACTTCCGCCTGGATCCAGCCCCTCCACCGGCTATTGGGCGTTCCGATGTTTCGTGCCGCCACATAGAGCAGCGCTACAACATGTGCCTGCCGCGCCGCTTCGGGCAGGGCGAGCGTGGCTGCCGCCAGTTGGTGCGACCGGGCAAGACGGTTCCTCTCGGCCGCAGGCACTGTCAGAAAGCAGCGGTAACCGTTGCGCTGGCCGCTCAGGGCCATGGTGAAATTGCCCCTTGGATCTGGTTCCAGAGCCTCCATGAACCCGATCAGGAACAGATGGTTTTCCTGTCCTTCTGTCCTGACAATGGCATGGAAACGCCGTCCGAATTTTTCATGCCCTGGGGCAACAGGGCATAGAAGATCGGAGATCAGTCTGCCCTGCGCCCGGATCCGGGTTCCGGCAGAGGCGATCCGGCCCAGGGCAACCGTCGGTGTGCGGTGTCTGGCAAATTGTGGCCGCCATTCGGTCAGCCCCGCCCGTTCCCACAGGAGATGGGGCAGCCCGAGAGGCGTCATTCGGCGCTGTCGCGCCTGTCCGGCCCGATCTGAAGCAGGCAGCGGCGTGTCATCGACTGGCCGGGGTGGTCCCTTGCGGCGCAGGCCGATCGACAGGGTCACAGCGACATCCCCATCCTCACCCTCGCGAATTACGCCATTTACATAGCTGGCGCGCCCACTTTTTTCTGGATCAGGCTTGTAGAACGCGCATGTCTTTTCGTGCAGCGGCCCTTCATTTGGCCAGACGGCGAGGTGAAAACTGTGACTGTCCGCCCGGTAACGGATCTGTAGAGGCAGTGCGGCCCCGCGATGCTGGCACAGGCATCGCGCCTTGTCAGAACGCTCCGCGCTCCGGCTCTCGTTATATTTTGCCTTCAGGCGGCGTTCCCAGCGCTCCGGGTCACTCCGGCGCCATTCGAGCTGGAACCTTTCCCCGCCGGGAAGGATGATGATCGTGCCCGTCATGCCGAGGTTTTTTCGCGCAATATCCTGATCTGGGCGAGGATTTCCTTCTCGGTCATCCCGGTGCTGGCAGCGCCCTCCTTCGGTGCGCCTTTTGTCATCGCGTCCCTGACACCCAATATAAGCAGTGCCTGACGCCGGGCTACACCTGGTTGCCGGTCTACGCGGCGTTCAATGGCCTCCAGGCGTCCAAGCAGGTGACCGTCGATGGGAGGTATGGTGCGGGGCGGTGTCCGAAAACCGGGTTTCGGGGTGGAGGCAGCATCACGCAGCATATAGGAAAATGGGGTCAGCATGTCTGTTCCGGCTGCGTGTTCAGTCCCTTCATCGTCACTGGCGGTCGCAACCCGGCGTGGTGTGGCGGCGACTGCTGCACCAATCTGTGCAAAATTGCGCAGGATGTCTTTAGAACCTGAACCGAGGCGGTCGACTGCTTCCTGGAGTGCGCGAACATCCGGCTCGTCGTGTACCGTGGTCAGTTCAGACTGAAACAGGCCGCCTTCGATCGTCGCGAGGAGGGCGAGCAACTGCTGGTCCGGGGGGACCCGATTCAGGTCCAGCGGCGCTGCAAGCATGACCGGCTGGGCCATGCGGATTGCGCCTGACCGCCCATTGACGGCGGCAAAGAACGTCTTCGAATGGACAATGCGACCGGCGTACATCGTTATGGCCTCGCCCTCGATGAGCGACTGAAGGTCTGCCCAGGGGATACGGGCGACTTCCCGGACTTCGGCGCCCCGTCCTTCCCGGTAACTTCCCGCAGAGTTGCCTTCAAAATGCGTGGCCTGACTGACCTCGATCCGATCGGACTGCTTTTCGATCCACTCGCGCGTGCGCATGGCATCCTGCAGACGCATGGCGTGGGTGAGGTTGGCATTGCCGAGCAGGGTAAAGGCTTTGTCGCCGATGCGTGTCGTGAGACCCGGAAGATCCTGAAATCCCAGCCAGAACATGCAGTTCAGACCGCGTCCCATGGCCAGCTGTCGGTCCATGCCGTCCGTGACGTAGGCGGAGAGTTCGTCGTAGAAGAAATGGAACGGCGCGTCGCCGCTGCCCGCCTTGAGCTTGAAGACCTGCTCGGCGGGGCCGTCAAGGCGGGCGCCAAGAAGCTGGGCCATGACGCCGCGACCGGCAGCGACCACGATCTTGCCCAGTCCGGCCAGCGTATCCGAGGAATTCTCCAGCGCTGGCAGCGTGACAACGAGAATGCGGCGGTTCAGCACCACATCGCGCATGTCGATGTCAGGGATCTGGGCCCGGAAGATGTGTCCGAGACTGACGCCAAGCTGTGTGAAAACCCGGGTGAAATACATCTTGGCGTAACCATGTTGCTCGCTCGGTCTGTTTTCTTTCTGCTCATTCCACGCCAGAGAGGAATCATACCCCGGCAGTTCGCCCAGATAGGCCTGGGCTGGATAGAGGATATCGTCGGGAATTTCGGGAACGCTGATCTCAATGGGGTGATCGGAGCCGGGATTGCGGATCAGGAATACGCGATGCCGGGCCAGCGTGCCGATCCAGCGCAGTTCCATGGCGTAGCGCATGGTCTCGATGTTGATCGGCACGCCGTGCGTGTCGCGCATCCAGGTCAGGACCGGGGCGATCGTGCCGGCAAGACCGACGGCACGATCCCGAAAGACGCCGTTGGCGTCGTTGCTGGAAGGCTCGCCAAGCTGGCTGACCAGCATTTCACGGATGGCGTCGGCATTGCCTGTCGCAAACGGATTAAACGTATTGGACTGGCGGATGCCGCTTGCGGTCAGAAAATTGAGATTGAGCACCTGGTCGTCCAGCCCGAAGCGGCGGGCAAGCGCCAGCACATCGCCGTGGACCGTGTTGTCTCCCTTGCCGTCGATCAGGATGAACCCGGATCCATGCGCAAGAGGATTGGCGAGCAGGGAGATGGCGGATGTCGTTTTGCCCGCGCCGGTTGTGCCTGGCACGGCGGCGTGCTGGCGTCCCGCGTCGGATGAAAGCCAGAGTTGCTGGCCGGTTAGCCCGTCTGTTCCGAGATATATGATGCCTGCTGCCATCCGCGGCCGACGGGTTTTGGGGTCAAGATCGTGTCTGTCCTTCAGGCCGGAATACCTGGGCAGATGAAAAGGCAGCACCGGATGGCGGGTCATGACCCAGAGCATCAGGCAGAGGGCGAGCGGAAAGGTGATTCCGATGATCGCGGGAGCCAGCACGCCGAGCCCTGCCAGAATCACGAGGATGAACCCGGAACTGCCGGATTGCAGCTCTTCGGCGATCCGGACCGTGAAGGGACGCGTGTCGCGATAGGTAGAGCCGTGTTTCAGTTGCTGGTGGACCTGCGGTCCGCCGATCTCGCGCTTCACCATGCCTCAGTCTTCCAGCCCAAAAGGAGATTTTCCCGTGTCGATCGTAGGCGCCACGGGAGCGGTTGGTGCCGTGGGGGAGACCGGCGCCGTCGGCGCTGTCTGCGCGCCACCTGGGGGGTGCGGATAAGTGACGACAGGCCGCTGCGTCATGATGCGTCGTGCGGCATCGATTTCCGCGCTCGCCGGGTGACCGTCGGGATTGCCGACCACATTTCCATCGACCGGCATGCGCGCGCCCGGCACATAGGTTGAGCGGACCCCTGGCGCGCCTTCGTCCGTCATGGGCGCGCCGGAGAGTGGGGGTAGAATTGCAGGCGGCCGTAGTATGCCACTGGGCCCCGTGTCGGGAACGGCGCGGTCGGAAACCATGGCCTGACGTGTGCCGATGATCAGGATGGCGGCCAGCCCTCCGGCGATGAGCGCGGGCAATGCTTTTTTCAGGCGCCCGCGCCGTGCCGCTGTCGCTTCTGGTAAAGTGGCTGCTGCATCACTCGTCTCCGCCTGCCCGAAATCAGATCCAAGATGGAAATGGAGCGGCTGTAAACCTGTCCCGTCGAGTTCAATGGTGATGGGCGCCCGGCCATCAGCGTGGAGGATGATACGGGTCATGGGAAGATCCTTGTGCTTCGGGCATCGGACGCAGGATGGCGAGTGCGTTCTCAACCGCAGGGATGTAGATCGGACGCTGGTAGCGCCGCTCTTCGCTCCAGTGCGCACGCGCGCCGGCGGCCTCGATGCGGGGATTGGGATGAAGGTCTTCGGCCGGGATTTCAGCAGGAAAGCCGAGTGAGTGCAGCGCGTACCACAATGATCGGTCGATCAGCTTCACGATGGCGAATGAGGAGGGTGCCAGTACGCCCGCCTGACGCCGGGCCTCGTGCAGCAGGGTCATGAGCGCGGTCACGCTCCACCCGCTGCGCTCGCAGAGCGTATCGATACAGTTTGTGATTTCCTTGTCCTGCAGGGCAGAGCGGGCGCTTCGTACAACGGACTCTGGCACCGTGAGTGGCGCCAGCGGACCATGCGGACCATCAAGGCCGGCGTCGGCCAGGCCGGCAGAGAGTTCACCAAGCAGGGCGAGGGCGTCCCGACGCCTCTGGAGGTAGTGCATCGCAAAGGCAACGAGAAGCACCTGTTCGACAGGGGATGCGGCGTGGATGCTGGACCAGTGGCGGCCCAACTGGCGCGTGAACGCCTCGAGCGCGCCGGTTTCACTGTAGCGGCCCTGTGCATCGACAGCGAAGCGCGCGCCCCATTCGGCACGTGTCAGAGCCGGGTCCGCGGGCAGGGGAGTACCATCCGTAGGCGTTACAAGCCTGTCCAGTCGGCGTCGGACGAAGCCTTTCAGTGTCGGAAACATTTCTGCCTGCACTGCGATCAGACCTTCCAGATCGAGCGCTTTTGCAAAACGGCCGGGGGCAGCACGCCACATGCATAACCCGCCCATGAGGGCAATCACGATGGCCACCGGCCATTTCAGGGCATTGCCCAGGATCGTAAGGCCATAATAAAGCTGGATCGCCCGCACCAGATCCGGTCGATATTGCGCGGCCTGCAACTGGAAGCGCAGGCGCATCAGGTCGGGATTAGACGTATGCAGCAGGTTGATCTGCCCCAGCATGGCCCGCAGATAGAAGGCCGTGATCTGCGTATGCCACAGGCTCCAGGCCATGTAGCTGAACAGCAGGACCCCGACGATGATAATGATCGAAGAAAAGAGCAGATAGTCATCGCTGGATGACCATGGGACGCGGCTCGTGCTCATGAGCGATCGTCCCTGCGGTTTCTGGCCATCATCGTGAGGGCGATGTCGTAGAAACGCCGGAGATAGGCGTTGCCATGGCGTGGGGTATGAGAGTGATAGAATGCCACGGCCTGCCAGAGGTCGCCGTGTGCTTCGTGCATCGCCTGACCGAGGATCCAGGCGCCTGCCTCGATATTGGCGCACGAACTGTCGCGCAGCGCCGCATATGTTTGCGCGGGCGTGCTATGCCATCGCCTCGCGATGCGATCGACCCATGTCGTGTTGACCTGCATCGGCCCGAGATCCGCCGTGCCGTTACTGTTCGGGCTGACCATTCCGGGACGACCTGCCTCGACATAGAGGAGGACGAGCAGCACGCCACGGGGCACACCGGAGATTTTTGCCGAAGCCTCCAGACACGCTGCAATCTGGCGGCCATTTTCTTCGATGCTCGCGGCGCGGGCGGTCGTGCTGGCGACAAAAAAGGGAAACGCCCCGAGTGCCGCCAGAGCGAGGCGGGGGATCATGTCGCCCCCTGCAAGGTCGGCGCGACATCGGCAATCCGACCATGGGCTTCGCCCCAGAAGTCGATCAGATGATTGAGGACCAGCGCGTCGTCCATCTCCGCAAGCCTCATCGTGACATCGATCAGACATAACATCACGACCGTAAATGAACCGGCGCGCACCTTGCGGACGGCATAGCCGAGCGCGCTGTCGGGCGTCCTGCTGACATCAAGGGCAAAGCCCGTCCCTGTCAGTTCCAGCCACAGGGCTTCGGCACTGATCAGGAAAATGGGCAGATAGGCTTCAGGGTGTGCCGCGTCAGCCGGTGATACGACCACCCGTTTTCCGGTGCCACGGTCCAGCAGTTCAATCGGCTTGCCGATTTTGGCCAGAAGCCGTGTCTGCGCCGCACTGATCGCCGCCAGGTCGATCGCGCTCATGAGAACCGCCTCCTTTGCCATGTCGGCAGGGCGGTGCGGATCGGCCCGATGAGGAAGCGTCGCATGGAGCGTATCGCGGCCGGCAGCGTCAGCCCGAAAAACGAGATCGTGCCGAAAAACACCACGCCGAAGACCCCGATCAGCAGGGTGGTGAGGCTCCAGTGTGTCACGGAGATGAGAATGGGAAAACAGCTGCGGGCATCGAGAATGAAAACCCGGACAGGATAGGCCGTTGCACGCCACATCACGCGTCTCTCCTTTCTTCCGCCAGAGCGGTGTCTTCGGTGATCAGATCGGCATCAAGCAGTTTGCGGATGGCCTTTCCGAAAGACTGGCCCTGCGCCTCGACCGCGTCGGCCACGACGTCCGGCCAGTCTGTTGGCTCGGTCCGGGTCAGCTTGCGGCGCAGATCACGATCGAAGGTGAGGAATTCGCGGATCGCAACACGCCCGCCGCCCTTGCGGGGCACAAGGCGCTGGTTGATGCAGAACCGGAGCGCCTGAGCGAGGGCCGAGACGAGGTTGTCACGTTCCGAGGGCGGACAGAGCGCGATCGCGCGCTGGATCATGAGGGAGACGCTGTCTGCATGCAGCGTCGTGCCCAGGATACCGCCCATCATGGCGATATTGATGGCTGCATTCATGGTCTCGCCGTCCCGACATTCCGTGATGATGCCATCGCTCATCTCGCGGCGTGTCAGGCTGCGGGTGAACGTGGGAAAAGTCAGGATAGGAGGGCGGATCTCCGTCTGGCTGATCCGCGAGCCTGAAGGCGGTCGCAGGTCGTCCAGCAGGAACTCGATGGGCTCCTCGCCAGTTGCCATGTCGCAATACACGGTCGGGTCCATGAGTTTTTCGATGGCAAGCCCGAATTGCAACGTGGTCTTTCCGGAACCGGTTGCCCCACCAAACAGGACCATGCCGCTTTTGAGCCTGTTCGTGTCCCGGATTTCCTGTTCGACCATCTGCTGGTCAAGGCTTGCGGGACGCGCGGGGATCGGACGCATGACGATGTGGACGCCGCTGCCCCGCTTGACCGAAATGGGTGAAAGATTGATCCGGAAACGCAGATTGACCTTGCGGTCCAGTGCCACGCTGTAGCAGCCTGTCGGGTTGGGCATTTTGCGGCTGATAACGCCGAGGCTGACCCGGCTTATGCTGCCTGAAGCCGTGCCATTCTTTTGCAGTTGTATGCGAG
>NZ_NIRT01000055.1 GCF_003207795.1 Komagataeibacter nataicola | reverse complement strand
AAGATACGGCTGGGATCGGTCAAACGGGATGAAGCGGCTCATCGCGACACTCTACAGCCTTACCCCTTCACAGGGTACCCCAACCCGACAGGCTGCTAGGGATGCATATCGCCAACCAGCAGTTCATGAGCGGGCAAAAATATTTGACGTTTGCCCGGTCAGCCGGAGTCGCCGCTCAGCATATGTCCGATGAGGGCACGCTGAATATGGCTCATTTCATCGACGTAAATCCAAGCCGGGCTGCAACCGCCGTTAAATCCCTCGAGAACCTTTTCGGTGGCGATCATACGCGCATGACCGATAAAGATTTCGCATATTTTAGCAACTTGGGTTTGACGGGAAAAAACGGTCAGTTTTTAGGGCAGGATCAACTTGCCTCCGATCCTATTGGATGGATTACGCATTACCTTTCTCCGCTGATAAAGAGCCATCCGGAACTTCTCGGTCATATCCAGAGGATGAACGTGGCCGATCTCGCGGCGGAAACTACAGGCGCTGAAGGGAATATCGCAAGACAGTATGCTACCGCCAAGCGGACAGACGCTGCTCGCGCCGTGACCGCCATGGAAAGCGGGCAACAGGATCAGTCTCTCATCATGCACACCGCATGGGAGCGACTGGAATTCACCATAGGCCGGGCAGCGCAGGGACCGTTCATCAGTTCCCTGCAATCACTGACCAATGCGTTCAACGGGATCAGTGATTTCGTGGCAAAGCATCCTGATGATGTGAGGCAGTTTGCCAATGATATTTCAGCCCTGATTAATGTTATTGGTTCCATTGCTGGTGGCATCGGTAAAATCATGGGTATGGTGCCGGGGCCAATTCGACGCATCCTTGAGAGTGCCGCTGCAGGCGCAGCCACAGGTGCGATCGGGGGGTCGGTAATACCAGGACTAGGAACGGCTGCCGGGGCGATAACTGGAGCGGCTGGAGGCGTTGTTTTGGGCGTTACGAACGAAGCGAGCCACCAAGCTAGTCGCATTTCAACCATGCAGTATCCGCAGGCGAGCGGTAGCAGCGCGCAGCATGTGGGGACGGCGCAGATCGTGGTCATGATGCCCAATGGCCGAGAATTGGCGTCAGCGGTGCAGGAAGTTCAGTTCCAGCAGGCCAGACAGGAGATGCGATCAAGCGGGACCGCTCCCGATGTGGTGCAGTACCCGCAGGTGCCGGGGAGGGCGATCGGACGGTAGCCGAATAGCATCACAACTTCCCACGATCCCGTTTTGGTCCCGTTGTCAAGATTAATAACGGCAGATAGGGTTCAACCAAGATCGGCATGGGGCGTTCATTGTCCGCAACCCGAAGCGAGGGAGGGAAAGATGTCTGTAGCGCGTTTCGTTGATAGCATGAAGAAAGCCCTCGGTGCAGGGAGGGGGAAGAACGACCCGCTCAGGGAAGGTCTGGTAAGCATTGCTGACGGATTGAAAGAATCCTCTGATCGCCTAGAAAAAAGGTCTAAGCGAATCAAAGAGGATCGTGAACTTGGCGGACGAATCACCAGACACAGAATTTCTCTGTGATGTTCTTTATGCTGACCGAGATAGGCTAGTTTCCTACCTTGCTCAAGTTGAGCCTAACGGTGTCTTAACCGGAGTTAAGCTCACTTCCGGCGAACAGGACACGCAGACTACAGACGGGTCGATTAACATCCATGTTGCCGCAGGCAAGATGAGCGCGACAACTAACGCGTCTGAAGGGCAGGAACGTACATTTGATCCTTCAGCGTTGTTGCCTATTTCTGTGATGAACAGACTGGATGAACTTGGGTATATTGGACGGGATCTGCATAAATCTGCTGTGGGTAGTCTTACCTTAACCCGAGGCTTTTTAAGACTAAAGGACTTAAGTCACATCAATACGCTCTGGCCCATCTTGGAAAAATTCATTCCATTTGACTCGTTTAGGCCAGAAATACCCTCTGGGCGTAGGGATGATCGAAAAAAGTACCCGTCCCAGACAGATATAAAAAATGCATTCGGGTCGTTATTAAAGGATACCCCATATCCGATCCAAGCTGAATTCATGACCCGACAGGGAATGGCATGGTCCACCTTTAAGAACGACTGCCTGCTCACATCTTGGGAAGATCTATCCCTTAAGCACGGGTCTGTGATTCCAGGCATTTGGTATGTATTAGGGGTTGTTGATGCGCACCCTATTTTCGATGAGGTCGGCACCGCATCTGCGATGGAAGCTGAATGGAATGAAATAGCAGCCGGTAACGAGATTACGAATGGGATCGGAGGAGTATTGTCTGCTGTAAGGCGTATGTTGGGGCGTCCCGACCAGTCTTTCGGGATCACTCCTCTCTTAGTATTCCGAAAAATGCCCGCAAATCGGAACGGATCACAAGAATTTATGCAGAAAGAAATGGCAGACTTAGAAGGGCCGCCTCCAGCATGATGGTACGCAATAGCATTTTCATTCCCCATTCCGCGTAACCCGATCCCCCTCGGCCTGCGCGTCCTTCTCGCAGATGTATTTCCCTGATTTCGTATGCCCATACCAGCGCATGCCACGGTAGTGGTAGACGCTGGTTCTGGTGTTGACCCACACGGGCCGGTCGCCTTTGGGGCAGCTTGGCTCCGTCTGGCTGCTTCCCGGCGTGTAGGCGTGGACGGCTGCTGGAGCGAGCAGGGCGAGAAAGGTGAGGGTGGTTAGGCGCATGGTTCCTCCTGCCGGAGTTTGGCAGGAAAGATACAAGTCTAGCGAGTCAGTAGCCTATGGGGTGCTTTCTGCTGCGTGGTAATAATCGACAGGTTCAGGCATGCGCGCGTCTGGGATCAGTAGACGCGATCCAGATCCAGCAGGTGCATAAGTGGCTGAGACGGCCAGGATATGCTACTTCTCGTGTTTGCATTTGGAGATAAGAAATGTTTGAGCGAGACGGCATATCGATAAACAGTGGCATTATTACCTTCAAAGGGGCCAGTTACCCAGCATTAAAAGTCGATTCCGTTACTGTAGATAATTCTGCGAAAGTGAAGGCTTCCGTTGTGGCCTGCTTTTTGTGGGTTGTAGGGGCGGCGTATGCTTTAGATTTTTACCAGTCTTCCAGATCCTTCGCCCTTGATGCTGCAATATTTTGTCTGATCTTTGGTGTGGCGGCCCTTATCGCGGCCATGTCAAAAAAGGTGCCTGTTGTGGTAAGGGTGTCAGGTAAAAAAGCAATCCAGATGAGGGCATCCGATCGTCAAAGCGCAAATGCAATCAAGGATGCCATCAACGATGCGGTGAGAGCAGCCTAAAAAAGAGCCGCCTTCGGGCGGTTTTTTGCCGTCAGTCTTTATTCCCTAACTCTGAAGTATCAATCAGGAGGAAGTTCATAAACTGCATCCAGTGGTCTAGTTACAGCAGCGTTTATGTTTCCAGCCTGTGCGTTCCATTGGAACGGCATTTCCTCATTATCAAATGAGGTGTCGATCTTATTGTCTGAAACCACGCCATAGGCCTGATAATACAGGTCTGATGCAACATTGATCGTGCGGGTATTCCAGTCCCATTGAGAAGATACAATGACGTGCGCGTCTACCTTATCGCAAAGGTGATGTTTGCTGAGCGTGACTGGCCCATCAATGAGGAACGCTTGATGCAGATGGCCGATTTCATGGTCTGTTCGCAGGTACCCCTCTCGCCTTTTTTCTTCGGCATCGCTGATGGACAGCCATCCCTTGCCGTCGTTATTCTTGGGGTCAGTTACGATATGCTGCATGTCTCCGGGGTCTTTTAGGCCATTAAACATGTGGGCAGGCCCATCAAACACGGTGCCCGCCGGAACGGTAATATCCCCAAACGAAAATTCTTTTTGGAAATCATCCGGGCTTGTCGGGTCATATGTCGCGCATATTTCGACATTCCCGCGCCCCGTGGATGGTTCCGCAATGGCAGCAAGTGGCGGTAGCAATCCGAACAAGCTTAAGGCCATAAAACGTATGCGCCTATTATCGCTCATCAGTTTTCCGTTGCGCGTCCTTCGCCCTCTCAAGAGCCTCAAGCGCGATCTTCTTAATCTCGGCCAGTTCGCTATCGCGCGTGGCGATTTCCTTTTGATATCCGTCGCGCATGAACTCGATCATCCAGACGAGTTCAGCGTTCACGGACCTGCCGTTTCGGGCAGCCTGTTCCTCCACCCATTCCTTTAGGTCTGGGGGTAGGCGGAAGTGGATCATGGGTGGTCGAATCGTCATAATATCAAATTAGATACATTGGTTATTGACGACAATGATAACCATGCGTATACATTGGTTACAGAGCACAGAGAGGGAGGTCATGAAACAGAGAGACCCACAAATTCATGTCCGCATCCCGCAGTCCATGAAGGACGCGTTGGAAGCGAACGCAAAGGCGAACTGCCGATCCGTCAATTCAGAGATTATTTTTGGATTGAAGTTTTATGCTCAGCATCTTGAGCAAGCAGAAAAGGCGTTGGGCACCGCCGTAGGAAGCCAGCCCAACGCCCCTCAGAAATGACCCTTACAAGGAACATCACTATGACCGCTCTTACCACAATCGACTTCCACGGTTCAAACCTTATTGCGATCCCCGGTGATCGTCCCGAAACAACGCTGGTGGCAATGAAGCCGGTGGCTGAAGGAATGGGGCTGGATTGGGAAGCGCAGCGTAAAAAGCTTGAGCGCCATCCGGTCTTAAAGACCTGCACCTCCATTAAGGAGGTTCAGATGATGGGCGATGATCAGGAAAGGGAACATACCTTCCTGTGCCTTGAAATGATCAACTTCTGGCTCGCCACGATCCACCCCGACCGGATCAAGAATGAAGCAACCCGCGCGAAGGTCATCGAATACCAGACCGAATGCGCCCGCGTGCTGTTCAACCACTTCTTCGGCAAGGCTCTGGCGCGTGGTGAACAGCCTGCATCCAACCACCTCTCCGCCCGTGAAGTTGGCGGCATCGTGAAGTCGGTCGTCACCAAGATGAAAAGCGACCTGCTGGCAGAACTGAAAGCCGAAATCCGCGAGAAGCTGACACCGGCACAGCGGGAGCTTTCCGAACGCGCCGTTGCCGTGGTGCAGGAAAAGGTTGCCGAAAGGCAGGCACTGGTCGAGACCCGCGTGTCCGGCCAGATCGCAGCCTTTCCCATCCCGGCCGACCTGATCCCCAAGCGCCGCCCGAATACCGGAACGTGCCGCCTGCCGGTTGGTGAGATTGGCCGCCGCCTTGGCATAGGCGCTGCGAAGGTCAACGCAATGCTGGCCGATCTTGGCTTGCAGTCGGCTGGCACGACGAACCAGCCATGGATGGTCACGGACAATGGCGAGTTCTTCGGCATTCATCATACCAAGCGGGTAATCCTGTGGTCCACCCGAACCCTTGACGTGCTGCGCTGGCGCATGGAGGCGCGCCCTTTCGTCAAGGTCAAGGAGCCAGCCCCGGTGTAGCTCTGGCGGAAAACCCGATCAGTGGGCACTATCCACCCGACGAAGAACTGCTGCTCTGGATGGCGGAGTGTGAGGGTTGGGAACGTGTGAACGCGGACAAGCCGCAGGATATGGAAGCACTTATGCAGATCAACCTGCTCATGAGGTGGATCAGGGACCGACGGGGCATCCGACCCCACGTTGAGCGCGCCCGGCAGATTTGGTTTCAGAAGCGGCGGGTTGTGCCGTTGAGGGCGCAGAAGGTGAGGGAGCGTGCGTTGATCGGGTAGGAAACAGGCCGCTCCGGGTGGGGCGGCCTTTTCTGTTTACCTTTCGTTTCACCTATGCCGATATACTGAAACTATGCGCCACCTGATCCTTACTGCCGCCCTGCTCGGCACCATCGCAACCGCCCAGGCCGCACCATCCTGCCCCGGCGACACGGTGGTGTGGGTCAACCAGGACACCGGCGTCTATCACCTTCCGGGCGACCGCTGGTATGGCCAGACCAGACACGGCACCTACGAATGCGAGAAGCAGGCCGTGGCGGATGGCGCGCACCAGTCGGGCAGGCGCGGCACGCAGCATCCGGCCAGAACGCCCCGGCCCGCTACCCGTCACCAGACCGGGCGCACCATGCAGGATCAGGTGGATGATGCCAAACCTTCCGGCAGCGTAGAAAACCCGTTCTGAAATCGTTCTTGTACTCTGTCGAGTTTTGACGCATATTACCGTCAGTGTCGCTTATTGCGCCCACCAAGCCGCCCGTCTAAGGCGGCTTTTTTGTTGGATTTTCCATGTCCCTAGCCCTGATGAACGCCGAGACCGCCATCGGGTCAATCGGGCGGCTTTGGGCTTCCGCGCCCGTCACCATCGGCGGCCTGACCCTGACCGGCATGGAGGTGCCAAACCTCATCCGCGACGGCGGCACGCAGCAGGTGGCTGTGCACAAGCTGCCCGGCGGCAACAAAATCATCGACGCCGTGGGCAACGATCCTGACCGGCTTGAGCTGTCAGGCACCTTCACTGGCCCCACGGCCATCGAGCGCGCCCTGCAACTCAAGCAGATGCGCATTGCGGGGCTGCCAGTGCAGTTTACGGGCGCGGGCCTCTCCCTGCTGGTCAAAATCGTTCAGTATTCCTTCGACTACCAGCAGAAGGGCATAATCATTCCCTACAGGCTGGTGCTTGAACAGCCGCCACAGGTGCCCGCAACCAGCGGCACGAACTCATCCGCCCTGTCGGCCCTGATCGGCACGGATGCAGCATCGGCCATTTCCGGCATCACGGGCGCGGTGAGTGACGTTGCAACCATCGCGGGAAACATCGCGGGTCAGCTCTCCACAGTCGTGGGGCAGCTCACGCCCATTGCCGACATGGTGGGGGCAGGGGGGCTGTTCGCGGGCGTGGAGGACAACCTGAGCGTGGCGCAGGGTCTGTCCGGTGCAGGCGTCAATCTGGCCTCGACGCCAGAGAGTGCGGCCAGCCTGGTATCGGGGCTTGAAGCGTCAGGAAGCGGCCTGACTTCAGCAATCAGCGAGACCGGTGCGAACCTGGAGGGGGTCAGCCTCAATGGCGCGGCCGGTCTGTCCACTCTCACGCAGAATGCGGAACTGCACAGCGCATCAGTCACGTCTGGCGCGCTGGTCAACCGCTCCTATGCCAACACCATCACGGCCACGGACGGCACGCAGAACGGCCCGCTTGTCACGGCGCAGTAGGATCACCCATGGCAAACACGATCAAGGTCACGGCGGCAGATGGAACGCTCTATCACGTCGCTGCGCGTGAACTGGGCGACGCCACGCAGTGGTGGCGGATTGCGCAGTTGAACGGCATGGACAGCCCGGACCTGTCCGGATTCTCTGCACCCGTCCCGCTCGTGATGCCATCGGTTGATGCGTCCCTGAGCAGTGGCGTTCCGGGCGTGTCGGCATGAGCGAGAGTATCAATGTTACCGCCAAGGGCCACCGCATCTGGCGCGCGCCTCGCGCCCGGCTGCTTGTCAACGGCGCCGAGCGGCCCGAGACGGGGCTGGAGGAGTTTACGCTTACCCGCACCCGCTACAGCCGGGCCGATACGCTGGATATGACGTTCGCGCTGGATCGCACGAAAATACCGGCGAACGGCCTATGGTTTGACCTGCCCGCGCCCGCGAATGGGGCAGCAATCGCCGATATCGACATCACGCTCCAGATGCGCGACGAAGCCCAGACCGGCGCACAGTGGACCACCATGTTTTCGGGCATCGTGGACCATGTGGAACTATCTCCGGCGGAAACGTCGGTCCATATCCAATGCCGCGACTATCTGGCCAAACTGCTCGACATGCGCGTGCTTTCGGGCTGGATGAACATGACCGGGTCTGAGGTGGTGAAGGCCATGATCTCGGCGGCTGGCCTGACGCCAGACGTCACCATGTCGGACGGCATGGTTGGGCAGTTCTGGCAGGTCGAGCACAAGGTGAAGTCAGCCAGCAGTCACAGCCGGTTCCAGACCGCATTTGATCTGGCCAGCTATCTGGCGAACATGACGGGAAGCGACCTGTATGCCGAGGGCAGCACAATCGTCTGCGCCCCTTATCCTCAGGCGACCAAATCCAACACCCATATACTGGATTATAGCGACACCGGGCCGCTAAACCCGATCAAGATGGGCGCGTCTGGGCTGCACTTCACCCGTGATTATCAGATTGCCAAGGGCGTCGTGGTTCACGTTACGAGTTGGGACAGTCGCCAGCGCAGCCGGGTGGAATATTACTGGTCAGCAGGCAAGGGCTCACCGACAAAAGCGGAAGGCACCGGCAACCTGCATAGTTTTACCCTTCCAGGCGCTCGATTAAGCGATCTGGCGAATTATGCTCAGAGAAAATACAACGAAATTGTCGCCCACGAACGTACCATAACCGGCCAGATTCCCGGTCGCATCACGCTGGCGCCGCGTCAATTCATGCAGATCACCGGCACCGGCACGACATGGGACGGTACGCTCGACGTGGATGCCGTGACCAGTCGCTTTTCGTGGTCCGGTGGCTTCTCCCAGCAGATCACCCTGCGCACCCGCGACGTAACGAAGGACGAAAACACCGATGCATGATCCACGCATGGTGGCCTCCAACATCGCCAACGGGCAGGCCCAGCCCGGCTTTGGTATCGTCAGTGCGGTGGACCCGGTGAACCACGCCGTGAAGGTCATGACGCAGCCATCGAACGTCGAAAGCGGCTGGCTTCCTCTGGCGGCCATGCAGGTTGGCAGCCTGCGCATTTCGTGTCCGGCCGATATCGGAACACACGTCATGGTTGTGCATATCGAGGCCGATGCCGAACATGGCGTGGCTGCAATGCCGATCTATGACGCGGTTGTCATGCCCCCCACATCCCCCGTCACCAGCCAACCCGCCCAGCCCGGCGAACTGCTGATCGTGGCAGGCTGCCCCACGCCACCCGCCAATGGTGAAACTGCGCCGGGCGACGCCACGCGGAATGCGCCGTGGTGGCACATCACCCGTGATGCGATCTACAGCGGGGCAGGGCAGGCCACCGAGGCGCTGACCGCCACCAGCAAAGCGTGGAAGGTCGGGTCAGTCGGCATGACGCTCGACGCCAACGGCCTTGCCGTAACCGGCGGCCCGATCACGACCGATAAGGACATGACCGCACAGGGCACCGTGACCGGCAAGGCGGACGTGCTTGCAGCAGGCATTTCCGGCAAAAGCCACACCCATGGCGGCGTGCAGCCGGGCAGCGGGTCAACGGGGGCGCCGCAATGAGCGCGCTCTCCCACACCATGGGTGGCGACCTCGACCTGTCGGGCACCGGCAGCGTGGCCGTGGTGACCGGCGCGGACCAGACAAGGCAGGCGCTCCTGCGCAGGCTGTGCACCAATGCCGGGGCCTATATCTGGCAGCCCGATTATGGCGCTGGCCTGCCAGCACGGGTGGGCAGCGTTATGGATGAGGCCGCCATCCGCGCCCTGGTGCTCGAGCAGATGCAGGCAGAGGGCGGGGTGGACCAGACCCAACCCATTACGGTCACGCTCACGAACCCGAAGGTGGGGGCCTACCTGCTGGCCATCGCCTACACCGATGCTGCCACCGGCACGGTGCAGGAACTGACACTGAGCACATGACGGGCGCCTCTCACGGGGCGCCTTTTTTATTGGAGGTCCATCTTGGCCCTAACCTTCCAGTCTTTCAGGACCACGCTGGGCAATATGGTGGCCAGCGCGCAGGGCGCATGCCCGTCGCTGCTTGACCTCAATATCGGCTCCCCGGGCCGCGCCATGCTCGAGGCGGTGGCCGGGCTGGGGTTGTGGTTCCAGTTTATCGCACTCCAGATCCTCTCGCGCACCCGGCTGGCCACATCCATCGGCACGGATGCCGACAGCTTCGTGCAGGATTTTGGCCTGACCCGCCTGCCGGGCACGGCGGCGACCGGCACTGTCACCTTCACCTCGTTCTCGCCCGCCAGCCAGTCTGCCACGGTGGCGGTGGGGGCAACCGTGCGCACGGCCTCAAGCCTCGTGTTCAGCGTGGTGCAGGACGAGACCAACCCGGCATGGTCCACGAGCGCCGGAGCTTACGTTCGGCCCGCGGGCACAGCCTCGATCACCGTGCCGGTGCAGTGCGCCACTACGGGCGCGACCGGCAACCTGGCGGCGGGGACCATCTGCCTGCTGGGCACGGCCATATCGGGCATCGACACCGTGACCAACACCACGGCGCTCACCAATGGCAGCGATGGCGAGACGGATGCGGCGCTGC
>NZ_NIRT01000054.1 GCF_003207795.1 Komagataeibacter nataicola | reverse complement strand
CCTTCCATCAGGCGGTCCAGGAGGTCTTTATCAATGCTCATGCGGGGGCTCCTCTTCGAGCAATTTATCACCACACCGCACAAAATTCAGGATAGTCCCCAGAACAGGTATGCTCTTGAGCAGATATCCAATAGGATCCTGTGCCTGCTCATCTGTATTTTATCTGACCGTCAACACTTCTTGCTTTCTACAGCAATCCTGTTACCCGTTTCCCGCCCAGCATCAAGACGCCATATCTGCGATACGAAATCATCTGGAGCTGGTGTCAGCAGAACACTCAGACACAGCTTCCTCCTCGGCCCGGGAAGGTCTTAAGGCGTGAACATGCCCGGAAGCTCCGGTCGCGCCAATAATGCGCAGCAGACTTTCAGGGATCGGTTCACGCACAACATCATTGAACCGGGCACGCAATTCGTTCTTCAACTAACAGTCGAACGGATCAGGATCTCCCCGGAAAGACACATCATCCATCATTGGCCTGCTATCTGCTGCTCCCCGCCTGCCTAACGATACCCAGCCGACTTCGTTGCGCAAATGACCAAAGCGTGCGTCAGATCTGAGATGTTGTCGCGGTATGGCACACGGTCGGCAGGATCCAAATCCAGGTGAGAACAGCAGAAAGCCGGACGCTCTAGCTGGCGGCGCCTGGCGACGCATATGGCACATGGGGACGCCTGCCCTGCACCTGAGCGGCCCGTTGGCTCCGAAGCATCTGCTCTGCACCCGTCATGACCGCTGGTGCGTTCCTGATCATGACCTGCAACCTGGCGTTGATCTCGGCCAGACGCGCCTTATGCAAGCGCTCGGCCTGCCGCGCCTGGGTCTCCAGAATAATCTCCCTGCCATATGGGCGACCTGACTTCATCAGTGTCTCCTGCGTGCGCCCAAGCGCGATCAGTTCCCGGATCCTCGCATCCCGGGCCTTGCGGGTTCGGGCAACCAGATCCGTGCCCAATGATTTATATGGTTTATGCGCCATTTTCTTTGCCACATGATTCCACAGATCGTCACTGGTGATGGGCGTCGTATCCCCGAGCGCCCTCTGGTTCCGGACCGCCTCAAAGGTCGCGGCATCCGAGATCATGGTCCATGTGGTTCCACGCGCCCGGCTTTCTGCAACGTATGAGGTAAATCCCGTCGCCAGTTCAACGCCTCGCGGCAGGGCATTGATGTGCTCGTCTGAAGTAAGCCCCTGTGCGGCATCAATCGTCATGGCATGTCCGAACCCCAGCAGTACCCGACCAGTCTTCACATCACGAAACCGCCGCCATTCAACATCAGCAACAAGCCCGTCCTTCGTGCGGACGCGAAGCCCCGCATCACCATGGGCCAGAACCTCCACCACATCGCCGTTATTTCCGACTGTGGCGCCCTTTCCATCCACGCTGCCCCACGTCCGACGATACAGCCGAAGCCGGTCGCCCGTAGCGATCGCAAGATCATAGGTCTCGCCACGCTGATCAATGGCCTGCACGGTAATTTCATGTGTCGAGATCTCGCCGCGCTCCTGCAGGATCCTGCGGACTGCGCGACTCAGATCGGCAGCATCCTGATTGGTCAGCGCCGACATGCTGATCGTCTTGGCCCGGCCTCGCTGCGGGCCGGCCCCCTCGGCTACCAGGGCATCGCGACGCGTCACATACAGCCGGGCAATATCCTGCAGGACTTCCTCATGGTCGCCGCCGACCAGACGGATCGTTCCATCCGCCCGTTTCATATCGATCGCATCCCGGACTTCCTTCAGATGGAACCTGTTACGGACATCGTCATCATTTTCCTCGTCCGTATGCGCGTTTGCCGCAGCCCCCTTGAACTCGTGGGCTTCCAGATCGCTCTCTTCCGGCTCTGCGCCACGAAACAGATCAGCAATCTGGCGATTTCTTGCAGATACCTGCCGGACACTGGACAGAAGCTCAGGCATATCTTCCGGATCCAGAACCCGGCGCAGCATCTCGATGGAGTCCCCTGCCTCGATATTCTGCGCCTGCTCGTGGTCACCCAGCGCCTTGACCGTGCAACCAGTATCACGCTGCACCTGTAACAGGCGAAGCATCTGGCGCGGGCCGACCTGACCGACCTCGTCAATCACCAGCACCGTATTCTGGTCCACATCAACGTCACCCCGCTCCAGCCGCGCCAGAAAAGGCAGCATCGCGCTCGTGTCAAAGATGCCGGCCTCACGTAATGCGTCCGCCTGGCGCCAGGCATTGGCAATCCCGATAACCCTGCGACCATTCGTGTCATAACGCGTATCATGTTTCCACGCATCAACCAGCGGAGACAGCAGCGCCGTCTTTCCGGAGCCCGCGACACCGGTGAGCATGGAGAGCGCGCCGCCCCGGCCAAGAGCGTAGATAGCGGCCTTCTGGGTCTTTCCATGATCGCTTGCAAAGTCGAGGGATGATCGTCCGATCGCTTCCGTGATCTGGCGGTCCGACAGCGCCCCGCTTCGGTCTCCTGACGCACGAGCTGCCTGAATCGCGAGGTCCTCCTCGATGGCGATCTGCGCGGAATTCGTCACCCTCAGCCTGTCGCCGCGCATCTCCTGAATCAGCGAGACCCGTTCCCCGCTGAGTTCAAGACCACGCTGTTCAATAAGGGCCACGACATGATCAATGTCCTTCACCCCGCCCTCGATGCCGGTGCCGATCAGGCCCCGGGCCGCATACGTTCGAAGCTTGTCGTGATCGATCACGGCGGCTGTTTCAAACTCCCCTGCGAGATGGCGCGCAGCGAAACGGTAGGCAATATCGTATCGTTGTTCCCGGGTGCCCACAGGCGCTACTGGCGTGCCAAGCAGGCTTTTTTGCTCCCAGCCAAGACGCCTGGCCTGTTCTCGCCATATCTCATGGTCGCTCGTGCCTTTGTCCTTGTCGAGCCGGGCTGCCAGGCCGGCCATGGACAGGATGCGACGCTTGCGTTCGATCGGCATATGCGCCCAGTCCGCTCCTTCCGCCGCGGCGTAATCCTTGGCCGCCCTGATGACGTTCCGTCGTCCCTTGCTGAAGAAATCCGATATATTCTGCGGCACGGCCGAGATGACCGTCGCCTGTTCATTCGCATCGTATTGCTGGGCGATGCCGATCCGGCGCAGTTCATCAGCGAGCTGTGCCTGGAAATATGCTCCAAATTCGTGCACGCGCGATCGCAGCCGCTTCGTGTCGAGTGAACCCACATGCCCCTCTTCCGTAACCACGACATTGAACAGGGCATTATGGATATGGGCATGGGGATCGCCGCCTGCTGGCGTATCGATCAGATAGGTCTGGCCTGTCGCCGCGTCACGCGCCTCGACCGTCGGGCGCGCGGTATCATGCCGGAATGACACCCAGGCGACCTCGCCCGGGTTGGCACCGTCTTCGCCCCCATGACCGCGCCGCGCGAAACCGATTTCCCGCGCGACATAGAGCATGGTGGCGTCGTTTGCCCGATCAATGGCATGCCAGATGGCTGCCCTCTCGGCCTCGGTCGGCGCAAACTCGGCCGCAAGCGTCACCGATTTGTGCGGCGCCAGGGTCAGATCATAGGCACTGATCTTGCGGGCATTCTTTGACCAGTCCTCGCCATCATCAGCCCGCTTTGCCTCGAACAGGCGATTTAGCTGCCCGTTTTTCGGCGGTATAGTGGGATCGATCCCGAGAACCGCCGCGATCTCCGGCTTCATGTCCGGCCGCCACGAGGCGCGGCCATCGCGCCCAGTATAATAACTGGTCAGTCGGGCACCGTCCGCATCAGAAACCTTTCCTGGCTGGGTTCGGAAATCATGTTCCGGATCCGATAGCTCTTGGGTGAAATAGGCGGTGATCAAGCGACCGGTGCTCTCAGCCGAAATTTTCCGGAACGTCATCATCAGACGCCAGTTCCGTCCTTTTCCTCGGGCGATGAGGTGCGGGGCGTCCGGCCCTCCTGAATGTCGAGGATCCTGCCAGTCGTAAGATCGATGCGCCTGAGAAGAGGGCTCTGCGCGGCGATCAGTGTTACCAGTCGGCCAAGGATTTCATCAAGTGTCGGACCATCAGATTCTTTCGGGGAGAGAATTTCAATGATCAGAGACAGCTTGTCTTCGATCATTCGAAGCCGTTCCCGGATGTCGTCGTCCTGGCCTGCTGTTATGTCAGGTCTCCTGGCCGTCTCGCTCATCGTCATCACCTCCCATGTCAGAACCACGGGAAGCGTGACGCGGAATCATGCGACCGTTCAGGCCTTCTTTTGATCAGCTCCGGCGAGCGCGTCCTTGACGGCCTTGGCCGGCGCGAAAACCAGCTTGCGCGAGGCTGGTATCTGCATCTCGGCACCGGTCGCCGGGTTGCGACCCGTGCGGGCGGCGGTGTGCCGGACGGTGAACTTGCCAAAGCCGGGCAGCGATACCTCGTCGCCGACCTCTGCAGCCTGAACGATAGAGGCTATGACGGTCTCAAGAGCGGTCTTCGCATCGGCCTTCGTGCCACCCGTGGCTTCGGCAATACGGTCAATCAGATCGGTACTTTTCATCAGCGCTGTCTCTTTCAGTTAAGGGAACACGGAGAGATCGAATCACAACCGTAGCGGATTTATGATTTCTCTCGGGCGGGCAGGATGACGCTGCGGGACAGGTCCACCCCGATGCGAATGGCGTCATCAAGCTGGCGACCGATACCACTCTGCAGGACGGGGGAGCAATACATCGCCCCGTCGATTTTGCGGCATATGCTCCAGACCGACCCGATCAGGTTCATGGCGTGAACCAGCCCTTCCACGTCGTGACGATCCAGGTCGCGGATGAATTGGTGAGGATCAACCTCCTCAATGTATGGCTCCTGTCCCGGCATCACAAAAACCATGTGAGGACCAGGCCGCGAAAGGCGCCTGAGAAGATCCATCTGGGTACTGGTGATCGTGAGTTGCACGGCACTTCCGGGGCCTCCACCGGGGATATAGGCGCCAGTTCGACTGATCTGTGGCATCACCTCTCCGGTAATCCAGCGCCGAACCCGTTTGGCAATAGGCTTTCGAGAAATGAACGTCAGGTGATTGGCTCCGCTTTCACTGACGAAGAGCTGTTCCTGCATCCCTCCTGCGGTCACCACGCTGATGCGGCAATATTCATCATCATCGAGCCGTCTGACTGTCGCAGAAGGATTGCTGAGGCCCAATATGCAGCAAATCTCCCGGGCCGAGATCCATCGCCTTCCGGTGACTTCCCGAACTGATATCCGGGTATCTTCGAACGTTAGATAGTCTCGTTCGCTCTTATGCAGAATAGGTTGAACCGGATCACTGACCGGCTTCCTGGCTCGCGGCCTCCTGATGGTGGTGTCTGGCATATCATGTCTCCCCTTTTCCTGAGAAGATTGTGCGCGGGAAGCATGCGACCTCTCATGGAAAACGTGCTCAGCGGCATCCGCGTCATCCGCAAGGGTCTAAGCATTGCTTATACCCTTTCCCGCTTGCCCACTCCTGGCGGCGTAGCCGCCCGCACCAACGGTGCAATGGTGTATGAGGACCCGCTATTTATGGGTAGGCGCAATGTCGGCCTCGGGTATATCGATGGGTCGTCGTAAGGGTAGTTGTTGGGTCGTGAAACAGTCGTTCCGTCCGTGCGTCAAGGGTAGGTATATGGGTCGCTCATGAGTATGCGCGCGCAGATCACATGTGAGAATCTGCATGCTGACGAATCTGCGACCCAGGTATGATGATGCAGGAGGGGATGAATCATGACAGGCAGGTTCGGCAAGGAACGGCTGAAATCGCTCATCGAGAACCATAGCGCCCGAGACAGTGCGACACCTCTCTATCGGTGGCTGCTCACCAACTGCGAAGACATAAGCGCACTGCGATCAAAAGGGGATTCCTGGGCTCCCTATGTTGCGGCAGCCCGAGAAGATGGCCTTGACCTTCCGGACGAAAAGGAAGCGATGAAGCGTATGGAGCGCTATTGGCGCCGTATGGCCGGCACCCGCCGCATGCACCCGGAAGCTGAACAGGTTCCACAATCTCCTGACACTGAAAGCACCATGCAACCCAGCCGCTTCCCTCACGGCTGGACGCCCGCTTTTGCGGATGACGGTCGCGTGAGCCGCGCGCCCGATGGAACTGGCGTTCCCGCACAAATAGTACCCGCCGAAAAAAACGCACAGGTCGCATCATTGCCCGCGACAGTGCCGGGGTGCTCGGGCAGCGAGACAACCGGGGAGAAGAACTTTCCCATTGGTCGCGCCCGGGCCGAGGCCATCAAGCGGGACCTTCTTGCGCGGCTGAAGCGAAAGGAGCCCGGTTTTCATCGGGAGTAAGGCATGGCATCCGCCACGATCACAGACGCCGCAGAACCAACGGTGCTGGTGACACGCCCAACCCTGCTCGTAGCCATCGGGCGCCAGCGGGTGGGAAAGACGACATTCCTCAAATCACTGGCCGAGATCACGGCCCAGCAGGGAGGCAGACCGGAGATCTGGAACACGGATTCCATGAACCGCTCGCATACGCTTTCATCGCTTGGTCCGCAGGTTCTGGAAGCGGACAGCACGTCCCCGACCGGGCAGGCTGCCTGGCTCGAAGGGCAGATCGAGAAGCTGGTTGAATCCCGCCATGATGCGATTCTCGACATCGGGGGAGGATGGACTGCGATGCACGAACTGATCCGCTCATCTCCCCTTGTCGCGGCGCTGGACGAGCTTGGGGTCTCGCTTGTGACGATCTTCATGATCGGTATGGAGAATGCGGACATCGACTATCTGCAGGACCTTCAGGAGCAGCATGGCTTCCTGCCACGCCGCACGGCGATTGTCATAAATGAAGGCCTGCTTCCCGTCGGTATCGACACACCTCAGGCGGTAAGCCAGATCCTCGAAAACGAAGCGGTGCTCAACGCTCTGGACCGAGGCGCCGCGCACGGTGTGTTCCCCGCGATCAACGGGCTGAAGAAAATCGCGGATCGTGGGCAGTCGTTCATGGATTTTGCTGCGAACAAGCCGGTTCCCGGACAGCCGAAAAGCTCGGTCTTCGACAGGCTGCGGGTCAATCGCTGGCTCAAACGGGACGTACCCCTCTTTCTGCGCGACCTCGGAGCGGACTATCTGCCCCGGATGCCGAAGGGACTGCCCGACGTGGTTATGGAGAATGTCTGATGGCAGCCCAGGGCGACATCGAGGCGGCAGACCGTGAATTCGCGATCCGAATGGAGAACCTGCGCCGGGTCGCCGCCCAGTGGGTCGAACGTCCGATCGCGCCCGAAGTCGAAGTCCTTTCGGCGCTGGTCGCAGCGATAGACCAGATCGGCACCCTCTGCATTGAAGCCAGGCGCGCCTCCATCCGCTCCGTTGCCGAGAGCAGGCTGGTGGCCGAACAGCAGCGCGAAACCCTGGCGCAGGACACGATCGCCATCCGCAGCCACCTCAGGGACGGCATTGAAGCGGTGCACACGCTGCGCACCATCAACGAAAAACTGGTCGAGAAGAAACTCCTCGCGATCACCGCGGATATGACGAAAGGATTAAGGGGTGCCATCGAGAGCCAGGCCACGGCCATGACCAGACGGTACAACCTGCAGACGGCCTTTCGGATCCTGGGCTACAGTTCCATCGTCCTGATAGCGGGATTTGCGCTCGGACGGATGCCCTGAGCCTGTCCACAACGGACATGCTCAGGGCCGGAACCGAAACGCCGTACGAAGTACTGACACAGGTCGCATGATGCTGGCCGATCCTGTCCGCCTCGCAACAGGAGGCCAAGGTGATCCGGCTCCCCTTTCCATGCCGCCGCACGACGCAAGCGACCGTGGTCCTCGTAACGTGCAGCCTCGTCGCGCCGCCGATCGGGCACGCACAGACAGTAAACGTGCCGGGCGGGCTCCCGACACATGTCAACGCAACCTATCAGGAACCGGGGCTCGGTGGCTGGACCCCGGACACAACGGGCACAGCCCAGGCCACCAGCGGAAGCGGCGCCGTCACCCAGACAGCGACAGCAGGCACGTCCGACAGCGATGCGCTCGAGACCCTATACCAGCAGTCATGGGGCTATGCGGCAGCCCAGAACGCCGAGGCACTGGGCGTCAATCCGTCAGCGCTCGCCGCGACCTGCGTGGTGGAATCCGGCTGCCAGAACCTCTACACGGCCGGAAACGGCAGTACGATCACAGGCGCGTTCCAGATGAGCAACGGGACCTACAGCCAGACCCTTGGAGAGGCACTGGCCGCAGCCCCCTCGCTAGCCTCATCCATCACCAGCGGCACGGCGGGCCAGCAGGATCCGGCGACACAGGCGGTGGCTGCAGCGCAGTATCTCAAGGATGCCGCGACCAGTCTGCAGCACAGCGGCATCAGTAACCCGACAGCCCTTGATGCCCGGGCCTATTATAACTTTGGCCCGAGCGCTGGTGCTGAAATCGCGACGGCCGACGACAGCAGCCTCATGTCGTCCTACATATCGAGCACGGCGATGTCGGGGAACAATATCAGTTCAACCACCACGGTCGGCCAATGGCGCGCGGCGGTCGCAGCAAAAATGGGCAGTGCTGCGTCCAGTTCGATCCTGACCGGCTGACAAGGAGTCCAGCATGAGGTTTTCCTGCCGGGCCGCGATCCTTGCGGCCCTCACCTGCAGCATCAGCCACCCGGCCTTCGCGCTGCACAGAACCCCGGTCCGTGCGCTCGACGGGTACAGATGCATGGCCCTTGATGCGCCGGAACGGGTCATGATGGATTTCAGGCATCCGATCCCGCTGCAGAGCGAACCACGGGACGGTGCCCCGAGCATTGCTCCTGCGCTGGCAGTACTCCCCATCGCCACGGACGCACCGCCTACGAACGGCTACGTCCGGAGCATGACCCTCGCATTGCGTCCCGGCTGGGTCTCCACAAGGTGGCTGAAACCCTACGACGCGGTCCATCCCGGCATGACCTGCACGCCCTATGTCATGAATGACGGCAAGCTTGGCTTCGTGTTCGGCAGGGCGACACAGTAGGTTTGTCATCTCCACAGTCCGGCATGCTGCATGGCCTACATTGTTTTCCCCGGGAGCGGATCAGGGAAGGCCGCTGCCCGCCGGGAGGACCGCGAGGTGCCCGGGTCAAGCCTGAGGGCATGCCCCTGAGGTGGACCGGGTTGCCCGGAGCGCGGGGCACCGCCCTGCGATCCGGGCGGCCCTGTTCACTGAAAGGGGCGTGTCCTCACCGCGCGAAGCGCGGCGCGCAGCGGGCTTGAGGCGGGCGCCTCGCGGCGGCATGCTGGTTTCAGGGCATTTTTTTGCAAGCACGATGGCGACCCCGGACACCAGAAGCAGGAACCCGGTTTCCGGGCTCCTGCGGCATAGTCTCTCAAGGCGTCGGATCGTCAGGCCACCAGGGGTCGGGGGCATCCGCGATCTCGCGCGCTTTCGCTTCGGCTGCGGCGATGGCTGCGGCCCTTGCGGCCCTGGTCGCCTCCCGCCATGCGTCGATGCCGTGGTCGGCAATAAAGTCATGGGCGCCGTCATCTTCAGGGTGTGGCATTTCCGGGCCGTGATAAAAAGGATTGCGATGCCAGACGTCCCGGTCCGTCAGGACCCATGCGTGGTGGGGCGCAGCACGCGAAAGTTCAAGGGCTTCGTCGCGGTCTGCCATGGATTCATATTCGCTCATGCGGGTCGATCCTTGCAGAAAGGTACCTTGCCGTGGGTGGCCGGACCCGCCGTGGGTCCGGCCGGGTCGGTCAGAAGCCGAGGGCGTCCATCTCGGCGGCTGCGGCCCGCTGGTCGATGGTGCGGGCGTTGCTGGCCGTGTAGGGCTTCCACGGGGTGCCGATCATGTCCTCATAGGCGGCAAGGGCCCCGCGGGCGGACGCGACCAGAGCGGCGGCCTTGATCCCCTGCTCGGCTGCGAAGCGGCGGGCATTGGCCGCCCTGTTTTCCAGCCCGTCGACGCCCATCCGGTCCTCTTCGCGATACTCGTTGAACTGTGAGGACAGTTCGCGGGCCTGCGCGCGCTTGGCGTCATAGAACTGGGCGGCTCCGAAGGCGGACGCGACAGCGGCACCCGCCATGCGCTGGAGGTGCATTTCCAGCCCCTTGTCGTTCTGCTCGCCGTTCCATGTGGTCACGACCAGCACAGGCGAGAGGCTGCGGGCGATGACGGTGAAAGCCTGCCGGGTCGTTTCCGCGAGGGCGTCGGCGTCGAAGTCCTCAAGGCCGAAATGGGAAACGATCTTGGTGATCTGGTCGGGAACGGGGATCAGGGCTTCGGCGGCCTCGATGGTGATGACAGGCGCACGCCGGGCCGCTTCCTCGAAGCGGCGGGCAGCGGGGGCCTTCTGGCCTGCTTTTGCCTTGCTGGCGGCTTTCTTCTCTTGCGCGGAAGCGAGGGCGGCGGTCATTGTGTTGGTAGCGTTGGACATGAAACTTGACCTTTCTGTCTGGCGTCAGCCCTGTCCGGTGTGTCACCACCGGGCGGGGCGTCTGTGGCGGGTACCATTTCCCTCTCCACAAATAAAGAATAGTACAGACAGAATATAAATACAATAAAAAAGACAATATATCAGAAGTAAACATTATTTTACTACTGTTTTATTACCTTTATTTCCTTATGCCCATTTTATTAATCGCAGTATTATCAGGAATCTCATAATTATTCATCCTGAAGAACCCCAGGGCGAGCGGTCGAACCGTTGCGCGAAAGCGTGGAGACCCCGCAGGGGGCTCCAGTGAGGTTAGCGGCGCAGCCGCTTAGCGAACCAGAGTGAGAGAACCCCGAAGGGGCCGCCCCTGATTTCCTTTTTTCCTGTTGAACAGAGATGTTTCCCGGACCAGGTCTTTCGGGAAAGGAAACCGTCTCCAGATGCCCTGGGCTTACGCCGCGTTTTGCGGGCATGCGCTGCAGGGACACAGATCCAGTTCATCTGTGACCCGCGACATGACTTCAGATACTCTTGATGAAACCGGAAGGCGTGCCTTTGGCAGGATCGACAAACACCACGTCATCCGGTGCCCGGCGCGGTGTGTCGATGGCAAGAAAAGTGACAGGATCACGCAGGATACGCGGTACCGCATGCACCGCACGCCGCGGAAAGACCAGCAGGTGCCCCGGGACAAACGGTGCTTCCTCAGCCGGATCATCAATCCAGAATGTCCCTTCTCCCGAAAGCACATGGAGGACTTCATCACACTGGGTATGATAATGCGGCGGCACGTCCCGATAGATCCGGAACACCCTGATACTGGCTTCCGGCCTGTCGGTCAGATAGGTATCCAGCAGCATCGTATCCGCGGTCTGCGGGAACGCTGCGGCAATCCTGTTGAGATCGAACCGTCCACCGGTACGGTTCAGGGTCATCAGGTGCTCTTCATCAGTCATGAGGCCTGTTCTCCGCCCATGTTCCACACCCTGTCTCGACGAGCGCTTTTGCGGATTCAGTCATGGTCTTCTCCATTTCAGCCAGGAAAACCTTCGAGCACGATCTTGCCCTTTGCCTGGCCGCTCTCGATCAGGGCATGAGCCTGCCGCAGGTTCGCCGCCGTGATCAGGCCGAGGTTCCTGCCAAGCGTGGTGCGGATACGCCCGTCATCCACGAGGCGTGAGACGTCGTTGAGAATCTTGCCCTGCCTGCCCATATCGGCCGTACCGAACAGCGGGCGGGTGAACATCAGCTCCCAGTGCAGCGACAGGCTTTTCTTCTTCAGCGGCAGGGCGTCGAGCGCGGCCGGGTCGTCAATCAGGCCGAAATGCCCCTGGGGCGCGATCAGCGCGACAATCTCTGGCATATGCCGATCCGTCTGCGTCGTGGAAAAGACGAAGCCGGGTGCACCGGTCGGAAGGGCCGCGACCTGCGCGGCAAGAGGCCTGCTGTGATCCACCACATGATGGGCCCCGAGGGATTTTACCCAGTCGCGCGTTTCTGGCCGGGAGGCGGTGGCGATGACCGTGACATCGGTCAGGACCCGGGCCAGCTGGATGGCGATGGAGCTGACGCCGCCGAGACTGTGTAGAATTTTGTGCGGTGGCACTTTTTCAGGCCATTGGGAAACGATCATCGAACATGATGGCGAGCTGGCATCTGACAGCATACCATTCGC
>NZ_NIRT01000093.1 GCF_003207795.1 Komagataeibacter nataicola | reverse complement strand
TTATGCACCTTGAGCGAGTATAGCGGCGTTTCTGAGCATGAAACATGCGAAAGCGACGACATGGAGACTTGCGAGGGTTGAAGCGTAACGCTCGTAGTCCTTGACGAGCCTGCGGCATCGTGTGGCCCATGCGAAAGACCGCTCGGCGACCCATCGGCGCGGCAGCAGGACAAAGCCGCGCCTGGCTTCGGGCAACTTGACGACTTCGAGTGCGATACCGTGCGTGCGAGCCGCCTCGTCTGGTTTTGAGCCCGTATATCCCTGATCGACATAGGCCAGTTCGACGCTTTCGTCAGTGGCCTCCTGAATGGCAGCGGCGAGGCGTCCGACCTCGGCGCGATCATCCCGATTGGCTGGCGTGACATGCAGGGCCAGCAGGTGACCCAGCGTATCCACAGCCATATGCAGCTTCGAGCCCCGTTTGCGTTTGGCCCCGTCGTAACCGGCGCGAGGCCCGCTCTCGGGTGTCGAACGTAATGTCCGGCTGTCGAGGATGGCTGCAGTGGGTTCCGGCAGGCGACCAGAAGCCATGCGCAAGACGGCACGTAGATCGCAGGCCAGCGTCTCGAAGCAGCCGGCATCCATCCAACGACGAGACTGCTGATAAACCGCCGACCACGGCGGCAGATCGTTTGGCATCGCGCGCCAGGCAATCCCGTAGCGGATCACGTAGCGCAACCCGTTGAACAGTTCGCGCAGATCATGCCGCCGCTG
This sequence comes from Komagataeibacter nataicola, assembly GCF_003207795.1. Taxonomy (GTDB): domain Bacteria; phylum Pseudomonadota; class Alphaproteobacteria; order Acetobacterales; family Acetobacteraceae; genus Komagataeibacter; species Komagataeibacter nataicola. Next base: position 84 of record NZ_NIRT01000093.1, on the reverse strand, counting down.
TTCCGCGTCCTCTCGCATCAGGACCAGATACGGAACGACCAGAGACCATTCTTCGTCTGATACATCAGAGGGATACGGTTTGCG
>NZ_NIRT01000053.1 GCF_003207795.1 Komagataeibacter nataicola | reverse complement strand
AAGATACGGCTGGGATCGGTCAAACGGGATGAAGCGGCTCATCGCGACACTCTACAGCCTTACCCCTTCACAGGGTACCCCAACCCGACAGGCTGCTAGGCCACTAACTTTCCAGCCGAAGAAATGGGCTATAGCTTTGGTGCCGATCAGAAGTTCAGTGTTCGGCATAGTTTCCTCCATGCCCGGCTGTAGCAAGCCATGCTCGAAGGTCATTAGCATTTGCGCAGATAATGCGGCCCATATGGAATGTGGGTATTTGACCGTTTTTAGCACGGTGGTGGACTTGCTTTTTAGTCAGGCCCAAGAACTCTCCTATGGAGCCTAAGCCATAAAGAAGGTCGGATTTCATTTTTTGGTGGTTCCCATTCGGGCATAAAAAAAGCCGCCCTAAACGGGCGGCCTGTCGAACATGCGGATGGCATGGTGATTCCAATAGTGCACATTCTTTCGAAAAGCACAAGTCTCTTTTGGTCTCATGATGTAAATGCACAAAACCCGCCTAAAAAGCAGCCTAAGCACAATAGTAAACACGATAGATTCAAAATATGCAGAAACTTGAAGAAATGTAAGTTTTTTTTGAAAAAAAACGTACAGGTGCAGAAGTCCTTTGTTGGCTGTATATAAAAGCGTTCTGGAGAACTGGGCTATGATCAGGTCATGACAGGCAGTCCTCAATGGCGTGGGCATATCGATCGATCCCATCGGCCAGCCATGCCAGTTCAGTGCCGGTCTGTTTGTCCCCCTCCGCCATGCGGGCCAGTATCCCGGCCATGACACTGATTTCCGTGGTGGCAGCCTGTATGGCCGCCAGCCGGTCGGGCGTTGCGAGGCTGGGTGGCGCGGTATGCGCGCGCCATGCCCGGTGGCAGGACGCGGAACTGCTGCTCATCGCCTCGCCAATCTGCCGCCATGTCAGGCCATCGCTGCGAAGTCTCTCGATACGATGCAGGTCACGGGCGGACCAGATGCGTGCGGGGCGGCTCATCATTTATCCCCTGCAAAATATGCCAGTCGCTTGGCTCCGGCCATAAATGCTTTTTCACCCCTCTCTGCGCGGTCCTCGACCAGAGTGCCATCATCCCAGCGCATTTCTTTATAGAGATGCACGATGCGGTCCTTGAGGCGAACCAGCGCAACATCAAGCGTCACCCCTTCCTTCCTGACTTCATCAGCCAGCGAACGCCCATCATCCTCCGGGGTCTTGATGTAATCGGCATCGGACCAATCTGTTTCGCGTAGCCACCAGACGGCAGCTTCACGCACCTTTTCCATCCATGGGCGAACGTAGTGCGGCTGTATGAACTTGCACGCACGGAATATCGCTTCGATGCGATCAAGACCGGGCGTAAGGGCTTCAATCTTCTGATCCAGCATCCTGCCGTGGTTCATGACCTTTATCGCAAGGTCAGTGCCGACACAGGCCAGATTCAGGCGAAACCGGTTTTCCTTGGCGTCATAACTCCAGGCATCATCCGTGATATCTCCCCCGAGATCAGCAGGGGAAATATCGATCAGATTACCTTCTGGTGAAATGGCAGGAGGCCGGGGCCGCGTCATGTCACTGACTGACGCATCGTGAATTGCGGACCATCGGTGGCAGAGGTGCCGTGCGGCATCCAGCTCTCCCATCGGACCAATGGGAAGCCATGTTCCATCAAGGAACACCACGCACGGCGCATAGACACGCGACACATGACCATCCCGCTCAAGCGACATGGACTGAACCCACAGGTCTCGGACCATGCTCCAGTCGATTTCTCCTTCGGGTGCGACCTCATATGAGGTGCATTTCCCCGAAGTCAGTGTAGGGCGCGGCAGAAAGGCCAAAGTTTCCTTACTCATGCCCGCACCTCCATCGCTGCCATGGCCGCCGAGACCGAACGATAAAGGACCGGCAGGCGGAAACCGGGTATCAGCAGAGTGGCACGAGGCTCGCCATCAGGGCCGATTGCATCGGGTATAAGGATTACACGGGGCACAGTTCCCCCACTGCGGACACACTTCGGGCGTCCACGCCTTTCAAGGCTTGGCATCGGCACTTTCCCTATGTGCCAGCTACGATTTTTATGGACAGAGACCCGGCAGACGACTTACAAACGGGAAAGGGATTCCATTGTCTGCATCTATCGGGTCGTCAGTCTGTTTAATCGCGGACTGGCGATTTCTTTTTATCAGGCGACAACAACGCGGGGCAGGTTCTTCAGCCAGGCATTATAGCTTTCAGCGGTAATGCGGGTATTTGACCCGATCTTCACTTTTACAAGCTTCCCGTCTTTCACAAGCCGCCAAATGCTTGTGCGACCCAAGCCCGTCTCCTGCATCACTTCCTGAATTTTCAGCAGGCGGCGTGAAGTGTTCGGCGGCACCATTAGTAGCTCCTCCTTATTCCTGAAACGCGTTGATCCGTCTGGGAACAGAAATAATGGATAATTATTGAGATGTATATGAATATAGATGACGGCAATTATCTGATAAAAAGATGCCGTCATCTTTTCGTGCAAAAGCTGATGTCTATTTTTTTGATCGTTCGTATCCCTCAAAATCACCTTTGATAATAAATTCTCCCCTGTCGATCAGCGTTCTCACTCGCTTCTCTGACAATGATAGTTCATTCATAATTTTTGTTATTGCTTGGATATCTTCAAAACCTGACCTCTCATAAGTTTTGGAAATGGAATAGACGTAGTGAGCTTCTACAAAATCCTGCATTTCTTTGAAGGGGCCAGTTCCATTCTTCTTATAAGACAGGAAAAGTGCTTTAGTTATCTGTTCTCTTGCTTTTTTTGTATCAAGTTTTTCTTTTTTTATTACCGGTATATTACTTTCTATTGTCCAGTCTGCTTTTACCGTTTCGACCGGCTCTTTTCCCCAGCCCAACATTTGCATGTTGAACGATGCCCGCAGTAGATAGTCTGCAATGCTTGGGGGAAGCGTTACGTCGCGACGCACGGATAGAGATCCATCCTCATTCGTCTCCGCATGTGCCTCCAGCAAGCGAAAGAGAGCGCCCCACAAGAACAAGGGATTTCCAGTCTTTTCAGCTGTGTCCAATGTATCAGAAACAGTCTTTTTTGTATGTTCTTCCATCTGGAAACCCCTCGTGCCATGACAAAGGGAGAAAGCTTCCCATGAACGGATATGACCCGTCGAGATAGAGTCGGATATGGCGAGGCACCTCATTTCGTGCCCTCCACCGCGCTTTCCGCCCGCTCGACAAGCCATGACGCTGATTTTCCCACAGCGTCATCAACTACCCTCAAAGCGGGTATGATCCAATCCGCCTGAACTTCCCCTAGTTGCGCCATTTTTTCGCTCAGGCACGTAATGATAACGCCTGCCCCATTGCACAGCTCTGCGTGTTTCTCGATCTGGAAGGCCAACAGTTTCAGCCTGTCGGCATCTGTCTTCGGAGGCATGTTAAATACGAGATTCATTTCGCATCCCCCTTCATCGCCAGAATATCGCGCGCCAGGCTGGCCTCAATCTGCTTGGGGTCTGGGTCGAACAGCATCACCAGCCGGGCCTTGTCCTGCAGGTCGGCAAAGGACCGGGCTGGGGTCTGGATCACCTTGCGGTAGGCGGCCCGGAAGCGGTCGGACTGGGCCTGTGCATCGGTCGTGGCCGGTTCTTTGTAGCAGCGGCGATCAGCGCCAAGGGCGGCCATCATGGCCTTGCGGATGGGGCTGGTCATCGGGCTGCCTCCATCACCTGCACTTTTGCATTGTTGTGATGCAGAACCTCTGGCTGGGCGAAGCCTGCCAGAGCGAGCAGGAGCAGCGCGGGGAAGATCAGGGCAGCGGCAACATCACTGAGGCCCCTTGTACTTTCTGTTTCGTGGCCCAACGTATTTGGGGGCGTGGTATAGCTACGATCAGCCATTGGCTTGTCACCTCAAGTCTGTGGTTAGGCCGGTATCGAGGCTCCACCCTCGGTATCGGCTGCCCTATTTATGCACCTAAAAACCTAAATTGCAATAACTCTAAAAACCTAAATCCTTAGAATTATGAAATTACCAAATCCTAAAAACCTAAATTGATAAAAACCGGAAATTGTGGGAAGATGAAGGAATGACGAAAAAGGCCCTGAAAACCCTGGCTGTGATCGCTCAGAAGGGCGGGACCGGCAAAACCACGCTGGCAGTCAATCTTGCCGCTCTGGCGGCTGCTGAAGGTCTGCAAGTGGCACTGGTGGATTGTGACCCTCAGAAATCAGCCGCCGGGTGGTGGCAGACGCGAGAGGTGCAGGACATAACGCTGATCGAGCGCCCAGCATCTGACCTGTCAACCATTCAGGAGGCTGCCAAAAATGATGGCTTTGATCTTCTGATCGTGGATACGCGCCCATCGGTTGAAGGGGAGACCGTACAGGCCATCAAGGCGGCTACGGTATCTGTTATTCCTACACGCCCTGGAGTTTTAGATTTACGCGCCGTGGCCTCTACCGCTCAGTTGGCAAAAAAAGCCGGTGAGACAGGGGTGATCGTGCTTAACCAGTGCCCACCTCCCAGAGGGATCGGGGAAGGGGCGCTTACGGCTGAGGCGCGGGTAGTAGCGAATACGCTGGGGCTTCCGGTTGCCCCTCCCACGGTTTCGATGCGCTCCGCCTTCTCTTACGCCCTGAATGATGGTCGGGCTGTCTGCGAATATGAGCCAGGGGGAAAGGCAGACCTAGAGCTGCAATCTCTCTGGCGCTACCTGAAAAAGGCTTATCTCAATGGCTAAACGTGCGTCTCTGTCTTTAGGCGATCTGGCAACCCATAAGCCAACACAGGTGCCATCTTCTCCAACCCAGGAAGAAAACACAGAAGCATCTCCCGGGCGCGTTGGGAGACCGCGCACGCTGCCAAAGGACTATCGCTCAATGACGCTCCGGCTTTCGAGCGAGACACATACGGCATTGAATGTCCTAGCGGCGCAGCACGGGATTCCGGCGAAGAAGATCATATTGGACGGGATCGCTGATCAATTTGCACGGTATGGGATCACGACTGAAGTAAAATAATACAGATTGGCCTCTTGATATGTAATATCATGATTACCACATGCGCTTTTACATTTAATGAATGTATGCGGTCGTGGCGAAATGGTAGACGCAGGCCCTTGCCTAAACCCCTGTCCGGTTCGGCTGACAGAGGCTTAACAAGGGTCCGAGAGAAATCTCATACGGGTTCAAGTCCCGTCGACCGCACCAATAAAAAATACTGGTTACGCGACTTTCCTTGGCCGACCGCCCTTAGCGCCATTGCGACGTGCTGCCGCCGTCTTAGCCGGAGACATTTGTCGGCCTGCCTTTGCCGCCATATAGGCACGAGACCCAAACAGGCCCGCCATCAGTTCCGGCACCAGCAGGTCAGCATCCAGCACCTCCCAGTGCAGGCCGTAGCCACCCATGATTTCTACCTGGGCCAGTTGCTCTGGCGTTGCTCTCTCAAGACCCTGAGCCTGTGAGGCAGGGAATTCAAACCGGGTGCCGTTGGACAGCTCAACAGTTACGCGACCTGTCGTGGCATCATAACCTGCAGCAATCGCCTGAGGCACCATCTCACGTCGGACGCGTCCACGCTCGTAAGCCGCATCTATCTGCTTATCGATGTCATGATCGTTGTGCATCAATCTTCCTCCATGCCGCCAATAGGGCTTCACGTTGTTCCACCGCGATCCTGAACGCCTCGCGTACGTCTGCCCGCTTCACGCCGGGGTCGATGTCCCGGATCGTTGCCTCGGTTTCCCCAAGGTTGATAATGATCTCACGACCATCACAGAACACATGGACATGGGCCGGATCATGGTCGTTCGCATAGATCATGAACCGAAAGCGGCCCACTCGGTGAACTGTTGGCATAGCCACACCCTACCACAAAACCCAACATGATGGGTATTTTTATTATGACTTGGAATGCGACAGTCATATTTTGGCGTGGGGAACGGATTCCGCTTGGCTTGTTTTCAGGCTGGACAGGCACCTGAAAGACACCCGATAGACGCCTGACAAAAACCGGCGTTTCAGGTTTTTTATGATTTCATAAGTTATAGGCGTTTCGTCAGGACGGCCTATTTTTTGATTTCATATAATGAAGTTCCTATAGACGCTCCCCGAACGCTCCCCCGTCGCTCCCTGCGCGCTCCCATAGAAATGCATGCCCTCATACACCATTGCACCGTTGGTGCAGGGCGATTGAAATGCGCGCAGAGCTATATCGGGTGTCGAGACTCTACCAGACTAACAGCCGCAACCGAACTAACCTCCAACTTAAGACCGCCACCGCCCCTTTTTCAGCCTAGCGCCTGGAGCGGGAGTATCTGGATTCATAGCAAGCATCTGAGCAAACTGCGCCCACTCCGTGGACTCGACCGGATGCATGGGCACCTTCACCAAATCGCCATGCTTGTGAAAGCGGTCGGCCAGTTCACCGAAAAGACCATGCAGCTTGCCGACCGGCACGCCCCGCCGCTTCAGGATCTGGACCTCGCTCACGGCACGCATAAGCACAGCTTCCGCCTGCCTGACATCTTCAAGCATGGCGGCAAACTCTGGGCTTTCAGCCGTGATGCGATTGGCTTCCTGCGTGGCCTTCACCTTCAGCGTATCAAGCAACGTCTGGTATTCTTCCGAACGTGCCCGGACCTCAGCGCAATATCCTTCAGCCCGATCCAGATCGGCCTTTGCAGCCATGACACATTCTTCCTGCGCCGTCAGATCGGACGGTCCAGCTACATCACGCCCCAGCGCCACATCAACCAGTCGAGACGCATCCATATAACGCGCCTGTTCCAGTTCCTCTGTCGCCTTCTGGAGCGCCTGTTCGGCTGTCATGCGCTTGCCTGACAGTTCCCATCGCAGGTCCGAAACCTTCGCCAGATCGCTTTCAACCTTGCCAATCTGAGCTACCAGATCCTTCAGGCGATCACGGCTGACCACGGGCGCGCCCATCAGCCCAGAACCTTGATGCGCGAGAGTGGCGCGAGAACCCCGGACAGCCTTTCCGGCCCGCTGCGCCAGCCTGCGCCCGACATGCGGCGACCATCCATTGCCCTCGTGTCATCCTGCTGTTCGCCAGTCAGGGCTTCGTCAAGCTTGGCAAGCCACGCCTCGTTAAAATCATTCGCGTTGACGCCGCTCGGGTTTTTTAGAAACGTCATGCGTTCGGAGATCAGGTTTTCAAGAGAGTCAGCCATTTTCTTCATATCCATAGTGGGGAGAGAATCGCCGATCACCGCATCGGGAACGCGCGGAGCTTCGACAAGAGCCAGGTGATTGAAATGAATGGAGGTCATGATGCCGTCATAGCGTTCGCCATTGTGCGAACCGGCGGCCTTGACGGCGCGGTAGCGATACCCTGCTGACACGGAGCGCATGCGCCCCGACTGGATGGCCTCAATGGCCTCGGGCGCCCAGAAGCTCAAGGAACCGGCCAGATTAGGATTCTCAAAACGCACATCGGACCCGACCGCACCCACAACCTTCTGATGGGGATGGGTCTGTGCCGTAATGGCCGTATGATCCATGAGGATCGGTTTGCCATTGAGAGAGGGTGCCGCAGTCCGCAGGGCATCTGCATCCCTGTAAAGCCGGTACAGGCGATCCCGCGTAAAGCCGAGACTTTCACCGTCCGGGATTTCCCACCCGTAATACTGGCTCACTATGGCCGAGGATAACGTGCACTTATCCACGAACAGGTGCCCATCCTTGTCCACCCGCCGGACAGACCGGTCATAAGCCAGGGGAAGCCGCCTGCCATGCAGCGGTGAATGGAGGCTTACCATGCGAGGTCTCTATTCCAGAAAGGTTGTGGGGTGATCGCTGCGTTGTCAGAAGCACTGAAAATAACGACCCGCTTCGGAGCCGCGACGATGGCCCCGGCGACAGCATTCACAAGGTCATCGTGCTGGCCCCGTGCATGATCGACGGAATCCTTTCCGCTACGCGCTGTGCGCCGCTCCAGACCGCAGAACTGACGTTCGATCTGCTTCAGGTCCAGCAGTTCCACCTTGCCAGAATTAAGCTTCGGCAGAACCTCAATGTAGAGGGCAGAGCGGTCTTTCTCGCTGACCTTGTAGGTAACGCCATATTCCCGGAACCGCTCACGCGGCCATTCCCCGGCGTAGCGGTCGCCCGTTACTTCATGCAGGCCGTACGCCTTGATGGTATCCGCCATTTCCCGTGTGGCGGCATCAGGGGAAAAGGGAGCCTTGATTTCACGGACGCAATCAAGGACCGTCACCTCATCCTCGTCATGGCAAATCGCCAGCGTGAAGCTGTCAGACGATCCGCCTGACGGATCACAGAAGGCGCGGTATTTGTTGCCCCGCATGAAAGGCAGCTCATACCGACCGCCTATCGTGCACGCCTGAATGACTTCGGACGAGACGAAGGATGCAATATCGCTCCTGAAATCAGCCCCATATTCCGCCGCTGCGGAAGCCGGATCTTCCTCGTAAGCCTGATCAACTTCCGCCTGATCCAGTGACGGGTTCATTTCCAGCGTGGAGGCTTTCCAGACAAGGGTATGTGCACCGTTCTGGCCATAGTCCTGTCGGAAGGCTTTCCACAATGCCCCACGTCGCGCATAAGGGCTGGAAGCCATCAGCAGCATGGAACCGGGGATCGAGAGCAGGCCAGGGCGCAGGGCCCGCAGGATTTCCTCATCAGGGTTGGCGCTGGTATCATCACGCCAAAAGGCGATCTCATCCGCCAGCACAGCGGCATAGCTGTAGCCACGGGTGGCGCGGAAGCTGGCCGTGCCAATCTCGATCACGACCCGGCGGGAGGCCATCTCTATGATTTCGTCAGTCTCGCGCGTTACCTCCGCTTCCATCGCCGGGACAGAGGCCAGCAGACCGCGCACATAGCGGAAGATGGTCCGGGCCTGCTTACGATCGGCTGCGATGATCCCAACGGTTGCAACCTCACCGGCAGATAGGTAGGGCCGATAATCCTTCAGCGTTGCCAGACAGGTTCCCAGCAGCGCCAGAATGCGGCTCTTGCCCGCACGTCGCCCACAGATCAGGGCAGCCCGCCGGAACGGCTCGGCAGGCAGGTCATTACGACCGGTGGCTGCCCAGCATATCTCCTGCTGTCTTTCCGTCATGGCTGCGCCTGTAAGCGCGGCCAGGAAGGCACGCCATGCGTCCCATGTCTCGCCCTCGAACTCCCGCCCGAACAGGGCTGGATCGTCCATAGCCTCCAGCACGTTCATGATGCTGCCCTACGGCTGGCAAGCAGTTCATCGAGAGAAGGTGGACGGTTCCGCTCAGAAGTATCACGGACACCAAGCTGAGCAATCGCGCGGGTAAGAGTATTCGACCAGGCAAGATACTGCCGTGCATCACGCTCAGATGGAACATCCCCCAACATCTTACGATCCATCATACCCAGATGCAGTGTCATCCATGCCGCACGTTCAATGAGGGCCTTCTGGGTGATGGTCGGCCTGCCGCCGATATGCGCTGTCAGTTCCGCACGCACTTTCCGCAGCAGACGCGCTTCCTTGCTGCGACCGTCGAGTTTCCGCAGGCTATCTGAACTGGAATAGGGCTTAATCTTACGCATGCCCTATTCATATCAGGCACATAGCGCATAAAACAAGTAATTATTGGCAGGTTTCGCCTTGTATACTCAATCTATACTGTGAACATACAAACGTACAGAAACATAGGGAAACATGTATGAACAGTATATCAGCCCGTATTTTTTTCCGGTTTTTCTCCCTCCAGAGCCCGATATACGGACATGCGGGACACCCCAAGCCGCCGGGCGATCTCACTGGGGGCGATACCTTGGGCCTTCATGTCCTGTATCTGGCCCTTATCGATAGATGATCGCCGCCCCTTGTATTTGCCGTCCGCCTTGGCCTTGGCAATCCCTTCACGCTGGCGCTCCAGCATCAGGGAACGCTCGAACTCGGCAACCGCACCCAGCATGGTCAGCATCAGCTTGCCGGTCGGGGTGGTTGTGTCCAGAACCTGCCCGGACATGGACAGGATGACCAGACCAGCCTTGCAGGCTTCCACACGCTCGATCAGGGCTAACAGGTCAGCTGTGGAACGGGCCAGACGGTCGGGTTTGCAGACCACCAGCACGTCACCTTCGCGCAAATGGCTGATGGCCGTCTCCAGTTCTGGGCGGCTTATCTGGGTGGCGCTGATCTGTTCCGCGAAAATCCGGTCGCACCGCTGCGCCTCCAGATCTCGCACCTGCGCCTCAAGTCCAGCATCCTGATCGACTGTGCTGGTCCGTGCGTAACCGATCTTCATGGCTCACCTGTAACATTTACATCTAAGATGTTTGCAAGGTGTCGTATCAAAATACGAAAGTCAATTTATATGTGACAGATTTCCGGCTGTTTTTCTGGAACTCTGTTACGTCACTTTTAAGCTAGCTTTATTGTGACATGATGCAGAGACAGGCTGACCATCGGGTCATGCTGGCCCACTGGATTTTATAGCCACGCAAATCGAGAAATTTTTTGAGGCCGCTCGTGATGCGCTCAAAAGTGTCAATTTGACGCTTGAAGAGGCTGCCCTCTAGCGTTTTGTCGAGCATGCAATGCAAGTCAGGCCGGTGCCTACGTAGGCACACACATCTTGCCAGCCCAGATTTGTTCCAACTCAGCCCGAGATGGCCCTAAACGGCCCGGACAGGCTGTTTCTTTGCTTCGGGCCAAGTCGGGCCATTTGAGGCCGAACAAGACAGAAAACGGATCGGCAAGATGTGTGACCCTACCTATGGTCACGGCCTTACTCGCGCTTCGCACTCAAGCCATACTAGGTGGCATCATTGGTGCCACCCAATAAAATGATGCCACCCATTGATGCCACCCAAAATAGAAGCGGAAAACAGCCATATTTTCGTTAGGTGGCAGAAGGTGGCACCATATTTACCAAAAGAAACTAATCTGTACTAGTTATTCACCCATTATATGCGGTTTATGCGTGAATGGCGTGCAGGAGATATATAAGTTTCGAAAAATGCTGCCACTGATGCCACCCACGCCAAGAAATGGCAGAAAACCAACAAAAAAAGGGTGGCACCATCGCCACCCCTTGCTGCCACCCGTGATGCCACCCGTGCCACCTGATGCCACCCTCAGACCTTCGGACGCCATAAGCGCACGCCTTTCGCGCCTTTGCGCTGCTCCCACCCTAGACGGCGGAGAATGACTGAAATCCGGCGACTTTCTGCTGTGCCAACACCTTTGATGTCGAGGAATATAGCCTGCCTAGCTACCTCCATCAGTTGGATCGAGCTTCGGCCCTGCAGATAATCCCGTATGCTGGCTTCCCAAGGGTCGATTTCGTAGCGTCCTTCTTGCTCTGGCGTGATGTATTGCTTTTCAAAGTCGCCATCTGGCCACCATGCAACCTTGTCGCGGTAGAGCTGCACAGCCTCAGCGAATAGCTGCTCCCGGTCGGCTGAAAGGGCGGCTGTATCCACGGCGCGGTCGATGCCTACCTTGACCGGCCAGAACCGGCGGGCACCAGTTTCATCGCGCAGATATTCTGACTTGTTGGTGGTGCCGATGAACACGCATTGCCGGGGCTGGATAATGTCTTTCCGGCCGTAAGGGGGGCGATAGCGCTCTACAGGTCGTGTGACGAATGCCTTTAGGCTTTCCGCTTCCGCCTTGCTGGTGGAGGACATTTCAGCGATTTCGAGAAGCCATTTGCCCTGTAGGTGCTGGGAAAGATCCTTTGAACCGTCTCTCACTGGCGGCATGTTGTCGGAAAAGTATTCTCCGCCAAGGATTGCGCAGGCAGTGGACTTCCTGACGCCCTGCTCACCTTCCAAAATGAGGAGATAGTCAGCCTTGCAGCCGGGCTGAATGACACGGGCTACCATTGCCACGAGGAACATCGTCCCGATGGCGCGGGTATAAGGGGTATCTTCCGCCCGTAGGTACTGGCTCAGCCAAGTTTCAACGCGTGGCTGCCGGTCCCATTCGATCGACACAAGCCAGTCACGAACAGGATGGAATTGCCGTTCATGAGCCCGCATCTCAATGGCCTGATGAATGGTATCCTTTGAGAGCGAGGCGAGCGCCTGCACCTGTAGCCATTCCTGCACCTGGCTTATGTCCACATCGGTGATGGGGCGCGGTCGGAAGTCAGCAATGTCGATATGCTTGGAAGGCACCGGATACTGGAGGATCGTTTCACCAGTCATCGCGTTGAACTTCACCAGATCGCGGAGTTCAGGGGCAGAGCGCAAGGGGATCATGGCGTTTGCCAGATTGGACCGGAATTCGCCGCGGTCGTTGACACTCAGCTCACTAATCCATTTGGGACGATGCTGTATGTCCGCTCCGAGCGAAGAAATTGCCTTCTGACGGTTGCGATCTTCCCGTGTGATGGCTGCTGGCGGCTTGTTCAGGGCAGGTGTCTGGCGTGCGATCTGGAGCAGTTCGTCGCCGGTGTGGCCTGCTTCCAGCCAATCAGACACGTCTCCCTTTTCGGGAAGGTCCGGCAGATCAACCACACGCACAGAGGCAGCGGTTTTCAACACGGATGTGGCGACTACATTGGCATGGGTGCGCCCAGCTTCGTCATTATCCGCGACGATTATGACGTGACGCCCCTTTAGGCAGTCGGAATACTCATGCCGCCACTTGGATTTGCCCTTTCCTGCGGAAGCCCCCATCGGGTTGCAGGTGGCGATAAGGCCCTGAGCAACCAGATTATCAGCGTCCTTTTCGCCTTCCACGATGAAAATGGGCTTATCAGGGGGCGCATCGATGAGGCTGGGAAGGCGATAGAGAACACGCCTTGTCTCTCCCAGGGCATTCCGGCCGGCGGATCCGCTCCACTGACGGAAGGTTTTAGGCTCCATACGCGCGACGCGGAAAAGAACATGGCCCTGTTCGTCGTGATAAAAATACTCTTTCACGACCTTGGGGCGAGTTACCGGAAGCGATGGGGTCTTGATCGGTTCAAGATTGGCCCCGGCTGTGCGGATGAAGTCTAGCGCTCCCGTTTTATCTAGGTTCCGGCGGCCCTGGACAAGCTCAAGCATGCCGCCCCCTTGTCCGTTTTCATGGTCATGCCATGTTCCGGCTTTCTCACCAGCCACGACCACAGATAGGCTGCCATTGGTGCCATAGCGCCATTCGGTCTCGCTGGAATGTGCCCGGTTGCACTCTCCCAGCACGGCGCGGGCAATGGCTTTTGCATTGCTCTTGAAGGCATCATTCGTGTGGAAAGGCGCGTTCACCAGCCACCTCGCGTCATCTGGCGCATGGTTTTCTGGCGTAAGGGTGCTTCAAGTGTTGTCACCGGCGATGCATGCCGATAGGATGCTGCCCATAGGTTCAGCATAACTGATTACTCCAGTTGTGCGCTTTCACCGGGGGTCCAGCCCGATGTCAGCAGATTAAGCCCTCGGCTTTGTGCCGGGGGTTTTTTCGTTTTGGGCTACTTCATCGTTGCCAGCTTTGCCTTGCCCTGGAAGGGTTGTTCAGCAGGCAGTGCATCCAACCATTTTACAAGGTCAGGACGCGCGATGAGGCAGGCCCGCCCGGCATATCGAGCGGGAAGCCTGCCAGCCTTGATTTCGGAAGAAAGAATTGTCCGTGAGACGCCAAGGGCCTCTGCAACTTTAGAAAGTCGCATAAAGCCAAATTCGGTGACGAGGTTTTCTGCCGACTCTGGCAGTCGTCGTGGCGTTCTTTGTTCGCTCATACGGATTAGGACTATACCGTAGAAGCCAAGAGAGGCAAGCGCAATCAGCGCTGCATTGAGCCAGTGCGTGACTTCTCTTGGACCCATGCGATCAAGGCATTTGGATCAGCGCAGACGCTGTTGCCTTTTTTGATAAGTGGCAGTCCTTGGGTTGCAGATAAATGACGGACCCGGCGTTCGCCTAGCAGCCTGTCGGGTTGGGCATTTTGCGGCTGATAACGCCGAGGCTGACCCGGCTTATGCTGCCTGAAGCCGTGCCATTCTTTTGCAGTTGTATGCGAGAGCGACGAGGGTCCATTCAGTCGTGACTTTTGCAAGGCCACGCAGACTG
>NZ_NIRT01000052.1 GCF_003207795.1 Komagataeibacter nataicola | reverse complement strand
GCGGCGGGTCGCAACACGCTATGACAGATGCCCGAACGTCTTCTTCTCAGCCATCTGCCTCGCTGCAACCGTCATCTTCTGGCTATGAGTCCTGAGCCTAGGGGCTGGTGCATGAAACTGGCGCTGCACCAGATCCTGTGGACAGGGCCGTGCCGGATCTGGCCGTGTGGTTCTGACCCCCTTGCCACGAATGGCGCCTTTCAGTCCCATCCGGCGCATCAGCCGCTCTACCGTGCAGCGGGCGACAGTCCTGCCTTCGCGTCTGAGCTGATGCCAGACCTTACGCGCTCCATAAACACAAAAATTATCACTCCATACTCTACGGATTTTGTCGCTTAGCTCTTTGTCTTTCTGGCTGCGCACACAAGGATTTTTCTGCCTGGCAACGGTTGCATAATAGACAGATGGTGCAATCGGCAGGATCTTGCAGATTGACCCGACACCATATGTCTGCCGGTGCTCATCAATGAAGCGCGTCATGGCCTGAACCGGCGGTCGAGTTCCGCCTGGGCAAAATACGCAGAAGCCTTACGCAGGATTTCATTGGCCTGCCGCAATTCGCGGTTCTCTCGCTCCAGTTGCCTGATCTTCTCTCGATCAGGCAGTTCACTTACCGCAGGCGCATTGGCCCGCTCATGCAGACGGGTCCATTTTGACAGCGTGTCAGGGTGAATATCCAGCTTTGGGGCGATCACCATCACCGCAGACCACCGCGAAGGATGGTTCTTCTCTTCCTCCAGAACCATGCGGGCTGCACGTTCACGAAATTCAGGCGGAAAACGCTTCGATTTATTGCTCATGACTATCTCTTACCTCACGGGTCTTGCTGTCTCCACAAAACCCGGGGCAATTCAAACACCAACAACGCACAGGCTCGGCGTTCACTCAGGGCCAGAGCTTCCTGAATGTGTCGGACCGCCTGCCGTTTCGCGACAGGCGTTACCACTTTTTTCCAATAATTTCCTTCAGTGCCGCATTATCCAGCATGGCATCCGCCAGAAGACGTTTCAGGCGGCTGTTTTCATCTTCCAGCGCCTTCAGCCGTTTGGCCTCGGATACCTCAAGGCCACCATAACGGGTCTTCCATTTGTAGAAGGTCGCGTCACTGATCCCGTGCTTACGGCAAAGATCAGAGACCTTCAGCCCGGATTCCTGTTCTTTCAGGATCCCTATGATCTGCTCTTCCGTAAAACGACTGCGCTTCATCCGTCCGTATCCTTCTCGATCGGACTCTACTTTTAAATGGTTACATTTCCGGGGGGCACGTCAGTGCCAGCAGGCGTCGGTTATTGTACCAGTCCACCCATCTGAGTGTTTCCCATTCGACCTGCGCCATGGATTTCCATGGCCCCAGATGATGGATAACTTCGGCCTTGTATAAACCGTTGATCGTCTCCGCCAGTGCATTATCAGAACTGTCACCGACAGTGCCGACCGAGGAATCGATGTCAGCCAGCGCCAGGCGTTCGGTATATCGGATCGACAGGTATTGTGAACCACGATCCTGCGGGCGAACACATCAATGATAAACGCCACATAGACCATGCCATTCCGGGTCTGGACATAGGTGAAGTCCGAGACCCGGAGCTGGTTGGGAGCCTCCGCCCGGAACTGCCGGTTGACCCTGTCATCAGGACAGGGGCGCGCCGTATCCGGACGGGTCGTGATGACCTTCCGGCCCCGGATTACACCCTTCAGACCCATCTGCCGCATCAGGCGCTTGACAGTGCAGCGCGCGACCTTCCGTCCTTCACGCTGCAGGCTGTGCCAGACCTTGCGCGCACCATAAACACTACGGCTGTCGTGCCAGATCCGACAGATATGCGCCATCAGATCCCTATCACATTGTGCACGTATGCTGGCTCTGGCCGGATCTCTCGCTATGGCCGCCTGATGATAAAACGTGGAAGGGGCAATCGGCATAACGCGACAGATTGGCTCGACCCCATAATCGGCACGACAGGCTGCCGAAATGCTCGGGTAATCCGATCGATGTTCGTCCAGAAGGCGCACGGCGCGCTCACGGAACTCAGGTGAATAACGCGATGTCTTCTTCTGCTCTACCATAGGGTTCATCCTCCGAGAGTTTTACTCTCCGGTAAACCCGGGGCAGTTCAAGTTGCTTTTAGCGCATACTGACTTCTATGTTCGTGGATATTAAGCAGTCCGCCCTGTTTTCTGGCGGCGGGTGATGTCTCGGCCACGTAGATCTTGGCTTCGATCCCGTGCCGCCGCAGGACGCCGGTAAGAATCAGACCACCAAGGGGCCAGCCCCAATAATCGCAATGGTTCGTTGCATGATCGCGCTCCATGTGTCGCACCTTCATCTGTCGATTCGAACTGTGTCTTTCGGAGACACTGGGCGATCATGCCACGGTATGAAGGGCGTATATGCGATAGACTTAGGGCTTGAAATCAGGACGTGAACGGGAGTTTTTCGCGGATAACATGAGGCTGAGCGCTCCGGCAAGGAACCTCACTGGGCAAAAGATCCATTACGCGGACAATGGTTGTTTCAGGAACATGTCCGATCAGACCGCCAAGCAAGCTTCTGCGTTTCATGCGATTATTCCATAATATTGTCTGATGAAATATTCCATTTCATTTTTATGCTGTATGATATCTTTTTCGCCCAAATCTGAATATGGTTTATTTCTTATTGTAAAGAACATGTGGGCCAGCTTGAGTGAATCATATTTCGGTTTTTCAAGAAACATTTCTTTTTTTTCTATTATGATCCGATTACTATAAGTGCTGTTTTCACTCGGGTTGATCAGCGCAAGGTTACCAAATCCATCCAGAATGTCTTTATGAATATCATTGGAAAATGTGGGGTTCTGTGGAAAAATATGTTCAACTGAATTTTTTGACGTAATGCGGTAAGCTTTAAATTTGTCCTTTTCCAGATAAGTAGGAAATGGACCCCTTTCTGCGTTGTTCCATAGGATATATTCAAGTTTCTGGAACCAGTAATGCGAAATACGAGGGTACTGGCGCTTCATCATGTCTGTAATAACGATTTCAGCTTCCTGTATCTCTGAATAATGAGTGCCAGACAGCAGATCAAAACTAGCTTTCTTCTGGTCCTGTGCACAAGAAAGCTGATTGTCGATCGTTTTCAGCAGCTTCGTAACCTGGCCAACGTCCTCAATGTCATTTTTGCAAAGCCGCCCGAGGAAGGGGGTCAGCCAGTATTGCATTGCATGCTCACCCGTACAATACCGTACGCTCTGCAACTGTGTCAGTGCTGTATAGCCAACTGGCGTGCCGTCACGTCCGGGCATGGTGCGGGAAATCTTGGATTTCTTGTCTTCTTCATGCTCCGGCGTTATCGGCACGCAATACAGGTTGTTATCCGCGTCCGGAATCCTTTTCATGACCCACTGGTCAAACTGGTGGCGTGTTGTCCAAAGGCATTCGATAAATCCCTGAGCATCCTGTGCATTCAGATCTTTCAGAAAGGGATCAAAACTTTCATTCAGGCGATCGGGATGGATACGTAAAATATCCTCGGCTTTCGTTGCATCCGACTTACATGGTTTTTCACAGATATAAATGAGCAATGCATGAAGCAGAAGTTCTGGAAAGGTGATAATGGACCTGACCGCCCGGTAATTATGCGCCTCTTGCCCTGTTGTCGGGGCTAAGCGGGTCGATCCGTCCTGCACTGCCTGAATGGCCAGAATATCCTGTATGCCCAGGGCCGGGGTCGATATCGGATTGGACTCATCAATCTTAAATTTAGCAGCTTTATATTTCTTTAGAGCATGATAATTGTAATCCTGCCAGTCAGCATCAGGAAAGACCTGACGGAGATTATCTTCAAAAAAAACATCCATGTTTTCACAAGCCTGCCAAATGGCATCATAACTCATCCGCTGGCGGGCAGGGACCATTTCCAGTAACCGTGCTTTCAGGATGTCAGATGCCTCAAGCTGGACACCATTTGTATTGAGCGCCGTAAAAAGCTGGTTGAGGTCCGTGCCGGGCGGCACAATATTATTGACCCATTGCACACAGTTGAACAGATAATTCCCGAATGCTTCCAGACCACCTCTTTCCTTTTGTGCAGTCAGGAAAGCCGAAGCCGCGTCAAGTCCCGTGACTAGGCATTTGACATAGGGGTCTTCAATGGAAAGGGCAGGAGGTAACACGCCATTAAGCCAACTGCGCAGAAGGTCCTGTACCTGTTCGCGAATGGCGAAATTCAGACGGATGTCACTGGCATCGCCCGGTCGGCGCGCAAATTGTGCAAGCGCACTGTCCGGTTCCAGTGCAGAATATGCCAGCGCGATGAGAAACAGCGTTGTCATGCGCTGCTGACCATCAATCAGTTCATAACCGAAATGATGACCGCCTTTGTGGCCATGGCTGGCGGTAATCAGCGTGCCAATGAAATACTGCTTCTGCCCGCGCTCCATGGCCTGACGGATATCCTGCAGGATTTTTTCAACATCCCTTGCAGGCCAGACATATGGGCGCTGGTAGCAGGGTATTTCCAACAGGGCATTTTCTGCACACATGTCACTGATTTTCTGGACGCGTGTCTCGACCCTGGAAACTGGAGTGTTCATTTCAGAATGTCCGGCTTGGTGTGGATGAAATATGATTATTGAATTGCTCGGTAAGAGAAGTGTCATATCGATGTATTACATCATCTGCTTTCTGTGGGCATGATGAACCAAATAAATTATAAACGCTCATGATAAATCTTTTCTTTACACCGTTGCCTTCAATTCCATCTTTATTGATTTCGTAGGTATAGGATTGCAAATATGACATCAATTCCGCATGGTTGAAGCTGAAAGCGATATGGTCGAGGATATTCCATTCCATACAGAAATTCCGTACGCCTGCTTCGGTTACACGGTTCTTGATCATGCGCAGGCTGAAGATCATGCGGAACAGCCAGAACCTTGCCGCAGGCAGGTTTTTCGTGCCGAACCTACTTGCATAAAGCAAGAGTGCGGTTTCATACAATTCACGCAGATAGTGGCTCTGTGCTGAATGCTGCACTATTTCCTTGTATAGTTTATACCCCACATCTTCATCAGGACCATGCTCCAGAAAGAGTCTTTTGTACAATGCGCTGAAATAAATCAGGTAATGAATGGTATTTACGCCGCTGTTCAGGGGCTGGCGCAAGGCATATCCCTGATCGGATAGCGTGAATGACGTGTTTCCCTCGGACCCCGTGCATATGGCTAGGCGATAGGCATTATCCTGCGCCGCAGGCTGCGTGCGCTCGGCAAATTCGGCAATGATGTCGTTACGTGGGTTTCTTCTGTTAAAGCTGCGGGCGTGCAGATGTGTCCAGAAACGTCCGCATAATAACCGTTGCACCGTAGGATCGAGGCTACCTCCCGTACTTTCCCACAGGCGTGCATAATGATCTGGCTGTAATGGTGGTGCAATGGCACGCAGGTGGTAGGCCTTGATAATATCGACGCCGGAAAGGCGCACGCCGCCGGTATTCAGTGTCTGGAAAAAGCGCCATGCCTCATCTTCACTTTGAGTGATGATGACGGTGATATTGATTTTATCTAGATCCAGATCAAGCCCTTCAGGAAGTAACTGTTCAAGAAGAGCAAAATTATGCCTGATCTGCTCATGACTGGCCGGGGCACGATACTGCAACGCGGGAAGGGGGTAGTTCTTGCCTTTTCGGTTTAGCAGCATGCACAGGATAGCCATGGTGGTCAGTCGCTGCTGCCCATCGATAATGTCGAGCACCCATTGCCCGTTTTCATTTTTGTGTCGATGCAGGACGATACTGCCAAGATAGAAGGCAATTCGAGATTTTGTTTTAAAATATTGTTGCAGGTCGCCTATCAGTTGCCTGACCTGCTTCTCGCCCCAGCAATATGGCCGCTGATAGGCTGGCAGATGCGGCACACCCTCGATGCTGTTTTTTGTCCTGCCAAAAAAATCCTTAAGTCTAATACTTCTTGTTAATGGATCAGGAATATTTTCAATATGTTTCTTTGTCGTATCTGATATTTCCTGATAATGAGACGACACTTTTAAATCCTTCTTTGCAATATTGTTTTATGAATGCCTGATAAAGCTGACGGGTCAACCCTTGGTGCAGGGGGAGGTCGCATATGGGCGTGCCTGCCTCCCGTTTATCTGGCAGAAGGCCACTGGCCTGCATAAGCCGAGTTTGCCATAGATCAGCGCAACCATATGTTTCTGGCGTGAACGGCTGGTTTATGCGTAACGCGGATGCCTGTTCTCACTACATCGAGACAATCGAAGATATAAAAAGGAAACGGATGGACCTGGCCCTACCGCCATCTACGACGGTAACGATGACCGACTGTTATCAGCGCGTCATCCCGACCCACGATGGCATACAGGGTATTCATCCGTTCGCCCGGCGTGCATTCGCCATCGGCAAGCATTTCCTCATGGCACCAGCGGGGCAGGTAAACCATCTCCGTTCCTTTACCCGCAGGGCGACGGATCCCGTGTTTGAGCAGGCGGCCAACCGTGGCGGGGCGAATGGCGCGTTGCTGCCCGCGCCTGCGGGCATGCGTGGTGACCGGCCCGATGCCATGTCTGTCCGGGCCGGGCGGGAATGAATGGGTTTCATGGGTCATGCAGGCCATTGCCGTCTCCTTTCTGTGCCGTGACAGAAGGAATGACAGGCCGTTACGACAGAAACGGTCGTCGGTTATCCGCCGCCGCGTTCCGGCGCGGCCGTGGCATGATGTTTCAGGGCCTCGGTCAGCAGGGCACGCAGTTCCCCGCGCAGGGCAGGGGGCGCGAGAACCTGCACCGTCCGGCCCCACGTAAACAGGTGATAGGCCAGTTCCCGCAATCCCCCCGCATGGAAGCGCACCACAAGGGAGCCGTCGGGCCGTTCTTCATGCGTCTGGGTGGGATGGAACAGGAAGCGGGCCGCATCATGGGCGGCGTCGGGGCTGAAGCGCAGCACGATGTCCTGCGGTTCGTCCTGATAGACACCGAAGGAGCGCGACGCGAAATCGGCTATGTTCCAGTCCGCGGGCGGCGGGTCGGCCATGTCGGTCATCGTGATGTCGCTCATGCGGTCCAGCCGCCACAGGGCTGGCGCCGCCTTTCCCGTGCTGGGACCGATAAGATAATAGGACCGCCCGTACAACAGGCCCCACGGGCTGACCGTCCTGACATGGTTGGCGCCATTGCCATAACGGAATGCCAGCCCGCACCCGGCCTTGAGCGCCGTGCGGATCGTATCCAGCGCCGCCGGGTCGGCCAGGGGCCGTGGCCCGGCCTGCATGGCGTGGCCTTCGGCCACAACCAGGGCGTTCAGGTCCGGCGCCATGCGCAAACGCAGCGCGGGGCGCAATGCCGCGCGGATCTTGGCCTGCAGGCTTTCCAGCAGCCCCGCGCGGGTCGTGTCCCCCCGCGCACGCAGGGTATTGATGGCGGTGTGCAGTTCGGCCATTTCATCGACCGTCGGGGCCTGAATGAAGCCGTCCAACCCGCCGGAAATGCGCAGGCGCTTGCCACGGCCATCGGCGATTTCCTCGATCTGGGGGAAAAGCTGTTCCACCGCCACGCGCATGCGCTCGACCGTGCGGCGGTTCACATGCATGGCGGCCGCCATTTCATCCAGCGTCATCCCCTCGGCGCTGCCAGCCAGAAGCCGGGCGAGGCCAAGCAGCATGGCGGCTTTTTCATGGCGCATGTTCAGGCTTTTTCCCGCTATGACCGTTTCTGTCGTAGCGTGCCCCCATGCTCGTGCCGTCGTCAAGATACAGGAGACACGACCCATGGCCATCGCCACAGCCGTCCAGCGCGGACACTTCGTTTACGTTTACGATGAAAAAGGACACCAGCTGACCGCCATTCCCGCGGGCAGCCAGCCGACAGACGGGCTTCAGGGCTATACGGGCACGACAGTCAGCGTGCGGCGTGGCGCCTTCATCTATGTCCATGACGAACGTGGTCGACAGCTGTCCGCCACCCCGGCGCGCTAGGTGCGTCTGCCCTGCAGGGCGGCTCCGGGAACGGGGCTGCCATGCAGGCAGCATCTTTTTGGAATGATGCGTCCATGCGACAAGCGGCATGGAGCAGAACCGACCGGATGGGATCATAAAGGCGTGCAGGAACAGGACGTGGCGGACAGGCGCATGACAAGACGGACCATCATCGTCCACGACCGTTACGCCATGCGGCAGTGGCGGCTGAAGGCCTCCCGCGCGGGCTGGAATGGCCTGCAGGTCATGACATTCGGGCAGGTCATCGCCCGACTGGCCGGTGGCTTTGCCCGCGACGTGGATGAGGAAACATTGCGCCAGGCCGTGCAGGTGGCCTTGCGTGACGTGCGGCTGGCGGAACTGGCGCGGATCAGCGACCTGCCGGGTATGGCCAGCGCGGTGACCGGCACCCTGCGGCGGGTATGGGGAGCGGGCATCGACCTGTCGGCACGCAGTGCCACCCATGCCCGCATTGCCGAAATGGCGCGGATCGAGGCCGCCGTCCTGGCCGCCCTGCCGCCCGGCTGCCTGTGCCCGGCCGAAATGGCGCGGCGGGCCTGCGCACGGCTGGCCCATGCGCCCGCACTTCTTGGTCCTGTCGAAATCTTGGGCGTGCCCGACCTTTCCCCATGCTGGCGACCAGCCGTGCAGGCGCTGGCGCGGCACGTGCCGGTGCAATGGCATGCCGGGCCGCGACCTGCGCCCGCATGGCTGGCGGATACGGATGTCGCGATCCTCACAGGCGCGCCATCCAGGCCCGACATTACATGCTGCAGCGCGGCCACGCCTCACCATGAAGCCATCGAGGCCATGCGCTGGGCGCGTACGCTGATGGCATCGGGGCAGGCGCGGCCGGAAGACATCGCCATCGCCACCACCAGCACGGGCGATTATGACGCAAGCGTCCTCAGCCTGCGGGCCGATGCCAATTTCGCCGTGCATTTCGTGCACGGCCTGCCTGTTACCGCGACACGGGACGGGCAGGCGGCGGCGGCGCTGGCGGATATCGTGGTGCGCGGCCTGTCACGCCTGCGGCTGCGCCGCCTGATCAGCCTGATGGGGGCGGATGCCCCGGCGCTGGCGGATCTGCCGGATGGCTGGATGCGCGTGCTGGGCACGGCACCGCTGGATACGCCCGATGCGTGGGCGCGGCTGCTGTCCGGCCTTGGCGCCGGGGACTGGCCCGACGGCATCGACCATGCTCCCGCCCTGCGGGCGCTGGTTAACCTGCTGCACCGTGGCCCCGAGGCCGCGGGCGAGATGGGCGAAGGCCTGCTGGCGGGCCGCACGCGCGTGATCTGGCGGGCGGCGCTGGCCGCGGGACCGGCACAATCGGTTGACCTGACGGTGGAGGGCATGCGGCTGGATGACGCCACGGATCCCTGTGCGTCGATCGCCTGGATGCCTGCGGGGTCGCTTGCGGCGTCGCCCCGCCGGTTTGTCAGGCTGCTGGGCCTCAATTCCGCGCGCTGGCCGCGCAACGTGGGAGAGGACAGGCTGCTGCCCGATCACATCATCCCCACCACGAAACTCAACCCGCTGCCCATTGGTGAAGCAGACCGGCAGACCTTCGCCACCATCATGGCAACGGCAGGCGACCAGGTGGTCCTGTCGCATGCACGACGCGGCAATGACGGGCGGCTGCTGGGCCGCAGCGCCCTGTTGCAGGATTACCCGGACGAGACCTACCTGCGGCGCAACCGCGCGCCCGCCCATGCCTATAGCGAGACGGACCGGCTGACGGCACGCCGGGATGAGTTCGCCCGCACGCCACAGGCTCGCTCCGCCACGGCGTGCTGGCATGACTGGCTGCGCCCCGACATCACCCCGCATGATGGCCTGATCCGCGCGAACCACCCGGTCATGCAGGCCATCATGCAGCGCACTCAGTCCGCCAGTTCGCTGCGCATGCTGCTGCGCAATCCGCTGGGTTTCATGTGGCGTTACGGCCTGGGCCTGAACACAACAGATTCAGGGCTGGCCAGCCTGATGCCTGATGCCATGGCGGTGGGGGACCTGGTCCATGCCACGATGGAACATGCCCTTGTCCTGATGACGCGGGACGGGCAGGCAGCCAGATCCGACGCGCATGCCATTGTCGAACAGGCCCTGTCGGATGCCGCACGCGCGTGGCAGCACGACCACGCAACACCGCCTCAGTTACTGTGGCACCACCTGCTTGACGGCGTGCGCGCCATGGCGTGCTGGGGCCTGCGCGCGACACGCGAAAACGCCACGGGCTGCCGGTCCTATGCCGAAGTGCCCTTTGGCTGCATTCCCGCCGAGCCGGACCGGCAGGCCGCATGGGATACGACCACACCGGTTCCCGTTGCCGATACGGGGTTTTTCATCAATGGCTATATCGACCGGCTCGACCTGTCCGCCAATGGCAGGCAGGCGTGGGTGTACGACTACAAGACGGGTCGGGCGGCAGGTGAGGGCACCGTGCTGAAAGGGGGCGCTGAACTGCAGCGCTGCCTGTACGCCTTTGCCGTGCAGGCATTGCTCGGCCCGGACGTGCAGGTGGAGGCAACACTGCTGTACCTGCGTGATGAAAGCGCCCTGCGGCTGGATGACCCCCGGCAGGCGCTGGCGGACCTGACCACCTGCCTGCGCGCCGCGCGCCGGACCGCGCTGGCCGGTCACGCGCTGATCGGCCCCGATACCGGGGGAGATTACGACGACATGCGCCTTGCCCTGCCCGCAGGGCTGGCTGCCTATCGCAGCCGCAAGGAAGCGCAGGCAAACAGGATTCTGGGCGATGATGCCATTGCAGTATGGGATGCACCATGATGGGACAGATGCGCGCGCCACTGGCTGATGATGCCGCACGCAGGGCGGCGGTTGCAGATATCACCCACTCCTTCCTTGTGGAAGCCGGGGCCGGGTCGGGCAAGACCGCCGTGCTGGCAGGCCGGATTGTCATGCTGCTGGCCGGTGGGGTGCATCCGCGCCATATCGCGGCGGTCACCTTTACGGAACTGGCAGCCAGCGAACTGGTCATGCGCATCCGCACCTTCGTGGACCGGCTGTGCCGGGGCGACGTACCCGCCGAACTGCGCATTGCCCTGCCACAGGGGTTGGACCCGGCGCGGCAGGCCGCGCTGGTGGCGGCGGGGGGGGATATTGATGACATGACGTGCAGCACCATCCACGGTTTCTGCCAGCGCCTGATCGGCCCGTATCCGGTTGAGGCCGACATGGACCCCGGCGCGGTGCTGGTGGACCCGGGTGAGGGCAGCCTGATCTTTGGTGAAATTACCGAAAACTGGCTGCGTGATGTCCTGTCGGGCCAGGATGACAGCCTGATCGCCACCATGGCGATTGAAGATCCCACGGGCACGCTGGGCTACATCAACGAAATCCTGCATTGCCTGCGCGCCCGGCCCGACCTTGTCACGCCGCCGCTGCCTGATCTGGATGCCGCCCTGACCGACTGTATCCGCGCGCTGGACGGCTTCGCGGCGTTCTGCGGCGGCGAAGGCGGGATCGAGACGGAAACGCGTGCGCTGGGCACGGGGTTCATGGAACTTGCGCATATTGCCCGGCAGGTGCGTGATACGGACACGCCGCTGCATCGCATCCGGCTGATGCGGACCCTTCCGCCAGAAGGCGCGCGGAAGGGCAATAGCGGATGGAAGACATACCGCAGAAAGGGGAAATGGGTCGCCGCCGTTGCCGCGAACGGTGGGTCAAAGGCGGATGCCGAGGAACTGAACGATCAGGCCACGACCCTGTACAACACCTGTCAGGAAACATGGCAGGCAGCGCAGGCGGCGGTCGCAGCCTATGTGCTGCATGACCTGCTTGGGCTGCTGCGCCCGGTCATCAGCCGGTTTCGTGACCACAAGCGCATGGTCGGGCTGCTGGATTTTGATGACCTGATCTTCACGGCGCGTGACCTGCTGCGTGACCATGCAATGGTGCGCCATGCGCTGGGACAGCGGTTTTCCCATGTTCTGGTTGATGAATTCCAGGACACCGACCCCGTCCAGACCGAGATATT
Source organism: Komagataeibacter nataicola (assembly GCF_003207795.1). Lineage (GTDB taxonomy): Bacteria > Pseudomonadota > Alphaproteobacteria > Acetobacterales > Acetobacteraceae > Komagataeibacter > Komagataeibacter nataicola. The sequence goes on along the minus strand of NZ_NIRT01000052.1, from coordinate 2,053 downwards.
CTGGCGGCTGTGCGGTGAACCACCACAGGAAGCGCCCGATGCCCCGTGGACCGCGTGGCGCATCCGTCCCGGCGCGCTGTTCCTGGTGGGGGACCCCAAGCAGGCGATCTACCGTTTCCGTGGTGCGGATGTAGGGGCGTACGTTCACGCACGCGACCTGTTCCATGCCCAGCACGGGACGCGTGGGATCATGTCGATCACGACCAATTTCCGCTCCTGCGCGCCGATCCTTGATTACGTCAATGACTGCTTCGCCCATCCCCTTTCGGCAGGCAGCGGGCAGCCGGGCTTTACCCCGCTGGATGCCTTCATTCCCGAACGGGACGCGGGCGCGTGCATTGTCACACTTGATATTGCCGTGGCCGGGCCGGACGGCAAGGCATCCGTAGACGCCATGCGCCGGGCGGAGGCACAGGCCGTCGCGCGCATGTGCGCGGACCTGATCGGCCGCGAAAGCGTGCGTGACCGTGACAGTGGCAAGCCACGCCCCTGCCGCCCCGGTGACATCGCCCTGCTGGCCCCCACCGGCACCGGACTGAATTATTACGAGGAAGCACTGGAGCAGCTTGGCATTCCTGTGGCGACGCAGGCCGGCAAGGGTCTGTTCCAGCGTCAGGAAATACAGGACCTGATTGCGCTGACCCGCGTGCTGGCGGATGCGCGCGACACGCTTGCCTTTGGTGCGCTGCTGCGCGGGCCACTGGTCGGGCTGACGGATGAGGAATTGCTGGACATTGTGCAGACCCAGCCCCGCAACCCGGATATGCCCGACCGTCTGCCGGTGCTGCGCGTCACACTGGACACGACATGCATCCGGCATGCGCTGGCGCGCACGGTCATTGAACAGCTCCAGTCCCTGAGCCGCCGCATTAACGCCACCACACCGCACGACCTGCTGGCGCACGCCATTGACGTGCTGCGCGTACGGCCGGTGCTGATGGCGCGTCTGGGGCGGCAGGCCGAACGCGCGCTGGCGAATGTGGACCTGTACCTGTCGGCTGCACGCGCCTATGACGTCCGTGGCCTGCGTGCCTTTGCCGATGCCATGGATGCGTCATGGGCCGGTGATGCACGCGATGCCGAAGCCCGCCCCGATGCACAGGAGGAAGCCGTCGCCCTGTTCACCGTCCATGCGGCCAAGGGACTGGAATGGCCGGTTGTCGTGCCCGTCAACACCATGTCCAACACCCGTGCGGTCAACGGCGCGGTGATCGAACGCGGGGCAGGGCATCTGCATTACCCGCTGATGGGCATCGGCCCGTCAGGCCATGATGTGGCATGCGACAGGGAGGCGGCGGAAGCGCGGCGCGAACAGGTCCGGCTGTGGTACGTGGCGGTTACCCGTGCGCGCGACATGCTGGTCCTGCCGCGTTTTGACCTGCAACTGGCCCAGCGGGCATGGATGTCGCTGCTGGACCTGAAAATCCAAGACCTGCCGGCCATTGCCCCGGTGGGGGATGACGCACCTTACCTGCCACCGGTGGACTTGACGGAAAATACCCAGACCCGCGAAGCATTCGTGGCGGAAGCCGGGATCATCGCGCAGGCGACAACACGGCTGACATGGAAAACACCCAGCAGGGATGAGGATGCGGCCGCTCCCGTAATGGCTACGCCTGCACTACGGATCATGCTGCCATCTGGTGGGGACGGGCAGGATGATCCCTCACCGGTCCCGGAAATCCGGGGCAGCAGCGAACGCGGCACCGTGCTGCACAAGCTGCTGGAGGAAGTCCTGAACCACGAAATCCCCGATACACCCGATGCGCTGCAGTCGCGTGCCCGCGCATTGCTAGCGGAAGCAGGCTGCCCGGTCGTGTCGGACCCGCGCGAGGGGACGGAAGCCGGGGAACTGGCCCGCTCCGTGCTGCGTGCCCTCAATGCGCCCGAAGTGGCGCGGCTGCGTGGCACGATGGTGCCCGAATACCCTCTTTACATGGTGCGTGAGGGCCTGATACCAACCGTTGATTGCTATAACCTATGAGCCCAATTGCGCAGTCCGATTGACATGATGCGCCATGGTTGATCGACGAGCTGGTTCCAGGCATGGCAG
>NZ_NIRT01000051.1 GCF_003207795.1 Komagataeibacter nataicola | reverse complement strand
AAGATACGGCTGGGATCGGTCAAACGGGATGAAGCGGCTCATCGCGACACTCTACAGCCTTACCCCTTCACAGGGTACCCCAACCCGACAGGCTGCTAGGCAGCCTGTCCTGGCTTACGGATAAAGTGGGGGCAGGGGCCGGTAGCGGCATGATGTCAGGGGGAAGGCAGTTTTTTGGGTATCAACGGGTCAGGGTTCATCTCATCGCGGCGGCGCTTCATGCGCGGGCTGGCGGGTGTTGCCGCATGCAGCACGGTATCTGCTTCGGGCGCAGGGGCAGCCGCTCCGCCGAGACCATACACGCCGGTTTTCTTTAACGCTGCGGAATGGGATTTTCTCCTTGCCGCCTGTGATCGCCTGATCCCGGCTGATGCCAACGGCCCCGGCGCGCTCGCACTCGACGTGCCCCGCTTCATTGACCAGCAGATGACCACACCCTACGCGCAGGGCGCACAGTGGTACATGGCCGCCCCCTTCGTGCAGGGGCCGGATAATCTGGGCTACCAGTTGCCTTACCCCCCGCGTGAACTGTATCAGCGCGGCATTGTGGGCATGAACGCCCATGCCACCACCCGCCACGCAAGGCCCTTCGCAGCCCTTGCGCCCGATGTGCAGGACGACCTGCTGCGGGCTGCTGAAGGCGGCAAGCTGATGTTTGGCGATGTGCCCTCGGCTGCGTTTTTCGATCAGCTTCTGGCCAATGTGATGGAGGGCGCGTTCAGCGACCCCATTCATGGTGGCAACACTGCGCTTGGCGGCTGGGCCATGTTGGGCTTTCCCGGCGCGCGGGCGGATTTCATGGACTGGGTGGACCGCTACGGGGCGCATTACCCACTGGGCAGTGTCTCCATAACGGGAGAAACGGCATGAGCGATGAGGCACGCAGGCTGAAGCCGGTTGACGTGGTGGTGGTGGGTGGCGGCTGGGCCGGCTCCATCATGGCCAAGGAAATGACCGAGGCCGGGCGCTCGGTGGTCATGCTCGAACGCGGGCCGGACCGCAGCACGGCAGCCGATGGCGCCTATCCGGCCTCCATCGACGAGCTTGAGGCCAATTTCCGCTACAAGCTGTTCCAGGACCTTTCCAAAAACACCGTCACCATCCGCAACAATGCCAACCAGACGGCGCTGCCCTACCGGCGCATGGCCGCCTTTCTGCCCGGTGAGGGCGTGGGCGGGGCAGGCCTGCACTGGTCGGGCGTGCATTTTCGTATCCCCCCCGATGATCTGCGCCTGCGCTCGCGCGTGATCGAGAAATACGGCGCCGGATTCATCCCCGAAGGCATGAACCTTCAGGATTACGGCGTGACCTACGAGGAACTTGAACCCTTCTTCGACAAGGCCGAGAAGGTGTTCGGCACTGCGGGCGAGGCCTATAAGGTCAACAACGAGGTAGTGGGGCAGGGCAATGTGTTCTCGCCCTCGCGCTCCGATCATTTTCCGCTGCCGCCGCTCAAGGATGTCTATACCGCGCACCTGTTCCGCAAGGCGGCGACGGAAGCAGGTTTCCATCCGTATTCGCTGCCCGCGGCCAATGCCTCGCAGCAATATACCAACCCGTATGGCGTGCAGATGGGGCCGTGCAATTTCTGTGGTTATTGCAGCGGTTATGCCTGTTACATGTATTCCAAGGCCTCGCCCAACGTGAACATCCTGCCGGTGCTGCGCAGGCATCCGCTGTTCGAGCTTCGCCCCGACTGCCATGTGCTGAAGGTGGAACGCGACAGCACGGGCACACGCGCCACCGGCGTGACCTATACCGATGCCGATGGCAAGGTGGTGACCCAGCCTGCGGAAATGGTGATCCTGACCGCCTTCCAGTTCCATAACGTGCGGCTGATGCTGCTTTCAGGCATTGGCAAACCCTACGACCCTGTCAGGAACGAAGGCGTTGTGGGGCGCAATTTCGTCTATCAGAACGTAACCACCAGCACGGTGTGGCTCGACCCGAAGGTGGAGACCAACCAGTATATTGGCGCAGGCGGCGGCGGTGTTGCGTTTGATGACTTCAACAGCGAGAATTTCGACCACGGGCCGCTGGGTTTCGTGGGCGGCTCGCCGGTCTGGGTCAACCAGGCGGGGGTCAAGGCCATTGCGGGCGCGCATGCCGGTGGCCCGCCGGGCACGCCGCGCTGGGGCAGTGCCTGGAAGGCGGGCATGATCGACACCTACCGCCACTCGCTGCGCATCGACGCGCATGGGGCGAACATGGCCTACCGCGATGTCTATCTCGATCTCGACCCCACATGGAAGGACGCCTACGGCCAGCCGCTGCTGCGCATGACGTTTGACTGGAAGGACAACGACATCCGCATGAACCGCTACGTAGTGGATAAGATTGGTGACGTGGCCAAAGCCATGGGCGCGCGCGACGTGCACCTGACCAAGCGTGAATTCGGCAGCCCGTTTGATACGCGGCAGTACCAGACCACCCATCTGGGCGGTGGCGCCGTAATGGGCACGGACCCGCAGACAAGCGCGCTGAACCGCTACATGCAGTCATGGGACGTGCATAATGTGTTCGTGATCGGGGCCAACGCTTTCCCGCAGGGCACGGGCTACAATCCCACCGGCATGGTCGCCGCCCTGGCCTACTGGGCGGCGCACCACATCCGCACCACCTATCTCGCTCATCCCGGTCCGCTGGCAGGATGAGGGGGGTATGGAAATGCGGGCTGCGCCCCATGGCGGCAGCCCTGCTGGCCCTGTCGGCTCTGGGTAATCAGCCCGCGCGGGCGCAGGATACGCCGCCACGGCCGGAACTGGTCACGCGTGGGGAATACGTGGCACAGGCGGCGGATTGTGCAGCCTGCCACACCATGCCCGGCGGCGCGCCCTTTGCCGGTGGGCTGGCCTTTCACCTGCCCACCGGCACGCTGTATGCGCCCAATATCACGCCAGATGCGCAGGCGGGGATCGGCGGGTATTCCGAGGCCGAATTCATCCGCGCCGTGCGCAACGGCATCCGCCGCGACGGGGCCACGCTGTATCCGGCCATGCCCTATCCCTCCTATGCCCGCATGACCGATGACGACCTGCATGCGCTGTATGCCTATTTCATGCAGGGTGTCAGACCTGTCGCCACGCCGGTGGTGCAGGATGGCATGCACTGGCCGCTCTCCATGCGCTGGCCGCTCACGGTGTGGCGCAGGCTGTTTGCGCCTGATCCGGCAGTCACCCTAAAGGGGGCTACGGCCCGCACTTTCCCTGACCCGCTGGTGGCGCGCGGGGCTTATCTGGTCGAGGGGCCGGGCCATTGTGGCGCCTGTCACACGCCGCGCGCCGTGACCATGCAGGAAAAAGCCCTGACCGCAGAGGATGGTCCGCTCTACCTCTCGGGGGGCGCGCCGGTTGATGGCTGGCGGCCTGTCAGCCTGCGCGGCGAGAACCGCACCGGGCTGGGAAGGTGGAGCGAGCAGGATATCGTGCGCTTCCTGGCCACCGGGCGCATGCCGCTTGGCGCGGCCTTTGGCGGCATGACCGATGCCATCAACCACGGCACCCAGCACATGACGGCGGACGACCAGCTGGCCATTGCCCGCTATCTCAAGACCCTCTCGCCCACCATGCCCGCCAGGGCGCCGGGCTGGGCGTATGACCCCGCTGCCACCAGCGCCCTGCGGGCGGGTGACGTGAGCGCACGCGGCGCGCGGCATTATGTGGATAGCTGTGCCGCCTGCCACCGCACCGACGGGCACGGCTACCCCACGACCTTTCCGCCGCTTGCGGGCAACCCGGTGGTGATGGATCCGGCACCGGATTCGCTTATCCGCATCGTGCTGGAAGGCAATACGCTGCGGGCGACGAAGCAGGCGCCCTCCGCCTTTGTCATGCCCGGTTTCGCCGCCCGTATGGATGATGCGGCAGTGGCCGATACCGTAAGCTTCATCCGCGCCGCATGGGGCAATGACGCGCCCGCCGTGAGTGTGGCTGACGTGGCGCGCATCCGGCGCAGCCTGTCGCCTGAACACCCGCCAGCCTCGCTGCCCATGAACTGATTGTGAACGCGATGCGGCGCGTGGCCCGATTGCCCTTGCAGGGCTGACTTGCATGAATGGGCGCGGGCCGCACAAACCGGGGGGAAAGACCAGTGAGCATGCACAGGCGTGATCTGTTGTTCGGGGCCGCACTCGTGGCGGTGGCGGGTTGCGCCCCCATGGCGCGGGCGGCTGAACCGGCAGCAATACCCATCAATCACGACCATGGCGCCGCCCCTGAAGGCCCGTTCGAGATCGTGGCGCGCTTCGATGGCCCCGGCCCGTCGGGCATTGCGGTTACGGGCGGGCGGGTGTTCGTGGGCTTTCCGCGCCATGCGGTCAACCACAAGGGGGCAACGCTGGCCGAACTGAAGAATGGCCAGTTGCGGCCTTATCCCGATGCCGCCGCCGCCATGCCATCGGATCGCCCGCCCGCTACCCGGCTCATGTCCATCCATGGCATGACCACCGATGCGAAAGGGCGGTTATGGGCCATTGATGATGGCAAGCTGGCGGGCGAGCCACTGGCGCCGGGGGCAGCGAAGGTGATTGGCATTGACCCGGCCACCGACCGCATCTTTGCCCGTATCGTGCTGAGTGCGCCCACACTCCTGCCTGACAGCCACATGAACGACCTGCGCGTTGACCTGACGCACGGACCGCAGGGCACGGTGTTCATAACCGATTCCTCGTTTGGCCAGTCGCCCGCTCTGGTGGTGGTGGATGTGGCGAGTGGACGCCAGCGCCGCGTGCTGGCGAGCCATCCCTCCATTCAGGCTGAACGCCCCTTCATGGCGGTGGTGGAGGGGCGGCCGCTGGTGTTTGACCCGCCCGCGCACAAGGCCGCCTTCGTATCGGGCGGGGTGGATGGCATTACGCTGTCACCCGACAGCGCCACGCTCTATTACAGCCCGCTGACCAGCCGGCGGCTGTACAGCATTCCCACCGCCCTGCTGGCGGATTTTGACAGGACCGACGCGCAGCTTGCCACAGCCATCCGCGATCTGGGTGAAAAGGGTGTTGCCGACGGGCTGGCCACCGATGCGCAGGGCCGGATCTACACCACCAATTTCGAGCATGACGCCATCTTCCGCCGCAATGCCGATGGCTCGTTCGACACCATGGTGCGTGACCCGCGCGTGCTCTCGCCCGATGGCATTTTTGTTGATGGCAACATGGTTTATTGCACGCTGGGCCAGTGGAACCGCCTTGCAGGCTTCAATGGCGGGCATGACCTGCGGGTGCCGCCCTATTATCTGATCCGCTTTCCCACCGATACGCCCGCCCCCGTGGATGCCACAAAGCTGGCGCCCGGTTAGTTGCCCCTTTCCCCCGGCGCTGAATTGCGGCAACAATCGCGGCCATGAATATTATGTCGCGCATGATCCTGCCCCTGATGCGGCGCCTGGAGCCCGAGGCCGCCCATCATATCGCTCTTGATGCCCTGCAACTTGGCCTTGGCGGCGTCTCCTGCCCCGGCAATGATGACCCGGCGCTGTCCGTGCGGGCCATGGGGCTGCGCTTTCCCAACCCCATCGGCATGGCGGCGGGGTTTGACAAGAATGCGGTGGTGGTGCGTCCGCTCACCCGCGCGGGTTTCGGCTTTGTCGAGGCCGGTACGGTTACCCCCCGCCCGCAGCCCGGCAACCCGCAGCCGCGTCTGTTCCGCCTGACCGAAGACCGCGCCATCATCAACCGCATGGGCTTCAATAATCAGGGTATCGACCGTTTTGCCGTGCGCATGGCGCGCCTGCACCGCGTGTCCTCCCCGCGCCGCAGGCCGGGCGCGCAGGTGCCGGTAGGGGCCAACCTTGGCATCAACAAAACCGGTGCCGACCCCGAGCGCGACTACCCCATGCTGGTGGGGCGCGTTAAGCACTATGCCGATTATATCGTCATCAACCTGTCCTCGCCCAACACGCCGGGGCTGCGCGACCTGCTTGAGGCCTCAAAGCTCAAGGGCATTCTTGATGCCATCAATGCCGCCCATCCCGAGCGGCCGCCGCTGCTGGTCAAGATCTCGCCTGATATCGCGCATGATGACGTGGAAGCCGTGGTCGAGGCCGCCATTGCCGGTGGCGCGCAGGGGCTGATCGTATCCAACACCACCATCTCGCGCCCGGCGGGGCTGCTCAGCCCCTATGCCACCGAGGCCGGGGGGCTGTCGGGCCGCCCGCTGCGCCCGCTGGCGCAGGACATGCTGACCCGCGTGGCCAGGGTGGTGGCAGGGCGCGTGGCGCTGGTGGCCAGTGGCGGCATTGAAACCGGGGCGGACATTCTCGACCGGGTCAAGGCCGGGGCCGACCTTGTGCAGATCTATACGGCTTACGTGTATGAAGGGCCGGGCATTCTCAAGCGCCTGAAGGCCGAGACGCTCCGCGCCCTGCGGGCCGAAGGTTTCGAGACGCTGGCTGATGCCAGGGGGGTGGCCCTTAAATGAAATGGCATGATGGTCTGGCCGCGCTGAGTCGTGATTATGATGGCTACATCCTCGACCTGTGGGGCGTGGTGCATAATGGCGTGGCGCCCTATCCCGGCGTGCTGGAATGCCTGCAACGCCTGCGCGAGGCGGGCAAGCGGGTGGTTCTGCTCTCCAACGCGCCCCGCCGTACTGCCACGGTAGAGCCGGGCCTGCGCCGCATGGGCGTGAGTGCCGACCTCTATGACGGCATCATGACCAGCGGCGAATGCACGCACCGCATGCTTGCGGCCCGCACCGACCCGTGGTTCGCGGGGCTTGGCCGCCGCATGGTCCATCTCGGACCCGACAAGGATGTGGATATCTATACGGGGCTGGACCTTGATGTCGTGATTGATCCCGCGCAGGCGGATTTCGTGCTCAATACCGGGCCGGATGCCGAACTGGGCGAGGAGGAAATCGACCCCTACCTGCCCCTGCTGGAGCAGTGCGTGGCCCATGGCCTGCCCATGATCTGCGCCAACCCTGACCAGCAGGTCATCCGTGGCAGCCAGCGCCTGATCTGCGCGGGGGCCATGGCAAGCTGGTATGAAAGCCGCAACCGCCCCGTGCGCTGGATTGGCAAGCCCTACCCGGAAGTCTACGGCCTCGCCCTTGCGCTGCTCGATATGCCGCGCGCGCGCGTGCTGGCACTTGGCGATGCACTGGCCACCGACATGCGTGGCGCCGCAACAGTGGGGATTGACGGGTGCTGGGCGGCATCCATCAGGAAATGCTGGGCGGAAGCTGGGAGCATGGCCGCAACCCCGATTATGACCTTGCAGTGGCGGAAGCGGGCGCTGCCGGGCTTGGCCCGGTGGCCTGCGTGCCATCGCTGCGCTGGTAGGCGATAAGCATCTGGCCATAAAGCGCCGGGTTGCGTCAGGCGTGGCCAGCAGCCCCGGTAAACCACGCGGGGTCAATGCGCACGCTGGCCAGTGCCTGCCGCCACTTGGCGTTATGGTCGGGGCCAAACACGATGGCCTCGGTAGCCGGTGCGGAAACCCAGGCATTGTGGCGCAGCATCTCGTCTTCCAGCTGGCCCGCCTCCCAGCTGGCATGGCCCATGGCCAGCATGGCGTGGGCCGGGCCGTTGCCATCGGCAATGTCACGCAGCACGTCAAGGCTTGCGGTCAGCGTTGTGCTGTCATCCACCGGCAGGCTGCCATCGCCGCTCCAGTCCGATGTATGCAGCACGAAGCCACGCCCGTTATCCATCGGGCCGCCCGCGCACAGGTTGATGCGGCGGCGCGGCGGCACGGGGGCAATCCCAAGCTGTTCGAGCACATCATCAAGCACGGGTTGCGACAGCCTGCGGTTGACGACCAGCCCCATCGCGCCATCCTCGGGCGTATGTGCACACAGGTAGATGACACTGCGTGCGAAGGCGGGATCGGTCAGGGAAGGGGTTGCCACCAGCAGGTGACCGGTCAGGCTACGGCCTGGAGATGTCGCGAAGGAAGCCATACACCACCATAGAAACGGATTTGCCCTCTTTTGCAACCATTTCGGCTCAGGGTTGTATGGTTGATTGCCCCCATGACGGGAGGCGGCTGATATGCAAGGCTGACCACCGACACAGCAGGAGAAAAGACCATGAAGCAGATTGCACTGGTAACGGGTGCCACGGCTGGATTCGGCAAGGCGATCGCCACAAGGCTCGTGCGTGATGGGTATCGCGTCATTGCCACCGGCCGCAGGCGCGAACGCCTTGACGCGCTGGCGGCCGAACTCGGGCCGGACCTGCTGGCCTTTGAGCTGGACATGACCGATGCCGCTGCCATTGCGGCCCTGCCGGGCAGCCTGCCCGAAGGCTGGCGCGAGGTGGATGTGCTGGTCAATAACGCGGGTCTTGCCCTGGGCATGGAAAAAGCGCAGGAGGCGGATCTGGCCAACTGGCAGACCATGATCAACACCAACGTGACCGGCATGGTCGAGCTGACGCGCGTGCTGCTGCCCGGCATGGTGGCGCGTGACCACGGGCATGTGGTGACACTGGGCAGCACGGCGGGCACCTACCCCTATACCGGCGGCAATGTGTATGGCGCGACCAAGGCGTTCGTGCGCCAGTTCACCCGCAACCTGCGCTGCGACCTGCTGGGCCATAATGTGCGCGTGACCAATATCGAGCCGGGCCTGTGTGGCGGCAGCGAGTTCAGCACCGTGCGGCTGCGTGACCCGGCCAAGGCGGCGGCGGTGTATGAAGGGACCAGGCCCCTGCTGCCCGAGGATATTGCCGAGACCCTGTCCTGGATCATTGCGCTGCCGCGTCATGTGAATATCAACGAGGTGGAGATGATGCCGACCTGTCAGGCGGCTGGTGGCCTCGCGGTGGCGCGGGGCATGAAGGATTGAGTATGGCCCGCAAGAAAACGACGACCAACACGCTCGCACGCCGTTTCAGCGTGCATAACGGCAAGGGGTTCTCCCTTGCCGACTGCCCGACCCGGGCAGCAGAGGCCTGCGGGCTGGACAAGAAAACCGGCAAGCATCTGCTCAAGGAGCGCATCCGCTATCTCGCGCAGTTGCAGGCCCTGCTCTACGCCAACAACACATGGTCGGTGCTGGTCGTGCTGCAGGCCCTTGATGCAGGCGGCAAGGATGGCGTGATCAAGCATGTCATGTCAGGCATCAACCCGCAGGGGGTCAGTGTCTCGTCCTTCAAGCAGCCCGGCCCGGTCGAGCTGGCGCATGGCTATCTGTGGCGCGAGCATATGGTGGCGCCCGCCGCTGGCCGCATCGGCATCTTCAACCGCAGCCATTATGAGGAAGTGCTCGTTACCCGCGTGCACCCCGAACTGCTCGAGCACGAATGCCTGCCGCTGAGCCTGCGCCGCAAGCCCACCTTCTGGAAGGACCGCTACGAGGATATCAGCAGTTTCGAGCGCTACATGGCGCGGCAGGGTACGATTGTGCTGAAGTTCTTCCTGCATCTTTCCAAGGAGGAGCAGCGCCTGCGCTTTTTGCAGCGCATCAAGCACCGCACCAAGAACTGGAAGTTCTCGCCTGCCGATATTCACGAGCGCCAGTACTGGGATGACTACCAGCACGCCTATGAGGAAGCGATCCGCCACACGGCCCACCCCGATGCGCCGTGGTTTGTCGTGCCCGCCGACCAGAAATGGTTCGAGCGTCTGGTCGTGATCGAGGCGATCATCGACGCGCTGGAGAAGCTGCACCTGAAAATGCCTGCCATGGACCCCGCCATGGAGGCGGATATGGAAAAGGCCCGCAGGCAGCTTGAAGCGGAAGCCCCCCGGCCTGCGGATAACCCCGTTCATTGACGCTGGCGCCCGCGCACCGCAAAAGATTGTGATCTTTTGGAAAGGGAGAACACTCAGATGGCGGCAATGCGCTGGCAGCGATGCGTGATGATGGGGCTCGGGGCGGTTGTAGCCGCGCAGATGGGGGGCATTACGCCCGCCCATGCGCGGCACCACCACCACCGGCATGAATATGAAGACTCGCGTGATGAGACGCAGGGCACAGAAGCTACGCAGGGCACGCGCGAGGGCGGCAGTTCACGCCCGCAGCCCATTGCCAGCCCCGTGCCCGAGGCCTGCGATGACGGCAAATTCCTGGCCGACCTTCAGGCTGCGGAAGCCAGCAGCAGCGAAGCCCACCCCGACCGGGTCGAGCATGTATGCGGGCAGGTCATCGCGGTCTCGGCATCCAGGCGCACGCGCAGCGGCCTGCACGGGTATTTCTATGTTGATGTGGGGCATGGCGTGTCCATCCGCATCGTGTCGGATCTGGACCGGATGACAGCACCCACATGGCCGTGGGTGGCCAAGGGTGACAAGGCTGATGTGCTGGGCCGTTATTATTATGACAACGCGCGCAGCCAGGGCATTGACTGGACCCATCATGGCACCGGGCGCAGCTGGCCGGTTGAAGGCTATGTCAGCGTTAACGGCACCCGTTACCAGTAATCAAATAAGGAACGGAAGTTTCTGGGGACCGCCTTTTTGAAAAAAGGCGACACCCAAAACTTTTCTTATTTTTTTATCAATGATTTGTTTTCAAACAATCTCTGAGGCTTTCATCAGGAATGGGCGCGTGGGGCGAGCAGGATCAGCCCCGCACCCGCAAGGCAGATTGCAGCGCCCAGTATGTCCCACCGATCAGGCGGCAGGCCTTCGACCAGCCACGACCAGATCAGACTGGCCACGATGTACACGCCGCCATAAATGGCATAGGCCCGCCCCGCATTATCGGCAGGGCTGAAGGTCAGCAGCCACGCAAATACCACCAGCGACAGGCAGCCCGGCACCAGCACGAGCGGTGATCGGCCAAGGCGCATCCAGGCCCAGAAACAGAAGCAGCCCCCAATCTCGGCAAAGGCTGCGGGAATGTAGATGGCGGCGGTGAGCATGACATCCTTACGCGAACAACCAGAAGTTTCTGGTGAAGCTTTTCAAGAAAAGCGGCCTGTTTCAAAAAAAGGTGGCACAAAAAAACAGGAGCCATTTCTGGCTCCTGTCCTTATTTCGGGTGAGATGAACGACCCCTCAGTCAGCGGCTTCGGCTTCGCGGGTGCTGTCGCCTTCATCGCCTTCGGCGGAATCATTTTCCGCCTGCGAGATGTATTCAAAGTCGAGCTTGCCATCCTTGAGCGTGATCTTGGCAACCCCGCCCTTGGTCAGCTTGCCAAACAGCAGTTCCTCGGCCAGCGGCTTCTTGATGTTTTCCTGAATGACACGGCCCAGCGGGCGTGCGCCATACAGGCGGTCGTAACCCCGTTCGGCCAGCCATTCCCGCGCGGCGGACGAGATCTCGATCATCACGTTGCGATCGGCCAGCTGGGCCTCAAGCTGGAAGATGAACTTCTCCACCACCCGGTCCACCACATGCGGCGACAGGTTGGCGAACGGAATGATCGCATCAAGCCGGTTGCGGAACTCCGGCGTGAACAGGCGCTTGATCGCATCCTCGTCCTCGCCTTCACGCGAGGTGCGGCCAAAGCCGATGGCCTCCTTGCTCAGGTCGGCCGCGCCCGCATTGGTGGTCATGATCAGCACCACGTTGCGGAAATCGACCGTCTTGCCGTTATGGTCGGTCAGCCGCCCATGATCCATCACCTGCAGCAGCACGTTATACAGGTCCTGATGTGCCTTCTCGATTTCATCAAGCAGCAGGACCGCATGCGGGTGCTGGTCGATGGCATCGGTCAGCAGGCCACCCTGGTCAAAACCGACATAGCCCGGCGGTGCGCCGATCAGCCGCGAGATCGAATGCCGCTCCATGTATTCCGACATGTCGAAGCGGATCAGCTCAATGCCCAGCGTTGCCGCAAGCTGCTTGGCCACTTCCGTCTTGCCCACGCCCGTGGGGCCGGAGAACAGGTAGTTGCCAATCGGCTTTTCCGGGTCGCGCAGCCCCGCGCGTGACAGCTTGATTGCTGCCGTGAGGGCCTCGATCGCCTTGTCCTGTCCGTAAACCATGCCCTTGAGGTCACGCTCGAGCGAACGCAGGGTTTCCTTGTCATCCGACGAGACGCTCTTGGGCGGGATGCGGGCGATCTTCGCCACGATGTCTTCCACATCCTTCAGCGTTACGGTCTTGCGGCGGCGGTTCTCGGGCACCAGCATGCGTGAGGCGCCCACCTCGTCAATCACGTCGATGGCCTTGTCGGGCAGCTTGCGGTCGTGGATGTATTTGGCGGCAAGTTCCACCGCCCCACGGATCGCATCATCGGTGTAGCGCACCTTGTGGTGCTTCTCGTAATTGACCTTGAGCCCGCGCAGGATCTTGACCGCATCCTCGACCGAAGGCTCCGCCACATCGATTTTCTGGAACCGGCGCACGAGTGCGCGATCCTTCTCGAAGTGCTGGCGGTATTCCTTGTAGGTGGTCGAGCCCATGCAGCGCAGCGTGCCGGCGGCAAGGGCAGGCTTGAGCAGGTTGGAGGCATCCATCGCCCCGCCCGAGGTCGCGCCCGCGCCAATCACGGTATGGATCTCGTCGATGAACAGGATCGAGCCGGGATTGTTGTCAAGTTCGGTCACGACCGCCTTCAGCCGTTCCTCAAAGTCGCCACGGTAGCGCGTGCCCGCAAGCAGCGCGCCCATGTCGAGCGAGTAGATGGTGGCGTTGAGCAGCACCTCAGGCACGTCACCTTCAACAATGCGCTTGGCCAGCCCTTCGGCAATGGCGGTCTTGCCCACGCCGGGGTCACCCACATAAAGCGGGTTGTTCTTGGTGCGGCGGCACAGGATCTGGATCGTGCGCTCGATTTCAGAGTCGCGCCCGATCAGCGGGTCGACCTTGCCTTCCTGCGCCTTGTCATTGAGGTTGGTGCAGTAGGTGGACAGCGCATCCTGGTTCTTCTGCCCGGCCTTGCCGCGCTCCTCGCTTTCGCCGCCTTCGGGCGGGCTGCCCGCAACCGGGCGGCGCGTGGAGCGGTCCGGCGCCTTGGCAATGCCGTGGGAGATGAAGTTGACCGCATCAAGCCGGGTCATGTCCTGCAACTGCAGGAAGTACACGGCATGGCTCTCGCGCTCGGCAAACAGGGCCACGAGCACGTTGGCTCCCGTCACCTCGTCACGCCCGGTGGACTGCACGTGAATGGCCGCGCGCTGGATCACGCGCTGGAAGGCGGCAGTGGGCTTGGGGTCAACGGTGCGGTCGGCCGCGAGGCCCGCGAGGTCCTTGTCGAGGAAATCGGTCAGGTCGGTGCGCAGCTTGTTCAGATCGACCCCGCAGGCGCGGAATACCGTTACGGCATCAGGGTCGTCGATCAGTGCGAGGAGGAGGTGTTCAAGCGTTGCATATTCGTGCCGGCGGTCGCCGGCCAGTGTCAGCGCACGGTGAAGCGTCTGTTCAAGATTACGTGACAACATGCCGAGACGCTCCTTTTCCAAGAGGGGCCACCAGGACCCCGGAGATCATAACCGGTAAGCCAGGACAATCCTTGCCCTGTTGCGATGGAAATGCCAGCACAAAATGCCATGGAACGCGATCGGATCGCGGCGGAGGCGGGAAAATGCGCTTGCTCGTGGGCTCAGTCCTTTTCGATCGTGCATTGCAGCGGGTGCTGGTTCTGGCGCGCGAGGTCCATCACCTGTGTTACCTTGGTTTCGGCAACCTCGTACGTAAAGACCCCGCACACGCCCACGCCACGTTTGTGAACATGGAGCATGATGTCGGTCGCCTCCTCGCGGTTTTTCTGGAAGAAGCGCTCGAGCACATGCACCACGAATTCCATGGGCGTGTAATCATCGTTGAGCATCAGCACCTTGTACATCGCCGGCTTGCGGGTCTGTGGGCGGGTGCGGATGACCACGTCGATCATGCCGTCATCATTGCCCGGCGGCGAGTCCTGCCCGCCGTTACGGCGTGGGGGCGTATTGCCGCCATGCCCATGCGGGCGCGGGCTGACCGCGCCGGATCGGGGCGCGGGGTGGGGCAGGGAAGCTTGAGCAATAGCAGACATGACAGGTACCATATTGGAACTTTGCCGCCGGTTGAAAGGGGCGAGCGCCAGGGCGCAGGGATTTTTTTGCATGTGCCCTGATCCGTTGCCGCTCGCGTTTATGGAATGGCAAGGATATAAATACGCTCTGGCAGCCTGTCGGGTTGGGGTACCCTGTGAAGGGGTAAGGCTGTAGAGTGTCGCGATGAGCCGCTTCATCCCGTTTGACCGATCCCAGCCGTATCTTCTG
>NZ_NIRT01000050.1 GCF_003207795.1 Komagataeibacter nataicola | reverse complement strand
GGTAATGGTGAACAGAATGCCCCGCTCGCGCAGGCGTTCGACCGCGCGGATGGCGCGTGGGGTCAGGATCTTGTCCTTCGTGACCAGTGTGCCATCCACGTCGGCCAGTACAAGACGTATTTCGGGGTCAAACACAGCAGTGTCCTCCTGTCAGCGTTATATCAGTCAATTTTTGGGTGCGCGTCGGGTTCGGTCAGGACCCGATTTTCAGCCAGTGCCGGTGATCGCGGGCCAGCAGGTCATCGGCAGCTTTCGGTCCCTCGCTGCCAGCCGCGTAGAAATCCAGTCCCGCGGGGGCGTGCATCCAGTCCAGAACAGGCTGGACCACGCGCCATCCTGCCTCGATATTGTCCGCGCGCTGGAACAGGGTCGCGTCGCCTATCATACAGTCATACAGCAGCGTCTCGTAGCCGGTACTTGGCCCTTCGTGGAACCATTCGGAATAGTCGAACTTCATGCGCACCCCACCCAGATGCACCGTGGGACCGGGGATCTTGGCGGAAAACTGCAGCGTCACGCCTTCAGTCGGCTGGATATGCAGCAGCATGATGTTTGGCGTCAGCTTGTCCACCGGCGTATCGCGGAACAGGGCATAGGGGGCTGACTTGAAATGCACCGCGATTTCCGTCTTGCGCGCGGCCAGGCGCTTGCCGGTGCGCACATAGAACGGCACCCCCGCCCAGCGCCAGTTGTCGATCATGAGTTTCATCGCAACATAGGTTTCGGTATGGGAATGCGGGTCGACGCCAGGTTCCTCACGATAGCCCACGACAGGCTGCTCCTTGATGCTGCCTGCCGCATACTGGCCGCGCACCACATCATGATGCTGCACGGCATGGATGGCCTTGAGCACCTTGGTCTTTTCATCACGCACCGCATCGGCATCGAATGAAATGGGCGCTTCCATCGCCGTCATGGCCAGAAGCTGCATGACATGGTTGGGCACCATGTCACGCACGGCCCCCGTGCTTTCATAAAACCGGGCGCGCTGCTCCACGCCCACCGTCTCGGCTGCCGTAATCTGCACATGGTCGATATTGTCGCGGTTCCACAAAGGCTCGAAAAAACCGTTGGAGAAGCGCAGGGCAAGGATGTTCTGCACCGTTTCCTTGCCCAGATAGTGGTCGATCCGGTAAATCTGGCTTTCACCAAGCGTGCGCAGCAGTCGCTCATTCAGCGCGATGGCGGATTGCAGGTCGCTACCAAAGGGCTTTTCGATGATGACACGGCGAAAGGCCTTCCCGCTTTCCTTCGCAAGACCGGATACGCCAAGCTGGTCCACGATCGTGCCAAAGAAACGGGCGGCCACCGCAAGGTAGAAAATACAGTTCTGGTTGCCGATTTTCCGGGCAAGGGCATCGTATGTCGCCGTCTCCTCAAACGCGCCGCGCACATAGTCGATGTTGTCGGACAGGCGCTTCCATACATCATCATGCAGGGTGACGGCTTCGGTCCCGCGACTGGTTACGAAATTTTCCAGTGAATCATGAAAGCTCTGGCGCAGGTCGGCAGCCGAGACATCGGCCCGGTCCACCACAATGATGGAGAAATGGCTGTCCAGCAGCCCCGCACTGGCCAGGTTGTAGAGTGCCGGCACAAGAAGGCGGTGCGTCAGGTCCCCGCCCCCGCCAAATATGACAAAGACCCCTGGTGGCCCGCGACGCGGCACATTTTCATGCCTGGTGTCGTCAATCTGCGAGGACGCGGATGCGACAATGCTCTCCATCTTGCTTCTCCCTGAACTTTTTCAGCGTTAAAACCCGAACAGGCCGCCCGTGGTCGTTATGGTGCCAGCATGGTCTGGCCTGCCGGGTGGGTTATCAGGCGCGCGAGATCAGTTGTTCGTGCCTTCGATATGACCACCAAAGCCGAAACGCATGGCAGACAGCATCTTCTCGGCAAAGTTGTTGCCGGTGCGGGAACGGAAACGCGTGAACAGGGCTTCCGTCATGACTGGAACGGGAACGGCTTCTTCAATCGCGGCCTCGATGGTCCAGCGGCCTTCACCGGAATCCGCCACGTCGCCCTTGTAATTGGACAGGTCCGGGTTGCCCGCCAGCGCGCGCGCCGAAAGGTCGAGCAGCCACGATGACACCACGCTGCCACGCCGCCACACTTCGGCAATATCAGCCATGTTCAGATCGAAACGCTGGTTTTCAGGCAGTTCGGTCGCGTTCTTGGACTTCATGACATGGAAGCCCTCGGCAAAGGCCTGCATGATGCCGTATTCGATGCCGTTATGGACCATCTTTACAAAATGGCCGGCCCCCGCAGGCCCGCAATGCAGATAGCCCTGTTCTGCACGCGGGTCGAAACCGGGTTTGTCGCGGTTCGGCGTGCGGGGAATATCGCCAATTCCGGGTGCTAGGGCTGACAGGATGGGGTCGATATGGTCGGTGGCATCCTTCGTGCCGCCATACATCATGCAGTAGCCGCGTTCCAGCCCCCACACGCCGCCTGATGTGCCGACATCGACATAGTGAATGCCCTTCTTCGCCAGTTCCGCAGCCCGCCGGATATCGTCCTTGTAGAAGGAATTGCCGCCATCAATCAGGATATCACCCTTGCCCAGCAGGCCACCCAGCTCCTGAACGGCTGCTTCGGTGACTTCGCCTGCGGGCAGCATGAGCCAGATGATCCGCCGCTTGGCGGTCAGTCTGGACACCATGTCCTTCAGCCCGGATGACGCAATGGTCTTTCCGGCCTCGGCCCGTTCCGCAACCCTGGACATCACGGCGGGCGTACGGTCATAAAGCACCACATCGTGCCCGTGACGTGTCAGGCGGATGGCAATGTTGCCCCCCATTTTGCCCAGTCCTACTATCCCAATCTGCATGATTTTTACTGCTCCCGTGGCAGGGACGTGCCCTGCGCTTCAGCCCGCGTTCGGGCTGATGAAAAAGAGGCCCCGCCATTCCTGCTGGTCATGACGGGGCTGTTTCGCCGCACGATCAGACGGCGGCCTTGATGGCCTGCGCCAGTTTCTCAAGCCCGGATTTCAGGTCGCCGTGGATATGCACGCGCAGGGCGCGGCGGCCGCGTTCGCCCAGCACTTCCAGATCCCCACGGGCCTGTGCTTCCTTTACGATGCTGAAGGTATATTTCTCCCCCGGCACCGGCAGGTTTACGGCGTCATCACACGTGATCTGCACGAAGACGCCCGTGTTGGGCCCACCCTTGTACGCCTGGCCGGTAGAATGCTGGAAACGCGGCCCGAATTCAGCAGCAGTAGCCAGCTTCAGGCCATCACGCACCGACAGCCGCACCTGCTGAAGCCATTCGCGCGTGGCCGTGTCGCGGTCGATATAGGCCAGCAGGGCGACATAATCGCCCGCCCTGCCCCGGGCAAAATGGGCCTTCAGGATTGCTTCCGTCGTGCCGTCCTTCAGGGCTGAAGCATTTTTGGGGTCGGCATAGAAGGCAAAGCAGCCGTCTTTCGCGAACGGTTCATACGGCGGCAGCCTGCCGGTTTCGTTATAGGCATTGGTGATCTTTTTCGTCTCGATCTTCGATGCCTCGACATCAGGCTGGTTGAAGGCATTGATGCCGATGATTGAACCGGCAACGGCGGTCGCGAATTCCCAGCGGAAGAATTCCTCGGCAATCTGGTAACGGTCATGCAGTTCGATTGTTACAACCGGCTCACCCGCCGCGATCAGCTTCTTGAATGCTTCATCCTGCTTCTCACACGGTTTTTCACCCAGGCGCAGGTAGATGAACACGCGGTCCTTGCCATAAACGGATGCGGGCCCGGCGGTTTCCCCATCAATGGGGATCAGGCCGCGGCCATCCTTGCCCGTTGATTCCGCCAGAAGCTGTTCCAGCCACGCGCCCATGTCGCATATGGCAGGCGAGGCCAGCAGCGTGACCTTGTCCCGGCCGAAATTGCGCGCGGCCACGCCAAGCACACTGCCCAGCACCACGCCGGGGTTCTGCGCGGGCGGGACCGATGCGGCGCAGGATTTCTCACCCCGCAGCGCGGAATCCAGCAGCCGCTTCAGCGGCAGGCCAGCGATGGCTGCGGGCACCATGCCGAAATCGGACAGCACGGAGTAGCGGCCACCGATCTGTTTGTTGCCGTAGAAGATTTTCCAGAACCTGTCCTTCTTCGCCACGTCTTCCATGTGCGAGCCGGGATCGGTTACGGTGATGAAGTGCGAACCGGCCTTGTCGCCCAGCACCTTTTTGGCCTGATCGAAGAAATAGGCCTTGAGGATATTCGGCTCCAGCGTGCCGCCGGATTTGGACGAAACGATGAACAGCGTTTTGCCGATGTCGATCCTGTCCTGAAAATCCCTGATCTGCTGCGGATCGGTGCTGTCGAGCACATACAGGCGCGGGAAGCCCTCATGTCTGCCAAATGTCATCGACAGGACTTCCGGCCCAAGGCTTGATCCACCCATGCCCAGCAGCAGCGCGTCACGGAAGCCGCGCGCCTTCACTTCAGCCTGGAATTCCTCGAACTTCGACAGGTCCAGCAACTGGTCATCAACAATGCTTAGCCATTTCAGCCAGCTTGCCTCGTCACGGCCTGTCCACAGGGTTGCGTCCCTATCCCACAGGCGGCGGACGTTACCCTGCGTGCGCCATGTTTCCAGTTCAGCCTTGACCGCAGTATCAAGGTCAGCCGGCAGGTTGAGCGTGGTCGTGGTAAGTTTATGGCCCAGAAACGCTGCCTGCTTGGCGGCAATCGAGCCGAGCAGGGCGTCGAATGCCTCCTCGAAACCACGCACCCCTTCATCCACCAGTGTCCGTGTCACGCCATCCAGGTCAAGGCCAAGGCGCCGGGCTTCGCTGATCACCGCGTGTGCGCCTGCCACGTCCTGTGTCAGTGTCTGCGCAACCTTGCCGTGATCGCGGAAGTCATCAAAGGTTGCGGGGGGAATGGTGTTGACGGTTTCCGGACCGATCAGGCCGTCCACGTACAGCACGTCGCTGAAGGTCTTGTCCTTGGTGCTGGTGCTGGCCCACAACAGGCGCTGGGGCATGGCGCCCGCTTGCGCCAGTTTCTGCCAGCGCGGGCTTTTCACCACGCCCTGCCAGTATTCATAGGCCAGTTTGGCGTTGGCGATGGCGACCTTGCCACGCAGGGCCTTCAGCGCGGTGGCATCCCTGTCGCCTGCCGCAACCCGATCATCGATTTCCTTATCGATCTTGACGTCGATGCGGCTGACGAAGAAGGAGGCGACGCTTGCGATCCCTTTCACACTTTCGCCACGGCTCAGGCGGTCTTCCAGCCCGGCGATATGGGCTTCCACCACCTTCTTGTAGGCATTCAGGGAGAACAGCAGTGTGACGTTGACATTGATCCCTGCGGCAATGGCGGTCTGGACTGCGGGCGCGCCTTCATCCGTGCCGGGTATCTTGATCATGAGGTTGGGCGCCCCCACCGCAAGCCACAGCCGCCGTGCTTCGGCGATGGTGGCGTCGGTATCGCGTGCCAGATAGGGCGAGACCTCAAGGCTGACATAGCCATCGACCTTCGCGGTCTGTTCATAAACCGGGCGCAGCACCTTCGCCGCCGCACGGATGTCCTCGATCGCAAGCGTTTCATACAGGGTGCCGGCATCCACGATCTGGTGTTCAAGGATCTGGCGGATCTGCGGATCGTAATCGGTGCCGTGGCCCATGGCTTTCTGGAAGATGGACGGGTTGGAGGTGACCCCTTTCAGCCCGTCTTCCTCCACCAGCTTTTTCAGCTTGCCGCTTTCGGTATAGGAACGCTGGATGAAGTCCAGCCACGGGGACTGACCAAGGCGGGCCATCTGTTTCAGCGGGTTGGCGGCATCACTGGTGCCGGCGTCATACGCGGTCATGGTGTGTTTCCTTCATGTATCGCAGGCAGCCATCCGGCTGGTGGCGCGTGGTGGCTGTCCTGTCGTAATTATGGTTGGGCGGGCGCTCAGCGCCGGGCGGCAAGCTGCCTGCGGGCCGCGGTCAGGACGGCGTCCACCGTGAAGCCGAACTTGACCTCCAGTTCACCCGCCGGGGCGGAGGCACCGAATGTGTGCATCACGATGGTGGTGCCCCGCAGGCCGACATACCGCTCCCACCCAAGCCGTGCTGCCTGTTCCACCGCCACGCGGGCGGTGATATCGGGCGGCAGCACACTGTCGCGGTAGGACTGGGGCTGGGCTTCGAACAGGTCCCATGACGGCATGGAGACGATGCGGGCCCTGACCCCTTCGGCCCTGAGCTGTTCGAAGGCTTTCACGATCAGCCCGACCTCGCTGCCTGTTGCCATAAGGATGATATCGGGCGTACCGCCGCTGCTGTCGGCCAGCACGTAGGCACCCTTTGCCATCCCGGAAGCCGGGGCATAGGTCTTGCGGCAGATGGTGGGCAGGTTCTGGCGGGTCAGCACCAGAACGGTGGGACGGTCTTGCAGCGGGACAAGGATGCGCCAGGCTTCGGCGACCTCATTGGCGTCTGCCGGGCGGATCAGGGTCACCCCCGGTGTGGCCCGGAGTTGCGCCAGTTGTTCGACCGGCTGGTGGGTCGGGCCATCTTCCCCCACCCCGATGGAATCATGGGTGAAGATATACAGCACCGGCAGCTTCATCAGCGCCGCAAGCCGGATGGGCGGCTTCATGTAATCGGAAAAGATGAAGAAGCCGGAACAGTAGGGCCGCAGGTAGGACAGCGCCAGCCCGTTGCAGATTGATCCCATGGCATGTTCACGCACGCCAAAATGCAGGTTGCGCCCGCCATAGCTACCGCCCCATTGCGGCGGCTGGAAATCACCCGCGCCATCGAATGTCAGGTGTGTCTTGGTGGATGGCGACAGGTCGGCTGACCCACCAATCATCCATGGGTAGCTGGCCGCGACCTGATTGAGCACGGTTGCGGAACTGGCGCGCGAGGCAAGCCCCTTGGCATCGGCAGGGAAATCACTGATCTGGCGATCCCAGCCTTCGGGCAGCTTCCCGGCCAGGATCAGGTCAAGCTCGGTCGCAAGGTCAGGGTGCGCCGTGCGGTAACGGGCCAGCAGGTCATACCATGCCCTGCTGGCGGCGGCCCCGCGTGTGGCGATGCCTTTCTGGAAATGTTCAGGCACGCCATCGGGCACGTAGAAGCTTCTGTCTTCCGGCCAGCCGTAGAATTTCTTGGTTTCGCGTATTTCCTCGACACCCAGCGGGGAACCATGGGCTGCCGCCGTTCCCGCCTTGTGTGGCGAACCCCAGCCAATGATGGAATGCACGATGATCAGCGTGGGCCGGGATGTTTCCGCCTTCGCTTCGGCCAGCAGGCGGCGGAAATCACCGGTATCGTTGGCGTCCTTGAGTTCCAGCACATGCCAGCCATAGGCCTCGAAGCGTTTATGCACGCTTTCGGTAAAGGCGATGCGGGTATTGCCCTCAATGGAAATATGGTTGCTGTCATAGATCCATGTCAGGTTGCCCAGCTTCAGATGGCCCGCGATGGACGCGGCCTCACTGGACACGCCTTCCATATTGTCGCCATCACCGCAGAATGTGTACGTGTGGTAGGTAAAGAGGTCGAAGCCGGGTTTATTGAAGTGCGCGGCCAGCCATTTCTGGGCAATGGCCATGCCGACGGAGTTGCCGCAGCCCTGCCCCAGCGGGCCGGTCGTGGTCTCGACGCCCGCGGTGTGGCCATATTCCGGGTGGCCAGGAGTGCGGGAGTTGAGCTGCCGGAACTGCTCGATATCCGCCAGGGTCAGCGAAGGCCTGTCCGTCTGTACGCGGCCATCCTTCACATCGCGGATCCCGGCAAGATAGATCAGTGAATACAGCAGCATGGAGGCATGACCGATCGACAGCACGAAGCGGTCACGGTTGGGCCAGAGCGGATTGGCGGGGTCATAATTCAGGACCTCGCGCCACAATGCATAGGCTGGCGGAGCCAGCGCCATGGGCGTGCCCGGATGGCCGGAATTGGCCTTCTGCACCGCATCCATAGCGAGCGTACGGATTGTATTGATGCAGAGGGTATCAATATCCGCCCGTGCATTACCGGCACCATCGGGCGCCCATACGGGACAGGGAAATAATGAACGCATGAAAACCGTCCTCCGTTGTCACGGCCAGCCCGGTTCGCAACGGGCGTTACATGGAACTGCATGAAGGGATGGCTTCCATCCGGTCATGCCTGCATGCCACGTACGTCACATACCTGTGCCGAGATCCATTACCCTGCTGCCATCCATGACAGTACAGGGGCTGTTGCGCAGACATCTTCCCAATATAGTCCACAGGTCTGGATGTAATTGATTCAGTCCTGCGGTTGATTCACATGGAACAGGCCGTCATGTCCGGCGCGGCAGTTCGTGCATTGAAGTCCCAATTTTTCCCTAATACCAGCCTTGCTCATTCACGAGTTCTTGATACGTATTTATTCTCTCTGCGCATGGGCATACATTTTTTATATGCTGCTATGGGAATGTAACAATATATGTCAAAGTCTGAAAATGTGCTGTTTCCCGCCATTTTAAGCACAAAACAGGGGTCAAAAACGCAGGGGTGTACGAACCGTGCCAGACACCTTGAAACAGGTCCGGATATCGCTCCGGTACACAAAAATATGTGCAGGATCACATATTGAAGAAATAACTCAGAATCATAATCGGATGTTTTTTAGATTTTATGAATATAATATATGTAAACATGAAATACGTTCACGGATTCGATTCAATCCATAAAATTTTTCTTATGCCATATCCAATCCTGTTACTTATATCTTCAATACGAATTTCACATAAACCGTTCCTGACACCTTTCCATGAGATATTTTTCTATCCATCGTGCTGAAAGTGATGGGTATCAGACCTGACGACTGGCCCTTTATCGTCGTTATCAGGATCTTCTTAGATTTATATAAAAATTTTAGATATCCGGGTCACAGAAAAATGTTGGCGACCGGGTTCATATCTGTTGTTCAGCAGGGGGCAATCCATGCATTGATGCATGCATATCAGCGTCTGTAATGACCCGACCGTTCATGATGGTCGGGCCGGACCCTTCCCATCACCCATGTAGCGGAACAGCCGCATTCCAATAAATAAAAAGAAAAGGTGCCACGCATGCCCGAAGAAGATCTGGTTTCCCGCGCCATGACACATGCCCGCCCACAGGGTCAGGCACCCTCCCCTGCAGCACCAACTACGGGACATGCCATTGTGGTGGGGGGGCTGGCGGCCCTTGCCGGTCTCATGTTCGGGCTGGATACCGGGGTGATCGCGGGTGCGCTGCGCTTTATCGGCACGGATTTCAATGCATCGCCACGCATGCAGGAATGGATCGTCTCCTCCATGATGGCGGCGGCGGCCGTGGGGTCACTGATTGCCGGAACAATCTCTTTCCGCTTTGGTCGCAGGCGCGCGCTGCTGGGTTCGTCCGTTCTTTTTCTGCTTGGGTCCCTGATCAGCGCGTTGGCCCCGTCCGTCGCCGTTCTCATCATCGGTCGGATTTTCCTTGGCTTCGCGGTGGGGATCGCGGCTTTTACGGCCCCCCTTTACATATCCGAAGTCTCGGCCGTGGCGCAGCGGGGGTCCATGATCGCGTGTTACCAGTTGATGATGACAGGCGGCATTTTCCTGTCCTATGTGACCGACGGCATGCTCGCAAATGGCGCGCACTGGCGGTGGATGCTGGGACTCATGACGGTGCCCGCAACCATCTTCCTCATCGGCTGCCTGTTCCTGCCTGACAGCCCGCGCTGGCTCATGATGCGGGGGGAAAGGCTGCGTGCACGCACGGTGATGCGTTACCTGCGGCCAAGCCCGCAGCAGGCTGACCGGGAAATATCCGATATTGCCACGGAACTGACCCGGGGCCGGTCGGAAGGGTTTTCGTTTTTCCGCAACAACGCCAACTTCCGCCGCTCGGTCGGGTTGGGCATCGTGTTGCAGATCATGCAGCAGCTGACCGGCATCAACGTGCTGATGTATTATGCGCCCAAAGTCTTTCAGGCCGCCGATTTCGGCGCATCCGCCGCTGGCTGGGCCACGGCGCTGATCGGGCTGATCAACCTTGTCGCCACCTGCGTCGCGATCGTGACGGTGGACCGGTGGGGCCGTCGACCGCTGCTGCTGCTCAGCTGCGCCATCATGACAGGTAGCATGCTGCTGGCAGGCGGCCTGGTTGAATATGGCGGGCATGACACCACGGCCCAGATCGCCATGGTCGGGTCGCTGCTGGTGTTTGTGCTGGGCTTCGCCATTGGCGCCGGGCCACTGGTCTGGACGTTATGCGCCGAGATCCAGCCCCTGCGTGGTCGAGACTTTGGCATTGTCTGCTCCACCTTTACCAACTGGGCGACCAACTGGGCAGTCAGCAATACCTTCCTCAGCGTGCTCGACACATTGGGGGAAGCCCATACCTTCTGGCTGTTTGCTGGCATGAATGCGCTGTTTATCGTGATCACGCTGTTTTACGTGCCGGAAACGAAGGGAGTTTCGCTGGAAGATATTGAATCCCATCTGCTTGCCGGATGGCCGTTGCGTGACCTGGGCGCGCGTTCCATGCCACAGGACGGAAAGGTATCCACACGCCCATCGGCGTGAAACGGGACGGCAGGCGAACAAAAAACGGCTTTCGGAATGAACCGGAAGCCGTTTCTGTCGGGGACAAAGAAGAACGGGTATCAGCCCTTCTGCGTCGATGCCTTGAAAATCTGTTCGATGGCTTTTGCCAGGGCTGCATCGAATTCTGCATCCGTCATGGTGTAACGTAGATCTTCAAGCAGCGCGCGCGAGAAGCTGGCGATCATACCATGGTTGGCCGCCAGCCGCTGACACGCTTCATCACGCGGATACCCACCGGACAGCGCCACCACGCGCTGCACGCGCGGATGTTTGATCAGGTCAAGGTAAAGATCGGCCTTTTCAGGGATCGAGACCTTGATCATCACCTGATAGTCACCCGGCAGGGCATCCAGCCCACGGTGCAGTTCATCATGCAGCAGGGCTTCCGCCCCTGCCTTGTCCGGGCTTTTGATCAGGACTTCGGGTTCCATGATAGGTACAAGACCACGTGCCGCGACCTGTTCGGCCAGGGTGAACTGCTGCTTCACGATGGCGGCAATGCCCTCGCGTTCGGCCAGGCGGATGACCGAGCGCGCCTTCGTGCCGTAAATGCCCTTGCTGACCGCCTGGTCCAGCATGGCTTCAAGGGTGGGAATGGGTTTCATCACCTGCACGCCGCCCGCTTCGGGTTCCAGCCCCTTGTCCACCTTCAGGAACGGGACAACCCCCTTTTCCTGCCACAGATAGGCGGGGACTGGAGTGTCTTTCACCAGTCCGTTCATGGTCTGCTCGAACAAAATGGCGGCGAGGATCTTCTTGCCCGTAAAGGCCGGAGCGGTAATGACCCGGACCCGCATTTCATGCATGAGGGCGAACATCTGGGAATCGGTACTGTAAGCGCTGTCGGGTATGCCGTAATGCCGCAGCGCACCCGGTGTTGATCCCCCGCTCTGGTCCAGGGCTGCAATGAAGCCCGCGTTCTCCGACATGTTCTTACGCATCTGCTCAACAGGCATGGTTATTTGTCCTATACTTAGTATTTATATATATCCGTGGTGGCAATTTATTATATAATTATAGACACTCATTATTGATTAATGATATAAAATATAGGTGAAAAATAAATACAAAAAATGCATAAATGTATATCGAAACATGAAATAATATGTTTTTATAACAGCTGCGTGCCCGATAACAGAGTTGAACTGGCACATTGTTCGTGCAACGTGGATACAGTTATTAAATAAATAATCCTCTGCAACCGTCCATGCGAAGCATTGCGAATGCGAGGTTCAGGACCCATTGATCCGAGGTGGAAAATCTAATTCAGGCTCCGCGATGAGACTGGAGATGAGCGAACAGATGGCGCGTCTGCGGCCGCTCTCGGGTTGATGGCTGTCGAGTATTGGCGGGATCATTTTTGTGAACCGCAATAGTCTGCGCTGGCGCGATGCGCGCCCGGAATACGGCTCACACAAGACACTGTACAACCGCTGGAAACCCCGGGGCGCCATGGGGATCTTCATCCGAATGATGGATGGCCAGGCTGCTGGAAAGGCAGAACCTCAGACCGTCATGGTTGATGCGACCTGTCGCAAGGCACATCGCACGGCTTCAGGCCTGCAGCTAAAAAAGGGGATCCAGGCCGCCTGACTGGGCGCACCAAAGGTGGCATGAATGCGAAGCTTCATGCGGTTACTGGCAAAAACGGACATCCGCTCAGCTTCTTCATGACGGCAGGGCCTGTGCGCGATTACACGGGTGCTTCAGCCCTTCTCTACAGTTTCCCCATCGTACAGTGGATGCTGGCCGGAAAGCACACGGGAAACCCCGTTAGGTAAGACAAAAGAAAATATAAGTGTTGATTTTCACTGAGAGCTGATGGGGTGGATGCCCGCTCCCGATGGTATCGCGATGTGCCAAGGTGATGTTGTTGAATAACGTCACGAGAAGGAGAAGGCATCCACCCCATCAGTTCTCAGTGGAAATCAACATTCTCAAGACATCCTGCGCAATTTTGCGCAGATTGGTGCAGCAGTCCCCCCAGCACCACGCCGGGTGGCTACCTGTTTAGTCCCGGGATTTGATGATGTGATATTTTCACGTGAGTGGAAGGAAGCATTATGGGACAGATACGTCATGGCAGCGCCACGACCACGCACGCCGTGCGAGCAGCAATACAGCGATCGGAGGCTTCGCTCGCGGCGCTGAGCAAGACGTTCGGGATCAACCCGAAAACAGTTGCAAAATGGCGGAAGCGTCAGACTGTCGAAGACCAGAAGAGCCCCGATCAACGGTCCTGTCCGCGACGGATGAAGCGATGATCGTGGCCTTCCGTCGGCATACCTTACTGCCGTTGGACAATTGCCTTTATGCGTTGCAGGCCACCATTCCGCATCTGACACGCTCAGCGCTGCATCGCTGTCTTCAGCGTCACGGGATTTCACGCCTGCCTGATATCGCAGAAGACAAGCCGAAACGGCAGCCCTTCAAGCGCTATCCGACTGGTTTTTTCCATATCGATATTGCCGAAGTTCAGACTGCCGAAGGAAAGCTTTACCTTTTCGTCGTCATAGACCGCACAAGCAAGCTTGCGGTGGTGCAACTTGCAGACAAAGCCAACAGAAGAACGGCCTGGGCGTTTCTCGAACATCTTCTGCGCATCGTCCCTTATCGGGTTCATACCATCCTGACGGACAACGGCATCCAGTTCGCTGAGCAGCCCCGCAACCGGGGCACGGCATGGTCACGTTCCATGCGTTTCGACATGATCTGCGAGGCCAACGGGATCGAGCATCGCCTGACAAAACCCAATCACCCGTGGACCAATGGTCAGGTCGCGCGAATGAACCGCACAATCAAGGAAGCTACTGTCAAACGGTTCCATTATGACAGCCATGAGCAGTTGAGGACGCACCTCAATGACTTTATGGCCGCGTATAATTTCGGGCGAAGGCTCAAGACACTCAAAGGCCTCACGCCCTATGAATACATCTGCAGGATCTGGACTTCAGAGCCAGAAAGATTCATCGTCAATCCAACCCATCAAATCCCGGGACTAAACACCCAGGTGGATTTGCCAATACCCAAGTCGATCGCAATGCGCGTGCGTGACAGCCCGCTGCTCAACGCAATCCTCACGACTTCGCGTTTAAAATCTTCCATATGATTCGTTGTCTCGTCGGTCTCGAGCTTAAAACGCTCAGATAACCGGCACGAAACCATTACAGGTCCAATAGGATCCTGCGCCAGAGCCGTTTCATTTTGGGCGGAATATGGCTGACAATTACATTGCGAAATCGATCCAAAGATGGATTGAAAACCCACGTCAGCACACGCACGCTGGTTTCCAGTCACAACCCAAGTGAGAAACGATCATGGAAGCCATTCACCTTCCCCCCACGGCGACACCTGAAGAAGTGGTCGCAACCCTGCGTCAATATGGCTACGCGATTGTAGATGATCTGGCATCACCAGAACTGATGGACAGGATCACCAAGGAAATGCAGCCCTATATTGATCACACTCTCTATGGGGCTGATAATTTCATCGGGAAACTCACAAAACGGACAGGTGCCCTGATTGCACGTTCACCCGCGGCACGTGAACTCGTCATGAACAATACCGCCACACAGGTGGCAAGGCAGTTCCTGCATAAGGCTACGGCGGTCCAACTGCATCTGACACAGATCATCAGCGTCTTTCCAGGATCGCCTGCACAGGCACTCCATCTTGACCAGATCGTATGGGATTTTTTCCCTTTTCCGGCAGATTATGATGTGCAGTGCAATATTCTTTGGGCCATGACTGATTATACAGAAGAAATGGGAGCAACCCGCGTCGTGCCAGGCAGTCATCTGGATGACCGCACCAAATACGATGCCAGTGAAGCCATTCCCGCTGTAATGCGCCGTGGTTCCGCACTGTTTTATACGGGTAAGGTCTGGCATGGGGCTGGTGCCAACATATCGGACAAAATACGTCAGGCTATCAATATTACCTATGCCGTTGGCTGGGTGAGGCAGGAAGAAAACCAGTACCTAACAACCCCGGTCGAGATTGCGAAAACCCTGCCTGATGACCTTCTGAAGCTGATGGGATATCAGACCGGCTGCTTCGCACTGGGTTATGTCGGTGATTTCGAAGATCCGATGACGATCGTGCGTGATAACATGCCGCATGAAGTACACAGCACTTCGTCCATTGGGCAAAAGAGCCAGACTTCCACCCAGGCTGCAGATCTTGCGAAAAGTAGCAAATAATGAAAACTTGCACCAATATTAGCCGCACGGCGCCGGATATCGGTTACCTTGATGCGGATATTTTTGATGCCATGGGCTTTTCCCAGTCAGTCAAGTTCGGCAACATGGTTCACTATGCTGGTGTTGCGCCGCTCAGAGGCAGCCTGAAAAACCTGCAGATCATCAGTGAAGACGATATGGCCGGGCAGATTGAATTCGTGTTGGCAACGCTTGATGCCTGCCTGAAGGCTGACGGCCTGACACGTGAGCATCTGTTAAGCTGGACCATCTATACAACAGATATTGCCGAACTTTCCACCCATGCGGCATTGCTGGCCAAATGGGTTGGCCCATATCGCCCGGCCAGCACAATCGTGGAGGTCTCTGCGCTTTTTCTTCCTAAACAGAAATTGGAAATAACGGTATTCGCTGCTGTTCCGCCAGGGGGCTGCGCTTCGGATTTGGTAACGTCATGATCCTTTCTGTTTCCATGCGCAATCCGTGGGTTGTTGGGGCACCCATTTCTGCAATGCGATCGCGTATGGATTGTAAAAATCGCATCTTGAAGTTGGGAATGTGCACGACATGAATTTTTATAAATAGAAATTATTTTTCTCTTGCATGGCATGAAAAAGGAGTGCAGGTTTATGAATATACTTCAATACAGATATCATCTTACTTGTGCATTGTCATGCGCAGTTGCCATTCCCGCTCTTGTTATTGGACTAGGGGGAGAAAGCAGCTATGCGGCTCCGGCTGTAGCAGATAACACGACGACATCCAAACCACGCCATATCAAGTCTTCAGGTCGTGCGGGTACCCACATTGCCCAGTCCGCGACCAGCGCGCCCGTGCCGCCGTCAGCGCCTGAAGTGCTCAGGGTTTCCACGGCGCATAATGTTTCCCACGGGTCGCAGCAGGCCGTATCGCGTAAGACAATGGATATTTATGTTCCCGGCACCAGCCCACTGGCCGTGCTGGCGAATACGACACCGGGTGTAAGCTTTGCATCAGATGACCCGTTCGGCCTCGATACGGTGGCAAACACGCTTTATATCCGTGGCTTCAATCAGAGCCAGATCGGCGCCACACTTGATGGCATACCCATGGGTGACCAGGGATTTCAGCAATATAATGGCCTCGATATCAATGAGGCGGTGATTCAGGATAATATTGCTGCCATGCAACTCTCCCAAGGTGGGGGAGCGCTCAGCACGCCTTCCACGACCAACCTTGGTGGTGCCCTGACCTATCGCACCAGCGATCCTGACGAGGTGGCAGGCGGACGCGTATCACAGACATTTGGCAGTAACCATACCTTCCGCACGTTTGCCCGGGTGGATAGTGGCAAGCTGAATGCCTCGGGAACCAGGTTTTATGCCTCTTACGCCCGGACCGACGATAATTTATGGAAAGGCTATGGCGACCAGCTTGCCCAGCAGGTCAATTTCAAGCTTGTTCAGCCATTTCATGATGTAGGCAAAATCTCTGCCATCTTTGACTGGTCCGAACTTGACCAGTACAATTACATGGCAGAAAGCCTGATACCAACCGTTGATTGCTATAACCTATGAGCCCAATTGCGCAGTCCGATTGACATGATGCGCCATGGTTGATCGACGAGCTGGTTCCAGGCATGGCAG
>NZ_NIRT01000004.1 GCF_003207795.1 Komagataeibacter nataicola | reverse complement strand
GTATCCTTCATCTGCCGTCCTTTCGCGCAGTCGTTTCTTCCAACGACCATTCTGGCACATTGCGATGCCGTGCGGGGAGGACGGCAACCACCCCATCTCACAGGTGAAGATGGCGTAGCGCCCGTCGATGGAAAAATCGGCGTGGTTGACGCCCTTGCACTCACAGGTGAAGATGGCGTAGCGCCCGTCGATGGAAAAATCGGCGTGGTTGACGCCCTTGCACTGCGGCACCGAGACCGAACCCTGCAGTTCCATGGTGTGCGGATCACGGAAGTCGAGCCGTTCCCGCGCCTCGGCCACTGTAATGGCGGAGCGGCCATCGGGGGTGAAATACATGTTGTACGGATCATCCACCGCCACTTCAGGCAGGGGCTGTGTGGTACGCGGGTCGATGGGCGTGAGCGTGCCCTTTGTAGTGCCCTCGGCATTGTTGGTCACCCACAGGGTGCGCAGGTCCCATGCAGGCACGACGTGCTGCGGGCTCTTGCCCACCTTGAAGCGCGAGACGACCGTATAGGTCTGCGGGTCGATCACGTACACATTGTTCGAGCGCAGGTTGGGCACGTAAATGCGCGGCGGATCCTTGGCCACCTCGGGGTTGAGGTTGTTGGCCCGGGTCTCGGTATAGATGTTGTGGGGGTCGAGCACGGGCGGCATGCCGGGAATGGTGTCAACAGCCTGCGCCATGGCCACCCCACCTTGCAGCAGCAGCATGCCCAGACCCAGAACCGGTAGTTTTTTATTTTGTGTCATAGTGTGATCCTGTTCGTCGCGGCCCCTATAGCACGCCGTGGCAGCGGCGCAATCAGGGCGCATTCCGTCCTGTTAGGTCGTGTTGCATGGCCGCAACCGTTGCCTTGACCTGCATGTCCGCCCCCACCTGCCCAAGGGCCGCATCGGCCCGGCGCGGGTCGCCGCCATATACGCCCTGCGCAGCGTCAGGCAGCGGGGCTGCGCGCAATGCCTGCACCCGCACGAGGTCAGGGTCGAGGGCCAGCATCAGCGCGGTGTCAGACAGGTCGGCATGCATGCCCACCTCCGCCGCGTGGCCATGCTGGCGCAGCCATGTGGCATAAGCGCCCGGCACCACGTCGTAATAGGCAGGCACGTACAGCACATGCGCGCCGAGGCCCTGCCAGCGGCGGTTGAGCGTATCGGCCACTGTTCGCAGGTCCTTCTGGTAGCCGCCATGGTCGCCAATCAGCACCACGCGCGTGAAGCCCTGCACGCGAAAGCTCTCGGCCGCATCGCCGAGCAGCCCGCGGAAGGTGGCGGGGGTTATGCTGATGGTGCCGGGAAAGCGCATGTGCGACGTGCGCGGCGTCGTGCCACCCTCGGGCACGTAAGCCACCACCGGGGCCACCAGGGCATGGCCCGCGGCCCGCGCAATGCGGCGGGCGAGCAGCAGGGCGCGCACGTCATGCTTGCCCACCGCAATGTAAGGCCCGCTCTGTTCCGTGCCGCCAATGGGCAGGATGATGGTGGTATCGCCCCCCTGCACCGCATTGCGGATCTCGGTCCAGGTCAGATCCGTAAAATCGACCGTGTCGGGCGCGGCCGCAGCGCGGCCACACCACAGGGCGGCCAGCAGGCTGCCCATGGCCAGAAGGGCTGGAGGGTTACGCATGGGCGGCAAGGCTCTCCTGCAACAAGCGATTCATGCGCTCCTGTGCCCTGTAGCGGCACGATTGGCAACAGCCATACGACACATGCATGAAACCCTGCTCACCCATACCCGTTGGAAAAGCCACATCTCCCGCTCTCCAGCACGGACACGCCTCCCTCATGACAAAAACCTCCAAAGCCCCAAAAGCCATGGCGACCCATGTTGGCGCTGGCGGCGAAACCCACCAGACCGCCGGTGGCGATACGCCGGTCATGACCACCCAGCAGGGCCTGCCGGTATCAGATGACCAGAACACCCTGCGCGCGGGCGCGCGTGGTCCGGCCCTGATGGAGGACTTCCATTTCCGTGAAAAGATCTTTCATTTCGATCATGAGCGCATCCCCGAGCGCGTGGTCCATGCCCGGGGCTACGGCGCGCATGGCTATTTTGAACTGACCGACAGCCTGGCAGATGTGTGCAGGGCCGATATCTTCGGCAAGGTGGGCGAACGCACGCCTGCCTTCGTGCGGTTTTCCACCGTGGCGGGCAACAAGGGCTCGGCCGATGTGGTGCGCGACGTGCGTGGCTTCGCCGTCAAGCTCTATACCAGCGAAGGCAACTGGGATCTGGTCGGCAACAACATCCCGGTCTTTTTCATTCAGGATGCCATCAAGTTCCCCGATTTCGTGCATGCCGCCAAACAGGAGCCGGACCGTGACTTTCCGCAGGCCCAGACCGCGCACGACAATTTCTGGGATTTTGTCTCGCTGTCGCCCGAGGCCACGCATATGGTCTGCTGGGCCATGTCGGACCGCGCCATCCCCCGCTCCTTCCGCTTCATGGAAGGGTTCGGGGTGCATACCTTCCGCCTGATCAATGCCGAGGGGCAGTCCACCTACGTCAAATTCCACTGGAAGCCAAAGCTGGGCCTGCAATCGGTGGTGTGGAACGAGGCGCTCAAGATCAATGGCGCCGACCCCGATTTCCACCGCCGCGACCTGTGGCAGGCCATCAAATCAGGCAATTTCCCGGAATGGGAACTGGGCGTGCAGCTGTTTGATGATGCATTTGCCGACAGTTTCGACTTCGACATCCTCGACCCTACCAAACTGATCCCCGAGGAGCTGGTGCCCGTGCGCCGCGTGGGCCGCCTCGTGCTCGACCGCATGCCCGACAATTTCTTTGCCGAGACCGAGCAGGTGGCCTTCTGCACCCAGAACATCATCCCCGGCATCGACTTCACCAACGACCCGCTGCTGCAGGGGCGCAATTTTTCCTACCTCGATACCCAGACCAAGCGGCTCGGCGGCCCCAATTTCACCCACATTCCCATCAACGCGCCCAAATGCCCGTTCGCCAACTTCCAGCAAGACGGGCACATGGCCATGCACAACCCCAAGGGGCGGGCCAATTACGAGCCCAACTCCTGGTCGCAGCCCGCCGGTGGCCCGCGCGAGACCCCCGCAGGCTACACCTCCTACCCCGAGGAAGAGTCCGGCCCCAAGCTGCGCCAGCGTTCGGAAACCTTCGCCGATCATTACAGCCAGGCCCGGCAGTTCTTCATCAGCCAGACGCCGGTTGAACAGACCCACATGCGCGATGCCTTCGTGTTCGAACTGAGCAAGGTGGAAACGCCCGCCATCCGCGCGCGCATGGTCAGCCACCTGCTGCATGTCGATCAGGCGCTGGCTGAAGGTGTTGCCAGCGGGCTTGGCCTCTCGCCCCTGCCCGAACCCGCCCGCGCCGCCCGCCTGGTGGTGGAAGGGCTGGAACCCTCGCCCGCGCTGAGCATCCTCAAAAACGGGCCGGACAGCTTTGCAGGCCGCAAGCTGGGCATCGTGGTGACCAATGGCGTCAATGCCGACCTGCTCACCGCCCTGATTGCCGCGACCGAGGCCGTTGATGGCACGGTTGAACTGATCGCCCCCACCGTAGCGGGCATTACCGACAGCGCGGGCAATGAAATTGTAGCGCAACAGAAGATCAATGGCGGCCCGTCGGTGCTATATGACGCCGTGGCCCTGCTGCCCACGGTGGAAGGGGCCAACCTGCTGCGCCATGAAGCCACCATGCGCGACTTCATCGCCGATGCCTTCGCCCACGCCAAGTTCATCGCGCATAATGATGCCGCCGAGATCCTGCTCGCGGCAGCAGGCCTGCACCCCCGTGTGCGCGACGCCGGCGTGATTGCGCTGGAAAGCGGTGATGATGCCACGACCTTCATCCAGACCTGCGGTGCGCTCCGCATGTGGTCGCGTGAAAGCCAGGTCCACGCGGTCTGAACACGCGGCACCCTCCCCTCTGCCTGCCAGGGGGGAGGGTCAGTCCGAACTCGACCCGATCAGGATCGTAACAAACGTCTCGCCTGTAAAAACCAAGGCAAAATTCCAGAAAACGGGATAGGCAGGATGACCCTCCCTGAACCGGAAAGCTTCCACCCTGGTTGCTGAACCCAGAATGTTTTCGACCTGCCCCCGCAGGTTATGAACCACCGCGTGGAATTCCCGTGACGACAGGGATTCCGCTGATGGCCCGGCACCCGCGTCTCCGGCATAATAGAGTGAACTGTCCAGTATCTGCCAGACATCTTCCTTTCTGATCTGTCGGATATTATCTACGACAACATTTTCCCCAAATGCCTTTTTTATTGTCTTGACTGAATCCATATTTTCATAAGGTTTGATTGAAACAGATTTCAGAAATACACTATAATTACAGCAATTTTCCTCCAGAATATTCACTATCGCATCGAGCAATGCCTGATCGACCGTTTTCATTTCCATATTTCCCTCACTTCAAAACCCCGGCAATATTTTACGGGTATAAGAGGCACTTATGGCCCGCAAGGTTTACGGTGCTTCAGGATCCGAAAGCCGCTATACCCGTTCACGGTGCACGATATCCATCAGGGCGGCCCCGTCCGGCTGGATGAGACAGGAGGAACGCCATGACCGACCCGCTCCCCACGACAGGCCGCCCCGATATCTCCATCCTGTACTGCACGCGCTGCAACTGGCTGCTGCGCGCGGCATGGATGGCGCAGGAACTGCTCTCGACCTTTGGCGAGGAACTGGGCAGCGTCAGCCTCATCCCCGCTAGTGGCGGCCGGTTCGAGGTCACGGTCAACAGTCAGCTTATATGGGAACGCAAGCGCGATGGCGGCTTTCCCGGCCCCAAGGAACTCAAGCAGCGCGTGCGCGACGTAATTGCGCCAGGGCGCGACATGGGCCATATTGACCGCAGCGGAAGCACGCCCGGTTAGGGATCGGGCCTTTGAAAAAGATTTCACCTGGAATTTTTATTCGCCTTCCAGGCGCGCGGCATGTGGTCAGCCGCATTGTAACCCCTCATGGCGCACCCCATACTATCAGCATGAACGCTTTTGCTTCTTCGGCCGCCAGCGCGCGGCCTGCCGATATCCGTGCTGAAGTGGCACGGCTGCGGAAACTGGCGACCCTGCTCGACGCCGCCTTCCGTATTCCCGGCACGAAGGCGCGCTGGGGGCTTGATACGCTGATCGGGCTGCTGCCCGTGGGCGGCACGGCCATCATGGTCATCCCTTCCCTCTATATTGTCTGGAAAAGCTGGAGTCTGGGCGCCAGCCAGCCGGTGCTGGCGCGCATGCTGGCCAATGTGCTGATCGAGGCGGCGGCTGACCTCGTGCCCGTGCTGGGTGATATTTTTGATACCGCCTTCAAGGCCGACCTGCGCAACGTAGCCCTGCTGGAAGCCCATCTGGGCCTGTCCACGCCCTAGACGCACGCGACGGGCGCGCTACACTATGCATGCCCCACGTTCCTGAATTTAAAGAAATCTGCCGCCCATGCCCTTCTCTTTTTTCCATGCCGCGCAGGCGGGCCAGCACAGGGCCAGCGCCTGCCCTGCTGCATGCCATGATCCTCGGGCCGCGCGCGGCAGCGTGGCATGAACAAAAAAGCCCCCCGCATGGCCACCGCCACCAATGCCATGCTTGCCGATGCGCTCGGCCTGCTGCGTCAGGGCCAGTTTGCCCAGGCCCGTGCCGTGCTGGAAGGCTGCACGCCTTCCCCCAATGTCGAGATCCTGCTGGCGCATGCCCATGCGGGGTGCAACCGCGTGCAGGAGGCCGCTCGCCTGCTCTGCCGGCAGGCCGTAGCCAATCCCGGCGCCCGCCACCCGGCGCGCGACATGCTCGACCTGCTGCTGCCCCATGAGCGCGTGGATGAGGCCGAGGCCGTGCTGCGGGCCGTGCGCCAGCGCGCGGGGCAGGATATCCGCACGCATGACATGCTGGGCGAACTGCTGCTGCAACGGGGCCGCACGGCCGAGGCGCATGCCGTGCTGACGGATGGGCTGAGCCTGTCGCCCGCCCAGCTCACCACCGGCAACCTCATGGCTGTGTGCCTGATGGAACAGGGCGAATACGCTGCCGGGCGCGACCTGCTGCTTTATATTCTCGAGCATCACCCCCGCAGCGCCATGACGCATGCCAACCTCGCGCATCTGCTCGGGGCATGGAACCACACCGATGACTCGCTCAAGGTTCATGCCCGCGCCCTCGCACTGCGCCCCGATGATGCCAATCTGCGCCTGAACCATGCCCTGACCCTGCTCAAGAACGGGCAGATGGCGCAGGGCTGGGCCGAGTATGAATGGCGGCGCAGGCTGCCCGGCCGCACGCGCCTGCCTGCCGCACAGACTCTGCCCGTGCTGGAGCCGGATGCCGACCTGCGGGGCAAGACCATCCTCATCACGCGTGAGGGGGGGCTGGGCGACATGCTGATGATGCTGCGTTTCGTGCCGGTGCTGGCAGGCCTGGGCGCGCGGGTGAGCGTGCAGGCCCCCGACACGCTGCATGGCCTGATCCGCCGCATGAATGGCGTGCGCCGCGTGTTCAATGACCGTCAGCCCGTGCCGTTTTATGACTGGCACTGCCCTTTCCTCAGCCTGCCGCATGTGCTGCACCGCGTGCCCGGCCATGCAGGTGTTGCGGTGCCCTACCTGCATGCCGATGCGGAGCGCGTGCGGGCCTGGGCGCCGGTCCTGCCCTCCCGGCCCACCTTGCGGGTGGGGCTGGTATGGGGTGGGGCCAGCAGGCCCGACGTGCCCGCCGCCCACGCCATGGACCGCAGGCGCTCCATCCCGCTGCGCAGCCTGGCCCCGCTGACGGGCGTGCCCGGCATCTCGCTGGTCAGCTTGCAGATGGGCACCTACGCGCGGCAGATGATGGACATGCCCGCCGGAATGCGCCTGCATGACCCCATGGAAACCGTGCGGGACATGGATGATACGGCGGCCCTCATCGCGGGCCTCGACGTGGTGGTGTCAGTCGATACGTCGGTCGCCCACCTCGCTGGCGCGCTGGGCTGCCCGGTCATATTGCTGGACCGGTTTGACAATTGCTGGCGCTGGCTCTCGGGCCGCACCGACAGCCCTTGGTACCCGACCCTGCGCATCATCCGTCAGATCCGCACCGGGCAGTGGGATGATGTGGTGCGCAGGCTATGCAGCATGCTGGCCAAGCGCGACCTGCCGCCATCGCGCCTGCAGCCCGCTTCCTGAAAGCAGCGCCTAGCCCTGATAGACCGGCCCCGGCGGCAGCAGCTTGCCGGGGTTAAGGATGTTGAGCGGGTCCATGGTGCGCCTGAGCGCGCGCATGACCGCCAGCGTGCC
The DNA here is from genome assembly GCF_003207795.1 of Komagataeibacter nataicola. Lineage (GTDB taxonomy): Bacteria > Pseudomonadota > Alphaproteobacteria > Acetobacterales > Acetobacteraceae > Komagataeibacter > Komagataeibacter nataicola. Next base: position 179,434 of record NZ_NIRT01000004.1, on the reverse strand, counting down.
CGCGCCATGCTCGGTCTCGAGAAATTCCAGCTTGCCCATGCCTACGCCGTGCTCGCCGCTGCAGGAGCCACCAAGGGCAAGCGCCCGGTGCACGATCCTGCGGTCGAGTTCCAGCGCGCGGGCATGGCCCTCGGGCGTATCATCGGTGATGATGAGGGAGTGAAAATTGCCATCGCCCACATGCCCCAGAAGCGGCACGCGCAGGCCGGAGGCGGCAATATCTTCCCGCACGCCCGCGACCAGTTCGCCAAGCTTCGAGATCGGCACGATGCAGTCGGTTGAAATGACGCGGGCGGTCGGTTCGATGGCCTTGGCAGCCCAGAAGGCATCATGCCGGGCCTTCCACAAACGGGTGCGTTCTTCCGCCGTATCGGCCCAGGCGAAGGCCAGCCCGTTATTGGACAGGGCAATGGCCTCGGTTGCGGCCACCTGCTCCTGCACGCTTGCGGGAGCCCCCCCGAACTCAAAAAACAGCGTGGTGAGGTCCTGATAGCCTTCCAGTTTCGAATAACGGATCGAGGCCGCCATCTGCACGTCATCAAGCAGTTCCACCCGGCTGATGGGAATACCGCACTGGATGATCTCGATGGCGGTCTGCACCGCGTCATTGAGATCGGCAAACTGGCATACGGCGGCGGAAAGCGTCTCAGGCCGGCCATGCAGGCGCAGCTGTACCTCGGTGATGATGCCCAGCGTGCCTTCCGAGCCGATGAACAGCGAGGTGAGGTCATAACCGGTCGATGACTTGCGCACCCGCCCGCCGGTGCGGATCACCTCGCCCGTTGCCAGCACCACGGTCAGGCCCAGCACGTTTTCCTTCATGGTGCCATAGCGCACCGCCGCCGTGCCCGAGGCGCGCGTGGCGCACATGCCGCCCAATGTGGCCTCCCCGCCCGGATCAACCGGAAAGAACAGCCCGGTATCACGGATCCGGGCATTGAGCGCCTGCCGCGTCAGCCCGGCCTGCACGCGGCAGTCCAGATCCTCGGCGTTCATCTCGACAATGGCGGTCATTTCCGCAAGGTCGAGGCTGATCGCATGTTCGGCAGGCGTAACATGCCCCTCGACCGACGTACCGGCCCCAAAAGCCACCAGCGGCACCGCGTTGGCATGGCAGGCGCGCAGCACCGTGGCCACATCTTCGGTTCTGCGGGCGAAAACCACGGCGCCGGGCAGGCAGGCGGCCTCCATGGCTTCGCCATGGCTGTGGGCCTCGAGCACCGAGGGGGATGTGCTGACCTGTGCCGCCAGCCCGCCTTCGCGGATGGCGGTCAGGGCGGCCTGAAGGCGGGCTGCGGACGGGGCGGGCGTGTCAGTCATGCAGGGTGTCCAGGTGAAAAATCAACAAAGTGCCTGCATTCTAGCAGCATATCACGGCACACGGCCAGACGGCCCCGGCATGCCCGTCATGCCTGTTTTTTCAGGCATCTGCCCGCAACCGGCTCTTGCGCCTGCCCCCCTATGATGCCCAAATGCACGCCGCAAAACGGGGAAAAACAGATGAATATGGCCTTTCTCACCTCGGGCATGATGCTGGCCTTTGCTGCATTTTCCTCGTTCTCGATCAGTGATGCCTATTCCAAGCTGCTCGCAGGCCAGCTTGACCCGTTCGAGGTCGCCTTCTCCGGTGGCGTATTCGGCTTTCTCATCATTCCCTTCATCCGCAACAAAAACGAATCATACCGCGATATTTTCGCGCCCACCCATCCGCTCATGTGGGTGGTGCGCGCCGTGGCCACCTTTGCCGCGACTGCCGCCAGCGTCGAAGCCTTCATGCTGCTGCCCATGCCTGAGGCGCTCTCGCTCATGTTCCTCATGCCGCTTTTTGTCACCATCCTGTCCGTGACATTGCTGCACGAGAAAGTATCCGGCTGGGCCTGGCTTTCGGTCATACTGGGTTTTCTGGGCGTGCTGATCGTGCTGCGGCCGGGCATGCGGGCGTTGCATCTGGGGCATCTGTGCGCGCTGGTTGCCGCCATTGCCAATGCGGTGGGCGTGATTGCCTACCGGCTGGCGGGCAATGACACGCCCCGGCTCTCGCTGTTCGGCTCCAGCCTGTTTGGCCCGCTGGTGGGTGATGGCGCGCTGATGCTGGCCCATGCCCACTGGCCGCACGGGCTGAAAACGTGGATGTTCCTGTTCGGCTACGGCTTTCTTGCCGCCCTTGGCCAGCTCTTCATGATGATGGCCACCGCGCGCGCGCCTGCCAACCGCGTGGCCCTGCCCCAATACAGCCAGATGCTCTGGGCGGTGGCGTTCAGCTACTTCCTGTTTCACCAGCCGCTTGATGGATGGACCTTCGCGGGCATTATCGTAGTCACGCTATCGGGCATGATCAACTGGATCCGCCAGCATGTCCTGTACGAGGAACTGATCCTGAAGGAACACCGTGCCGCGCGGCTGCGGGCTGAGACCCATGTGCCTGATCGGGGCTGAAGAAAAGGGAAGGTTCTGGATGCTGCTTTTGTAAAACGGACGATGTCTTCCAAAGCTGTTTGAAAAAAAGCTTCACCAAAAACTTTTATCATTTCAGGGTATCATCAAAACAGCCACTTAGCGCGGCGTGGTAAGCAGGATAAACAGCACCATGGTCAGCACGGATGCCACCGCGCTGAGAAACAGGGTTGAAGCCGCCTCCTGCTCATCAGTCTTGAAACGGACCGCAAGGATGACCACCACCGTGCCCACGGGGATGGACAGCGTCAGCACGGTGGCGCGAATGACATCATGCGGCAGGCCCAGCACCGCCAGCACCAGCCACGCCCCGGCGGGCACCATAATGTTGCGCGCAAGCACCGTCATTACGACCGGCAGCGTAATGTGCACGCGCTGCAGGAACAGCACCACCCCCGAGGCAAACAGCGCCACCCCCGTTGCGGTATTGCCCAGCAGGCCCATGGCGCCAAGCAGCGAACCGGGCAGATGCACGTTCAGCACCACCAGCAGCGTGGCCAGAAGCGGCGCCCACACGATCGGCTCTTTCAGCGCGGCACCCACCTGCCCCATGAAACTGACCGATGCGCCATCCGCCACCGTTGCATCATGGCCCAGCATCATCATGCACACCGGCGTCTGCACCAGCACCATGGCGAAGACAGCAGCCGATATGGCAACCGCCGTGCTGTCATGCCCGATCAGGACCGGCAGCATGGCGGAACCGATAAAGGGCACCGAAGGCGCGCCAATGGCCAGCCCCTGCAACGCCGCCGCCGCCCCGCCACGATGCGCCACATGCCGCGACACCAGATACGCCACGCCAAAACTGGCGCACATGAGCCCGAAGACCGAAGCCGCAAGCGGCATCTGGCCTGCAAGGATGGTGCGTGGCATGCGGGCGATGCCCACAAACAGGTTGAGCGGAAACGCATAGAGCATGACCAGCCGGTTCAGGACAGCGACATGCGTGCCATCAAAATCATGGTGCCACCCGGCACGGTACCCCAGCACAAATACCACAATGAGCGGCAGCATCGCGGCAATAATGGTCGAAAGCATGGAATGAAACGGCCCTATCCTACGCGCCCCCTGCCATGCCTGACAGGGGAACTGCCAAAAACAATCCTGAGCAGACCCGAGCAGATAAGGCAATGGTGCCCGGAGCTTTCTCCTTAATCTGAAAGAGGTTGCGTATCTTTTGCGTGATAAAGAATTATTTGAAAACAAATTATTGCAAACAATAATTCTGTAATTGAATTTATTTTAAATAATAGTTTGGTAAAATATCAACTGTAAATATTACTTATTGTTTCATAATAGTTTATGAACCCACTTTCCAGGCACCCTTTTGAATCCCGAAGTTTGCCTGCCCACAAAAACAGCCCATGCCCCCCTGCGTAATCAGACGGTCATTATACTTTTTTTATTGCGTTGCATTCATCACTTCATAAAAATAAAACATTCACTCGCATGCCATCATTTCCGGCAGCCTGAGCAGACAGCCTCTTGTATCAGGAGTGTATAAGCGGATGCACATCGGGCAACAGTACAAAACCCTATATAACAGCATTGCCGTGCAAGGTTTCTGCTGTCTTTCACGCTCCGCCATGTACGGCCTGTTTCGCGAGCATATTCTTTTTTCCTTTGATTCCATATAATGAAAATTAAAATAAAATTTATGTGAAGTATCCGGGAAGAAAAACTCTGAAACAATACTGACGTTTGCGTGCAGCTATCCCCTCCCCGAGAACGATGCCCGGGCATCGTTCACTGCTGCATGAAAAGAGCCAGCCATGGCCCCTGCTCCCTCCCGCCGATACCGCCGCGATATTGATGGCCTGCGCGCCATTGCCGTTACCGCCGTGGTGCTGTTCCATGCTGGTCTTTACCCGCTCAAATCGGGTTTTACCGGTGTGGACATCTTTTTTGTCATTTCCGGTTTCCTCATAGGCGGCATTGTGTACCGCGATGTCGGAGCGGGGCGCTTCCGCTTCGATGTCTTCTATGCCCGCCGCGCCGCCCGCATTCTGCCCGCGCTCATGGCCGTCATTGCCTTTGTCACGATACTCGGCATCGTGCTGGCAAGCCCGCAGGACTACAGGCAGATCGCAATCGGCGCCATTGCGGCCCTGAGCGGGTGGTCCAACATCCTGTTCTGGCGGCAGATCAACTATTTCTCGCCCGATGCACATCTTGATCCATTCCTCATGACATGGTCGCTCGGGGTGGAAGAACAGTTCTACCTGCTGTTTCCCTTCCTGTTACTTGCGCTGCGGCGCATGAAGCGCCCTTTCGTGCTGGGGGTCATTGGCGCGCTCTGCCTCGGCTCCCTTATCCTTGCCGTTATCGGCATCGGCCGCTGGCCCACGGCGGTCTTTTATCTTCTGCCCACGCGGGCATGGGAGCTCGGGGCCGGTACCTTCCTGGCCATTGCCCGCTCAAGGGCGAGCAGCCCCCTGCCCGCCCTGCCCGCCAACATACTGGGCTTTACGGGTATCGGGCTTGTCGTGCTGTCCGCGTGCCTCTTTAACGAACATACGCCCTTCCCCGGTCTGGCCGCACTGCTGCCGGTGGGGGGCACGCTGGCGCTCCTGCTGGCGGAAGGCAGTACTGTCAACCGCCTTGTCCTGTCCGCGCGCCCATTCGTGGGGGTGGGGCTCGTTTCCTATTCATGGTATTTGTGGCACTGGCCGCTCATGGCACTGACATGGCTGTGCATGGCGCAGCCTGCCCGGCCCGCGCAGCTTGTGGTCGTGGCGTTCGTGTCACTGGGGCTGGCGGTGCTGTCATGGCGTTATATCGAACAGCCTTTCCGCCATGGCCGCCTGCCCAGCCGCACGGTCCTGCTGCGTTATGGCAGCGCCACTGCGTTGTGCGGGGCGGCCCTGTCAGCCATTTACATGAGCCACGGCTTCCCCGCCCGTTTCAACCCGGCCCTCCAGATGACGGAAGCCAGCCTGGCGGCGGGCCGGGGCGGTTCCTGCCTGGCCAATTATGGTGATGCGCGACCCAATACCACCCTCGCCTGCGTGCATGACACCGGACGCCTGCAGATCGCCCTGCTGGGTGATAGCCACGCGGCCGCCCTTGCCCCGGCCCTTGCCCGCATCGCGCGCGCGGGCGGATATGACTTTGTGCAGTTCACCAAATCATCATGCCCGCCGCTGATGGGGGCCACGCGCCTCATGCCGCAGCATCCGGGCCATGCGGCTACCTGCGCGCTCTATAACGAACGTGCCATAACACTGGTGGCCAACAACCCTGAAGTGCAGCTGGTGGTCCTGACCGGCTACTGGTCCGCCCCCTATGAGGCCGATGCGGGCGATGACGCCTATGTGGACCCCGGCCATCCGGTGGATGATGGCGTGGTGGCTGGCATCGCCCGCATGCGCGCCGCCCTGATCCGCACCGAAACCATCCTGACCCAGGCAGGCAAGAAAGTGATCGTGCTGGGAGACGTGCCCCATTTCCGCCTCGACCCTGCGCGTGAGGCGGTCACGGCGTTCATGCCCGTGCGCGCATGGGTCGAGCACCAGCTTGCCCCTGATCTCGCGCTCGCGGGCGGGATCGCGCCCCTGCCCTGGGTCGTCACACCCTCGCGCTCCATTGAGAATGCCGTGCGCGCGGCCGCCACAAGGATTGGTGGCATCACCTATGCTTCGTTATATGACCGCTTCTGCATACCCCGGGGGTGCCGGTTCAGCCGTGATTCCACCTCCCTCTATGTAGACTCACAGCACCTGTCAGACGTGGGGGGCGCATTCGCCCTCAATGGCCTGATCGATGTCGCGCCCTCCACAATGGCGAACAAGTAAACAGGGCTCTGTCCGCCCACCCGACTTCCTTCATGCGCGCCCCCACCAAACAGCCACGCCCGTCGTGGCTGTTCTGGTATGTGCACCCCCCAAAGGCGGGACCAGCCCAGGGGGAAGGTTGCATGGAACAGAAAATGTTTCCTTTTTGATAATCACTTAACATATTGATTTATATGTGTTTACACTCCGTTTCTAATGGCACTTGATGCATATATCACGATTACGTTATCGATCTCTCCCTTGCGTGAGGGAGGGTGTCTATATATCAATGAATACAGATGATTCTCCGGTTTTCCACCGGGGCATATCCAGAACTGTCCGGTTACAGGAAAGGCATAGACTTATGCTTTACACGATCATGAGAATGAATTTCCGAATAACCGGCATGATGGAACATCATAAAAAGTAAAAACAAACCAAAAAACGAAATATTTTTACTGTATCTCTTCCGCGCCGGGCACTCTGCATTGCGTGCAATGCATTCTTGCGCCCCCAGCCTGATGAATACACCATTACCCTGAAGGAAAATCACCGTGTCCGCAGACAGCATCACGGCGGCCCCGCCGTTCAAGTCCCGTTATGGTAACTATATTGGTGGCAAATGGGTTGCCCCCGTTGATGGTCATTACCTGACCAACACCTCCCCCGTTGATGGCCGCGTGCTGTGCGAAGTGCCCGCTTCCACCGCAGCCGACGTGGAGCTGGCACTCGATGCGGCCCACAAGGCAAAAAAAGCCTGGGGCGAGATGGCGCCCGCCGACCGCGCGCTGATCCTGCTCAAGGCCGCCGATATCATGGAGAAGAACCTCGACCTGCTCGCCCGGGCCGAGACATGGGACAACGGCAAGCCCATCCGTGAAACCCTGACCGCCGACATCCCGCTGGCGATCGACCATTTCCGCTACTTCGCCGGCTGCATCCGCGCCCAGGAAGGCACGCTGAGCGAGATCGACGCGACCACCATCGCCTACCACTTCCATGAGCCGCTTGGCGTCGTGGCGCAGATCATTCCGTGGAACTTCCCGCTGCTCATGGGTTCGTGGAAGCTGGCCCCCGCGCTGGTCGCCGGTAACTGCGTGGTCATGAAGCCTGCCGAGAGCACGCCTGCTTCCATGCTGGTGCTGATGGAACTGATCGGTGACCTGTTCCCGCCCGGCACGCTGAACATCGTCAACGGCCTGGGCAAGGATGTGGGCGCCGCCCTGTCCAACAGCGACCGCATTGCCAAGATCGCCTTCACCGGTTCCACCCCCACCGGCAAGATGATCGCGCATGCCGCTGCCGAGCACCTGATTCCGGCAACGCTGGAACTGGGCGGCAAGTCGCCGAACATCTTCTTCGCCGACATCATGGACAAGGACGACGATTACCTCGACAAGGCAATCGAAGGCTTCACCATGTTCGCCCTCAATCAGGGCCAGATCTGCTCCTGCCCCAGCCGCGCGCTGGTGCATGAATCGATCTACGAGAAGTTCATGGAGCGCGCCCTGCCCCGCATCAAGGCGATCCGCCAGGGCAACCCGCTTGATCCCAACACCATGATGGGCGCGCAGAACTCGCACGGCCACCAGGAAAAGATCCTGTCCTACATCGACATCGGCAAGGGTGAAGGCGCCCAGCTGCTGACCGGTGGCGGCCGCCCCGACCTTGGTGGCGACCTGAACAACGGGTGCTACGTGCAGCCGACCGTGTTCAAGGGCAACAACAAGATGCGCATCTTCCAGGAAGAGATCTTTGGCCCGGTCCTGGCCGTGACCACCTTCAAGACGGAAGAAGAAGCGCTGGCCATCGCCAACGACACTCCCTTCGGCCTCGGCTCGGGTGTGTGGAGCCGCGACGCCAACACCTGCTACCGCATGGGCCGCGGCCTTGAGGCCGGTCGTGTGTGGGTCAACTGCTACCACGTCTATCCGGCGCATGCCGCCTTTGGTGGCTACAAGAAGTCCGGCATCGGGCGCGAGACCCACAAGATGGTGCTCGAACACTACCAGCAGACCAAGAACATGCTGGTCAGCTACAGCGAAAAGAAGCGCGGCTTCTTTTGATCCGCTGAGGGGGTGAAAACCCCATAGCCCCCAAGGCAGGGCGCGGCGGTCGGGCTGGTTTACCGGGCCGGCCGCCGTGTTCCATTGTCCGGACCATTCGCGTCGGGCCCAAGGCGGGACAGTTTTCGATATTTCAGGATATGCGACAGGGTTTTTCCCACGGGACCGGGACACTGTGCGGCAGAAGTAAAAAAGAGGCATAGGATGGCACAAAAGTTTCGGGTCGTAATCGTAGGCGGTGGCGTGGCCGGTCTGGCGCTGGCAACCCGGCTGGGTGACAGGATCGGCAAGTCGGGGCAGGCGGAAATCACGCTGGTCGATAAAAGCTTCGCGCATGTGTGGAAGCCCATGCTGCACTGCTTTGCCGCAGGCACCGCCGCCAACGAGAATGATCGCATCAGCTTCCTGTCGCAGGCGAGTCGCCATCATTTTGAATTCTGGCCCGGTGAGATTTCGGGCATGGACCGCAAGGCCAAGACCATTACGCTTGCCCCGGTTGTCGAGCCCACGGGCGAAGTGATCCTGGATGAACGCAAGCTGGAATATGATGCGCTGGTGCTGTCGATCGGCAGCCGCGCCAATGATTTCGGCACCCCCGGCGTTGCCGAGCACTGCCTGTTCATTGACAACCTCGTTGACGCCAACGGCTTCAACGACCGCTTCCGCATGGAACTGCTCAAGGCGTTCGGCAACAACGAGCAGCTTGACATCGCCATCGTGGGCGGTGGCGCCACCGGCACGCAGCTCGCCGCCGAGCTGCACAAGGCGCTTGACCTCGCCTCGCTCTACAGCTTTGGCAAAAAGCCGCCCAAGCTGAACATTACCCTGCTTGAGGCAGGCCCCCGCATCCTGCCCGCCTTCCCCGAGGCGGTCTCGGCTGCGGCGCAGAAGGAGCTTGAGGCGATTGGCGTCCAGGTCCAGACCTCGGCCATGGTCAGTGGTGCTGATGAAAAGGGCTTCATGCTCAAGGATGGCACCCGCATCCCCGCCACCCTGCGCGTATGGGCCGCGGGCGTGAAGGCGCCGGATGTTACGCGAAAGTTTGGCGAGCTCAAGCTGTCACGCTCGGGCCAGCTTGAGGTGCGCCCCACGCTTCAACTCGTGGAAGATGACAGCATCTTCGCCATGGGTGACTGCGCCTTCATCGCCGACAAGCCCGTCGCCCCCACCGCGCAGGCCGCCCGCCAGCAGGCCCATCACCTTGCGCGCTACATGCCTGCCTGGATTGGCGGCAAGGCGCTGCCGCCGTTCGCCTTCCACAACAAGGGCGCGGTTGTGGCGCTGGGTGACTATAATGGCTGGGGCACCTTCCCCGGTGGGCGCGTGTTTGGCGGTGGCTGGCTGCGCGGCATTACCGCGCGCATGGTGCATCTCATGCTCTATCGCCAGCACCAGTTTGAACTCTACGGCGTGTTCCGCGGCACCATGTCGTGCCTGGTGGACTGGCTGGACGTGTTCGTACGCCCCTCCGTACGGCTTGACTGAATAATACAGGTTTCGGGGGCGCCGTCTTTTTTCACGAAGGCGTTACTCCCTGAAGCTTTTCATGATTGCTGCACCAGCAGGGCGGGCGCCATCAGGCCCCGCCCTTTTTTATGCTTCAGCCGCAGCCGGTGCGACCCATAGCGAGGATTGCAGCGCGTAGGTGTTCTGTAGCAGCGGCACCAGCGCCGGGCGGCCCTTGAGCCTGATCCACTCATCAAGCGCCGTGCGAAAGATGGCGATGCCACACCGCGCCATGAGGCGGGCGGCGGTCTTGCGGTTCTTGCGCTCGACAATGCGTTTGGCCAGACCATCGGCCAGGCAGTCTTCCCACTTGCCGTATTTCTGCAGGCTCACGGTCTGAAGCGAGGGCGTCTTTTCGATCAGGAACACGAACGCATAGGTATCCTGCCGGTTGGCTGCGATGCGCGGCACGAGCGAGGTGAAGGCATGCATCATCGCATCGGCGGGGGGCATGTCGGCCGGGCAGGCCGCGAGGGCCTCGGTCAGCGTCTGGGTCATGCCGCGCGTCCAGGCCAGCACGATGTCGCCCTTGGTCTCGAACATGCGGAACAGGGTGCGACGCGAGACTTCCGCCGCATCGGCAATCTCGTCCACCGTCGTCTCGTCATATCCCTTGGCGGAGAACAGCCGCATTGCCTCGGCAATCAGCGTATTGCGCGCGCGGGCCTGCTTGCGTTCGCGCAGGCCGGGCCTTGGCTGATCGTCAGGGGCGTCGGGCTTCATGCAATCTCCTTGTGGGCATTCCCATCATGCCGCAGGGTATTACGCATATTCAAGATGCGAGGAAGGGGCAAAACGGTTTGTGGTTACGCCACAAGGAACTGGCGATGATAGGCATGCATGTCATCAAACAGGCAGAATTCCGGCGGCCCGAGGTCGATTTCGGGCAGATGCGCGGCCATGCGTCCCTGAAACCGCACCATTGCATCGGCATATTCACTGGCTTCGCGCGCGGTAAAGGCCCGGATCCTGTAGCCGATGGTGGCATGAAAAACATAGCGGTCCAGCCAGGCATCATGCATGCCCAGATGGGCGGCAAGGCTGGCGCGGAAGCGGCGGAGCGCAGTAGCGCCCTCCCGGTCCGCCGCTTCAAGCCGGATGCGGCAGCCCTGCCTGTCGCGCAGCGGGTCAGGCCGCGCGGGGCGCATGCGCAGCGGATCGGGCAGCCTGCCGGGAAAAGTCCGGAGCTTTTCGCCCACCCACGCATCGCATTGCGGCATGGGGGTATCGCTGGCAAGGTCGCGCGGCCATGTGCGCTTGCCCCGGCGGGTGTTGTTCAGCCCGTCAAAAACCGTCATGTGATAGCTTGAAGGCGGCAGGAGCGCGATCTTGGCGGCAAAATCGAACTGACCCATCTGGTCATGGAGATCAAGCATGGCGTGAAAAAACGCACCCTGTCGGGGCAGGTGGCAGATAACCGTATTGCCGGGAAAGTATCGGGGCCTGCCATCGGGATGAAATTTATTCTGGTTGAACAGCACTGCTTTCTTCTCCTTCGGCTGGTCGCCACCCTTTCTTCGCACCTGGGCCAAGCCTTTACCGCCATTGTGCCGGGCAACCACATGCTTTTACCGCAGGGGCAGGCATGCCCTGGGCCGGACAGGCAGTCTTTGTTCCCCCTGCCGCTTTACAGCGCCATGATGGACTGGGAATATGAACCTGACCGGGCAAATGCCGCAACAGCCCCCGCCGCGCCCATGAAGGACCGATCTTGACATGACCCCGCCTGCCCGAATTCTTGGCTCGCTCGTGGCCAGCCTATGCCTTGCCACCCCTGCCCTGCACGCCCATGCGGCTGAAACCGCGACCAGCCCCGGCACGCCTGTCGGCACGACCGCGCTGCCCCCAGCCCTGAGCCTGCCTGATGCGGGGCGCGCCCTGCGCCTGACCTATCTTTCAACCGATGGCGTAACCGGGAAGGGCACCGTGCCCGTCACGGCGGAAGTCATCCTGCCGCCGGGCAAGCCCCCTGTGGGTGGCTGGCCCATCGTGGCCTGGGCGCATGGCACCGTGGGCATCGGGCAGGCCTGCACGCCTTCACTCCACCCTTATAGCGCGCGCAACAGCAAATATCTGGCCGCCTGGATGAAGCGGGGCTTCGCCGTCGTCGCCACCGATTATCAGGGGCTGGGCACGACAGGAGTGCATCCTTACCTCAATACGCGCGTCGAGGCCTATAACGTGCTCGATAGCGTGCGCGCCGCCGTGGCCGCCGTGCCGGAACTGCGCAATACGGTCATGATCGTGGGTCAGTCGCAGGGCGGCGGAGCGGCCTTTGCCGCGGCGGCCTTCGCTGCCACCTATGCGCCTGATGTGAATATTCGCGGCACGGTGGCAACCGGCGTGCCCTACTTCACACCCGCACTCGGCGCGCAACTGACCGCTGCCGCCCAGGTGGCGGCCCCTGTGAAATATGACCCGCTTGTGGTCTACATGCTCTATCTGGGCGCCTCGCTTGCCGCGCGTGACCCTGCCTTCCACCCCGAGGACGCCTTCACCCCGCGCGCCATGGCCGCCTACAATGCCGCATCAACCACCTGCGTGGGCGACATGGAACAGAAGATCAGGGATGAGGGCCTGACCCTGCCCAACGCCATGCAGCCCGGCTTCTCCAAGGTGCTCGCCCCCGCCTTTGCCGCCATGGCGTACCCTACCCTAAAGCTGGCACAGCCCCTGTTCGTAGGCACGGGCACCGATGACCGTGACGTGCCGCCCGTGCTGCAGCTCTCGCTGGTCAAGGACGCGTGTGCGGCGGGCAGCACGGTTCAGGCCCACCTGTACAAAGGGCTGGACCATTCACAGACCGTCAACGCCTCGCTGCCGGATTCCGCTGCCTTTACGCAGGCGGTCATGGCGGGCCAGCCGGTAGCGCCGCAATGCGCGCCGGTGCCGCAGTAAGGCGCACCCTACCCTGTGGCGCGCAGGAATTCCTCGACCACGCGCAGGAATTCCCATGGCTGCTCGGCATGCAGCCAGTGCCCGGCCCCCTTCAGCCGCACCAGCCGGTAATGGGGAAAAAGCACGCGCATGAGCGGGTAATTAGCGGGCTGGACATAGGGTGAAGCCCCGCCCGCCACAAACAGCACCGGGCCACCATACTGCGTGCCCGGTGGCAGGGCGGGCCAGCCCACCACCTGCTCCATGCCCGCCACGATCTGCTCCAGCCCGATCTGCCAGTGCGGGCTGGCGCCGGGCACGATGTTCTGCTTCATCATGTCGCGCACTGGCTTTTCGGCAATGGCGGGAGCAAGCCAGGCATCGGTCTCGCCCAATGTCAGCGTAGGCGGAAACTTCAGCCCGGCCAGCGCCGTGGCAATCGCGCCCGAATGCGCATGCCCGCCCGGCCCTGGCGCAATATCGGCCACAAGCAGGGCATGCACGCAGGCAGGAAACTGCAACGCCAGCATCATCGCCACCTTGCCGCCCATGGAATGCCCGATAACCGTGGCGGGCAATGCGTCATGCGCGGCCAGTGTTTCATGCACATCGGCTGCCATGGTGGGGTAATCCATCGACCCATGCGGGCTGCCGCCATGGTTGCGCAGGTCAAGGGCAAGCGTGCGACGGGTGGCGGCAAGGCGGCGCTGGAAAAACCCGAAATTGCGCGCCCGCCCAAACAGCCCGTGCAGAAAAACCACCGGCGGCAGGCTGTTGTTTCCATCCTCCGGTCCGCGTTCGATCACTTCAAGCAGCACGCTGGCCCGCTCCCTTTTTCATGCATCAGGGCCGTGAGCATAACCTGCGGACAAAAACAGCGTGCTCATAATTCCGTGCCCCGCGCCCCTGCCCTGCGGTTAGGCCACCCTTGAAAACCCTCATGCCCGGACCGACATGTAAATCGTTACGCCCGATGGAGACGATCGGAGCGATGTCTTTAATAAAAAACAGGACCGGAACAGACCATGAGCGCTGCTGAAACCCTCCGCAAACTCAGCCCCGAAGACGTGCAGGAAATTGCCAAACACCTTGAGGGCACGCTGCATCAGCACAAGGCCGACCTGCACAAGCAGATTGCCGAACACCTGGCCAGCCTGAAGGGCGAGGTCACGCTGCATGAGAACAAGATCCCGACCTCGTGCAAGGTTTACGGAGTGATGTTCCTGCTTGCGGCCTCGCTGGCCAGCTTCATTTTTGGCCGCAAATCGGCTGAATAACGTCTGGCCCATGCCGGGCGGGCGCGCACAGTGCGCCCGCCGCCGGCAGGCCGTGTAAAGACTTTGAACAAAACGTCGCCTTTATCAGAAGCGGAAAACAAAATTCGACTGGTAATAGGTGCCGCTGGAGCCGCCCGCCTCATTGAGGGCGCGCGATGTCATGAAACGCGAGACATACTGCGTCCATGACAGATGGGTATTGATCTGCCACGCCACCGAAACCTGGGGCGCCATACCCACGAACCGCCCCCGGAAATTGCCCGCGAATTTGTAGTAACCCGATGATTTGTAAACCGGGTCATTCACGCTGTCGCGCCAGAACAGCGGGTATTTGAACTGGATGCTGACAGACTTGAACGGCGTGATGCGCACGAGCGGCGCAAAGCTGATCAGGTTCGAGCCTGTCATATAGGTTGTGGTGTCGAGATAGTTGGTCTGCGGGTTGAAAGGCGAGAGATAGGTGCCCACCGTGCCCTGGCTTTTTGACGCATTGCCGCCGGAATACACATCCGTCTGGATACCGGCAAAGGTGTGCAGCGACTGTTCGGGCAGGCGGTAGCCCACCGTGCTGTTGATGGCATAGGCGCTGACCTCGCGCGGGGCATTGTTGCTGGCGTTACGAAACACCCCGCCCTGCCATATGCCGCCCACCGAGAATTCGATCGGGCCTGCGATGCCATGCCAGCGCATGCCGAAATTGTTGCGCGTATCCGATCCGTTGACCGCACCCTTTGGCCCCACGACAGCACCCGCCGAGCCATTGAGCTTGTATCCGATATAGAACGCATCGACGAAGGAATACCCCTTCTGCCCCATGAAGGTGAAATCAGGCGGCGCCCATGTGGCGTTAAAGCCGTACAGGCGGCTGGCATAGTTCTCGACATCGTGGAACATGCGGCGGTCACTGTCATCGGTCTGCACAAAATCCCATGCATCGATGCGGATGCGCTGCCACACCATATAGGCGCGGAACCCATCCCATGACAGCGGCACGTTGGGCGTCTCGCGTGCATAGAGCATGTAGGATGGCGCATCGAGAAACTGCTGACGGCCAAACATGAAGCCGGTTTTCGCGCCCAGCATGTTCCACCGCACCTCAACAAAGGCCTGCTGGGCATCGAGCCGCTTGCGATAGGTCGAGCCATAGCCATAACCACCCCAGCCGCCCGCATCCGCATTGACCAGCTGGCCGAAAAACCGCAGGTGCTCGCCAATATGCAGGTCCGCGCCATACAGGTTGCGCACGCCAAAGCGGCCGGAATCATTGGGTTTCTGCGTGCCCAGTCCAGGGCGTGTTTCAAACCAGTTGCGCAGCCGCGTCTCCCCCGAGAAGCTGATCCACACATTGCCGCTGCGGGTGAGCGGAATGTATTTCAGCGCATCGAACAGATCATCATGCTTTTTGGGATCGCGCAGGTTGCTCCAATCCTCGGCCCAGGGGCTGACGCCATACCGCCCCACCGGCCCGAAGCCTGCGGCCTCACCATTGCCGCGGTTGAACACTCCCCAGTCATACTGATGCCCGCTGCGGCGGTTTTCCTGCCCGCCAATGCGGATGGGCTGCCCCACCGGGTTGGCATGCGGAAACGTAAGGATGGGCGGCCGCTGGGTCATGTGCACCACCATGCGTTCCGGCTGGGCGGGCGCGTTACTGCCCGCGGGCACGGCCGGATCGGGCGCCGCCTGGGCCGCGTGCGCCGCCAGCATGGACACGCACAGGGCTCCACCGCGCATATACCGATATCCCAGGTCTGTCGCTGATTGGAGGGCGGACATCATGTTCATGCACCACATGGCGTGCCGGGTAGCCACGGCAGCAGGTTAAATACTAAAAATTATCGTATTATGTTAAATTATTGCGGTCAATATCGTATTTTATAATCCTCTCCATCGTGGAATCGTATAAACCAGCCCGGCGATACGAGGCTAATACAGAACCATCTTTCCTGAAAACTCTGCATAAAGCCGCAAAAAGCAGGCCCCGATCCATTGCACGAAAACGATCGTATGATGTGAAAATATTCCGGAAAGATACCTCGGCCTGCCCGCAGGCTTCATGGCCCTGCACGGAATACCTGATCTGCACGCCCTTTCCGCAGGGCGTTAATAAACATTATATATCGTATTTAACATTGACGCACGCAGGCTCTTGTTCCTTTATGCCTTTCCGCTCCGGCACGCCATGCAACCCATCACGGGCGTTGTCAAAAAGACCATCTCGCCATAGTGGTGCTGCATCGTTGCTCTTCCCGCGATGTACCGATCAGGAATGCCATGAAACAGATTGCTCCCCTCACCCGCCGCACCCTGCTTAGCCTGATTGGCGGCATCGCCTGCCTGCCCATGGCAACACGGGCCATGGCGGAAGGCAAGCTGATCCGCATTGGCATCATGGCGGGCGAGGACGAGGACCTGTGGCGCGTGATTACGGCCAATGCCGCGAAGGAAGGACTCAATCTCGGCATCGTGACATTCTCTGATTACAACACGCCCAACGAGGCTCTGGCCGAGCACGAGATTGATGCCAACGCCTTTCAGCATGCTCCGTTCCTCGAGGCGCAGAAAGCGGCCCGCGGTTATGATATCGTCAGCGTGTGCCCGACCTATTTTTCCCCCATCGGGCTGTATTCTGCACGGTGGAAGGCCCTGGCCGACCTGCCAGACAAGGCGGTGATCGGCGTGCCGAACGACCCGAGCAATGAAGGCCGCGCCCTGCGCCTGCTTGAAGCGCTGGGGCTGATCAGGCTTGATTCTGCAGCAGGCCTCCTGCCCACCCCGCTCGATGTGACCGAAAACCCCCATCACTTCTCTTTCCACGAGCTTGATGCGGGCATTGTCGGCCGCACGCTGCCCGATGTGGATGCCGCCGTAATCAACACCAACTGGGCGCTGAAGGCGGGCGTGGACATACAGAAGCAGCGGATCGGAGTGGAATCGCTGCAAAACAACCCATACGTCAACTTCGTGGCCGTCAACGCCCCTGATGCCCATGCCCCGTGGGTCGAGGCATTGATCCGCGCCGTGCACCAGCCCGCCACGCGTGAGGCGATTGCCACCATCTTCCACGGCGCGGTTGAACCGGCATGGACGTGAATGTTGTTGACGTACGCCATGTAAGCCGCTGCTTTGGCGGGCATGTGGCGCTTGATGATGTCTCCTTCTCGGTAGCGCGGGGCGAGATTCTGGGCGTGATCGGGCGCTCGGGGGCGGGCAAGAGTTCGCTGCTGCGCTGCCTTGGCGCGCTCGACCGGCCTGATACGGGGCAGATCCTGATCGAAGGACAGGACATCACCACCCTGCCGCAGGCGCAGCTTGTGCCATTGCGGCGGCGCATCGGCTTCGTGTTCCAGCATTTCAACCTGCTCAGTTCGCGCACGGTGGCGGGCAATGTCAGCCTGCCGCTCGAAATCGCGGGCGTGCCGCGCGCACAGCGCCAGGAACGCATCGCGTCACTGCTGGCGCTGGTGGGCCTTGCCCCGCATGGAGATAAATGGCCTGCCCAGCTTTCGGGCGGGCAGAAGCAGCGCGTGGGCATTGCGCGCGCGCTGGCCAATGACCCCGCCCTGCTGCTGTGCGATGAAGCCACCTCCGCCCTCGACCCCGAGACCACCACCGCCATTCTCGACCTGCTGGCCGAGATCAACCGTGAACTGGGGCTGACCATCATTCTCATCACGCATGAGATGGATGTGATCCGCCGCATCGCCACCCATCTCGTGGTGCTCGATCAGGGCCGCATTGTAGAAAACGCGCCCACGCTGGCCATCATGGGGGCGGCCACGCAATCCACTGTTACCCAGGCCCTGCTGTCGGAAACGCAGCCACAGGTGCCCCCCGCGCTGCGCGCGCGGCTGGTGGCGGAGCCTGCGCCCGATGGGTGGGCGATCATCCGCCTCAGGCTGGCGGGCGAGGCCGCATGGCAGCCCCTGCTGTCGCTGCTTGGCCAGCAATATGACGTGGAGGCCACCGTGCTGCAGGGGGGCACCACCGAGATCGCGGGCCAGCCCTTTGCCGACCAGATCGTGTCAATTACCGGTTATTGCACCGAGATCCATGATTTCCTGCTGCAGTTCGACCCCTCACTAAAGGTTCTTGGCCATGTCCCGGCTGATCATTGACCTGATCGCACGCGCAACGTGGGAGACGACCATCATGGTCGCCTGCTCGGGGCTGCTCGCGGTGCTGGGCGGCCTGCCGCTGGCCCTGCTCATGGTGGCCATGCGGCGCGGTGGCCTGATGCCCTGCCCGCCCGCCGCCCGCCTGCTGGGGCTGGTGGTGGATATCCTGCGCGCCATTCCCTTCATCATCCTGCTGGTCATCCTCATTCCCGTAACGCGGATGATCGTGGGCACCTCACTGGGCACGGCGGCGGCCATCGTGCCGCTTTCGCTTGCGGCCATTCCCTATTTCGCCCGCATTGCCGAGGTCTCGCTGCGCGCGGTGGACCCGAACCTGGTGGATGCCGTGCATGCCATGGGCGGCACACGGTGGATGATCGTGCGCCATGTGCTCATACCCGAGGCCCTGCCCGGCCTCGTGGCAGGGTTCACGGTCACCCTCATTACCCTGACCGGGGCCTCGGCCATGGCGGGCGCCGTGGGGGCCGGGGGGCTGGGTGATCTTGCCATCCGCTACGGCTACCAGCGTTTCAACACACAGGTCATGTCGCTTGTGGTGCTGGTGCTGATCGTGTTCGTGGCCATTATCCAGGCGGCAGGCAATGCCCTGTCGAACCATCTGCGCCACGACTGAAGATGCGGCTTGAAAAAGCCAGCACCATACCGGCGCAGGGAGCCTGCGCCCCGTGGCCCTCAGTCCAGCCGGACCGAGGGGCGCACGAACACGTCAAGCCAGTCAACAAGGCACGAGATCGTACCCCGCACCGGCCCATACAGCTCGAACTGGTGCTGGCGATAGAGCATGAGATGCACCATCCGCGCCGACAGGCCATGCAGCCAGCCACCACCGAACACCGTGCCACCGGGGAAGGTGCCCCAGCCATTATAATCGCCCAGTGCCACGACCGCCCCCTTGTTATGGAAGGTGAAGGCGGGCATCGGCTGGCCATTCATCATCCACCGGGGCAGGTAGCGGGCCAGATGATGGGCCTGCTGGCGGGCGGCCTGTGCGGTGGGGGCAACGGGTTTTTCGGCAATGAAGGCGCAGTCACCCATGGCGAAGATGTTGTCATCATCAATCACCTGCAACGAGGGCCGCACTTCAAGCTGCCCCGAGCGCGACAGTTTGAGCCCCCCGAATTTGCTGGTCACGTCCGGCGCCTTGACCCCTGCGGCCCATACCCGCAGCGTTGCGGGCACGCGCGAGCCATCCTTGAGCAGGAAACCGTTTTCATCCGCACCGCTGACCATCGCGCCCGCGCGCACGCTCACGCCAATGGCCTCAAGCTGCTTGACCGCCGCAGCCGATACCGCCTCGGGGAAGGCAGGCAAAATACGGGGACCGGCCTCAAGCAGGGTGATGCGCAGCTTGGGCGGCTTCTGGCCAAAGCTGTAGAGCGAGGCGAGATCGAGCGCCTTGTGCAGCTCGGCGGCAAGCTGCGTGCCGGTCGCTCCTCCACCCACGATGGCAATGTCGAGTTCGCTGTTCGTGGCAAAGGAGCGCAGCAGTTCCATGCGGAAACGGTCGTTGAAGCCGTTGGCGTCAACAAGATTGTCAATGAACAGGCAGTGCTCGGCAACACCGGGCGTGCCGAAATCATTGGCGCGGCTGCCGATTGACAGCACCACTGCATCATAATCAAGGGTGCGGGCGTCGACCACCACCTCTCCGCTGAGCGGGTCCTTGATGGGGGCGAGCGCAATGGTCCTGGCCGCGCGGTCGAGCGCCGTGATCTCGCCGGGCCAGAACTCGAAATGGTGCCGGCTGGCCTGTGACATGAAGCTGATGCGGTCATTTTCGTTGGCGGCGGTGCCGGCGGCAAAGCAGTGCAGCATCGGCTTCCACACATGGGCGAAGCTCTTGTCCACCAGCGTGATTTCCGCACGGCCCGATTTGCCGACCGAATTGCCCAGCCGGGTTGCGAGCGCAAGGCCCGCGACACCACCGCCTACAATAACGATCCGAAACTTTTGTGCCATCTCGATAATGCTCCACACCCGCTCGCACGGCGTGCCGGTTTCCGCATGGGAAACACCGCCCCGCCACATTCATAACAAACCATATTTGGGGCGAGTATAGGTGATCCCCCCCGTGCCTGAAACATGCGCAGGCCCGAATTCTGGTGTCATTGCGCAACGGACATCCCTTTTCACTGCCCCTTAACCGCGCCAGAACGCGAAAAACGAGCCGGTCCCCTTCCCCGATCAAAAGAACCCGATCAGTCCGGCACAGACGGGGCTGCCTCTTGCGGGGCGGGCAACATCTTGGTACCCCCCGCGTTAACCCGCCTGATGCCAGCGACAAGCAGGAGACCCCATGACAGCCACATCCACCGGACGCATTGCAGGCAAGGTTGCCATCATTACAGGCGCTGCAAGCGGCATTGGCCGCGCCACGGCGGAGCGTTTTGCCGCCGAGGGCGCGCAACTTGCCCTGACTGACCTCAACACCGATGCACTCGATGAACTGACCAGCCAGTTTGAAAAAAATGGCGTGGACGTGATCTCCGTGCCTGCCGATGTAACCAGCGAGGCCGACATCGCCCGCGTGGTGCATGAAACCATGAAGCATTTCGGCCGCATCGACATCCTCGTGGCCAATGCCGGGGTCATCCCTGAGGCCGATCTCGCTTCCGCCACGGCCGATCTGTGGGATCACACCATGGCGGTGGATGCGCGTGGCATGTTCCTGTGCTGCAAGCATGCCGCCGCCGAGATGGTCCATGCCGGACAGGGCGCGATCGTGTGCCTGTCCTCCATCTCCGCCTTTGCAGGGCAGAAGGGTCAGGCAGTGTATGGCCCGGCCAAGTTCGTGGCCTCAGGCATCACCAAGCACCTCGCCATCGACCTGGCCGACAAGGGCGTGCGGGTCAATGCCGTGGCGCCGGGCACCATCGACACGCCTGCGGTGGCGGGCATGGATGCGGAAGGCATTCGCAAGGTGGTCGAGATGCACCCGATGGGCCGCATGGGCAAGCCATCGGAAATTGCCAGCGCCATCCTGTTCCTTGCCTCGGATGACGCATCCTTCATCACCGGCGCGGTGCTGCCGGTTGATGGCGGTTATCTGGCGCAGTAACCGGAAAACAGACATTTATGGACGCCACCTTTTTTTCAAAAAGGCGGCGTCTTCCGAAGCTTTGCTGAAAAAAGCTTCATCACGAAATTTTACCCGGATTCAGGTGATGTGCAGTTCCACATCATGGGCGCGCAGCATGGCGCAGATCTGCTCGGATGGCTGTCGGTCGGTAAAAAAACCATGCACATGCGACAGGTGCCCCAGCCGCCCCATGGGCCTGCGGCCGAATTTGGTCTGGTCGGCCAGCAGATAGACACGCCGCGCATTGCGCATCATGGCCTGGGCCACGCTGATCTCATCGGCATCGAAATCGAGCAGCGTGCCATCATCTTCGATGCCGCTGATGCCGATCACGGCAAAATCGGTGCGATACTGCTCGATGAAGGTGCTGGCGGCGGAGCCGGTAATGCCGCCATCATAAAACCGCACCTGTCCCCCCGTCACGATCACCTGAAAATCGGTCTGGGCGGAAAGCGGGGTGGCCACATGCAGGTTGTTGGTGATGACCCGCAGCGCCTTGTGCCGCCGCAATGCCTTGGCAAAGGCCTCGGTCGTGGTGCCAATGCTGACAAAAAGCGATGAATTGTCAGGAATCTGGCGGGCCGCAAGGTTGCCAATGGCTTCCTTGGCGCGCCGGTTGAGCACCTGCCGTTCGGAATAGGCGATGTTCTCGACCGACGAGGCCAGGCCCGCCCCGCCATGATGCCGCGCCACCAGCCCGCGACGGGCCAGGAGGTTGACATCACGGCGGATGGTCTGGACCGCAACATTCAGCCTCTGGGCCAGATCCTCGTTGGAGACATAACCCTGGGTACGCACCAGCGCGGTAATTTCCCGGTGACGTTCTTCTGCTGACACGTTGCCTGTTACTCCCCCTTCAACATGCGGTCTTTTATATTACGCGCGCGACGCTGCGCCCTGTCGCCCCGAGATCGGCGAAGGACTGCTCAAGCCGCGCCACGATGCCCAACTCACCCACGCGCAGCCATTTGCGCGGATCATACAGCTTTTTGGTCGGCTTGCCGGTGGAAGGCGCGATCTGGTGGCTGAAGGCCTCCGCATGCTCCTGCACGTAACGGCCAATGCTGGTGGCAAACGCGAACTGGATGTCGGTGTCGATGTTCATCTTGAACACGCCGTAGGAGACCGCCTCGGTAATCTTGGCCTGCTCCGAGCCTGAGCCGCCATGGAACACCAGCGCCAGCGGCTTGTCACCAAGGTTGGTGGCCTTGGCCACCGCCGCCTGCGAGTTGCGCAGGATCTCGGGGCGCAGCTTGACATTGCCCGGGGCATAGACGCCATGCACGTTGCCAAACGAGGCCGCAATGGTAACGAACCCCAGCGGGGAGAGCGCCTCATAAGCCTTCAGCACATCCTCGGGCTGGGTGTAGAGATGAGCGTTATCCGCGCCATCATCAAGGTCATGGCCAATGCCGTCTTCCTCGCCGCCAGTCACGCCAAGCTCGATTTCAAGCCCGATGCCCAGCGGCGACATGCGGCGCAGGAAGCGGGCGCATTCGGCAATGTTGTCTTCCAGCGGTTCAGCCGAAAGGTCGATCATGTGCGAGGAGAACAGCGGGCGGCCGGTTTCCTTCACCGCCTCCTCGCTGGCATCGATCAGGCCGGAAATCCATGGCAGCAGCTTGCGGTCGGCGTGGTCGGTATGCAGGATCACGCACACGCCGTAAGCTGCGGCCACGGTATGGACATGACGGGCCGCAGCCACCGCACCGAGCACGCGGGCCTGTTCGGCGTCCTTCATGCCCTCGCCCGCATAGAATCGCGCGCCACCGTTGGAAAGCTGGATGATGACATCCGCCCGGTTGCGCGCCGCAGCCTCGAGCACCGCGTTGATGCTGTCGGTGCCCACCACGTTGACCGCCGGCAGGGCATAGCCCTCATCGCGGCAGGTCTCGACAAGGCGGCGGTAATCCGCCCCCGTCACGACGCCGGGGCGCAGGCCAAGACGGCTCGAAGCGGTGTGTGCTGTATTGGTCATGTCGTTCCTCTATTGCCTGTTCTTGTTGTTATGCAATCGATGAAATACTGCTCACCAGGTCTTGGTCTGATAATCGTGGTGGCCTTCCACAAACCGGATGGTACCGGATTTGGAGCGCATGACCAGCGAATGCGTGACCGTGCGCAGGCCACTGCGGCGAATGCCATGCAGCAACGCCCCGCCCGTTACCCCGGTTGCGGAGAACAGCACGTCACCCCGCGCCATGTCCTCAAGCGCCAGCTTGCGCGAGGGGTCGGCGCCGGGGTTCATCTTGCGCGCGCGCGCCACCTGGTCGTCATCTTCAAACATCAGGCGGCCCTGCATCTGCCCATGCACGCAGCGCACGGCTGCGGCAGCCAGCACGCCTTCGGGCGCGCCACCGGAGCCGACATAGATGTCGATCTCGCTATCATCGAGGCAGGCGGCGATGGCGGCGGCCACATCGCCATCGCTCAGCAGGGTCACGCGCGCACCTGCGGCACGCGCGCGGGCGATCAGTTCCTCATGGCGCTCACGGTCGAGCGTGCAGAGCATGAGGTCGGACACCGCGCATTTCTTGGCCTGCGCGAGTGACTTGAGGTTGGCCTCGATGGTGCTGTCGAGATCCACCACGCCTTCGGGCAGGTAGGGGCCGACGACGATCTTGTCCATGTAGATGTCGGGTGCGTGCAGGAAGTTGCCACTCTCGGCCAGCGCCACCACCGTCAGGGCGTTGGGCAGGTTCTTGGCGCACAGGTTGGTGCCTTCCAGCGGGTCTACGGCAATATCCATGCCCGGGCCGCCGGAGCCTACCTTCTCGCCAATGAACAGCATCGGCGCTTCGTCCATCTCGCCTTCGCCGATCACCACGGTGCCATCGATGGCGACCGTATCGAACGCGCGCCGCATGGCTTCCACCGCCGCGCCATCGGCTTCGTTCTTGAGGCCACGACCGGTCCAGGCCGATGCGGCGACCGCGGCCGCCTCGGTAACACGTACGAGTTCAAGGGCAAGATTGCGATCGGTAACCTGATAGGGATTATGCCGTGTGGTGGTCATGAAACACTCTTTTCCTGTTCGTCTGTGGTCTTGATTACGCTGCAACGGTGGAACTGAGCGTGCGGCGGACTGCCACATGCCATCCGGCTACCATAGTATCGCGCTGCGCCTTGTCCATCGTCGGGCGGAACAGATGTCCGCGTGTCCAGGTGCCTTCGAGCTCGGCAATGCTTTCCCACACGCCTGTCGCCAGCCCTGCCAGGAAGGCGGCCCCAAGTGCCGTGGTCTCGACCTGCCGGGGCCGCTCCACCGGGGTCTGGAGCATATCGGCCAGGAACTGGCAGAACCAGTCATTGACCGACATGCCGCCATCAACACGCAGTGCGTTGAGCTTGCCGCCGCCATCCTCATGCATGGCGTCCATCAGGTCCATGGTCTGGTAGGCCACCGATTCCAGGGCCGCGCGCGCGATGTGCGCCGCCGTGGCATCGAGCGTGAGGCCACAGATCAGGCCACGGGCATCGGGGTCCCAGTGCGGCGCGCCAAGGCCCACGAAGCCAGGCACCATATATACGCCGTGACTATGCGGCACGCGGGTGGCCATGTCATCGGTCTGGGAGGCATGGGTGATGAGGTTCAGCCCGTCACGCAGCCAGCGGATGGCCGCGCCCGCCACGAAGATCGAGCCTTCGAGGGCATAGGTCGTCTCATCACCAATGCGATAGGCAATTGTGGTGAGCATCCGGTTTTCGGACATGACGGGCGTGGTGCCCGTGTTGAGCAGCGCGAAACAGCCCGTGCCGTAGGTGGCCTTGGCGGTGCCGGGGCGGAAGCAGGCCTGCCCGACCATGGCGGCGTTCTGGTCGCCCGCCATGCCCGCGACCCTGAGCGGCTCGCCAAACAGTTCCGGCGCCGTCTCGCCAAACACTTCGCTGTTGGTCTTCACTTCAGGCAGAATGGCGCGCGGCACCTTGAACAGGGCCAGCAGCTCGTCATCCCACGCGCAGGTGTGGATGTTGAACAGCAGCGTGCGCGAGGCGTTGGTGGTGTCGGTGGCATGCACGCGGCCACCGGTCAGCCGCCACAGAAGAAAGCTGTCAATGGTGCCGCAGGCGAGCTCGCCCTTCTCGGCGCGGGCGCGGGCGCCTTCCACATGATCGAGAATCCACGCAATCTTGGTGGCCGAGAAATAGGGGTCGAGCAGCAGGCCGGTGCGCTCGCGCACGAAGGGCTCGAACCCCTCCTCATGCATGCGCGCGCAGACAGCGGTGGTGCGCCGGTCCTGCCAGACAATGGCGCGGTGGATGGGCCTGCCGGTGCTGCGGTCCCACACCACGATGGTTTCGCGCTGGTTGGTGATGCCGATACCCGCGATCTCGCCGGGGCCGCCTGCCTTTTCAATGGCCTCCCTCGCGGTGGAGAGGACGTTGGACCAGATTTCCTCCGGGTCATGCTCGACCCAGCCCTGGCTGGGATAATGCTGGGCGAACTCGATGCGCGAGACCGAAATGGCCGTGATATCGCGGTCGAACACGATGCTGCGGGTCGAGGTTGTTCCCTGGTCGATGGCGAGAATTCTGTTCTTCTTGTTCATTATCTTCTCCTGCCCCAGCAGGGCGGATGCAGGTTTGGGCCGCAGGCGTGATACACCTGCGGCCTGATTGTTTTTATTTACGCGGAAGTGGGCGCAGTGCCCGGCTTGCGGGCCTTGAGGTAGGCCTCGAGGCGGGCCGTGTCCTCATCGCTCACATGCAGCCCAAGACGGGAGCGGCGCCACAGGATGTCCTGCGTGGTCTGCGCCCATTCGTTTGCGATCAGATATTCCACCTCACGCACGCTCAGGCCCGCGCCAAACAGTTCACCCATATCCTCCATGCTATGGGCATCGCCTACAATCTCGGCCGCCCGCGAGCCGTAATTGCGCACGAGCCGCCAGCTCAGGTCATTACCAAGGAACGGGGCCTGCGCGCGCAGGCGGGCCAGCGCGCCCTCAAACCCGCCCTCGCCCAGATCGCCACCGGGCAGCACCCTGTCCGCCGTCCAGCCCGGTGCCGACAGCACGGGCAGGAAGGGCTGGAGTTTCTCGATCGCATGCTCGGCAAGGCGGCGGTAGGTGGTGATCTTGCCGCCGAAGATGGACAGCATGGGCGCCTGATTGCCCTGCGTATCCACATCGAGCACGTAATCGCGTGTCACGGCGGAGGCGTTCTTGGCCGCGTCATCATAAAGCGGGCGCACGCCGGCATAGCTCCACACCACATCCGCCGGGGTGACGGGTCTGGTGAAGTAGCGGCTCACGCTCTCGCACAGGTAGCTGATTTCCTCGGGCGAGATCTCGACCTGCCCGGGGGCCTGTGTCCACGGCACGTCGGTCGTGCCGATCAGGGTGAATTTCTGCTCGTAGGGGATGGCGAAAACGATGCGCTTGTCCGGGTTCTGCAGGATATAAGCCTGCGGCCCGTCAAACAGGCGCGGCACCACGATATGGCTGCCCTTGACGAGGCGCACGTTCTTGGTGGACGCCACCTGCGCGCGCTCACGCAGCACCTCGCTCACCCACGGCCCGCCGGCATTGACCAGCACGCGGGCGCGCACGGTGGTGGTGGTGCCATCGAGCATGTTCTCGATATCGGCTTCCCACACGCCACCCACGCGCCGGGCGGCAACCATGCGGGTGCGGGTGCGGATATCGGCGCCGCGCGCCTTGGCGTCCATTGCGTTGAGCACGACCAGGCGGCTGTCCTGCACCCAGCCATCGGAATAGGCGAAGCCACGGGCGAGCTTGCCGTTGAGCGGCTGACCTGCCGATGACGTGCGGAAATCGAGCGACTTGCACTTGGGCAGCGTCATGTTCGGCGCCAGATGGTCGTACAAAAACAGGCCAAGGCGCAGCATCCATGCCGGGCGCGCCTGCGGCGTGTAGGGCAGCACGAAGCGCATGGGCCAGATGATGTGGGGCGCTATGCGCAGCAGCTTCTCGCGCTCGATCAGCGCCTCGCGCACGAGGCGGAATTCATAATATTCCAGATAGCGCAGGCCGCCATGGATGAGCTTGGTGCTGGCCGATGAGGTGTGGCTGGCCAGATCATCCTGCTCGACAAGCAGGACCGATGCGCCGCGCCCGGCGGCATCGCGCGCGATGCCCGTGCCGTTCACCCCCCCGCCCACGACCAGCAGGTCGAGCAGGCCACCCGGTGCCGGGGGGGTGCGGAATGTTTCGTCCATGGACGCCATAGTAGATGTTCCTCCTGATACATATGTTCGTAACCGAACATTCTGATCGGTTCAAGAGGGCGGGCGCACATTTTTTCAGGCCGTGCGCTGCAATAATTCCTTCTTTCTCA
Organism: Komagataeibacter nataicola; assembly: GCF_003207795.1. Taxonomy (GTDB): domain Bacteria; phylum Pseudomonadota; class Alphaproteobacteria; order Acetobacterales; family Acetobacteraceae; genus Komagataeibacter; species Komagataeibacter nataicola. Next base: position 151,960 of record NZ_NIRT01000004.1, on the reverse strand, counting down.
ATGCATCATAACGCCCGGTATTAGCCACAAATTCGCCATTCCGAGTAATTTATATGCCAAAGCGATTTTTGTGCATGTGCGAAATCGCGCATCTTGTTCCGCAATGCCACCCCTCACCTTCCATCGCCCCCCACAACATCACCTGCCCCCGAATCCGGAATGTTGGAGAAATTTCATGACATATAATGAAATATATGGAAAAAGGAGACACTCTTCCCCGACGGATCGCACATGCCCCTTCCCTGACAGGGTATGTTCGTTTAAGAACATTGCAGGGCTGCAAACAGGCCATAAGGCCACCAGCCATTTCCCATCGAATGATAATAAAAGAATAAAGTGGGTTAAAATGCTGAAAAACAGACAATTCCTGGGTGAACTTATATCGGAATGCATCGCGGTCATGATCATCGTGCTGATCGGTGATTCAGTGGCCGCAATGTACGGGCTGTATGACCCCAGCCCTTACAAGCAGGCCTACTGGGGGGTGGCCATTGTGTGGGGGCTTGGCGTTACAATCGCCATCTACATCACCGGCAGCGTGTCGGGCACGCACGCCAACCCGGCCGTATCACTGGCACTGGCGCTCTATCGGGGCTTTTCGTGGCGCAAGGTGCCCGGCTACTGGGCAGCGCAGGTGCTTGGCGGCGTGATCGGGGCAACACTGGTCTATACGCTGTACCAGCCCGTGATCGACCATTACAACCAGGCGCATGGCCTCACCCGCGCTACTGGCGGGGCAGCGGGGGTGTTCTTCACCCATCCGGGCGAGGCTATTACGCCGCTGCATGCCTTTGTTGATGAAATCATCCTGACCGGGCTGCTGGTCTTTGGCATCTTCGCCATAACGTGTGAATACAACACGGTTGCGCCTCAGGCCAATTCGGGCGCGCTCATCATCGGGCTGCTTGTTGCCAGCATCGGGGCGTGTTCGGGCTACCTCGAGGCCTGGGCCATCAACCCCGCGCGCGACTTCGGGCCAAGGCTGTTCTGTTTTATCGCGGGCTGGGGAGACTCCGCCCTGCCGGGGCCGGACCATTTCTGGTGGGTGCCCATTGCCGGGCCGCTGGTTGGCGGGGTGGTGGGAGCCGGGTGCTACCAGTTCCTCATCCGCCCGTTCATTCCGCGCGGCGCCACGCCATCCATCCCGCCCGCGCCGTAACCGCCTGTTCAACATTCCGGCCATGATCTGGTAAGATGTTCGGGTGCCGCCTTTATGTGATAGAGGCGGCGCCACGGGGCTTTTTCTGCAAAAGCCTGCGACATTCTTTCAGGCGGAATCATGAACTGGGCAGCGCAAGAGCATCATTTCAGATGGGATGGGACACTGCGCGATATTTACATCGCTCCCACCACCATGGCTGACTGGCAACATGTGCTGACCCGCCTGCGTCACGAACCCGCACTGCTGGACTACCGGCTTGATGGCACACCCACCCCCCTGCCCGCAACCGTCAATGACATGTTCGTCGCCGCCAAAAGCCACGCCGCGACCCTTGCATGCCATCAGGGCAAGGTAGCCCCTGCCTGCCACTTCTTCAGCCCCGGACAGATCGAATTCGATCTTGATCCGCGCAACGTGCGGTCAGGCCACGACCTGCAGGACCTGCGGCACTTCATGACCACCCTCGCCCGTGCATGTGGCAGAACGGCTGTCCTGACCCATGAAAACGCACCAGAACTGGTCATTGCCCGCGTACTGCCCACCGGACGGATGCTCTGGCCCTGAGCCTGCGCCCTACGAAGGTCTCCTTACGTTCTGTAACACATTTTACCGTTGCCGTGCGGTTCCTTTCTTAATTTCACAAGGAATTTCATATTTCCTAGGTGTTTAGTCCCGGGATTTGATGGTGTGATATTTTCACGTAAGTGGAAGGAAGCATGATGGGACAGATACGTCATGGCAGCGCCACGACCACGCACGCCGTGCGAGCAGCAATATAGCGATCGGAGGCTTCGCTCGCGGCGCTGAGCAAGGCGTTCGGGATCAACCCGAAAACAGTTGCAAAATGGTGGAAGCGTCAGACTGTCGAAGACCAGAAGAGCCCCGATCAACGGTCCTGTCCGAGACGGATGAAGCGATGATCGTGGCCTTTCGTCGGCATACCTTACTGCCGTTGGACGATTGCCTTTATGCGTTGCAGGCCACCATTCCGCATCTGACACGCTCAGCGCTGCATCGCTGTCTTCAGCGTCACGGGATTTCACGCCTGCCTGATATCGCAGGAGACAAGCCGAAACGGCAGCCCTTCAAGCGCTATCCGACTGGTTTTTTCCATATCGATATTGCCGAAGTTCAGACTGCCGAAGGAAAGCTTTACCTTTTCGTCGCCATAGACCGCACAATCAAGGAAGCCCCTGTCAAACGGTTCCATTATGACAGCCATGAGAAGTTGAGGACGCACCTCAATGACTTTATGGCCGCGTATAATTTCGGGCGAAGGCTCAAGACACTCAAAGGCCTCACGCCCTATGAATACATCTGCAGGATCTGGACTTCAGAGCCAGAAAGATTCATCGTCAATCCAACCCATCAAATCCCGGGACCAAACATCTAGCGCTGCACCACGGTGCGAATGGCGAAATTGCTCTGTATGCGGGCCACGCCGGGCATGCGCGAAAGTTCCTCCTTATGGATGCGCTCATAGTCCGCCGCGTCACGCGCCTCGACGCGCACGAGGTAATCGGCATTGCCTGTCATCAGGTAGCATTCGCGCACATCGGCGCATTCACGCACGCGCGCTTCAAAACGGCGCAGACATTCCTCAGTCTGCCGCTCCAGCGTGATCTGCACGATGACGGTGGTCATGCCATGCACCGAGCGCTCATCCACCAGGGCGCGATAGCCGCGTATCACCCCATCTTTTTCCAGCATGCGCACGCGGCGCAGGCAGGCCGAGGGCGACAGCCCCACCCGTTGGGCAAGGTCCGCATTGCTCATGCGGCCATCATGGCGGAGGTGGCGCAGGATGGCATCTGTCAGCCGATCGAAGGGCATGGTGAATTTTCCGCTTATTTTCGTATATAATTGCGTACAGCCGCTCGTTTATTGCATTATCGTGCACAAAACGACAGGACATTTTATTACCATCCGCATACGATCAGTCATGTTCTGCCCGATGGAGTAAGCGCCCCATGCCTGACCTGCCCTTCCCCCAGCCCATGGCTTCAGGCTGGGCCCCTGCCGGTGCAGGCGCTGCGCTGGAAATCGACCTGGACGCCATCGCCGCCAATTACCGCCTGCTCGATGCCCGCACGGGCGCCGCCACCTGCGCCGCCGTGGTCAAGGCCGATGCCTATGGCCTTGGGGCCGACCGGGTCGCCCCCGTGCTGGAACAGGCCGGGGCGCGGGTTTTCTTTGTCGCCCATCTGGAAGAAGGCATCCGCCTGCGCCCGCATGTCTCGCCGGCTGCGCGGATTTTTGTGCTGCATGGCCCCATGCCCGGCACCGAGGCGCTGTTCACCCATCACGCCCTGCTGCCCGTGCTCAACAGCATGGAGCAGGTGGCACGCTGGCGCGCCCATGCGGCACAGGCGCACAAAGCGCTGCCCGCTGCCCTGCAGGTGGATACCGGCATGTCACGCTTTGGCCTGTCGGAGGGGGATGTGGCGACACTGGCACAGACCCCAGGCCTGCTTGATGGCATCGACACGAAGCTGGTCATGAGCCACCTCGCCTGCGCTGATACGCCCGAGAACCCCGCCAACGCCATGCAGCGCGACCGGCTGCGCGCCATGGCGGCCCGGCTGCCCGCCGCCCCGTGGGCGCTTTCGGCCTCGTCAGGCATCTTCCTCGGGCCGGACTATCATTTCAACCTCGTGCGCCCTGGTGCCGCGTTGTACGGCCTTGCCCCCAATGCACAGGCCCCCAACCCGCTGCGCCCCACGGTCAGGCTGCGCGCCCGCATCGTGCAGCGCCGCGCCATTGGGGCTGGCGATAGCGTGGGCTATGGCCTGACATGGCACGCCACCGGCCCGCGGCGGATTGCAACGCTGGGCATAGGCTATGCCGATGGCTTCCTGCGCAGCGGGGCAAATGGCGGCGGCTGCGCGTGGCTTGGTGACTACAGGCTGCCCATCCTGGGGCGTATTTCCATGGATTCCACCACGGTGGATGTCAATGACGTGCCTGAAAGCGTGCTTGATGCCGCGACGCATGTGGACATGATCGGCCCGCGCCGCAGCGTGGATGACGTGGCCCACGATGCAGGCACCATCGGCTACGAAGTGCTGACCGCACTGGGTTCACGTTTCCATCGCACATATCGGCAGCCTGTCGCGTGCGATGCTTCTCCCTGCCAGAATAAGGCCTCCGTGTAATGAAAATCATCGTACTGGGTAGTGGTGTCGTTGGCGTGACATCGGCATGGTATCTCGCGCAGGCGGGCCATGAGGTCACGGTCGTGGACCGGCAGCCCGAAGCCGGGCTTGAAACCAGCTTCGCCAACGCGGGGCAGGTCTCGCCGGGCTATTCCGCGCCGTGGGCCGGCCCAGGCGTGCCGCTCAAGTCCATCAAGTGGCTGCTGATGAAGTACCGCCCCTTCGTGTTCTGGCCCATGCCCGACCCGCATCTGTGGAAGTGGCTGGTGCAGATGCTCGAGAACTGCACTGCCGCCGCCTATGACCGCAACAAGGGCCGCATGGTGCGCATTGCGGAATACAGCCGCGACATGATGATGGACCTGCGCGCCAACACCGCCATCACCTATGATGACCGCCAGCAGGGTACGCTGCAGGTGTTCCGCACGCAAAAGCAGCTTGACGGCATTGCGGGCGATATCCGCGTGCTGGAGCAGTATAACGTGCCCTATCAGGTGCTCACGCGTGAAGGCTGCGTCGAGGCTGAACCGGGGCTGGCCGCATCGGCGCATAAATTCGTGGGTGGCCTGCGCCTGCCGGGTGACGAGACGGGCGATGCCTTCCTGTTTACCCAGCGCCTCGCGGCCAAGGCGGCGGAAGCGGGTGTCACCTTCCATTATGATACAAGCATCCGCACCATGACATCCGACGGCGGGCGCATTACCGGCATCGAGACCAGCCGGGGCCGGATGGTGGCGGATTCCTATGTCGTGTCGCTCGGCAGCTACTCACCCGCCATGGTGCGCCGCCTTGGTCTCGACCTGCCGATCTATCCGGTCAAGGGCTACTCGCTCACCGCCGATATCATGAACGAACAGCGCGCGCCCGTCTCGACCATCATGGACGAAACCTTCAAGATTGGCATCACCCGCCTTGGCAACCGCATCCGCATTGGCGGCACGGCGGAACTCGCGGGCTTCAGCACCAGGCTGCGCGCGCCGCGGCGCGAAACGCTGGAGCATTCGGTGAACGACCTGTTCCCCGGTGGCGGCAACATCCCCGCCGCCAGATTCTGGACCGGCCTGCGCCCCATGACGCCCGATGGCACCCCCATCATCGGCCGCACAAAATATGACAACCTGTTCCTCAACACCGGTCACGGCACGCTGGGCTGGACCATGGCCTGTGGCTCGGGCAAGGTCCTGGCTGACATCATGTCCGGCCGCATGCCCGACATCCCGCATGAGGATCTGGGCATCGTGCGCTACGGGCAGTAATCCCTCACGGGCCTGACGGGGGCGTAAACCCCTCCGGCAGGCCTTCACCGCGTTCACGCACGACGCGATACACCGTGTTGCGCAGCCAGCGATGCACCGGGTCGCCATCGCGCCGCGGGTGCCATGCCTGGAAGGAATGCACCGTAGGCAGGGCGAAGGGAAATTCAAACTCAGCCAGGTGCATGGAGCGGATGGGCAGGTAATCAATGGCGATGCCCGGCAGCGGCAGGATCATGTCGGTCATGCGCAGGGTCTCGACCATGGCGTAATAGGTGGGCACCACCATCACGACCTGCCGACGCAGGCCGAACTGCTCCTTGAGCACCGTATCGATCGGCCCATGCAGCCTGCCCCGGCGCGATACGCTGATATGTTCATACCGCGCGATTGAATCCGGCGTGATCCCTTCCGCCAGAATGGGGTGATCGGCCCGCACGAGGCCGCGGAATGCGGTGGGGAAGATGCTCTGGCGGCGTATTTCGGGCCGCATGTCATCCGATGCGCCCAGATACAGGTCGATATGGCCTTCGCGCAGGTCATTGCTGGGTTCATCATCCGTCTCGGGCACGAAGGTCAGGGTGCACCCAGGGCAGTCATGGCGCAGGGCGGCGAGAATGGCCGCACCAAACGCGCCCACGATCAGGTCATTGGCCCGAAGCATGAAATGCGGGGACAGGCTGGCAATATCGGGAGTGTCCTGTTCTTCAAGCAGTGAATCCGCGCCATCGACAATAGCGCGCAGCCGCTCGCGCAGGCCGAGCGCAAAGGTGGTGACCACCATGCGCCGCCCCGACGCCACCAGAATTGGGTCATTGAACACCACGCGCAGCTTGGCGAGGCTGCGGCTCATGGCGGCCTCGCTCATCTGCAGCCTGCGCGCCGCGTGCGAGACGCCCTCCTCCTCGATCAGGGCCTGAAGGCTGCGGAGCAGGTCGAGATCATAGCGTTTTCTCATGCTCCGTGCGTCTCCCCCTTGGCCAAACCGGACCGGATGCGTTGCGATATCCTAAAAAACCGGATTTGACCAATCCGCAGCCTTACCGGAACCAGTAAAAAGTCTTTGGATATCGCCTTTTTGAAAAAAGCTTCACCAAAAAACTTTACCTGCTGTCATTCCACCCCGGCTTCCATCGCACTCAGGCAGGCCGTGGCCGTGCGGGCAATGCCGTCAAGGCAGGCCAGCACCTCAAGCAGCCGGGCATTGCCGGGGTCGGCTTTTTCCAGCCGGGCCAGTCGCCTGCGCGCCACCCGCACCAGGGCCACCCCGCGCGGGCTGATGGGCCTGTAGCGCACCAGCCCGCGCAGCAGGGTGGTGATGATGTCCGTCGCGGCATCGCGCCGCTGGCGCTTGAGCCCGCGCAGCAGCAGGATGTTCAGCCCCACGGATGAGAACATGAGCATGAGCCGGATGCCGCCACCCGCCGTATGATCGCCCGCCTGCGCCGCGTGCCGCACCATGCGCCCGATCCGGTCAACACCCGTGCCGATCCACCACTGGGGCGAAGGCGGCAGCGGCACAAGGCACAGCCGCCGCAATTCACCACGCATATGCGCGCCAAAACGCAGCCGCTCGGCCCGCGCGCGGAATGGCAGCACAAGCCGGAACACCAGCACGCTCAGCCCGACCGCCAGCACCGTGTGCAGCGCGTTGTTGAGGAAGGCGCTCTCGTCCACCCGGCTCTGGTTGCCGGTCATGAGCAGGTTGGGCATGAGCAGCCCATAGGCCGCTGCCGCCCCCGCCGTGCCCCGGTTGCACTTGGCAAGCCCGCCCACGAACAGGAAGATGCCCAGTACGAAGGCCAGTTCCTCATAATCACTCAGATACGGAATAAGCCACAGGCTGAGGCACCCCGCCGCCACGGCAGACCACACCGCCCCTGACAGGAAGCGCGTGGTGGCCACCACCGGGTTCTCACGCGTGGCGAACAGCCCGCACACCAGCGTGGTGATGGCAATGAACCCCATGCCGCCCGGCCATGCCGTGCATTCATACACGAAAGCCGCCAGCATGATGGCCGCAGCCCCCCGCAGCCCGTTATACAGCGCCAGGCGGATATCGCGGTGGCCACCGAGATGAAAGCGGAAGCGGTCATGCGGCGGCGGGCTGAAAATGGCATGGGCATGGTCAAGCGCTGTCTGTAGTTCCTCCATGGTGGCGGCCAGTACGCCATGGGTCACGCGGGCCATCTCATGCGCCCCGCGCGTGGCGCGCCGCTCGAACAGGGCGCGCAGGTGCGTGACCTGCTCGTACAGATCGTCCAGCAAGCCTGCCTCAAGGCGGCAGGTGACCAGCCGGTCGCACAGATGCAGCAGTTGCCCGCGTGTATCGGCCAGCGCCACGTCATCGGCCAGCATGGCCCGCTCCGTCCCGCCAGACAGGCCGACAAGGCGGGTCACCAGAATCGAGACCTCGGCCAGAACCGCACGGGCATGATCGCCCGCATGCACCTGCCGCCCCATCTCGATGGCCGGAAACTCCAGCCCCTGGTGCACCGATACCAGCATGTCGGAAAACTCACCGGCATGGACCAGCGTGTCACGCTCATGCAGCACGATCTCGCGCAGCAGGCTGCCGAGTTGGTGCAGCACGTTTTCCACCTGCCCTACCATGGTGGCCTGCGCGCGCGTGGCCAGGTTGAAGGTGAACAGCACCGCCATCGCGGCCTCGCACACAACACCCAGCACGATATAGCTGGCGCGCGACATGGCGATGAAAAACACATTATCGGGCTCGGATGCCGCCGCCACCGCAATGATCGAGCACGTATAGCCCGACAGCACGAACGCATAGGAGCGGAAGTTGAGGCAGAACGTGGCCAGGAAGCTGCACAGCCCGATCCACGTTGCAACGGCAGGAAAAAACAGCCATGACTGCTGCGGAAACGCCCCGATGAACACCACGGCGGCCACCGCGCCGACCAGCGTGCCCACGATGCGCCACCGCGCCTTGGACATACTCTCCCCGCGCCGCACCTGGGCTACCGACCACACGGTGGCCACCGCCCATTGCGGGCTGTCGAGTTCCATCCACAACGCAATGGCAAGTGCTATAAGCGAGGCCGCCGTATTGCGCAGCGCAAAGCCCACGGCCTGCGGCGTGGGACACAGCAGCCAGTGCAGCCAGTCCGCACCGGGCGGCCAGCGCAGGCGGCCGGCCGGGTTGGGCATGAGAAAGCGGGACAGATCCATCTAGGTCAGCCTGCCCTGGCGGCGCCGGTCGTGGCCCCTCCGCGCGCGGGCCGCCCTGACGCGCATGCATGACCGCCCCGGAGCGGGCCGCCCCATCAGGTTGGGGCGCATGGACAGTATCCGTCCCGCACCATTACCGCGTGCATGATCTTTATAGGAAACCTGCCCACGCAATCGCCAGCCTGGCACGGAACCCTTGTGCCAATGCGTTTGACGCAACGCCGCACCAAACCGCCGCATTCCTGAAGAAAAGCGGTACAGGAGGCCTTTTCTCATCTGACATCAAGGCGTTGCCTGCGCATAATTCCACCCGAAAATACCGGAATTCAGGCTTTCTCGTACGGGCGATAGCGGGCGGTCCACACCGCGTCACGCAGGGCGGTCTCGACTTCATGGGGCGCAGCCTGGGGTGCAACACCTTCCTTCTGCCCCTGCGCAATAACGGCGCGGGCCACGGCGGTGGCGACAAGCCGCAGTTCCGACACGGGGGGCAGCAGCGGCGCCGTTGTGGGGTCGGCCGCCCCGGCCGCGGGCGAGAGTTCGGCCAGCGCATGGGCTGCGGCGAGGAACATGCCATCGGTCATGCGCGTGATGCCACCGGCCACCACGGCCAGCCCCACGCCGGGAAAGACATAGGAATTGTTGATCTGGTCAACCGGGCGCAGGCGGCCGGCATACTCCACCGGCGCGAACGGACCGCCCGTGCCTATGATGGCGCGCCCCTGCGTCCACGCCAGCAGGTCGGCAGGCGTAGCCTCGATATTGGCGGTGGGGTTGGACAGCGCGAAGATAACAGGCCGCGCCGCCTGCTGCGCCATGGGGGCCACGATCTCACGCGTGAACGCCCCGCCCTGCCCTGATGTGCCAATCAGCATGGTGGGGTGCACATGGGCCATGACCTCGGCGAGCGTAATATGGGCGGCATCATCCACGCGCCAGCCCGCCGCGACATCGGCAGGCTGGGCGAAGGGCTGCTGCCCCTCGGTAACACCCGGCATGCCCTCGCGCACAAGGCCGTTGATATCGACCATGAAGAAGCGGCGAGCGGCCTCCTGCTCCGTCATGCCGCCTGCCACCATCATCTGCGCAAGCAGGTCGGCGATGCCGCAACCAGCCCCGCCCGCGCCAAAAATGACGATCTTCTGCGCATCCAGCGGTGCTCCCCCGGCCTTTATGGCCGCGAGCAGCGCACCGGCGGTAACGCCCGCCGTGCCCTGGATGTCATCATTATAGGTGCACATTTCGCCCCGGTAGCGGCGCAGGATGCGCAGCGCGTCGGCGCCTGAAAGGTCTTCCCAGTGCAGGGCGATGTTGGGCCAGCGCGTGTTCACGGCCTGCACGAATTCGGCAATGAAGGCCTCATAATCCGCGCCGCGCACGCGGGCATGCCGCCAGCCGATATATTCGGGGTCGGCCAGCAGGGTCTCGTTATCGGTGCCGACATCAAGCAGGATGGGAAGTGCGCGGGCCGGATCGAGGCCACCGCACGCGGTATAGAGCGAGAGCTTGCCAATGGGGATGCCCATGCCATTGGCCCCCTGGTCGCCAATGCCAAGAATGCTGCCGCCATCGCTCGCCACGATCACGCGCACATCATCGAACTGCGGGCTGGCCAGGATCTCGGCAATGCGGCCCCGGTGCTCGGCATAGCTCAGGAACAGGCCACGCGGGCGGGTCCAGATATGACTGAACTCACGGCACGCCCGGCCAATGGCCGGGGTGTAGATGATGGGCAGCCACGCCTCGAGCGCCTCGTCGATAATGGCGTAGAAAAGCGTTTCGTTCCGGTCCTGGATTTCGCGTAGCGCAATATGTCGCGCAAAATTGTCTGGCAGCGCGGCCAGCCGGGCGCGGGCGAGGTCGGCCTGCTCGGCCAGGGTCGCCACGCTGGCAGGCAGCAGGCCATGCAGACCGAACAGGTCACGTTCACGCCTGTCGAATGCATTTCCCTTGTTCAGCACAGGGCAATCCAGAAGTTCCCTGCCAGACAAAGCCGTTTTGAGGGAAGAGGAAAGCATGGCCCGCGCTGTATCCGACATAATGACCCGATATTGTGATAACGATTGAAAGAGGCGCAGGATACGTATCTGCACATCTTCGTGTAGGGCATGGACGCGCACGCCAACCGTACGCCAAACGCAATCATGGAGCCGTCAGTTGCCCGACGAGATCAGTGACCTGAGATTTTTCTGCATCCTTGCGGCGGCGGGCAGCATTGCGGGGTGCGCGCGTGCCATGGGTCTCTCGCCCGCTGCCATGAGCCGCAGGCTGAGCACCATGGAGGCGCGGCTGGGCACGCGGCTGGTCACCCGCACCTCGCGCCATTTCGCGCTCACGTCCGAGGGGCAGCGCCTGCACGAGCACGCCGTGCGCATCATGCAGGAAGTCGATGAGGCGGAAGCCGAACTGACCGCGCGCGCCGGCATTCCGCGCGGGCTGCTGCGCGTGGGCGTGCCATCGGAGATCGGGCGCAAGATGCTCGCCGGCGTGGTGGCCGCCTTTGTGGAGCAGTACCCCGAGGTAACGGTGCAGCTCACCCTGTCCGATGCCGGGCTCGATGTGATTGATGACGGGTTCGACATCGCCATCCGCCCCGGCATGCCGCCTGACCAGGAGGTCATGACCACCAGCCTGATCAACAGCCGCCGTGTGGTGTGCGCCTCGCCCGAATACCGTGAGCGCAAGGGCCTGCCCGCCACCCCGCATGACCTGCTCAAGCATGACTGCATCTGCCTGATCCGCCGCCAGCGCATCTTTAATGAATGGGTGTATTTTGATGGCAAGGCGCGCAAGGAAGTGCATGTCAGCCCCCGCCTCGCCACATCAAGCAGCGAAGTGGTGCATGACTGGGCGGTAAGCGGGCGCGGCATTGCGCTCAAGGTACTGTGGGACATTGCCGATGACCTGAAATGCGGCAGGCTGATCGAATGCCTTAGTGGCTATAAGTGGGAGGACGTGACACTATGCGCGGTCTACCCCTCGCGCACGCACCTGCCTTCACGCACGCGGCTGTTCCTCGATTTCGTGCGCAAGGAGTTGCGGCAGGCCTATTTCGGCACATAGGCCCGATCAGCCGCCAGCACCTGCCATTGCCAGATGTCAGACACCAGTTCCGTCTCGATCAGGGAGAACACTTCCAGATCATCCTCGTTCGGCGGCATGAAAAGCATATACAGGACCATGAAATCACAGGGGGCAGACTGCCGGATGCTGACCGAGGCAATACTGGCCGTGCCTTCCAGCCTGATGGCCCGTTGCATGAATTCCATGAAACGGGTGCGATATGTCTCGGCGCCTGTCATGAATAAACGCCTTTATGCGTAAAAATAGACCCCATGAAAACAATCAGGATCGATAATCACGGAGCGTTCGCGCTACCCGGCAGCCACACCGTGCAGCAGGTGCCCTGCCCCGGCGCGCTGGTGATGTCGAGCCGCCCGCCATGCCGGTCAACGATATGGCGCACGATGGCCAGACCAAGCCCCGTGCCCTGCTCACCCCCCGCCCCCGGCGCGGGCGAGACACGGTAAAAGCGCTCGGTCAGCCGCGGCAGGTGCTGTGGCGCGATGCCCGGCCCGTTGTCACGCACCGAGAGCAGCAGGCCACCACCCTCCTGCCATTGCGCCGCGATTTCGATGCGTGGCCCGGTAGGCGGCTGCGGCCTGCCATAACGCAGGGCATTCTCGCTCAGGTTGACCAGCACCTGCAGGATCTGGTCCGCATCGCCACGCACCGTGCCTGCGGGGGCGGGATGCAGCACCAGGGCCGCGCGATCGGCCTCGGGCTTGCCCTGCACCTCATCACTGAAGCGGGCCAACAGGTCAGCGACCACGATCATGCCCTGCGGGCGCTGGTGCTCGAGCATCTGTACGCGCGAAAGGTAGAGCAGCCGGTCGATCAGCCGCTGCATGCGGCTGGCCTGCCGGGCCATGATGGCAAGGAATTTGTGCCGCGCCGTGGCATCATTGGCCGCCGGGCCCTGCAGGGTCTCGATAAAGCCGGTCAGGGCGGCGAGCGGCGTGCGCAGTTCGTGGCTGGCATGAGCCACGAAGTCGCTGCGCGCGCGATCGAGCGCGTCACGCGCCGTTGCATCAAGCAGCACCACCACGCAGGCAGGCTGACCGTGCCACACCCCCGCCCTGACAAAGGCCTGCACCACGCGGCGGACGGGCACATCGGCCTCGATGGTCACCTCCGTCACTCCGCCAGGGCGCAGTTCGGCCACGGCACGTTGCAACGCGGGGTGGCGCACGAACATGCCTAAACCCTCGGCAAATTCCACCTGCGCGCGGGCGCCAGCATGCAAAAGCCGCCCGCCCCGCGCCAGCACCAGCAGCGACACGGGCAGATCATCAACCTGCACCGTATCCTCATCCGCGCCCACGGGTTCAGCCTGCAGCCGCGCAGGGTAGCCCGACAGATGCCCCACCGCGCCATAACGCCGCACGGCAACGCCCCCAAGCAACGCCCCCGCCATGAAACCCATCACCACAAGCACAAGCGCCGACACACTTGTCTCCCCCATCGCGAGCCTGCCCCACGGCACTACAGGCGCGATACCATGAATGGGAGAACAGCGGAAACCAGAATGATTTGCGAAATAAAATTACAATTTGTGCATTGCAAAATTAATATAATTATTAGTTGTTTGACAATTTTATAATTTTAGGCCATTCCTGTCTCAACCCTAGAGATTGTCTGAAAAAACCTGCCCACAAAACGCCTACGAACCACATGGCGATCGGATGAAGTTTTTTCACGGAAGCGTTGCCACAACACCGCCTTAAAAAAACGGGACCTGAAAACTTTTATTCTTAACGGCGGTTTATTTTAAACAATCTTCAAAAAAAACAAGAACAATGGTGCTCAAATCATGATCCAGTCCCTCCCGCGCAACAGCGCGCCTGTCGTTTTTTCTGCCGTGTTCATGGTCCAGCCCCCCGGCTGAGGCCCTGCATTCCCTTTTTTCCCGGCATTCCTGCCCTGATCCCGTGATGGACCGGGCTGCGAGAAAATCGACAGACATGACAAGACATATCCCCCCACACGCCAACGGGCGCGGGCGCGCGCCGTTTTCTTCCGGCTGGGGCTGGCTGCTGGCCGTGAGCGCAACCGCGCTGGCCCCGGCCCAGCAGGCCCATGCCCAGGCGGTTGACCCCAGCATGAAGCCGGTGCCCTCCATCATGGCGCCCGGCGCGGTCTCGGCCATGCCCTCCATCGGCATGACGCAGGAGGAACAGATCAGCATGCGCCTCGATGCCGAGCGGCTTGGCCCCCAGCCACAGGCCATCCGCAGGCCGCCCAACACGCCCATCCCGCCCAGCGGCGTGCCGGTCTATCCGTCTGCGGGCCTTGCCACCATGAGCGTCGCCCCCGTCAGCAGCCCCGGTGCCAGAAAGGCCTTCCATCAGATCGAACTCGATGCGCTAACCCACCATGAAGGCCCTTCGGGCCTGCTGCCCGCATGGATCGATGCCCAGCATGACACCGACCTGGAAGACCCGTACTACGTGCCCACCGCAGGCAGTGGCCACCTGGTGCCGCTGCTCAATCCGCTGCGCAAGCGCCTGCTCGACCATGGCGTGAGCTTCGCTTTCACCTATAAGGGTGAGGCCATGGGCGTGATTGATGGTGGCGTGCAGCGCGGCATGAGCTACGTGCATGAACTGACCGCGCAGGTGAACTTCGACCTGGATAAAATGGCCGGTATCAGGGGCTGGTCGGTCCATACGCTGGTAATGGAACGCGCAGGCCGCGCCGTGAGCCATGACCGGGTGGGCGAATATTACGTCAACCTGCAGGAAGTGTATGGCCTGTCGGGCAACGTGGTGGCGCATCTGGTTGATTTTTATGCCGAAAAGAAACTGCTGAACAACCATCTCGACATCAGCTTCGGCCGCATGGCGCTGACCCATGTATTTGCCACCTCGCCGCTGCTGTGCTCGTTCATGGTCACCTGCTCGGCCCCCGTGGCGCTCAAGCTCGACCCCGGCTTTTCGGTCTACCCCAAGGCGACATGGGGCAGCCGCCTGCGCCTGCGCCCCACGCGTGACACCGCCATCCAGTTCGGCGCCTATTCCGTCAACGCGCTGAGCGACAACCCCAGCGGCTGGGCCTGGGGCAGCGAGAAGGCAACCGGCCTGATGCTGCCCGTCGAGTTCACGTGGCAGCCCTTCCTGACCCGCAACCGCATGCCGGGGCATTACGTGCTGGGCTACGCGCATGACACCACGCGCTACCCTGACGAGATCGGCATCGGCCTGCCCGCCGCCCTGCGCACGGCGGCGGGCCACCAGCGCTCGGCGCCGATGGACATGTTCTGGTTTGAGGGCGACCAGATGGTCTATCGCCGGGGCGGGCGCAACCAGATGGCTGGTGGCTACCTGATGGCGGGCTATATCCACAATACACCCCATGTCACATCCATCTCGGATGAAGCCTATGGCGGCCTGTCATTCGCGGGCGTCATTCCATCGCGCGTGACCGACCGGCTGGGCATCATGTATTCATGGTACCATGTCAGCCATCGCAAGGAGGCAGGGCAGATTTTGCGTTATGAGGCCGGTTATTCGCTCGGTGCCTCCGTGCGTGCGCCGCAGACGGACTCCCACATCATCGAAGCCTATTACGCCATTGACGCCATGCCCGGCATTCTGGTGCAGCCGGAATTCGAATACATGATCCGCCCGGGCGAGACCAAGCATATCCCCAACGCGGCCCTCGTGGGGCTGAAGGTCATCGCCAACCTGTAGCAACATGCTCCTGCCCAGCCCCCGCGCCCGACATGGCGCGGGGTTTTTCATGCTTCATGAATGAGAATGCGAATTTGTTGCAATTATGTAACACGCCGCAACAAACCCTGCAGAGCATATTGCGACTAATTATCAGAATCGATATTGCAACCTTCTGCAATTAAGAGGCTGTTGCAATATGACCGATAAGACCATCCGCCAGAAACTCAGGCCATTCTCCCTGCTCACCGCCTCCATGGCGCTGGCCTGCGCCACAACCAGCGCGCATGCCGCACAGGACACGGCGCCCGCAACCGATACGCAGGCCACCACCCCTTCGGGTGATGCCACGGTAAAGGACACCAGAAAGCAGGATGCCTATAACCATGAGGCGGAACATGGGTTTGACCTGACCCACGTCACGGCCTCGCCCATGAATGTTTTGCATGAATCCATCGGCCTGAGCCGCATGCCGCAGGATGCCATGCACACGCCACAGAACGTAAACGTGGTGCCACAGGTGCTCATGCAGCAGCAAAACGTCAAATCGCTTGATGAGGCGCTCAAAAACGTGCCCGGCATCACCGCATCGGTGGGTGAAGGCGAGGGCGGCATGGCGGGCGACCAGTTCCTGATCCGTGGTTTCGCGGCCCAGAACGACATCTATGAAAACGGCCTGCGGGATTTTGGCGTCTATGCGCGCGACAGCTTCTATTATGACCATGTCTCGGTCATCAAGGGTCCGTCATCGGAGGTGTTCGGCAACGGCACCACAGGTGGGGCCATCAACATCGTGACCAAGACCCCGCATCTGGGCAACAGCTACCAGGCCAGCTTCTCGGGTGGCAGCGGGTCGTATTATCGCGGCACGCTGGATGTAAACTACCAGATCAACAGCACCACCGCCTTCCGCCTGACCGGCATGGGCAACGAGAACAACGTGGTGGGGCGTGACTATATCTATTCGCATCGGTGGGGCATTGCGCCGTCCATCGCGTTCGGGCTGGGCAAGAAGGTCTCGTTCGTTCTGGAATACTTTCACCAGAATGATAACCGCATCCCCGATTATGGCGTGCCGGTTGTAACCCCCACCGGCGGCATCGGATACCCGGTGACCGAAAAGGGCGTAAAGCGCACCAACTGGTACGGCACGACCTACGACCAGGACAATACCAGCGATGACATGATTACCGGCCGCCTGACCGCCAAGGTCAGCCCCCTGCTCACGCTGTATAACGACATGCGCGGCGGCATCTTCCACCGCTATTTCTCGGCCTCGCAGGAATCATGTTCAAACATGTCATCCGGGGCCGCCTACAACAACAATATGATCAACGGCAGCGTGCCATCGGCCACCTGCCAGTCGGACTACCTGTCCGGCAACGCGGCCAATGCGCAGGTGGCGCGTAACGGCGGCGTGGGCGGCCCCGAGCCTTACCGGCAGAGTGACTGGTCCATTCAGGATGTGTTCTCGGGTGTGGCGCACCTCAAGACCGGGCATATCCGCCATGAGATCATTGGCGGGTTCGACATCGAGTATGTCACCGATCACCGCCAGAACTATGCCTATGGCTCCAACCGCCCCAGCACCAGCCTGCTCGATCCCTCGCCCTACGTGCCCGGCCTGACACTGGGCGACTGTAGCCAGTACCCCAACCGGCTGGTCAATATCGGCAACGGCGTGGGCCGCAAATGCTACAAGGACAGTTCCGCGCTCGACGTAGGCTTCTTCCTGTCCGATCAGGTGTGGCTGACGAAAAACCTGTCGGTCAAGGCGGGCTTCAGGTGGGATCACTGGAACAGCACCTACAGTGCGACCGGCGGCAGCACGGCCACGCCCGATGTGAGCTATGGCCAGAACGAGACCACCATCAACCCTTCCGTCAGCATCATGTACACCCCGCGCAGCAACCTGATGGTGTATTTCAACTGGTCGGAATCCACCACGCCGCTCAGCCTGTATGTCACCAACAGTTCCGAGCCGATGACCTCCAAGAGCCAGAGCGCCGCCCCCGAGCGCAGCAGGCTGTATGAGGTGGGGGCCAAATACAGCGCCTTCCATGACCGCATCGGCTTTACGGCGGCCCTGTTCCGGCTCGAGAAGAACAATTCCACCCAGACCGACCCCACCACGGGCGATGTCAGCGCGACGAGCGATCAGGAACGCAACCAGGGGCTTGAACTCAGCGCATCGGGCACGCTGCTGCCCAACTGGATGTTCTATGGCACCTACGCGCTGTATGATCCCACCATCACCAAGGCGGGTTCCACCTCATCCAAGCAGGGCGGGCAGATCCAGTATGTGCCCCATAACCAGGCCACCGCCTGGACCAGCTACGAGATCGCCCCGCGCAAACCGTGGAACATGACCTTTGGCGGCGGCATAACCTGGCGGCAGGGCGTGTGGCTCGACCAGCTCAATACCGCCCGCGCGCCCGCCACGGTGGAGTTCGACGCCATGGTCGCCCACCGCTTCAACAACAACTGGAAAGTGGCCATGAACGCCTATAACCTTGATAACCGGCTCAATTACGGCAGCCTGTTCTCCAACCGCGTCACGCCTTCCGTCGGCCGGTCGTTCCTGTTCAACATCTCGGCGCAGTACTGACCCGCCGCGCTCAACCAAGGTTCCTGCCCATGCTGCTGCACATCCCCGCCCTGCTCAACGCCGATGAACTCGCCCACTGCCGCGCCCGGCTGCAGGATGCGCAGTGGACCGATGGCCGCGAGACGGCGGGCGTGCAGTCAGCCAAAACCAAGCACAACCTGCAACTGCCGCGCGATTCCGAGGCATGCCGCGAACTTGGCCAGATCGTGCTGCACGCGCTCGGGCGCAATGCCCTGTTCAACAGCGCGGTGCTGCTCTACCGGGTCAGCCCGCCGCTGTTCAACCGCTACGAAGGCGGCATGCGCTTTGGCGCGCATGTCGATAACGCCATACGCGGCATTCTGGCGGGCGGCATCCACACGCGCATCCGCACCGATGTGTCCTCCACGCTGTTCTTCTCCGACCCGGATGAGTATGACGGAGGCGAGCTGACCATCCACGCCAACGGCAACGAGCAGGCCATAAAACTGCCTGCGGGCGACATGATCCTCTACCCCACCACGGTGCTGCACAGTGTCACGCCGGTCACGCGCGGGTGCAGGCTGGCGGCTTTTTTCTGGTCGCAGTCGATGATTGCGGAGGAGAGCCGCAGGCAGATCATGTTCGACCTCGACATGCAGGTCACATCGCTGCGCGAGCGGCTGGGGGATGCGGATTCCGCCGTGCTCTCACTGACCAATATCTACCATAACATGATGCGCCAGTGGTGCCTGCTGTAAGCGGTCATCGGGTGGGATAAAGGAAATATTTCCGATTTTTTGAATATTTTACGTGCTATTTCCGGGTAACCTCTATAGGAAGGTCCTCACGGCTGGACTTTTCAGCTACGGACAAGATTTCAGAGCAGCTACACCAAGCGGCCTTATGGCATCCCCGATAAAACGAAAAGTCTCGATCCCATGCATGTTCGCGTGGGGGTGCCGGTTATTCTAAGGAGGCCAAATTATGGCCGCAGGAACAGTTAAATGGTTCAACGCCCAGAAGGGCTTTGGATTTATCCAGCCTGATGACGGAAGCGCCGATGCTTTCGTGCACATTTCTGCCGTTGAGCAGGCTGGCCAGCAGACCCTGTCCGAAGGGCAGGCCGTGACGTATGACCTCGAGCGGGGCCGTAACGGCAAGTCTTCTGCAGTCAATCTCAAGATTGGCTGATGAACGCGGCAGGAACTTCGGTTCCTGCCGTTTTTATTTCTACGTCCTCTTACGCCTTATGCCTGCCTTCCGGCTGATCGTGACAGCCCTGCTCTGCCTGCCCACCTCCGTGGCCCGGGCGCAGATGCCCCAGCCCGGCGGCTGGAATGGAAGCGTGGCCCTGCCTGCCGCCCCTATGGCGCCAGCTTATGCCCCACCATCACTGAACCATTTCGCTCCCCTGCCCCATGCGGGCATGCCGCCTTCGCGCAGCTTCCCGACCGGGTCGGATGCGCCTTACGCGGGCGATTATTCATCACCCCTCCCCCAGACCGATCGCTATGAGCAGGACTGGGCGGCGTTTGAACAATCCGAACGCGCCATTGCCCGACAGATGGGCCGCAGATAGCAACACCACACCCTGATGCCTGCCAGCCCTTGCGGCACGGGTCATCCTGAATGGCATTTTTTACAAAAACCTGTGTCAGACGCGGCTTTTTTGAAAAAAGACAGCACCCGTCACGGCCAGAGGCTGTGCAGGACGCTGCCTGTGCGCCGTTTTCAGTCCTCTATCGCAGCGACCGGGCGCATGCTGCCCAGAGCGGGCAGTTCAAGCAGGTTGATCGGAGCCCCTTCGGCCTGCATGGCGCGGGCCATGTCGCGTATGCTGTCATGATGGGTGAACAGCAGCACCTGCGTGGTGCGCGCAAATGCAGCCAGCACGCTTAACGTGCTGTGGCTGCGGGCATCATCAAACTGCACCAGCAGGTCATCGGCAATAAAGGGCAACGGTTCGGTCGTGCGGCAATAGGTCTCCACGCTGGCCAGGCGGAACGCCAGGAAAAGCTGGTCGCGCGTACCCGCGCTCATCTCGCTCACCCCCACCGTGCTGCCATCGGGGCGCACGCCGCGCACCACGGGCTCGTTAGCAGTATCAAGTTCCGTCTGTATGCCACTAAAGGCGCCATCGGTCGCCTGCGCCATGAATTTGCCTGCCTGTCGCACCAGCGGGTCCTGAACCTGCGCGCGCACGCGGTCGATTGCAGCGGCGATCAGGTTACGCGCCAGGGTCAGTTCGGCATATTCCTCTACAATGCGGTGCAGGCTGCTAATGGCCGCCTCGCGCCGGGCGGCGGCCTGCGGGGCGTCGGTATTGTGCTCAAAGGCGGCAAGAGTGCTTACGGCATGCTGCTCCGTGCGCACGGCATCATCACGGGCTGCGGCAAGCTGCTCCTGCCGGGCCTGCAGCGCCGCGATTTCCGCCTGAAGTTCCGGCCCGTCACGCCCCTCAAGAGCCGCATGAAGCTGTGCGGGAGACTGGCCATCGGTCATGCACGACAGGGTATGCAGCGCCTGTGCATGGGCCGCAGCCACGCTGTCGCGCTGTGCCAGCCGGGCGGCAAGCTGGCGCAGCGCATCAGGATCCTGCGCATTGGCGCGGACCTGAAGCGCCTCGAGCACGCTGGTGGTGGCCTGCACGCCAGCCTCTCCCTGCGCTACCATATGGTTGGCCTTGTCCAGCTCGGGTTGCAGGGCCTCGCGCTGGTGGCGGGCCTTCTCGGCCGCAAGCCAGTGCTGTTCCAGTTCATGGGCGGCCAATGCCGCGTCAGCAGGCAGGTTCAGGGCCAGATCGGGGCGCAGCCCGTCAAGCCCGTGCGCCAATTCGGCCTCATGCGCCGCAGCCTGCGCCGCGGCTTCATCAAGTTCGCCCAGTTGGGTAATGGCTGCGGGCGCTGCCGCCCATTCATCGGCAAGGTCGCGGCCCGTCATGGGCAGGGCATCGGCGTTCAGGCCAATGGCCTGCATGGCGGGGGCCCAGCGGGCGGCCCATTGCTGCCGCTCGGCCTCAAGCGCCGCAGCCTGCTGGCCAAGCTGGGCGCGCTGGGGCAGCAGGTCATCATGTTCGCGCCGCAGTCGGTCATATTCCTCATGTGCGCTGGCATGAAGGCGCAGGGCGCGGGTCACGCCCTCCACACAGGCAGCGGGCGGCAAAGCGGGGTCCACGCCCAGCGTGCGGGCCAGATGCGCCAGCCCGTCACGCTGCACGGCCAGCCGGATGTGCTCATGTTCAAGGGCCGCGCGCTCGGTGGCGACCTGTTCGGCCTCGGCCAGCACGTCGCCGCGCTGCTGCAGGAAAGTGCCCAGCGCCACAGGCGTGGCCGCATGGGCCATGATGGCGGCAAAAGGCGTGATGAATTCCTGCCAGTGCCGGGCAATCTGCCGTGCCGTTTCAGCCCCGGTGCGCTCATGGCAGGCAATCGTGTCGGTGCACCGGGCAATGTCGTGGCGCAGCGTCTCGATGCGGGCAAGGCGGTCGGCCTGTGCGAGCAACTGGCGTGAGAGGCTGTCCGTCTGCGTAATGGCGCTCTCCAGCATCGTGGCATTGTGCTGGCGCGTGGCGGCCGGGGTGGTGGTGTCCGCGCTCAGATAGGCATCACGGATGGCGTGCCATGCACCGTCGCGCTGCGCGCGTGCGGCGTGCAGCATTTCGGGCGTAATGGTGTTGCCCGCGTGCTCGAGCCGCGCAAGTGCCGGGCGCAGGCCAGCCAGCCGTTCGCGCTCCGTGGCAAGGGCCTGGGTAATGCGCTCATGGTGGATGCGCAGCCGCTGCTGGCCCTCGGCCGCCTCGCGCACGGCCTGCGCATCCGGGCACGGCAGGGCCTGCAGGGCCGCAGCCGAGGCCACACCCAGCGCATCAAGCCGCGCGTCAAGCCTTTCGTGAAGGGTGGCAAGGCTGTCCCTGCGCAACTCGAGGCGCTTGATCTCGGCTGGCAGGGTAGCGAAAGCGGAGGCATCCGCATCCACAGGCCGGTCGTGCCCCTGTGCCCGCAGGGTGTCGAGGCGGGCCGCGTTGCGGGCAAGGGCAAGGTCGGTCTGGGCGACCTTGTGCTCCAGCGTCGTGGCTGCGTTGCGCCACTGCATCTGGGCATCGGCCATCTGGCGTATCTCTTCAAGCACCACGCGCGCGGGCATGAACTGGCGCAGATCGGCATCCGGCCCCTTGTTGAGCCACTGGCGCAGGCTGGCAAGGCTGAGGTTGATCTGCTGGCGCTTGGCATCACGTTCGGGCCGTGCCGCACGATCGCGACGAACCATCTGCCCCAGGGCAATGACATGAGCCACGCGTGCCCCCTGCGCGGCCAGCCGGGCCTGCTCTGGCGGCACGGCTGTCTGCTGTTGCAGCCGCTGGGCCTGCGCACGGGCCGTGGCATAGCTGGCCTGGGCGGCGGCGGCGGCATCAAGGGCCGCAATAATGTCACCCCCCATGCCGGTGGGCAGCGCGGCGAGATCGGCCAGGGTAGCGCGCTCGGCTTCCAGCCGGGTCAGGGCGTGAAGCTGGGGCAAGGCTTTTACCAGCTGTTCGAGGCGCGCATGCAGGCGGCGCAGGTCGGCCTGTTCACGGTCGCAGTCAGCCCGGTGCTGACGGGCCTCGTCACGCTGCTGGCAATGGCGGGTATAGGCCTCATGCGTAAGCGAGGCCTCCTTCAGACTGTCCTGCGCCGCGCGGAAGGCATCGGATGCCTTGTAGAAAGCCCGCTCCGCCGCGCGGCGGGGCGCAAACAGGGCCGTGCGCCGTTCATCGATCTCGGCCAGCCGTGTCATGAGGGCGCGCAGCCCGCCGCCAGCCTCCACGATCAGCCGCCCGATATCACCATTGGCCCTGAGCAGGGCCGCCCCCCCGCTGCGCAGCGTTTCATCATTGAGGCCGAACAGGGCGCTAAAGCGCTCACGCGTCATGCCGCCAAGGGCGGGGGCCAGCACGTCATCGCTGACCGGCTGGCCATCAAGGCTGGCCAGCGTGCGGGTGCGGCCCTTGCGGCGGCGCAGGTCAAGCGTGGCGCCGTTGGCCAGCATCAGGCCTGCCTCCAGCCGGATCTGGTCATTGCCGAACAGCGCACCGGCATCCGACTGGTTGGGAATGCCGAACAGAAAATCCGTCATGGCGGAAAGCGTGGTGCTCTTGCCCGCCTCGTTCGGACCATGAATGACATGCAGGCCTGGCCCGGCGCCAAAATCCAGTTCCAGATCCGCAATGGCGCCATAACGGATGATGCGCAGGTTACGAATGTGCATCGCGGCTTTCTTCGGGGTTTTCCACCAGGGTCAGGGCAAGATCCACCGCACGGGCGGGTATGTCGGCCAGCAGTCCCGCCCGCAGGGCATCGGTGCGGGCCTGGGCGGGCATGCGGTCGATCACGCCAGCGAGGATGGCATCAAGTTCCGCGCGCAGGGCCTCAGGTGTTGCGCTGGCGCGGATATCGGCGGCGATACGCCCCCCGGTGGAGGTATCGGGCACGGGGGCGCGGGTGGGCGCATGGGTCTGGACCCTGAGGCGTTCGAGCCAGATCTCATCAGATACGCTGGCCAGCACGGTCTCGACCTCAAGCGTCAGGTCGCGCGCGTTGCGGATCAGGCCCGCATGCAGCGCCGTGGCGCCCGCAAGTTCCAGCCGCAGGGCAACGGGGCGCTCGCCTGCCTCATGCACCAGCCCCTCGACCGCGTGGCGGATCAGGCCGGTCATTTCGCCGCGCGTGGTGGCGGTGGACAGGTCAACCCGCACGCTGGCCCAGCGCACCACGTCGAGCACCTGATGGGCCACATCCACCACCCTGCCCGCGCGCACGCTCACCAGAGAGGCCCCTTTCGGCCCGGCCTCGCGCGCGTGGCGGCCCTGCAGGTTGCCCGCATAGACCACGTAGGGGTCGCGATGCAGGATCTCGCGGGTGTGCACATGGCCAAGCGCCCAGTACTGGTAGCCATGATTGACAAGCTGCTCGACCGTGCAGGGCGCGTAAGGCTCATGCCCCTCGCGCCCCTGGCAGGCGGTGTGCAGGATGCCGATGTTGAACAGGCCGGGCACCGGCGGGGGGTAGTGCCGGGCAATATTGTCGGTCACGTCGCGGCGGCCGAAGCTGCGGCCATGCACGGCCACGCCGAGATCCTCCATCACCTGCGTTTCGGCCCTGCGGGTATCAAACAGGTGCACGTTATCGGTTACATGCAGGTGGCGGACAAAGCGGTTCTCGGCATCATGGTTGCCCAGAATCATGAACACGCGGATGCCCGCCTGTTTCAGCCGCGCCATGCCGCTGACGAAGAACAGCCCGCACTGTGCATCGCGCAGGTCGCCATCAAACACATCGCCCGCCAGCACCACGAAGCGGCATTCGCTGCTGATGGCGAGGTCGATCATGTCATTAAAGGCGCGGCGCGAGGCATCGCCAATCAGGCGGGCATACTCATCCGAGCGCGCGCCCAGACCCCGCAGCGGACTGTCGAGATGCAGGTCAGCGGCATGAAGGAAGCGGAATTCGTTCATGCCACCATCGTACTCCATTGAAAGCGGATGTAAATGTAATCAGGCATCCGGATCGGTAATGTCGGTGCAGACGTATTTCATCTCCAGATATTCATCCATGCCGTAGCGCGAGCCCTCGCGCCCCATGCCCGACTGCTTGATGCCGCCAAAGGGGGCGACCTCGTTGGAGATCAGGCCGGTATTATGGCCCACCATGCCGTA
This sequence comes from Komagataeibacter nataicola, assembly GCF_003207795.1. GTDB lineage: Bacteria > Pseudomonadota > Alphaproteobacteria > Acetobacterales > Acetobacteraceae > Komagataeibacter > Komagataeibacter nataicola. The sequence goes on along the minus strand of NZ_NIRT01000004.1, from coordinate 127,207 downwards.
TTCCAGCGCTTCCGCCACGCGGCAGGCGCGGGCGTGGTCACGGGTGAAGAAATAGGCGGCAAGGCCATATTCCGTATCATTGGCCAAAGCGAGGGCTTCCGCCTCGGTGTGAAAGCGCATGAGCGGGGCCACGGGGCCGAAGGTCTCCTCGCGCATGATCCGCATCTCGGGCGTGATGTCACGCAGCACGGTGGGGCGGTAGAACAGGGCGCCCGCCCTGTCGCGTGTGCCGCCGCACAGAACGCCAGCGCCCTTTGTCACGGCATCACGCACATGGGCTTCCACCTTGTCGCGCGCCGGGGCGCTGATTAGCGGGCCGATGGCGGAATCAGGCTCGTTGCCCGGCCCCACATGCAGCCTGCTCACCACCCTGGCGAAACGGGTGGCGAAGTCATCATAGAGGCTGTCATGCACCAAAAAGCGGTTGGCGCACACGCAGGTCTGGCCGGCGTTGCGGAATTTGGCGGCGACGGCGCTCCTGATGGCCTGCTCGATATGCGCATCCTCGAACACGATGAAGGGCGCATTGCCCCCGAGTTCAAGCGACAGGCGCTTGAGCGTGGGGGCTGACTGCGCCATGAGGATGCGCCCGACCTGCGTCGAGCCGGTAAAGGACAGCTTGCGGATGGCGGGGCTTGCGCACAGCGCCTTGCCCAGCCGCACGCCATCACCGGGCAGCACCTGCACCACCCCTGCGGGCACGCCAGCCTGATGCGCGAGTTCGGCCAGCGCCAGGGCGGTGAGCGGGGTCAGTTCCGATGGCTTGATAATCATGGCGCAACCCGCCGCCAGGGCGGGGGCGGCCTTGCGGGCGATCATGGCGGCAGGGAAATTCCACGGCGTAATCGCAGCGCACACCCCCACGGGCTGGCGGATCACGCTCAGCCGGGTGGCGGGATTGGTGGGGGGGATCACATCGCCATAGCCGCGCATGGCCTCGGCTGCAAACCACAGCAGGAAGCTCGCGGCATAGCGGATCTCGCCCGCCGCTTCCGCGCGCGGCTTGCCCTGCTCGGTCACGATCAGGGTGGCGAGATCATCAAGATTGTCCATGACCAGATCGTGCCAGCGCGCCAGAATGACCTGCCGCTGGGCGCCGGTGCGGTTGCGCCATTCCGCCTGGGCCGTCACGGCCGCCGCAATGGCGCGCGCCGCGTCTTCCGCCCCGCATTCCGCCACTTCCGCCACCAGCGCGCCGGTGGCCGGGTTATGAACCGGCCGGCATGCGCCTTTCGCTGCCGGGATCCATTCGCCATGGATGAACGCATCCTTGCGAAAAAGCGATTTATTGGCGAGATGCACGGTCATGTCAGGCTCCGATCAGGCGTCGTGGCGGGTTGGATAATGCTTATGCCTTCATCAGGGATCGCATCCGATGCCGTCAATGCCGCATGGAGCCGGGATCTGCCGCAGGCCGTAGCCACACCCCCGTTTCGCCTGCACGGGCGCGGATCGTGGCGGCCGTGCCACCATGACAGGCGTGCCATGCACTTCGAGAATATCCTTTCTCCCTGCCGCCCGCAGGCGTGGGGCATGCGCTGAAAAGCGCCCACCCCCCAGAGCTGACCGGTGGTGCGCCATGCCGTTGTCATATAAGTATGAGACCGTCTTGATCAGGATGGGTGTAGCGTGTTTCTGCGGCAGTTGACTTATCTCATAGCGCTTGATCGCTACCGGCATTTCTCCCGCGCGGCGGAAAGCTGCGGCGTGTCGCAGCCCGCGCTCTCCTCGGCCATACGCCAGCTTGAGACCGAACTGGGCATTACCATCATCCGCCGTACCCGCCGTTTCAATGGCCTGACCGATGAGGGGCAGCGCGTGCTCGACTGGGCACGCCAGACGCTGGCGGCCCTTGATGGCCTGCGGCAGGAAGCCGCCTTCGCGCAGGAAGTGGCGGGCGGATCGCTATCCATCGGCCTGATGCCGCCTGCCCTCCAGGCCTCGCCCCTGCTGCTGGAAAGTTTTCGCACCGCCATTCCCGGCCTGCACCTGCAGGTGCGCCTTGGTTCATCTGCCGACACCATCCACCGGCTGCGCCAGCAGCAGCTTGATCTGGGACTGGTCTATCTTGACCAGATCCCCCCCGATGGCCCTTTTGAGGCCCTGCCGCTCTATACCGAACAGCATGTGCTGGTGGCGGCCGAGCCATTCGTGCTGCCTGCGGGCCGACGCGAGTGGCACACGCTGGCCGACCTGCCGCTATGCCTGCTCAGCACCGAAATGCGCACCCGCCAGATCGTGGATGCGGCCTTTCGCGATGCGGGCGTGACGCCGGGCATCGTGCTGGAAACCAATTCGCTCGAGGTGCTGTATGCCGAGCTTCTGGCCGGGCGCCTGGCCAGCATCCTGCCCGTTGCGGCCCTGCCGACCCATACGGGGCATGGCCGCCTGCAGGTACGCCCGCTGGGGCCATGCGCCGCCCCCGAAGTCGGGCTGGCGCGCTTGACGCAGGCCCTGCCCACAGCATTGAGCGTGCGGGTATGGGAGATTGCTGCGAGCATGGACATGCGCGACATCTTCGCCCTCAGGTAACGACGAGGGCGGAAAGCCGCGATAAAAACCCGGCCTTACGCCCGGGCGCAGGCCTCAGCTAACGGCCCCATCCCTGGCCGAGCTGCTGCATCTGTTGCTGTTGTTGTTGCTGCATGCGCTGCTGGCCAAGCTGGTCTTCCTGCTGGCGGAACTGCTGGTCCATCTGCTGCCCCTGCTGCTCGCGCTGCATGCGGATCTGCTCGCGCTGGCGCTCGATCTGTTCGCGGCCGCCGGGCTGGTTGCCCATCTGCCGGGCCTGCTGGTCAAGCTGCATGTTCTGCTGGCGGAACTGCTGGTCCATCTGCTGGCGCTGCTGGTCGCGCTGCATGCGCATCTGCTCATGCTGCTGGTCAAGCTGCATCTGCTGCTGGCGGAACTGCTGATCCATCTGCTGGCGCTGCTGGTCGCGCTGCATGCGCATCTGCGCGTCCTGCTGCTCACGCTGCATCTGCTGCTGCATATAGGGCTGGGCATGGGCCATGCCTGCGGTCGTCAGGCCGCCTGCAAGCACAAGGGCTGCAAGCCGGCAGGCGTATCGGGCGGGAAGATGGACCATGTCTGTTTCCTTCTGTTACAAACCCCTTCCTACAGGATCAGGGCTGGTAATCCAGCCCGATATCCATGACGCGCACGGTATGGGTCAGCCAGCCCAGCGAGATCAGATCCACCCCGGCCTCTGCCACGGCGGTGACCGTATCGGGCGTAATCCCGCCCGAGGCCTCGGTTATGGCGCGGCCACCCACTATTTTCACGGCTTCGCGCAGCGTGTCGGGCGGCATGTTGTCGAGCAGGAAAACATCCACGCCGCCAGTTTCCAGCCCTTCGCGCAGTTGCGCCAGCGTGTCCACCTCAAGCTCGATGCGTACCAGATGGCCCGCCGCCGCCCGCGCGCGCTCGACCGCGGGCCTGACGCCACCGGCAAAGGCGAGGTGGTTGTCCTTGATCAGGATCGCATCATCAAGGCCAAAACGGTGGTTGCCGCCGCCGCCTGCCCGCACGGCGTATTTCTGGATGGCGCGCAGGCCGGGCATGGTCTTGCGCGTGCAGGTGATGCGGGCACGGTATGGCCGCACAAGGTCAGCCACCGCAGCCGTGGCCGTAGCGATGCCGCTCAGATGCGAGAGGAAATTCAGCCCCACCCTCTCGCCCGACAGGATGCCGCGTGCCGGTCCTTCAACCGTGGCCAGCACGTCGCCCGGCCCGACCCTGCCGCCATCACGCACCCTTGGGGTGAACGTGATGCGCCGGTCCATCAGGGCAAAGGACAGGCGCGCCATGTCCAGCCCCGCGATCACACCTTCCTGCCGCGCGACAAAGGCGGCGCGGACGATGGTGTCGCCCTCCCCGATCACGGCATCGGTGGTGAGGTCGCCCGCGCGGCCCAGATCCTCGAGCAGGCCCGCGCGCACGAGGGGTTCGAGCATGATGTCGGGCAGGGGATGGAGCATGGGAGCGTTTCTTTCCTTCATTGGGGCGTGGCCACAGGCGCGTCCATCTGCACGCTCAGGCGGGCAAGGTCTGCCAATGTCAGGCGCGAGACCTGGGCCGTGGGTGCCGTGTGCGGATAATCGCTGCGAAAATGCCCGCCCCGGCTTTCAGCGCGCATCAGGGCCGCGTGCATGATGGCGGCACAGACCAGCCGGGCATCGCTTTCAGGCTGGGCCAGCACCTGCCGCAGCCCGGCCTCAAGCTCCGACCCGCTGCGGATAACACCGGCATAACGGCTCATGAGCCGCCGCAGGCCAACCGGTGGCGCGGTCCATGCCAGCCCCGTTGCGGCTACACTGGCCACGGGCCTTACCGGGTGGTCATGGCCATCGAGCGCCTGGCCGATCCATGTGCCGAATGACACCGCCTCAAGCAGGGAATTGCTGGCCAGACGGTTTGCGCCGTGCAGCCCGGTGCAGGCGACCTCGCCCGCGGCCCACAGGCCCGGCACGCCCGTGCGCCCCGCATGGTCAACCACCACGCCGCCCATATGGTAATGGGCGGCAGGCCGCACCGGAATGGGCTGCGTGACCGGGTCGATACCATGCGCCGCGCATAGCGCGGAAATGGCGGGAAAATGCTGCGTAAAGTCGGCCCCGATGGCCTTGCGGGCATCAAGATAGACCGTGTGCCCTGCCATCATGTGCCGCCATACCGCGCGCGATACGGTATCACGCGTGGCCAGTTCCTCGGTAAAGCGGGCGCCGGTTTCGTCAATCAGGGTGGCGCCCTCGCCCCGCACGGCCTCGCTGACAAGGCTCAGGCGCTGGCCATCCGCCCCGGCGGAAAGGGCGGTAGGATGAAACTGCACGAACTCCATGTTGCCCAGCACGGCACCCGCGCGCGCCGCAATGGCCAGCCCGCTGCCCGTGGCCCCCGCCGGGTTGGTGGTATCGGCAAACAGGCCGCCCACGCCACCCGTAGCCAGCACGACGGCAGTGGCGGGCAGGGTTGCCTCCTCCCCTGCAATCACCACCCGCAGCCCTGCCACCACGCCATCATGCAGCACAAGGTCACGCGCGCGGGCGTGCTCGATGACCGTAATGCGCGGAGTGCGCCGCACCCGGGCGATCAGGGCGCGCATGATGGCGGCCCCCGTCGCGTCCTCGCCCGCATGCACGATGCGGCGGCGCGCATGGGCGGCCTCCAGCCCGCGTTGCAGGCTGCCATCGGGGTTGCGGTCCCATTCCACGCCCAGGGCTGCAAGTCGCCGGACTGCGGCAGGGCCATCATCGGTCACCCGCGCCACGATGGCGGGGTCGCACAGGCCAGCGCCCGCCGCCAGCGTGTCGGCCGCATGCAGGGCGGGCGTGTCATCAGTCCCCACGGCTGCCGCCATGCCGCCCTGCGCCAACATGCTCGCAGCATGGGGCGGGCGTATTTCATCCACTCGGCCCGCGCACAGCAGCACGCAGGGCCGCGTGGTGGAAAGCGCGGTCATGACCCCCGCCAGCCCTGCCCCCACGATGAGCGGCTGCCCCTCAAGCGATGACAGTGGCGGGAGGGTGGTCATATCGCCAGCATGCGCTCGACGGCACGGCGGCCACGGCTGGCCATTGCCGGGTCGAGCGTGACCTCATGCGTCATGTTTTCCAGCGACTGGCGGATATTGGCCAGCGTGATGCGCTTCATGTGCGGGCACATGTTGCACGGGCGGATGAACTCGGTCTGCGGGTAGCGCACGGCCAGGTTGTCGCTCATGGAGCATTCGGTCACGAGCAGGATGCGGCCGCCCTTATGGTCGCGCACGTAATCATCCATCATGGCGGTGGAGCCGCTGAAATCCGATACCGCCACGACCTCGGGCGGGCATTCGGGGTGGGCAAGCACCACGAGGCCGGGATGGTCGGCGCGCATGCGCTCGATCTCGCCGGGGGTAAAGCGCTCATGCACCTCGCAGTGGCCTGCCCAGGTAATCATCCTGATGCCGGTCTCGGCCTCGATGTTGCGGGCAAGGTATTCATCGGGGATCATGATGACACGGTCCGTGCCCAGGCTTTCCACCACGCGCTTCGCATTGCCCGAGGTGCAGCAGATATCGCTCTCGGCCTTTACCTCGGCGGAGGTGTTCACATAGGTCACCACCGGCACGCCGGGGTAGCGCTGGCGCAGCAGGCGCACATCGGCTCCCGTGATGGAATCGGCCAGCGAGCAGCCGGCCTTGAGGTCGGGGATCAGGACGGTGCTGTGCGGGTTGAGCATCTTGGCGGTCTCGGCCATGAAATGCACGCCCGCCATCACGATCACGTCGGCATCGGTATTCTGGGCCTCACGCGCCAGGGCGAGGCTGTCGCCACGGATATCGGACACGCAATGGAAGATTTCCGGCGTCTGGTAGTTATGCGCCAGGATGACGGCGTTGCGCTCGCGCTTGAGGACTTCGATCGCGCGGATGTCCTCGACAAAGGTCTCCCATTCCATTTCGGGGACCAGATGACGCACCCGGTCATACAGCCCGTCGGTTCCGTCACGTGGCGCAATCTGGTTCATGCCTGTTCTCCCTTCCCATTCCCGCATGCCATTTATGCTCATATTGAGTATAAGTCGAGCCGCAGGGACCGGCCCCACACTTCCAGAGCGAAACAGCCCGCTTGTCAATCAGGATTTTCGTGAAGTACGCCCGCTCCCCTCAGGGCTGCACCAGCGGGATCTTGGTGCCAACGAACTGTCGCGCCTGCCGCACCTCACCGCAGAAGCGGAAAAGACGGGCCGGGCGACCGCCGGTACGCTCCTCGATTTCGCCCGTTTCTTCAACCAGTTGCTGCTGCATGATCAGGCGACGGAAATTCTGCTTGTGCACATGCACGCCCGAAAGGCTTTCCATCACGCGCTGGAGCTGAAGCAGGGTGAAGGCCTCGGGCATCAGTTCAAACACAACCGGGCGATAACGTATTCTTGCACGCAGCCGCGCCATGGCGGTTGCCAGAATGCGACGATGGTCATGATGCATGGACTGCCCCGGCACGGCGCGATCGGGCGCGCAGCCTGCCTCGGCCACCAGCCCCGCCTCGTACAGCAGCTCGTAGCGCTGGAGCACCAGTTCGTCATTCCAGGCCACCATGTCGCCAATGGCGAACAGGCTGACACAGCGCTGCCACTGCCGCACGCGCTCGGCGGCGTGGCCCATGCCCGCCACCCAGTGGCACAGCAGGCGCTCGATCAGGGCCAGGCTGGTGCGGCCCTCATCGCTCTTGCAATTTTCCCACGGGAAGTAGTCGTACCAGTCGCGCCACCCCGTCTCACCCGCGTGGCTGCGCGTGAGGGCAAGGTAGGAAATGGCGATCATCCGCCCCTGCGTGCTCGACAGGATGCGGTCATGATCGGCAAAGGTGTAGAGCTGCTCGACATGCCCGATGGGGTGGCCGGTCTGGCGCTCGACCCACGCCCTGACACCAGCCTGCAGCGAGCGATGCGTGCTTTCCAGCGGGCCGGAAGGCAACTGTCGCCCATGGTCGATGGTCATGACCTGGGGAATATCCCCCCGCACGGCCGTCAGGACAGCGATCAGCTCGATCATCATATGGGTTGTCATGGCGGGCAGGAACCTATCACGCCCCGGCCCGGTTTGGGGAGGGATTTTCCCGACCTCACCGCACGCGCGGGCAAATGGCGATGCGGATGGGCTGGTCACTGATGTGCGCCCGTATGGCGGTATGGCCATGCGCATCGCCATCGCTCTGCACGGGCAGGCCGGCGGGCGCGGCAATGGCGACCGTGGTGGCCCGCAGGATCGTTACATCCTTCTGGCGCGGCAGGGTACCGCGCAGCAGGGCCAGCCCGTAGCGCAGGGTTGCCCATGGCCCGGCCTTGCCAAACAGCACGACGGAGAACGCCTTTTCCCCCTGCACGGAAGCAGGCGCAAGCACATGCCGCCCTGCATACAGCGCGCCTTTAGAGATGATGGCGGACGAGGCTTCATGCACCGCGCCATCCACCTCCACGCGCAGAACCGGATAGCGGTAACGCCACAGCGCCCGCAGCACCGACACCACATAGGCCCCGCGGCCCACGGCCTGCTTCAGGCGCGGGGAGACGGTGTGGACCACATGCGCGTCAAACCCCACCCCCGCCATCTGCACGAAAAGCGACATGCCCTGCGCCGTGTGCAGCACGCCCGGCCACACGGTGGTGGTGGCGCCTGCGATAATGCTGCGCGCGAGCAGGTCCTCATCAAACGGCAGGTCGAGTTCACGCGCCAGCACGTTGGCCGTGCCAACGGGCAGCACCGCCAGCACCACATCCGAGCCCGCTAGCCCCCGCGCCACTTCGGCCACAGTGCCATCGCCGCCAGTAGCCACGATATGGCTGCACCCGCCGTGGCGCACCGCCGCGCGCGCCAGTGCGGTGGCATGACCCCGATCGCGCGTATGCACAACCTGCACTGCAACACCTGCGCGACGCAGCGCCCCGGCAAGGCGGGTGGCATGGTCCGTACGCCGCCGCCCCCGCCCTGCGGTGGGATTGACGATAATGGTAACGGATCGGAGCGCAGTCATGGTCATAACCTGTAGAACACCACCTGCCAGATGACTACCGGACCCATCCGGCTGGCCGTGCCCCGGGCGGGGCGGCTCAACGCCCCAACCTTAACTGCCGAAACCTTAACTGCTGGAAAACCAGCGCGTTATGACATCATGGCCCGACCCCGCTCCCCTTTACAGACGGTGTGGCTTCCTGTCCTAATGGTATGGATGAAAGTGAAACGATTACAGCCTTGCAGGCACGGCCACGCCTGTCGGGCATTGATATGGGCGGCCCTGGTTCCGGCAGGTTTCTGCGCCCAGACCTCTCGCCCCTCAGGCAGCAGGCACGATGGCAGGCAGCATGACTGAGGGCACGCCCCCCTGCCCCGCCCCACCTGCCTCCATGCTCAGGCAGCGCCACATCATCATGATTGCACTCGGCGGCGCGATCGGGGCCGGGCTGTTCGTGGGGAGCAGTGCGGCCATTGCTTCGGTCGGGCCTGCGGTGCTGCTGGGCTTTGTCGCGGTGGGCATGCTGGTCATGCTTGTCATGCGCATGCTGGGGGAAATGGTGATTGCAAGCCCCGGCAAGGGATCGTTCGTGGAATATATCCGCATTGCCCATGGCAATGGCGCTGCGTTTACCACGGGGTGGCTGTACTGGTTCTTCTGGCTGGTGGCGCTGGGCAGCGAGGCGATTGCGGGCGCGATATTGTTGCAGGACTGGATCAGGCTGCCGGTCTGGGTGCTGGCCACGGCGCTGATCGTGGTGCTGAACCTGGTCAACCGCATGGCGGTGCATATTTTTGGTGAATGCGAGTTCTGGCTCTCGCTCATCAAGGTGGCCAGCATCGTGGCCTTTGTGGTGGCGGGCGGGCTGTACGTAGCGCATGTTTTTGGCCCTGGCGTGCCGGTCATGCACAATGTAACGGGGCATGGCGGGATCTTTCCGCATGGTGCGCTGGGGGTGCTGTCCATCATCCCTACCCTCCTGTTCACCATGATCGGCTCGGAAATAGCAACCGTGGCAGCCGGTGAATCCGCCGAACCGGCCAGAAACGTGGCGCATGTAACCCGCAGCCTCGGCACGCGCATCATGCTGTTCTACAGCCTGTCCATCGCGCTGATCCTGATGATCGTGCCGTGGTGGACCATCATGCCAGGCCATTCGCCCTTTGTTGCGGCCATGCAGGCCATGGGCATTCCGGGGGCGGCGGCGTGCATGCGGGTAGTGGTGCTGACGGCGGTGCTGTCGTGCATGAACTCCAGCCTTTACATCACCTCGCGCATTCTGGCCGAGCTTTCCCGCCATGGCGATGCACCCGCCCTACTGCAACACCGCAACCGCCAGAACACGCCGGTCAATGCCATCATGGCCAATTCACTGGCTGGCGGCGTGGTGGCGTTTTCCTCCATCGTGGCACCGGGTACGGTGTTCTCCTTCCTGCTCAGTTGCAGTGGGGGCGTGATCCTGCTGGTCTATTCGCTGATCGTTACGGCCTATATGGTCACCCGCCGCGCGGCCACGCCCGCCATGCGGCAGGCGTGTTTCCGGCTGCCGTTCTTTCCCGTCATCAACATTGCAACGCTGGGGGGCGTGCTGGTCATTTTCGGGGCGATGCTGCTCAACCCCTCACAGCGCATGACGGCGCTGGCCAGTCTGGGCACGACGGTGTTTTTCGTGCTGATCCACGCCCTGCGCCGTAAACGGCAGGCGTAATTTCACGATGAAGTCGGCCGGGCCTGTGGCAGGATCCCGAACAGCATTTCCTTCGGGCGGCACGGGCGGGCCTGCGTGTCGGTCATGACCACGGGGCGGTTGAGCAGGATGGGGTGGGCTGCGATGGCATCAAGGATCTGCCCGTCACCCAGCGCGGGATTGTCGAGCCCGAGTTCGCCGTAGGGCGTGCCGCGCTCGCGCAGCAGGTCGCGCACCGGCACGACCAGTCTGCTGGCCAGCACATCGAGTTCAGCCCGTGTGGGCGGGGTCTTGAGGTATTCCACCACCACGGGTTCGATTCCGGCAGCCCGGATCAGGGCCAGCACGTTGCGCGAGGTGCCACAGGCACGATTATGGTACAGGGTTACGGTCATGGCATGCCTCACATGGCGCGAGAGGAACAGTAGGCTGGGCCTGAGCCCGGCCATGGTGGTCCACCATTTCCGCGCCGGCGTAAAGGGCCTGTTGTTCAGAAGGGAATTTCGTCCGGGTCGATCTGCGTTTGCGATGCAATGCGGTAGGCATCAATGAAATGCGCATCACGCGGAAAGTGGAACTGCCGCAGCGGGGGCAGCGGCGCGATTTCTTCCTCCGGCACGTCAACGGGCAGGATCAGACCTGCTTTGAGATTCTCCCTTGCCATATCAACCACAAACGGAATTTGCGCGCTGTTGATGATATTGGCCGTTGCAATGACATGCGGGCCCTTGAGCACGTAAGCATTATGCTGGCTGTCAAAGCACACGCTCAAACCGGCATCCATGTCGCGCACGGCCTTGCAGGCGGCCGCGCGGACATGCGCCATCTCCCGCGTAAAGCCCCCCCATGCCGCGCTCATGGCCTGCATGGAGGTAATGTGGTGGCGGATCAGGGTCCGTATCGGCGCGGCATCTGCCCACACCTCGATGCCGAAAGAAGGGAAGACGATGCACCCCTCTTTTTCAAACGCGATGAGGGTCGAACCACGCAGGGCCAGCTTCTGGCCTTTATACAGCAGCAGGTCAAAATCATCAGCAGCACCAGGGGGAAAGACCTGATCGACAAATGCGCTGATATCGGAAAAATCGTGACCCGAGGCCATTTCCAGCAGGAAATGCTCCCGGTCATCGCACCGGTAAAAGATGTTCTTTACAAGATCGTCCGTCATGTTTCCTGATCCCTGCGCGGCACGGGCCACCCGCCATGCGGGCGCCCTGGGCACCATCGCGGCGCATGGTGCATTCAGGCCGTGGTTCGGCTATATATCATGGCTTCATGTATCCGCATGCCTGCATGTGGCCGTTTCCAGCACAGGGTTGCCAGTGTGACAGATCCATCCCCTTCTTCCGCATCGCCGTCGGCGGAACTGCCCATCCATGTCGCGGCCCTCTATCATTTTACCCCGTTTGCGGATGTGGCCGCCGTGCGCGAGCGGCTGCTGGCCGCCTGCCATGAACTGGACATACGCGGCATATTGCTGGTGGCGCATGAAGGGATCAATGGCACCATCGCCGGGACGGATGCGGCGATTGACGCCATACTGGCCATTATCCGCACCCTGCCCGGCTGTGCCGGGCTTGAGGTAAAGTTCTCGCGCGCGCCCGCGCTGCCGTTTCACCGCATGAAGGTGCGCATCAAGCGCGAGATCGTGACCATGGGCGTCGACGGCCTCGACCCGCGGCGCGACGTGGGCCACTACGTGCCGCCCGAGGACTGGAACGCCCTGATTTCAGACCCCGACACCATCGTGATCGACACCCGCAATGATTATGAAGTGGCGATTGGCACCTTTCGCGGCGCAATTGATCCGCGCACGAAAACCTTCCGTGAATTTCCGCAATGGTTCCGTGAGCACCGGGCCGCGCTAGAGCACGAAGGCCGCACGCCAAAGATCGCCATGTTCTGCACTGGCGGCATCCGCTGCGAGAAAGCCACCGCCTTTGTGCGCGCCGAAGGGGTGGAGGACGTGTTCCACCTGCAGGGCGGCATCCTGAAATACCTTGAAACCGTGCCCGAGCCCCAGAGCCTGTGGGAGGGCGAATGCTTTGTGTTTGACCAGCGCGTCAGCGTAGGCCACGGACTGGCGCCGGGCACGTTCGACATCTGCCACGCCTGCCGCACGCCGCTCAGCACGGCCGACCGCCAGTCCCCCGATTACGAGGAAGGCGTGCGTTGCCCGCATTGCAGCACGGACCGCACCGAGGCCCAGCGCCAGCGCTATGCCGAGCGCGAACGCCAGATCCTGCTGGCCAGAAGCCGCGGCGCGCACCACATGGGTCTGCCCCTGCCGGTTGGCGCAACTGATGGCGCAGAAGCGCCAGAAGAAGTAGCTCCATCTGCACGGAAGCAGAAGGTCGTTTCAAAATAATGGCCCGCCATACAGGCCAATGCGCAGGAGGTGCGCAACATTTTCAAGAGATTATTTGAAAACAAGAACAGTTTCGGGATGTCGCCTATTTTTTAAAAGGTGGCATCTTCCGAAGCTGTTTGAAAAAAGCTTCACCAAAAATCTTTATGATTTAAGGGTATTATTGACCCTGTCTTTTCAAATACCCTCTCCAGAATCAAAAACACACCACAACCTGAATTTTCTTTTTCTCCGAACAGGACAGAAGGCAAGTTAATACAGACAGGAAAAATAGAGAAAAGATCATATTTAAATATTTTGATGATAAATTTAAAAAAGATTCTCAGCCCCGCAATAAAGAAAATCATTCTTATCCATAACTCTGCTGATATGACAGAAAGTTTATGCCATCTCTTTAAAAATTATGGTGGAGACTCGTTTAACGGTGGTTTGTACAGAAGTGTAAAGCCGGAAGACACCAAGACATGGTCAAAACGTGTTTGCCAGGCATTCCCCGATTACGAAAAAAACAATGATATGCTTTGGATATGATTGGCTCGGCAGGGTATTTGCGACCAAAAATCCGGAAAAAGGCGATCATATATTATTGTTTGAATCAGAAACGGGCGATGTATTCAACATTGAAGGCGATATTTTTTCATTCCACAATGACGAGCTGGTCAGATATGGCGATACTGCCCTGGCAGAAAATTTCTTCGCAGAATGGCAGGCAGCAACTGGTTTATCATTGAAATACAATGAATGCGTTTCCTATAAAATACCCCCATTCCTGAGCGGAAAGGATGAGATCGATAATTTATACGTAGAAGATATTGATGTTTTCTGGAATATTATCGGACAGATACTAAACAAGATACGTGGATGAAAAATACAAACTATTGGGCATCTGCGCGTAAATTGCATATCCATGTCCCGCATCGCATGGCGTTCACCGGGCTGGTGTTTTGCGGGGCACCTGATCATCCTGTCATGAGAATGGTTGTGTGTGGTAAAGCCTTTTTCACGAAGGCCGTAAGGCACGCTGCTTTAAAAAAACAGACAATGTGCGAAAACTTTTTATACAATAAGTTGGTTTTAAACAGCTTTTTATCGGGAGCACAGACTGGTTGAACGCTGAGACCGAACCCTCACGCCCCTCTTCTCCCCGGCCCCGAATGCACCAGCCATGGTCCGCGCGGCTCAGGCGGCGCTTTGGCGTGTACGCCCATGTGCCGCGCATGTTCCGCCAGATCTGGCGGTGCAGCCCGGCGCTGACGGTGTCCAGCATCTGCCTGCGGCTGGTGCAGGCCATCCAGCCGCCGCTGGCGCTATATCTGGGCAAGCTGATTGTTGATGAGGTCATCCGCCTTGGCGGCCATGCCATGCCCACGGGTTCACTGGCTCACTGGGCGCTGCATGGCCCGGCCACGCGGCTGGAAATCTGGATCGCGCTGGAATTCGCGCTCATCATCCTGTCCGACCTGACATCACGCGCCATCTCGCTGGTCGATGGGCTGCTCAATGAACGCTACATCAATGCCGTCAGCCTTGCGCTGATGGAACATTCCGCAACGCTCGACCTGCAGCAGTTCGAATCAAGCGCGTTGCAGGACCTGCTCGAGCGCGCTCGCCGCCAGGCCTCAGGGCGCAACAACCTGCTGGTGCAGCTGTTCAACATTGCCCAGACCACGGTCACGGCGCTGATGCTGGCGGCAGGCGTGCTGACGTTCGCGCCATGGCTGGTGATGGTGCTGATCGTAGCCCTGCTGCCCGCTGCTGCGGGGGAAGCGCATTTCAATGCCGAGGGCTACCGCCTGATCCGCGCCAAGACAGCCGAGCGCCGCGAGATGGAATATCTGCGCCATGTCGGCTCCAGCGCGGAACATGCCAAGGAACTCAAGCTGTTTGGCCTTGGCGGCTTTCTGGTCGGGCGCTTCAGCAAGGCTGCGGCAGCCGTGCTGGAACAGAACCGCAGGCTGGCGCTGCGCCGGTTTGCCTGGAGCGGAGCGTTCGCCGCCATCGGCTCGGTGGCGTATTATGGCGTCTATATCGTAATCGTGTGGGATACGGTGAACGGGCGCTTCTCGGTGGGTGACCTGACCTTTCTGTCAGGGTCGTTCCTGCGGCTGCACGGGCTGCTGTCAAGCCTGCTGCTGGGGGTCACGCAAACAGCCAGCCAGGCGCAGTATCTTGATGATTTCTTTGCGTTTCTTGACCTGCGCCCGGCCATTCTCTCGCCACCTGTCTCCTGCCCCTTCCCCTCGCCCATCCGGCAGGGCATCCGCTTCGAGAATGTGGGCTTTCGCTATCCCGGCACGGACAGGTGGGCCATCCGTGGCCTCGACCTGCATATCGGCGCGGGCGAGACGGTGGCGCTGGTCGGTGAGAACGGAGCAGGCAAGACCACCATCGTAAAATTACTCACCCGGCTTTATGAGCCCGATGAAGGGCAGATCACGGTTGATGGCGTGAGCCTGCGCGACATGGACCTTGCCGACCTGCGCGCCCATATCGGTGTCATTTTTCAGGATTTCATCCGCTACAGCCTGACCGCATCGGAAAACATTGCCGTCGGCCGGATCGAAGCGCTTGATGACACCGCGCGCATTACCGCTGCCGCCCATGAGGGGCTGGCCGATGGCGTGATGGCCAAGCTGCCCATGGGGCTTGACCAGCCTTTGGGCAAGCGGGTGGCCAAGGGGCGCGAACTGTCAGGTGGCGAGTGGCAGAAAATCGCCATATCCCGCGCCTATATGCGCGATGCCGACCTGCTGATCCTTGATGAGCCGACCTCCGCCCTTGATGCCCGGGCCGAGACGGATGTGTTCGAGCGCCTGCGCGCGCTGCGCCAGGGCAAGGCGGCGCTGGTCATTTCGCACCGTTTCTCCACCGTACGCACGGCAGACCGCATCGTGGTGCTCGAGCACGGGCGCGTGCTCGAAGCGGGCACGCATGAACAGCTCCTGGCACACGGCGGGCGCTATGCGGAACTGTTTGAATTACAGGCGGCGGGCTACCAGTAGCACCCGCCGCCCGCGGCCTACTTGGTGGTGTAACCGCCATTGACCAGAATGGTCTGGCCGGTCATCCACCACCCTTCCGATACGATGAAACGGATATAGGGGGCTATATCCTCGATCTCGGTCAGGCCGGTCCGGCTGAAGGGGGAAAGCGCTGCGGCCGACTTATGGTATGCCACGGCCTCGGGCGCTTCCTGCCCATAAAAGAAAGGCGTATCCATCGGGCCCGGCCCGATCGCGTTGACCGAAATGCCACGCGCGCCATATTCCTTCGAGGCCGCGCGGGTAAAGTGCTCTACTGCCGCCTTTGAGCCCGCATAGGTGGAATAGAACGGCGTATACGCGCCAAGCAGCGAAGTCACGAGGGTCAGCAGCCTGCCGTTGTCGTTCAGGTGGATGCCCGCTTCCTTGATGAAGAAATACGCAACCCGCGTATTGACCGCGAACATGGCATCGAACTCGGCCTCGGTGGTCTCGGCAATCGGCTTCTTGAGCACCTGGCCCACGGTGTTGATGGCAATGTCGGGGCGGCCGATGGCGGCTACCGTATCGGCAAACAGCTTGGCCACCGCGCCATTTGCGGTCAGGTCGGCCTGAAAGGCCACGGCCTTTACGCCTGCCGCCTGCAGCGCCGCCAGTGTTTTCTCGGCCTCGGGTTTCGTGGCCGCGCTGTGGTAGTGAATGGCAATGGCCTTTGCGCCATGGGCTGCAAGATCATGCGCCACAAGCGCACCAAGGTTCTTGGCCCCGCCTGCAATGAGAACCGTCTTACCCTTGATCGTGTGATCTACCATATCGAGCCTCCGTTCATGCGTGGCAAGCGCGCGTGGCGCTTTTGCTTCGTGCACAGTATCAGCCAGGATCGCGATATAAAGTTCCCTTTTCTGACAACACCTGTCAGAAATAACGAACAAACACCCAATACATGCCGGGGTTGCCGTGGATCGTATCGACCTGTTCCGTATTTTCACCCGTGTGGTGGAAACCACAAGCTTCACCCGGGCGGCCGATACGCTCAACATGCCGCGCTCCTCGGTATCAGCCGCCATACAGGAACTGGAGAACCGGCTGGGCACAAGGCTGCTGGCCCGCACCACCCGCTCCGTCACCCCCACGCCTGATGGCACCGCGTTCTATGAACACTGCGTGAGGCTGGTCATGGATGTGGAGGAAGCCGAAACCCTGTTCCGCAAGGACCGCACCGCGCCACGTGGCCGGCTGCGCGTAAACCTGCCCGGGCGCATCGGGCGGCTGATCGTGGCCCCTGCCCTGCCCGCCTTCCTGCGCGACTACCCCGATATCGACATCGAGCTTGGCGTAAGCGACCGCACCGTGAACCTGATCGAGGACGGGATCGACTGCGTGCTGCGCGTCGGCCCGCTGGCGGACTCCGCACTGATTGCGCGGCAACTGGGTGAACTGCCGCTCATCAACGTGGCCAGCCCCGCCTATCTGGCGCGCAGGGGCATGCCCCGCACGCCCGCCGACCTGCCGCAGCACGAGGCCGTGCGCTATGCCTCGCCCGCCACCGGCCGGGTGGAGGCATGGGAATGGAGGGCGGACGGCACGGTGCACAGCCTGCACATGTCGGGCCGGGTTACGGTCAACAGCGCCGAAGCCCTCGTGGCCTGCGGCCTGGCCGGGCTGGGGCTGATACAGGTGCCCGCCTATGACGTGCGCCATCATATTGAAGCGGGCGAACTGATTGAGGTGCTGCCCCGGTGGCGACCCGAACCCATGCCTATGGCGCTGCTCTACCCGCACCGCCGCCATCTGTCACGCCGGGTGCAGGTGTTTGCCGACTGGCTTGCAACACGACTTGCGGCGGCAATGACCAATCAGCCTGATGAGGCGGATTGATAAGGTAAAGACTTTACCAGAACCTTCTATGACCAGGTTGTGTTGACAAAGGATCTGGATTCAAAGCCTTGCGGCGGCGAAAGTGGACATGCACGATATTCCACTTGCCATAGCACTCTCAAAGCCAGAAACGTCATCGACTTTCTGGGGCAAGGGCACATGCTCCCTGATCCTCCTACATGCCGCAAGAGTTTGGATCATATCCTTTGTCAAAACCAACCTAGCCACCTTCTGCCCGTTGCCTGGACCGACCCGCAAAACGCAGCCACAGCCAGCCCGACAGCGCAGCGATAAGGGAGCCTGCGAATATACCCAGCTTCGCTGTCTCCACCAGGGCAGGGTCCGTAAAGGCAAGGCCGACAATGAACAGGCTGATGGTAAAGCCAATGCCACATAAGAGCGAAAGCCCGAACAGCATGTAAAGCGAGGTCGCCTCCGGCAGGCTTGCTACCCCCAGCCTGCGCGCCAGCACGCTTGCGCCAAAAACGCCCACGGGCTTGCCCACCACCAGCCCCAGCATGACCCCGAGCGGCACAGGAGCCAGCAGCAGGCCCATATGCGCCCCCGCAAGCGAGACCCCGACATTAAGGAACCCAAACAGCGGCAGCACCACCCATGTCACAACCGCATTCAGGCCCGGTCGTACCAACGGGGCGGGCAGGCACGCCCCGATCGCCACACCTGCAAGCGTTGGCTGCACGCCCGCGCGCACGCACAGACCCCATAACAGCACGCCACCCAGCCCATAAACGCCGGTATAGCCCACCCCGCAACGCCGGGCGGCAATCAGCCCGACCAGCACCATGCTGGCCCCTGCCAGCGCGGGCCAGCAGGGTGCGGAACCGTAAAAAACCGCGATCACCACGATGCCGAGCAGATCATCAAACACGGCCAGCGCCATCAGCCACACCCGTGCCGCAGGGGCCACGCGCGCGCCAAGCAGCAGGATGATGGGTAGGGTAAAGGCGGCATCGGTTGCAATCGGTATGGCCCACCCCTGCGCCGCATCCGCCGCGCCACGGGTTATGAGAATGTAAGCAAGAGCGGGCACCACCATGCCGCCCAGCGCGCCAATCAGCGGCAGGGCGACCTTGCGGGATGATGAAAGATGGCCATCGCTGATTTCCTGCCTGATTTCGAGGATGATGGTCATGAAAAACAGCGCCATCAGCCCATCGGACACCCAGGCGGTCAAAGTGCGTGGCCCCTGCGCGCCCAGAATGGAAACGCCAAGCGGCCATTGCGCCACCGCCCCATAGGCCCCGGCCCAAGGCGAGTTGGCCAGCCCGAACCCCAGCACGGATGCCAGCAGCAACACGCAGGCACCCCCTGAGGGCGAACGCCAGAAAGCCCGTAGGCGCGGGAGCAGGAAAGCGGTCGGAACAGTCATCGCGCTGTCATTGCACCCGAATGCCGCCGCGTTGCAATAAGTTGCCCTGCCGCAAGGGCATGCAGCCAGAGGCGTAACCACGGAACAGACGGACCAGCATGCAAAAGTTTTTGGTGAAGCCTGTTGTCAAAACACCTCGAAAACCGTAGGAGCCGGGTGAAAAATCTGGCTCAGATCAGGGCTCCTTCCGCCGTCATCTGCTGCAGGTCGAGTTCATGTTCAAGCTGGTGCAGCACGGCGTCATGGATCTCGCCACTGCGGTGCAGGCGCAGCAGTTCGGCACGGCCCGCTTTTATGGTAGCCAGCAGGGCGCGGTAATGGGCATCCTGCCGCCCCTGCAGGGCCTGCTGCTCATGGCTGAAACGCTCGGCCAGCTCCGCGCGGTAGGCATATTGCTCAAGCAGGCGGTCATGTACAAGCTGCCCCTGCGCATCATAGGCCAGATGTTGCATGACGCGCTCCTGCACGCGGGCGATCAGGGCACGCGCCTGCGATACCGACAGGTAATGCCGCTGCCCCTGCGCCTGTCCGCGCGCGCCCTCCGTCATGCGGATCAGCCAGCCAATGGTGGTGCCCTGCCCCAGCACGGTTGCCAGAATGACCACAAAGGTCGCGATCTGCATGATGTCACGCTCAGGCATGCCCGCGGGCAGCGCCAGCACGATGGCCAGGCTGACCACCCCACGCATGCCGCACCACCCCATGACCACAACATAGGTCATGAACCCCCGTACGCCCGGCCGCCGTGATGGCGGCACGCAGGCGATGCGCAGCCCCTCGGTCAGGGCCATCCACACAAAGCGCGATATCATGACCGCCAGCACAATGCCCATGACCGGGCCAAACACATCCTGCGCCACCCAGCCCGTGCCCCTGTGGCGCAGCACAATGGCGTGCAGCGCCATGCCGATCAGCACGAAAACGAGGGATTCGAGCAGGAACACCAGCACCTCCCACACTGCCGCCCAGCGCAGGCGTTCATCGGCGCTGAACACGTCATGCTGCCGCCACCCCAGCACCAGACCGGCCACGACCGTGGTAATCACCCCCGACGCCCCCAGCCACTCCCCCCCGATATAAGCCACCCACGGCAGCAGCAGCGTCATGGTAATGCTCAGGATCCGGTCGCGCACCCGGCGCAGCAGCCTGATCCACAACCAGCCCAGACCGCCGCCCAGCACCAGACCGCCCATGGCCAGCCATGCGAAGGTGATGGTGGCATGAACAAGGCTGAACGAGCCGGTCAGCACCGCAACGGTGGCAAAGCGGTAGATGACGAGGCTCGCCGCGTCATCCAGCAGGCTTTCGCCTTCCAGCAGCGTCGTGATCCGCTCGGGCAGCACCACGTGCTTGAGCACGGCCTTGGCCGCCACCGCATCGGGCGGGGCGACAATGGCGCCCAGCACGAAACACCCCGCCCACGGCATGGAGGGAATAAGCCAGTGCGCGGCCAGCCCCACGGCAAAGGTGGTAAAGGCCACGCCCCCCACCGCAAGCTGCAGAATACCAAACAGGTGCAGGCGAAACGCATGCCAGACGGAAAAATACGCCCCCGCCAGCAAAAGCGGCGGCAGGAACACGATCAGCACGAGATCAGGATCGATTTCAAGCACCGGCAGGCCGGGGGCGAGCGCAATGGCAATGCCACCCAGCACGAGAGCGGCGGCAGGTGGCAGGCGCATCTTGCGCGCGGCAAGTTCCAGCCCGACGATGAGCACGATCAGCATGAGGATATACTCAAAGCGCGCTACATTGGACATGAACATCATACCTGTCTCAGCCGGGCCTGCCCCCTTAACGCACAAGCGATGCCATCGGTATCTGACAAAATATTCATGGCCATGAACGGAAATAATTCATGTCTTTTTGGTGTCGTGCCACACCAGCCAACCAATCATGACGGCATGAATGAAATAAAATACCACCACCACCATGAAACGGCGCCGCGTGCCGCCCGTTCATGTCATGCAGGCCGCCCTTTTCATCCGCGGCCCCTGCACCACACAGACAATCATCTTTACATGTGCCCACCCGCTCCAGACAAAGGAGGACAGTCGATGGATGCATCCCGCACCCGCCCGGATACCCCCGGAGCCACGGCAAAAAACCCATTCCTCACGCCGCCGCCCACACGGCCCGAAACGCCACCGGCGCAAGCCAGGCCCTGTCTGCTGCACCGTCTCGCCAATCCGGCGCAGCAGCCAAGGAAAAGCCTTTTCCGCAAATAAAAACACGGCGGCGCGTGGCGGTTCTGTTCCACGCGCCCGGCTGGAGCATGACATGAACGCCACCACACGCCCCTCTCAACCCGGTGGTGCGTTGCGCTCCTGGCTGGCGCGCCTGCCCCGATGGACTACCCGGCCAGCATGGCAGGAAGATATCACGCCGATCAGAAGCGAGATTTTTGGCCCCGAACGGCTCGAAGCCCATGCCAGGAGCCTGGCCACGGCCCAGGCCATAACCCCTGACCCGCGTGGATACGGGCAGCCCCTGTCACGCAGGCTGGCGCAGAACAGCGCCTTCCTGCGTGCGGCCGATATCCGTATTACCGAGGCCATACAGGCGGGCAGGCAACTGACCCCCGCCGCCCAGTGGCTGGCCGACAACTACGCCCTGATCGACATGCAGATCCGCGAGACGGACATCGATCTGCCGCCGGGTTACTATGCGCGCCTGCCCAAGCTCGCCAACGGGCCGTTTGCGGGCCTGCCGCGCGTGTTTGGCGTAACGTGGGCGCTCGTGGCGCACACCGACAGCAATATCCAGCCCGCCATGCTCTATGCCTACCTGCTGGCCTACCAGAGCGTGACGCCACTGAACATTGGTGAACTCTGGGCCGTATCCATCACGCTGCGCATCGTGCTGATCGAGAACCTGCGCCGGGTTACGAGCGCCATCATGGCCAACAATGCCAGCAGGCGCGAAGCCGATGCCCTGGCCGACCGGCTTGCGGCCTGCCGGCAGGACACGCCCGCCGCCCTGTCCGCCCTGCTCGCCTCGGTGGCGCCACACACGCTCACCCATGCCTTTACCGCCCAGCTTGCCCACCGCTCGCGCGGGCTGGACCCGGAAAAAGACCCGGCCCTGATCTGGCTAACCCAGCGCCTGGCCGACCGGGGCACCACCATGGATAACGCGGTGCGTGATGACCTGCTTGAGCAGGGCGCGTTCAACGCCACCATCCGCAACATCATTACCAGCCTGCGCATGATCGCGGGGTTTGACTGGACCGAAGCCTTCGAGCGGGTGTGCCTCGTCAACCGGGTGTTCGGGGCATATGACAGCTTCACCAGGGCCGATTTTGCCAGCCGCGACCTCTATCGCAAGGCCATAGAGGAACTCGCGCGTGGCAGCGAGCTGAGCGAAATCGCCGTAGCCGAACGCGCGGTGGCCCTGGCCCGGCAGGCCGAGGTCACCACCCCCGATGATCCCCGCCGCGCCGACCCCGGCTACTACCTGCTCATGGCGGGAAGGGTGCAGCTTGAGAACGCCATCGGTTTCCGCCCCCCCGTAAAACTCACGCTGGTCAGGGCATTCTGCGCGCGCGGCATTACGGCCTACAGCGCTGTCGTCACCGCGCTGACGCTGCTGTTCCTCGCCCTGCCGCTATGGTTGTGCGATGCCGCGATGGGGGGGGCTTCATGGCTGCTGGCGGCCCTTGCCTTCGTGCCCGCATCCGAGGCGGCGGTGGCATGCGTGAACCGCCTGGCGCTTGAGGTCATACAGGCCACCTCCCTGCCGGGGCTGGAGTTCAGGGAAGGGATTCCACACACGCAACGCAGCATGGTGGTGGTGCCTGCCCTGCTCACCACGCCCGCGACCGTGGCTGCCCTGCTGGCGCGCATCGAGGTGCATTACCTTGCCACGCGTGATGATGAAGTGCACTTCGCCCTCCTGACCGACTGGCCCGACAGCCCCAGCCAGGACATGCCTGATGACCAGCCCCTGCTGGCGGCGGCGCTGGCGGGGGTGGAAAAACTCAACCACAAATATGGCGTTGCCCCCGGTGGAACGCGCTTTTTCGTGCTGCACCGCAGGCGGGTGTGGGTGGAGAGCGAGCAGGTGTGGATGGGCTGGGAGCGCAAGCGCGGCAAGCTGCATGAACTCAACCGCCTGCTGCGCGGCGCGGCCGACACCACCTTCATGCCAGCCGCTGCTGCCCTGCCACAGGCCATAAAATACGTCATCACGCTCGATGCCGACACGCGCCTGCCGCTTGAAACCGTGCGCCGCCTGATCGGCAAGATCGCCCACCCGCTCAATGCCCCGCGCTTCGACCCCGTATCGGGCCGGGTGCATGAAGGCTACGCCATCCTCCAGCCCCGGGTCACGCCTGCCCTGCCGGTCGGCCACCACAGCACGCTGTTCCAGCGCATATATGCCAGCGCCAGCGGCATAGACGCCTATTCCGCCGCCGTGTCCGATCTGTACCAGGACATGTTTGGCGAGGGATCATACGCAGGCAAGGGCATATACGACATTGATGCCTTCGAGGCGGCCCTTGCACGGCGCGTGCCGGAGTCCACGCTGCTCAGCCATGACCTGTTCGAGGGCATTTTTGCCCGCGCGGGGCTGGTATCGGACATTGAAGTGGTGGAGGATTTTCCCACCGACTACCTCGTCGCCGCCCAGCGCCTGCATCGCTGGACGCGGGGCGACTGGCAGCTTCTGCCATGGGTCCTGTCGGGGGCGGGCCATACGCCACGCAGCCATGTCTCGGGCATCGCGCGGTGGAAGATGCTCGACAACCTGCGCCGCACGCTCAGCATGCCGCTGGCGCTTGCGGCGCTGGCGGGGGCGTGGTTCCTGCCTTTGCACGTGGCCCTTGTGTGGACCGCCTTCATGCTGCTGGCCCTTGCGCTGCCCGCCTTCCTGCCCGTGCTGGCCGATCTGGCACCCCGGCGGGAATGGATCACGCTGCGCAGCTATTTCAGCGTGCTCGGCGCTGCCAGCGCCGAAGCCGGGATAATGACCTTCCTCAACATCACCTTCCTTTCCCATCAGGCGTGGCTCATGGCCGATGCGATCGGGCGCACGCTGGTGCGCGTGTTCGTTACAAGGCGGCACATGCTGCAATGGGTGCCAGCCGACCAGCTGACCGACCGCATGAACTCCGGCCTTGCGGGGTATTACGGGCATATGCTGTCCGGGCCGGTGCTGGCGGGTGGCATTACGTGTGGCATCAGCCTGTGGGCGCCGTGGAGCCTGTTCGTGTGCGTGCCGGTGGCGGTCCTGTGGGGGCTTTCGCCCGCCATCGCCATGTGGGCCAGCCGCACGCCGGTCATTGCCGCGCGCTCACGCCCCTCGCGCACCGATATCCGCGCCCTGCGCATGACGGCGCGGCGCACATGGCGCTTTTTCGAAACCTATGTCACCCCCGCCGACAACATGCTGCCACCCGACAATTTTCAGGAAGACCCGACCCCGTTCCTGGCACGCCGCACCTCGCCCACCAATATCGGCCTCTATCTTCTGTGCACCATCAGCGCGCGTGATTTTGGCTGGACCGGACTGGCTGATACCGTGGCCCGGCTGGAGGCGACCTTCGCCACGCTGGCCCGCATGGCGCGCTACCGGGGACATTTTTACAACTGGTACGCAACCGATGACCTGCGCCCGCTTGATCCTGCCTATGTCTCGAGCGTGGATAGCGGCAAC
Organism: Komagataeibacter nataicola; assembly: GCF_003207795.1. Lineage (GTDB taxonomy): Bacteria > Pseudomonadota > Alphaproteobacteria > Acetobacterales > Acetobacteraceae > Komagataeibacter > Komagataeibacter nataicola. Next base: position 102,750 of record NZ_NIRT01000004.1, on the reverse strand, counting down.
ATGGCCGGTCATCTCATTGCGCTGGCCAGCGCGTGCCAGCGCTGGGCTGAACGCGGGCCGGAAACCGACCCGTGGCGCGCGGGCATGACCGATGCGCTCAACATCGCCATGGCCGACCTCACCTTCAGCAATGGCGCGCGCCGCAATCATACCGCACCCGAGCGGCAGCTGCTGCGCCTGCTCACGGGGCTGAAAAACGCGGTCCTGTCCGACACCGCCCCCCGCTCGGAGGCGGAACTCGCCCGCCTGCGCCGCCAGGCGGCGGCGGCGGTCGATCATGCTGGCGTGCTGTACAGCAACCTGCCCGATACAGCACCCGACATCGCAACCGACCTGCTGTTCTGGATTGCAGCCCCCCTGCGCGCGCTCGAGAGCCACCAGCGCGACCTTGACCCCGGCCTGCACGCAACCCTTGGCCCGCGCCTTGCCGCCATTGCGCAGGCAGCGCGGCACATGGCGCAGGAGATGGATTTCAAATTCCTGTGCGACCCGACGCGCAAGCTGCTCTCGATCGGCTACCTCGTGGCGGAGGACATGCAGGATACCAACTGCTACGACCTTCTGGCCTCCGAAGCGCGGCTGGCGGTGTTTTTCGCCATCGCCAAGGGCGACATGCCCGCGCAGGACTGGTTCCGCCTTGGCCGCTCCATCACCCCGGTAGGCAACGGGGCGGCGCTGGTTTCGTGGTCGGGGTCGATGTTTGAATATCTCATGCCCTCGCTGGTCATGCGCGCGCCCATGGGCAGCCTGCTCGAGCAGACCAATACGCTGATCGTGCAGCGCCAGATCACCTACGGGCAGGCACGCGGCCTGCCGTGGGGCATATCGGAATCCGCCTATAACGTGCGCGACCTGGAATATACCTACCAGTATTCCAACTTCGGCGTGCCAGGGCTGGGGCTCAAGCGCGGGCTGGGGCTCGACCGGGTCGTGGCGCCCTATGCCACGGCGCTCGCCGCCATGGTCGACCCGCAAAAGGCGGTGGCCAATCTGTACGTGCTGGAAAAAACCGGCGCGCTGGGCCGGTACGGCTTTTATGAATCACTCGATTACACGCCCGGCCGCGTGCCTGACCGCAGCCCTGTCGCGATCATAAGGGCCTATATGGCGCACCATCAGGGCATGTCGATCCTGGCCGTGGCCGATACGCTCATGGGGGGCATCATGCGCGCGCGCTTTCATGCTGATCCGCTCATGGCCTCGGCCGAACTGCTGCTGCACGAACGCGCCCCGCGCAAGGGAGCCGTGGCCCGCCCCCTGCCGCTCGAAGATGACAGCAAGACCCCCGCCCCACCCGTCACGACACCCGCGGGCCGTTACCTTGACCGGGCCGACACGGTGCAGCCGGTCACCCATCTGCTTTCCAACGGGCGCTACACGGTCATGCTCACGGCGGCGGGGTCAGGCTACAGCCGCTGGCTGGGCCACGCCATAACGCGCTGGCGCGAGGACATGACGCGTGATGAATACGGCCAGTACATCTACCTGCGCGACCGCAACACGGGCCGGGTATGGTCCGCCACCATGCAGCCCTGCGCCGCACGGCCGGATGAATATGGCGTGGCCTTTCATGAAGACCGCGCCGAGTTCGCCCGCCGTGACGGCAACCTGACCACGACGCTGGAAATACTCGTCTCCGCCGAGGATGACGCCGAAGCCCGCCAGCTTTCGCTCTACAACGCAGGCAGCGAGACGATGGAGCTCGAGATTACCAGCTACAGCGAACTGGCCCTGCTGGGGCAGGATGCCGATCTGGCGCACCCGGCCTTCACCAAGCTGTTCGTGCAGACCGAATACCTGCCTGAAGCCCGCGCGCTGATCGCCACCCGCCGCAGGCGCGCGCCCGATGAAGACGGGATATGGGTAGCGCATATGGCGGTATGTGACAGCGCGATCGAGGTGGAAACCGACCGCGCCCGCTTTATCGGCCGCCGCCATGATGTGCATGACCCCGTGGCCCTGAACCCGCACGCGCGGCTGTCGGGTGCGACCGGCACGGTGCTGGACCCCGCCTTCGCCATCCGCACCACGCTCTCCATCCGCCCCGGCGCCATGGCGCGCATCACGTTATGGACCATGGCCGCCCCCACCCGCGCCGCCCTGCTGGACATGATCGACACCCATCAGGACGCCACGGCCTTCGAACGCGTGCGCACGCTTGCATGGACGCAGGCGCAGGTGCAGTTGCGTCATCTCGACATCAGCCCCGCCACGGCGGACCTGTTCCAGCGCCTTGCCGCCCATATCCTTTACGCGGGCCCGGCCCTGCGTGCCGATGCCACGACCATTGCCCGCGGCGCCGGGCCGCAGCCGCTGATCTGGGCGCAGGGCATTTCAGGCGATCTGCCGTTGCTCGTGCTGCGCATAAAGGCGGCGGATGACACGGCTCTGGTGCGCCTCGTGCTCGTGGCGCAGGAATATCTGCGCCTCAAGCAGGTGGCGGCGGATCTTGTCATCCTCAACGAACATCCGTCCTCCTACATGCAGGACCTGCAGGTGACGCTCGACCAGATGGTGCATGCTACGCCGCGCATGGCCAGCACGGCAGGTTCGGTGCGTGTACTGCGCGCCGATCTCGTAACACCCGTGGTGCTGGACCTGATCCTTTCGATCGCGCGCGTGGTGCTGGTGGCGGGCCAGGGGCTGGCCGAACAGCTTGACCAGGCTGAATCCATGCTGGCACGCCCCATGCCGCCCGTGCCCTCCGCGCCGCGCCAGCCCGCCACGGCCTTTGGCGCGCCACCGGTGCCAGAACTCGAATTCTTCAACGGACATGGCGGCTTTGCCGAGAACGGGCGCGAATACGTGATCGTGCTTGGCCCCGGCCAGACCACGCCCGCGCCGTGGGTCAACATCATCACCAACGAGACATTCGGCTTTCAGGTCACGGCGGAAGGCAGCGGCCATACATGGTCGGGCAACAGCCGCGAGCACCAGCTCACGCCGTGGTCGAACGACCCGGTCAGCGACCATGCGGGGGAGATCATCTATCTGCGCGACGAGAACAGCGGCACGCTATGGTGCCCTTCCGCCGCGACACGGCGCGACGCGGCGGCAACCTACGTCACCCGCCACGGGCGCGGCTATACACGCCAGGACCGCGTGGCCCACGGCATTGCCAGCACGCTTTTGCAGTATGTGCCGCCCGCTGACGCGGTCAAGATAACGCGCATACAGCTACGCAACCTGTCGGCCCAGCCGCGCACCCTGTCGGTTACGGCCTATGTGGAATGGGTGCTTGGCCCCGCGCGCAGCAAGGCTGCCCCCTTCATCCTGACCGAACGTGATGACGAGACCGGCGCCCTGTTCGCGCGCAACCGCTGGCAGGCGGAATATGCCGGGCGGGTCGCGTTTGCCGATATGGGCGGCTATCTGAGTGCGCGTTCGGGTGACCGCACCGCCTTCATCGGTCGCAACGGCACGCTGGAAAACCCCGCCGCCTTCGCCCGCCCCAACGGCGTGCAGGGCCGCACCGGCGCAGGGCTTGACCCATGCGGCGTGGTGCAGACCATGGTCACCCTGCCGCCGGGTGGCCGTGTCGAGATTGTCTTCCTGCTGGGCGAAGGGGAAAACGAGGCGGATGCCCGCCGCCTCATCACCCACTACCGCACGGCCGACCTTGACCACGTGCTTGAAGCCGCAACCAGCCAGTGGGATCAGGTGACCGGGTCCATACAGGTCAGCACGCCCGACCGCGCGCTCGACATCATGCTCAATGGCTGGCTGCTTTACCAGACCCTGGCCAGCCGGGTCTGGGCGCGGGCTGGCTTCTACCAGGCCAGCGGGGCCTATGGTTTTCGCGATCAGCTGCAGGATGGCATGGCGCTGGCGCTGTGCCGCCCCGCGGCCGTGCGCGCCCATCTTTTGCGCGCGGCCAGCCGCCAGTTCGTGGAAGGCGACGTGCAACACTGGTGGCTGCCGCTGACCGGCGCGGGCGTGCGCACCCATATCTCCGATGACCGGGCATGGCTTGCCTATACGGTAGCGCATTATGTCAGCACAACCGGCGACGGGGGCGTGCTTGACGAGATCATCCCCTTCCTTGAGGGACCGCCTTTGCCGCTGGAGGAACATGACCGCTTCATGGTCCCGACGGTTTCATCACAAAGCGCCCCCCTGTTCGAGCACTGCGCCCGCGCGCTCGATCATGCGCTGGCCACGGGTGCCCATGGCCTGCCGCTGATGGGCACGGGTGACTGGAATGATGGCATGAACCGCGTGGGCGAGCACGGCAGGGGCGAGAGCGTGTGGCTGGGCTGGTTCCTGCACGCGGCCCTGGCCGCCTTCATTCCGCTGGCGCGCGCGCGGGGCGAAAACGCGCGCGCGCAGACATGGGAGGCCCACATGCAGGCCCTTGCCACGGCGCTCGAGGCCACATGGGATGGCGACTGGTACCTGCGCGCCTATTTTGATGACGGCACGCCTCTGGGCTCACACGCCAGCGCGGAATGCCAGATCGATGCGATATCGCAGTCATGGTCGGTGCTGTCCGGCGTGGGCGCGCCCGACCGGGTGGCCCATGCCATGCGCTCGGTGCGCGCGCGGCTGGTGCGCGCCGATGACGGGCTGGTGCTGGTGCTCGCCCCGCCCTTTGACACCATTGGCCCTGATCCGGGCTATATCCGTGGCTACCCGCCCGGCATACGCGAAAATGGCGGCCAGTACACCCATGCCGCCCTGTGGACCGTCATGGCCTTCGCAGCCCTGGGCGATGGGGCGCAGGCGCATGCCCTGCTGCACATCATCAACCCCATAAACCACAGCCTGACCACCGAGGCCGCCGGGCGGTACCGGCTGGAGCCGTATGTTGTCGCAGCCGACATCTATTCCCGCCCGCCGCATGTGGGAAGGGGCGGCTGGTCGTGGTACACCGGATCGGCCGGATGGATGCAACGCGTGGGCGTGGAAACCCTGCTTGGCCTGCGCGTGCTGGGCACGACGCTGGTTGTCAATCCGTGCATTCCGCCCGGGTGGCCCGAATTCACGGCGCGGCTACGCTGGCGCACCGCCACCTACGCCATAACGGTCAGCAACCCCGAGCATGTGAGCGCGGGCGTGCGCCATGTCGTGCTTGATGGCACGCCCCTGCCCGCCACCGATGCGATCGGGATGGTGGATGATGGCGCAACCCATATCGTAACCGTGACACTCGGGCCACCAGCGCAGGCCGTTGCCTGATGGATGAAGCCGGTTTCAGATCCGGCTTCATCACTTATTAATTTACCGCCACCCGCGCAAAAGGCCCGAACCATCCCGCCCGTGTGCCGTTGACTGACTGACAGCAGGAAAAGACGCGGTTTTTACTGCTGCCTTTCCATAAAGGACAGGAATCATGTCTTACCTTACGCATCAGCGCGCGCGTGGCGGCGAAGCTCCTTCAGCCCCCGTGGATGAAGGCCATGCCGCCCCGAAGGCTGAAGGGCACGGCAAGCCCCGCAAGGGCGAGGACGAGCCGGAATCCAGCCTCGACAATGATGAACGGGTCGAAGCCACCAGCCACAAGGGCACGCAGCAGAACTGCGCCGAAGGCTGCAACGAGCACGCCCGCCCCGAAGACCGGCACGACACGACCCCCACCAAAAAGCCCTGAGGGCACAACCGGGCAATCCACCCGGTATTCATGCCCGTATTCAGACCACGCGGAAGTATTCACACGACAGGCAGGCGCATAATGCAACCTTTTCCTGGCGTGATGCCTTTAATACGTGGGTCATCCCCCAAATGAAAGAAAATACAACCATGAAAAAGATCCTGCATTCCACCTTGCTTGCAGCCGTCGTGGCCAGTGTACCCGCCCTGGCCGTAGCCCAGTCCGACATGGGCGGCGGGGAATCCCCCACGGCCAATTCAGCGGCCTCGCAGGTGGGCCGCAATCCGCCCTCGGCCACCTCCACAAACGGCCAGCGTGTCGAACCGTCGGACAAGCTGTGGAACAACCCGCGCACCGTGGGCGAACAGCCTGGCACGCAGCCGCCTGACAATAATGATCCCTCAGGCAGCGCCACCCCGCATGGCCACAGCCATACCCATCCCGGCTCCGAGGGGCGCAGCAGCCGAGGCGGGAACAAGACACCCTCCCCAGCCGATAGCGGCGAACAGTAAGCCCCGCAGCCGCACGGAGCCCGTGCCCGAAACCGCGCCGCTCCGTGCCTTATGTGAGAACAGGCATGTACTACCCCTGTGGCCAGCCACCCATGCCCCCGCCGGGCCCACCCCCGCCATTGCGTGACCCGCCGCCAGCAGGGCCGGGTGGCCCCGACCCGTTTGACGACCCGCCACCCCCGCCGCCACCACTCCAGAACAAGGACGCATGACCATGCACAACAGTCCCGACCCCAAGGAAGAAAAGCAGCCCACCCCCGCCGAGGAACACGAAGACGAGGGCCGCGACGAAGCGCTTGACGAGAGCTTTCCCGCCAGCGACCCGCCCGCGCAGGGGCGCACCACCGGACCGCGCTCACAACCGCATAATACGAAGTAAACCGTCATTCTCATTCGGGATGACGGTACCCGTTAAAAAGGCGCTGCTTTTTTTTCGAAGCTTTTAAACGACAGGCAACCCATCTGCCTGCCACACCCTTTCGGGGCGGGAACGCGTGACCATCCCGCTCTTTGCGGGCGCGGTTCATGCCAATGCAGGCACCGGCCCGCAGCAATACTTTATTTTACAGCAGACGGAGAACAGCCATGGCCATCCATGCATCCGGCGCGATGTCAGATTCATCCACACACGCTGCCAGCCCGCAGGCTCGTGTTGCCCACGGCACGCTGGCCGGGCGCACCATCGCCTTTCTGGCCACCAATGGCGTGGAGGATGTGGAACTGAGCGAACCGGCGGCGGCCCTGCGCGCGGCCGGAGCCCACACGATGCTGGTCGCCCCCGAAGCCGGTGAAATCCAGGCCATGAAGGCCGATGTAAACCCCACCCGGCGGCTGCATGTGGACATGCCGCTCAACGAGGCCAGGGCGGATGATTTTGACGGCCTTGTCCTGCCCGGTGGCACGACCAGCCCCGACCACCTGCGCATGGACGCGCAGGCCGTAAGCTTCGTGCGGGCATTCGTGCAGGCGGGCAAGCCCATTGCCGCCATCTGCCACGGCGCATGGACGCTGATCAACGCCGGGGGCGTGCGCGGGCACACGCTCACCTCATGGCCCTCGCTGCGCGTGGACCTGACCAATGCAGGCGCGCACTGGGTGGACCGCGAGGTGGTGAGCGATGGCACACTGGTCACTTCGCGCAATCCGCATGACCTCAAGGCGTTCTGTCCGGCCATCATCGCCCTGTTTGCCAAAGCGCCCCACCGCGCCACGCAGTAAAGGGAGAGGCGCGAGATGATGAAGAACCCGACTTTTCTGCGCTATTACGCCTCGACCATGCTGTGCGCGGGCGCTGCCACGCTGGGGGCCGGTTTCGTGGCCTGGTGGCGCGGGCGCAGGGTCGCAGCCGATGCCCCCGTGGCCACGGCGCACGCAGCACCACCCGCGGCCCACCCCGAACCGCATGAGCGCGAACCCGCCGAAACCGACACGACGCGCCAGGTCGCGCGCAAGATGATCCAGTATTTTGTCATTCCGCTTTGGCTGACAGCCGGCCTGACCGACTGGTGGTGCCACCGCCGCACCGATATCGAGCACACGACCGGACTGAAGGAAACCGGCATCCATCTGCTCATGCTGGGGGAAGCCGCTTTTCCCGTGCTGGCGGGCCTGTTCCTGGAAATCGACGCGCCGGTGCTGTCGCTGATGATCGCCTCGTTTTTCGTGCATGAAGCCACGGCGATGTGGGATGTAAGCTATGCCGTAACCCGGCGCGAGGTGCAGCCGGTGGAGCAGCATGTGCACAGCTTTCTTGAAATGGTGCCGCTGCTGGCCGTTGCATTGATTGCCGTGTTACACTGGCCGCAGCTTCAGGCGCTGATGGGGCGCAAGGTGATCCGCTCCCACCCCATCCGCCTCAAGCGCGTGCCGCTGGGCCTCCGCTACGCCGTGGGCGCGCTCGGAGCGATGGCCGTGTTTGAAGTGCTGCCCTATTGCGAGGAAGCCCTGCGCGACTGGAAAGCCAATCCCGGCCGCCTCACGCCGCCTGCAGGTCAGCCGGTATAAGAGTTTTCTTCACCCTCATCCCATTATCACGCAGTAAAATATGGTTAGACAACAATAAGATTGTCTGACCATATTTATATTTTTAAAATAAAATTAATTCAGTATAAATATGAAATTTACTTATTAACATATAATAAATATATGTAAATATTATTTTATTTAAAAACGAATATCTGTAATTTTCTGAAAAGATTTTCATAAAAACGCCTTAATTTGTAACTTTTAAAAAATTTTCAAGCGAGACAGATATGTCAGACGATTTTCGGCAAAAGTTTAAAGTATTTTCAGAACGTATGGTCGGTCTCGCACCACGTTGCAGCAATGAAGAAGCAACCAAAATGTTTCTTGTGCTGCCGTTTTTACAGTTTCTGGGCTATGATATAATGAACCCGGATGAAGTCTGCCCGGAGCATCATGCAGACTTTTCAGAAAAATATAAAAACAGAGTTGATTATGCGGTCCTCCGTGAAGGTCATCCTGTCATTGCAATAGAATGCAAGGCGCTTGGCGCGCCGCTAAAAGATGACAGGGGGCAACTGAAATCATATTTCAATGCAGCCCATACCGTAAAAATGGGTGTCATTACCGATGGTCTGGTTTATGAGTTCTATGCAGACTCAGACGAACCGAACATGATGGATCCGAATGCTTTCCTTTCATTGGATCTTCGCGAGATTGCCAAAGGCAAAATCGAAGATTCAGTTGTTGATGGGCTGAAAAGCCTGCAGAAATCCAACTTTGACCCAGAAAATATTGGCGCTGAAGCCAAGCGCAAACTAGTCTTTCAAAACCTTGTTCAACAGATTGAAGCACTGGCAGTTACCCCCAGCGAGGCTTTTGTCCGCCTTCTTTTGCAAAATATTGGACTTAAGCATGTCCGCGCCAAGGCTGTTGTTGAATATACGGAATTAACCAGGAACGCATTTGCTGAATTTGTAAATCTACGCATTCTGCAGCGATTGGACCTGCCAGTAAAAGATAAAGAAACAGACAAGCCCGTTCTGGTTCCCGATACATCCAAAGGGGATGCTGATACAAAACCGGGAGATGGCCCGGTCATCACTGATACCGAATTGCAAGTATATGAATACGCCAAGCGCCGTTTAGCCTTTTTGGCTGACAATGATGATCTATTCGATGCAATTCCCGGAGTAGAATACAAAAATTACAAAGGGAAATTTATTGTTTTTTATCGGAAAGAACGCTCGGGTCGTCTTTTCGATTTTTATGAAAACAAGGGAACAAAATATACTTTTGATTTTGGGGAAGAATTCGGCGGTGAGTTTGGTTCTGATGAACTGGGCGGTCTGGACGAACAGCTTCTGAAGGTTTTTAAAGCGCGTGTTGAAGCCATGGGCATTAAAAAAAAGCGCATGAAAGGAGAGAACTGACAAAAACAACAGTTCTTTCCTACCCCGGCGGATCAGCAGGGAGCAGACATCCGGTCGGCCGCGGCACAGTCTGCATACTTAATAAGATGCCATACTGATGGCTGCCGTCACGTTTCATCTGAACGCCGGGGCACATACTCTGCTTTTCCACGGAAACTTACAAACACTCAGGCCATGTATGGAAACATGGCGTGGCGTCATTTTAAGCGGTCCTGTCAACGTGAAATGATATCGTTCCGGGGGTTCGCAGTGCAGGCATTATGTGACATAAGTATATAATGCAAATGCGTCGCATTAATGAACCCGCCCCTCGCACACCGCCCACCGTGGCACCTGACCGACGCGCACGCGCCGCCGCACGCCTTGACCGTAACAGGATTGCCTGCGCCGTGGCCTCCTGCCTGCTGGCCTATGGGGTTGCCCGCATGCTGGTGGGGGGCATTGCCGCAGGTTCTGCCGGGAGCGACCGCGTCCACCTGGGGCAGATGATCGCGCTTTTCTGCCTGCCGGTCATGGTGGTGGTGGGTTTTGGCGCATGGCGCCAGCATGCGGGGTTGCTGTTCGTGGGGGCCTGTGGCTGCCTTGCCGCGGGCCTGAGGCTGTTTGTAACCTGATGCGCGAAACCCTGCGTACCCGCCTTGGCTGGCTACATGGCTGGCTTGGCTATGGGGCTGCCCTGGTGCTGACCTGCATCTTCGCCACCGGCAGCGTGGCGGTGTTCAATATGGAAATCACGCGCTGGATGCAGCCGGAAGTGCAACTGGCCACCCTCGTGCCCCCCGGTGCCCTGGCGCTTGATGCGGCGGCCCGCCTGGTCGCGGCCGAGCAGGCGCGTGGCGTATCAGCCTTTATCACCCTGCCCTCGGCCCGCTCGCCCACGCTGGACGTGGTGCATTACAACGGCCATGAATTTGTTGGCGCGCGGCTCGACCCGGCTACGGGCGCAGCCATACCGGCGCGGATAACAGCGGGAGGCGGGCTGTTCTATAATTTTCACCACACCCTGTTTCTTGGCCCGCAGGTGGGCACGGTTATTGTCAATATTGCCGGAATGGCCCTGCTGGTTGCCATTGTGTCCGGTGTTGTCATTCATATCCATGCACTGGTGCCTGATATCATCCTGTTCCGCCTTTCCGCGGCCCGGCTGCGGGCATGGCTTGATGCGCACCTGCTGGCGGGCGTGCTGTTCGTGCCCTTCATGGTCATGATGGCCTATACGGGCGTGCTGGTTAAGGCGGACATGCTCGTGCCCGCAGCGCCCCGCCCCGCGCGGCCTGTGCAGGCGAATACGCCGCCCCCTGCCCCGATGCCGGACTTGACGCGGTTGCCGTTAGCCCCCCTGCTGGCCCAGGCGCGTGCCAGCCTGCCGGGGCAGGAGCCGGGTTTCATCCTTTTTGCCCCTCAGCGCGTGTCCATCTTCGCAGGTGACGCCAGTAGCGCGTTCCTGACCCGCGACCATGCCGATTTCACCCTGCCCGAGGGCACCCCTCTCCCGGCCAGCACAACCGCCACCCCTATTGCCCGCACCATGCAGTTCATGCACGGGTTGCATTATGCCCGTTTTGCCCCGCCGGGCCTGCGGTGGCTGTATTTCCTGTCCGGCGTGTGCGGCACCGCCGTCATGGCCAGCGGGCTGGTCCTGTTCGTGATGAAGCGCCGCCGCCAGGCGGGCCACAGATGGACACACCGGCTGGCCGACGGGCTGAACGTGGCGATCATTGCAGGGCTGCCTGCCGCCATGCTGGCGTTTTTAGCGGGTAATCGGCTTGTGCCCGCCAGCCTGACCGGGCGTGAGGACTGGGAAACAGGAATTTTCTTCATGGCATGGGCGCTATGTGCGTTGCATGCGCTCTTTCAGGCCCTGCGGGGGCAGGCACACCGTGCGTGGCAGGCGCAGCTTGGCCTTGTCGGGCTGCTGGGCGCGAGCCTGCCGGTGCTGGACCTGCTGTGCAGCCCCGCCGCGTTTTATACCCTGCCGGGGCTGCACATGGCGGTGGATGGCATGGGGTCGGGGGCCGCGATGCTGGCGCTTTATGCCCGCCACAAGCTGAGGCGGCAGGACACATGACCTGCCTGCTCCTTCTGGCGCTATGGCTGACAGCCTTTATGTGCCATGCCGCCCTGTGGCCCGCGCGCTACGGGCTGCCCGCTCCCGGCCCCACCGGGCAACGCCGCGCCCGCATGATGCGGCTTTTGCTGCCTCTTATTGCCCTTGGGCTGGCCATGGGCGTGCAGGGGCCTGTCGTGGGGCTGCTTTCATGGTTTGCCGCCCTGTCGTTTGGCGGCCTTCTGGCGGCCGGCCTCCTTGCCCTGAGAGGCAGGCGGCCCGACCGAGCGTAAAAGACGAAAAAAACAGGGGATGTCGGGTGAAGCTTCTTTCAGCAGGCTTCAGCCGGTTTTACCACCCACCCCACCCCCAGCCCCCGACATAACCGCCGTAAGGATAGTAATAGCCGGGATAACCATACCCATATCCGTATCCATACCCTTCATACGGATAGGGTGGCGGTCCATACCAGCCGGGACCACGATCCCAACCGCCCCCCCAGCCACCGCGATCCCAGCCGCCACCGCGTGGACCACCGCGTGGACCACCGCCCGGACCACCGTGGAAACCACCACCGGGACCACCAAAACCGGGGCCGCCGCCTCCGTGGCCACCCGGCCCACCGCCAAATCCGCCGCCATGCCCCCCACCGCCGGGGCCGCCACCGCCGGGACCATGCTGGGCATGCGCAATGGATGAACCTGCTACGGGCGCAAGTGCGAGCGCCATTGCAACAAAGGCCACGGTCCATGATTTTTTACGAGTCATCATCCTTACTCCTTATGTTGCCATCGTGCTGGCCCGCCACGACAAAACAATGGCGGATTGTCACATTACTGTATCATTATCCCGCTACAGCCCGGGTGCAGGCATGCCGCTCCTGCATGACCCGCCACGCCGCATGACGTCGTACGAGCACCTGCTTACACTTAACCCTTGCACACTCCCCCCTGAACACAAAGACAGGACGGAGACTGAACCTTTTTGCCTCCCCCAGTCCGGCGGGGCGCGCCCGGCTTCCGGCACCTGTGATATAATTAACAATTTCAATAGTAAAATTGTTCCATCCGCCTGTCCATGCTGATGACATCCGTAAAAAAATGATTCAAAAACGAAACAAGAGAACGCAATTACCACTTGTTCGTTAAGAAGGATGCAGGCTAAGACGGTCAGGAAAGCTATCCTGGCCATACAGACATCATGCACTTTTGCAATACCCCCTATAGCCCGGAATGAGCAGGGCCGTCGGGCCGCCCTTCCCCGTTTTCTGGCGGACAGGCTTTTTGATTCCAGCCGTATGGCACGGGTGCGGAGCGGCATGGGTGCGGAAGGTGAGTGTGGCTATTATGCACACAGGGCATCATAAATAACGTAATTACGTGGTAAAACCACATTTGCCCGTTGACCCGGTTATTTTTGGCGAATTATACACATATAAATGTCGTGGAATTAATATAGCACGACAGGGAACAGGACTCTGCACCAGACCCGCAACCGGGCATCAGTCTAGGAAAGACGCAGGATGAACACGCACCACAAGCCAGTACGGCTCTCGAAAATTGTCCTTCTGACGGGTGTGGTATCCGTGTCCTGCACCCCTGTCTGCGCCTGGGCCGATCCGGTGGTCGAGCGCATCACCACCACCAAGGACGTGGGCGATGTTTCACCCGCCTTCCGCACCTCCACCCCGCGCCACAGCACCACGCGTGTCGCGATCGTGACGGGGGCCGACCTGCTCAAGACCGGGCAGACCAACGTGATCGCGGCGCTCCAGCAGTCCTCCCCCGAAATCAACGCTCCCCCGGGCGGCGGCGGCGGCGGTTATTCCACCACGCCGACCCAGACCGTCATCCTGCGCAACCTCAACGCGGATGAAACGCTCGTGCTCGTCAATGGCGTGCGCCGCCATGCCAGCGCGATTGGCAACTGGAACTATGGCCCGGCCCAGGGCACGGAACCGGCCGATCTGAGCCTGATCCCGCTCAGCGCGATCGACCATGTGGAAATCGTGACCGAGGGCGCCACCGCGCTGTACGGGCAGGACGCCATTGGCGGCGCGATCAACATCGTGCTCAAGGCGGGCAACCGCAATGGCGGCACCGCCAACATCCAGAACAGTGGCTACTACAAGGGCGATGGCCAGGGCATTACCGCCTATGGCGACCTTGAGCGCCAGCTCGGCACCAGGGGTGGCGGCATGGACCTGGCATGGCAGGTGCAGAACCAGCTCCCCACCCACCGCGATGGAATCAACCCCACGCTGGGCGATGTAAACCGCATTGAAGGCCTCAGCCGTTCGCTAGCTGAACTGTTCAGCTTCAACGCGCACATGCCCATCAGCCGCTCGGTCGAGGCTTATGGCACCGCCACCCTTGCCCATCGCAGCACCGACCGCATCGGCTTCATCCGCGGGGCGACCAACATCAACAACGTGCCATCGCTCCACCCCAACGGGTTCGAGCCGATCGAAACGTTCGATGAAATGGATTTCCAGGTCAATGGCGGCCTGCGCGGCACGATGCCTGCGGGCGTTGCGTGGAACACCTATGCCTCGTTCGGGCGCGAGCAGGTCAATGAGGGCGTGTATGACGACAACAATCCCACCTTTGGCGCGCTGAGCCAGACCAGCTTCAACCAGGGCAAGATCGTCAATGCCGAGCTGATTGGCGGCGCCAAGTTTTCCAAGCGGTTTACCAGCCGTGCGCTGCCCAAACCCGCCGTGCTCGACTGGGGGCTGGAATACCGGCATGACACCTACCAGATCGGCGCGGGCGACTATCAGTCCTGGGCCACGGGGCCGGAATACACCGGCAGCAACTCGCCAGGGGCGACCGGCTATAACGGTTTTCAGCCCAGCAATGCGGGCAACTGGTCGCGTGACATCTTCGATGGCCATGTTGGGCTGGACATTTTCGTCACCCGCAAATGGGAATGGACGCTCGGCGGCCATGTGGTGAACTATTCCGACACCACGACCGCGCCAACCGGGTCGATCGGCACGCGCTACAACTTTACCAAGAACTTCTCGATCCACGCCAACGTCAACACCGGCTACCGCCCGCCCACACTGGGCGCAATCCATTACGATGCAACAACCTCCGGGCCGGGCTATACCACCGTCAACCTTTCCCAGGTCAATGATGTCGCACGCCTGCTCGGCGCGCATAACCCGAAGGGTGAATACTCGCGCAGCTACAGCATCGGACTGGACTGGAAGCCCGTGCGCGACCTGCAACTCTCGGTTGATGGCTACCGCATCGACATCAATGACCGCATCGAGAGCACGAGCGCCTTTTCCGGCACGGTCATGGCCAACTACCTCTCGGCCCATGGCGTAGGCGACAACATCACCTATGCCAGCTACATGACCAATGTGGGCAACACCACGACCAACGGCTTCACGGCCAAGATCAGCTACAAATTCCCCATCAAGCCCTCCTACGGCGTGCTGATCGGCTCCGTGCAGGCCAATGCGGCCGATACGGAAATGACCCGCTACGCCTCCACGCCGGGCATCCTCACCACGTTGGGGCAGACCTACTTCTCCAAGGCGGCCGAGACGGAACTGCTGCGCTCATCGCCCAAGAACAAGGAATCCTTCTCGCTTAGCTGGAGCAAGGGCCGCTACAGCGTCTTTGTGCAGGAACAGCGCTATGCCGGGGTGGCGTGGCTTGTCTACCAGAGCGACCCGGGTGCTTACTGGACCCATGTGCGCCCGCAGATGATAACAAACCTTGAAGCATCGGCGCGGGTGGGCCATGGTTTTGTCATCACGCTGGGGGCCAACAACCTGTTCAACAAGTATCCGACCCGCACCAACCGGCAGGCGCTCAAGGAGAGCAGTGGCGTGTTCGCCTACCCCATGACCGCGCCCGGCGGGTATGAAGGCGGTTATTATTACGCCCGCCTCGGATACACGTTCTGACTGGCAGGCACCGCATGCATCATCCGTTTCGTGCCGTCATGCCCTCATCGCGGCCAGCGCTTGCGCTGGCCGCGTGCCTGGCTTTACACGCTCCCGCCCCCGCGCGGGCAACCGATGCCGCCACCCCCGGCGGCACGCTGCTCTACCTTGAAAAGCAGCCGCATAAAAACCTCTACCCTCCCGCTGGCGGCTTCTACCCCAATGGCGGCATCCTGGCCCAGATCACGGACCGGCTGACATGGCAGAACACCGACACGCTCAAAATCGAGCCGTGGATCGCAACCGCATGGAGCGTGAATGCCGACAGCACCGTCTTTACCTTCACGCTGCGCCCCGGCGTTACCTTCTCCGATGGCACGCCGGTTGATGCGGCGGCCGTAGCGCTCAATTACGATACATTCGGCAAGGGCAACCGCGCGCTGCACCTGCCCCCCTCCGAAGTCATCAACAATTATGAACGCAGCGAGGTCATCGACCCGCTGACAGTGCGCTTTTACTTCAGCAGACCCTCACCCGGCTTTTTGCAGGGCACGTCGGTCATCGGCTCGGGGCTGGTCTCGCCCGCGAGCCTGCGCCGCCCGCTTGATGAATGGGGCGACGCCCGGCATGTCATCGGCTCCGGCCCCTTCGTGGTGCGCGACGAGGTGCCGGGCAAGTCGGTCGATCTGGCCACCCGCCCCGACTACGCCTGGGGGCCTGACCAGCTTGCCCCGCAGGGGCCGAGCCGGCTGGCGGGCGTGCGCATCATCGTAGTGCCTGAGGACAGCATCCGCATCGGCGCCTTCATCGCAGGGCAGGCCGATTTCGCCCGCGCGGTCGAGGCCTATGATGAAGAGCAGATCACCCGCCATGGTGATACGATCTACGCCGCCTCAACCCGTGGGGTGAACAACAGCGTGGTCTTCCGCCCCGACAACCCGCTGGTGGCCGACCCGCGCGTGCGCCTGGCCCTGCTGCACGCCACCGACCGGCCCGACATCCTGCGCACGCTGTATTCCCCTCATTACCCGCTGGCGCGTTCGGTCATTGCAGCCGATGCGCAGGGCTTTGTCGATCACGGCGCGGACCTGACCTATGACCCGGCCCTGGCCACCCGCCTGCTTGATGAGGCGGGATGGACGCTGGACCCCGATGGCTGGCGGCGGCGCAATGGCGTGGCCCTTGCGCTGGCGGTGCATGAGGCCCTGCCCCAGCCACAGAGCCGGAGCATGCTGGTGCTGCTGGCCCAGCAATGGCGCAGGGTGGGCGTGCGGCTGACCATCCTGTCAGGCAGCCCGGCCATGACGGTGCTCGACAACCTCAACCCCGCTGTCACGCCGCTGTTCCATGCCGAGGTGGGTCGTGCTGACCCCGATGTAATCAAGAGTGCGTTCTACCCCACCAACCGCAACGTGTTGCTGCAAAAAGGCGGGCAGAGCCGGCATGTGGAGCACTTTGTAGACCCCGAACTCAACGGGCTGCTCGACACGGTCGCCTCCGACACCGATCCCGCCACCCGCCTTGCCGACCTTGCCCGCGTGCAGGCCGATATTCTGGCCAGGGGCTACAGTATTCCCATATTCGAGGAGCCGCAGGTCTATGCGGGGTCAACCCGCGTGCATGACATGCATTTCGAGGCCGTGGGGCGGCCCGTTTTCTACCGTACCTGGCTGGCAAGGCCGTAGGATGAGGCGCCATCCATGACACGTTATATTTTCTCCCGCGCTGTCCAGGCGCTGCTGGTGCTGTGGGGGGCGTTCACGCTCTCGTTCGTGCTGTTGCAGGTCATGCCGGGCGATGCCGTGCTGATCAAGTTCCAGGACCCCGAACTTGGCCTCAGCCCGCAGCAGATCAGCGATATCCGCGCAAGCTATGGCGCTGATGAATCCGCCTTCGTGCAATATGCCCATGTTCTGGGCCGCACGCTGGCAGGCCAGCTTGGCTATTCCATCGAAACCGGGGTGCCGGTCAGCCGCATGCTGCACGCCGCCTACCCCACCACGCTGCGCCTTGCGGTGGTCAGCTTTGGCGGCGCGATCATGCTGGCTGCGGCTTTTGCCACGGCGGCCCTGCTCGCGCCCCTGCGCCCCCTGCGCGCGGCCCTGCGGCTGGTGCCGGGGCTGGCGAGTGGCATTCCCGTCTTCTGGCTTGAAATCGTGGCGATCCAGCTTGTCTCGTTTCATTGGAATCTGGTGCCGGTGGTGGGCGTTTCGGGCTGGGCGGCGGTGCTGCTGCCGGGGCTGGCGCTGGCCATTCCCATCTCGGCGCCGCTCACGCAGGTGTTTCTGGCCACAGCGGAACGGGTCACGGCCCAGCCCTTCATTGACGTGCTGCGCGCGCGTGGCGCCTCGCCGCTACGCATTCTTTACGCCCATGTGCTGCCCAACGCCCTGCCGCCCACGCTGACCATAAGCGGGCTGGTGTTTGGCGAGATCCTCGCGGGCGCCGTGGTGACCGAGACCGTATTCGGGCTGGACGGGCTGGGGCAACTGGCCCAGCAGGCCGTGGCCAATCAGGATGTGGCGGTGCTGCAGGCCATCATCCTGATTTCGGTGGCGGGGTTCGTGGTCATCAACTTTACCGTTGATGCGCTCCATCCGCTGATTGATCCACGCATCCGCCGCACGCAGGCAGGAGGGGCGGCATGAGCACCGCCCTTGCACAGTGGCGCCAGCGCCATGACGTAACGCTGCCGCGCCTGCTTGGCGTGCTGCCCGTGGTGCTGCTGGTCATCATCGCACTCTGCCCCGGCCTGTTCACCCGGCTTGACCCGCTGGCAGGCCAGACAGATGAGCGGCTCATGGCCCCCACAGCCGCGCACTGGTTTGGCACGGACCAGTTCGGGCGTGATGTGTTCTCACGCATCATGCATGGCAGTTTCTCCACCCTTTCCGCCGCCATGCTGGCGGTTGCGATCAGCCTGCTGGTGGCCATTCCACTCGGGCTCGCGGCAGGGCTGGGCGGGCGCAGGCTGTCGGGCGCGATCCTGGCGGGGGCTGACATGGTGCTGGCCATCCCCGAGCTTTTCCTTTCGCTCAGCATCATTACCCTGATCGGGCCAGGGGCGACGCATGTGGCCTTTGCCGTGGGCATAAGCCAGGTGGCGGGCTTTACGCGCATGATCCGCACGGAGGTGGTGCGCGTGCGCGCGACCGAATATGTCGAGGCCGCCTTTGGCATCGGTTCCACCTTCTGGCAGGTGGTGTGGCGTCATATCGTGCCCAACAGCCTTGCCCCGGCGCTGTCGCTTGCCACGCTACGGCTGGGCACGGCCATACTGGCCATATCGACCATCTGCTTTCTGGGGTACGGACCATCGCCCCCCACGCCGGAATGGGGCCTGATGATTACCGAAGGCCGCAATTATCTTGCCACGGCGTGGTGGCTGACCACCTTCCCCGGCCTTGCCATCATCTTCTCCGCATGGGCGGCAACACTGCTTTCACGCGCCATAAGGGTGGACCCATGAACACTGCCTCCCTCCAGCTCAGCATCCGTGACCTTGATGTGGTGTATGAAAGCCGGGGCAGTGCGCACCATGCGCTCAAGGGTGTTTCGCTGGACGTGCGCGCGGGCGAGATGCTGGCATTGGTGGGTGAATCCGGCTCGGGCAAGTCAACGCTGGGCCGCGCCATACTGGGCCTGCTGCCCGAGAGCGCGCGCATCCGGCACGGCTCGATCCGGGTAGGCGGCACCGAAATCGTGGGGCTGCCCGAGCGTGCGCTGCGCCGCATCCGTGGGGCGCGGGTGGCCCTCATTCCGCAGGACCCGGCCCATTCTCTCGACCCCGTGCGCACCATCGGCGCGCAGCTTGTCGAGGCCGTGCACCTGCATGAACCCCGCGGCAACACCGCCGACACGCGGCGCATGCTGGTGGGCCTGCTTGAGCGCGTGGGCATAAAGGAGCCGGAGCGGCGGCTGCACCAGTACCCCCATGAACTTTCGGGTGGCATGCGCCAGCGCGTGCTGATTGCCGCAGCCATTGCCCAGCGCCCTGCCCTGATCGTGGCGGATGAACCCACCAGCGCGCTTGATGTATCGGTGCAGGTGCAGATCATGGCGCTGCTGGCCGAACTGCGCCACGAACTCGGCACGGCCATGCTGTTCATCACCCATGACCTGGGCCTGGCCAGCGAGCAGGCCGACCGCGTGGCGGTGCTGCAACATGGCACGCTGTGCGAAACGGGCGAGACCCGCGCCCTGTTCGCCAACCCGCGCACGCCCTATACCCGCCGCCTGCTGGCCGACCTGCCCCTGTTCCATGAAGCACGCGCCCCCCGCCGTGCGGACGGCCCGCATGAGGATGCGATCGTCGTCTCGCACCTGACCTATGCCTACAAGGGCGCGGGTGGCAGGCCCGGGCACAAGGCGGTGCGCGATATTTCCTTTAACGTGGTGGCGGGGCAGACCCATGGTATCGTGGGTGAATCCGGCTCGGGCAAGACCACGCTGCTGCGCTGCCTGCTGGGACTGATTACGCCTGATGGCGGGTCGGTGCAGATTCTGGGCCAGAACCCGGCACGGGTTGAAGGGACTGCGCAACGCGCTTTGCGCCGCGCGGTGCAGTTTGTTTACCAGAACCCGCATGTATCATTTGATCCACGCAGCCGGGCTGCGGATATTCTGGCCGAACCCCTCATCAATGCTGGCCTGCGTGACCGCACGGCGCGCGCAGCGCGGGTCCGAGCCATGCTGGAGCGGGTGCAACTGCCGCCTGCCGTGCTGGAGCGCAGGGCGGCCAACATGTCTGGCGGGCAGAGCCAGCGCCTGGCCATTGCGCGCGCGCTCCTGTGCGACCCGAAGATCCTGATTCTGGATGAAGTGGTCTCGGCGCTCGACGTATCGGTGCAGGCCGAGATCCTGACCCTGCTCGAAACGCTGCAACAGCAGCTTAACCTGACCTATGTGTTCGTATCGCATGATCTGGCCGTGGTGCGGCGCATTGCCGATACCGTCTCGATCATCCATGCGGGAGAGCAGGTCGAGCATGGCCCGACCGAGACCGTATTCTCCACCCCGCGCGATGACTACACAAAGCGCCTGCTCGCGGCGATACCTGGCCGCGACCTGATGCGCCCGGCAGTGCTTGCCTGAAAAAAGGCTTCGAAAAAGGCGGCACTCCAAAACCGATCAGGCGTCCTCGACAGGTTCCGTGCCGTAGAGCGCGCTTTCAATCAGGTCGGCGCTTTCATGGGTATAGCGCCTGAGGTCTGGCATGAGGGTGCGGGCGGCATCCTCCACCGCGCGTGACAGGGCCTCGAGCGCGGGCGACGGGGTCAGGCCTGCCGGTGTCACTACGCCAAAAAAGAAGGGCAGGTTTACATCCAGCGGGCGTATGGCCAGATCTGGCTGGCTGAATGCGGCAGCCGTGACAGGATCGACAATACCCACGCCAAGACCCGCCCGCGCCAGCCCCATCAGCACCACGGCCATGTTGGAATCCATGATGGTGGCGGGCGTCCAGCCCATCTGCGCAAACGCGCGTTCGATCGTGTTGCGTATCCTGAACGGGTTGGCCAGCGTGAGCAGCCTGCTCTCGGCCAGGTCATGCAGGTTGACACGCTCATGGGCGGCCAGCGGGTCATCCGCCCGCATCACCGCAACGCAGGGCGCCATGCCGATCCACTGCAGGGTCACGCCAGGGTGGTTGAACGGAAAACTGACCAGCCCGAATGTCGCATCCCTGCGCCCCACGGCGCGCACCACCTCATCAGCCGCAATGCTGCGCACATGCACCTCACGCGGGAGGGTGCCCTGGGGCAGACGCCCCAGCGCGAGCGGCAGCAGGCCCGCCGCCAGCGCGGGGATGGCGCATAGATGCAGGGAATTTTCCACATCATGGGCAATGGCGTGCACGTTCTCGCGCAGGCGCTGCACGCCGCCCAGAAGCGCCAGCGCCTCGGGCTGGAAACGCAGGGCCTGCTCGGTGGGGGTAATGCGCGGCCCGTTACGGTGGAACAGCGTAAACCCCAGCCCCGCCTCAAGGTCCTGCATCATGCGCGTGACCATGGATTGCGACCGCCCCACAAGCCGCGCGCCCCCCGTCATGCTACCGGTGGCCATGACGGCGCAGAAGGCCTCAAGCTGTCTCAGGTCGGGAAGCGCGGTATCCATGTCCGTCATGCTAGCCATGAACCCTCACACCAGCAAACGCAAACGCGGCAGGCCTCCCCTCACCCTATCGCAGGGAGCGGGGTGTCATGCCATTCATCACCCCTGAGTTCGGGCGTTTCAAACGCCACGAGGCTGGCGTAATGGGTCTCGCGGTCCTCCACGAACAGGGCGCGGGCGATATGGCGCGCAAGACGCTCGGCCCCGTCGCTTATGGCCGGAATATCGCCGCTGACCTTGCCGTGCGACAGCGTGGCAGGGAAGCAGAAGCAGTGCACGTATTTCAGCCACGGGCACGAACCGGGCACTTTCTCGAGAAACTCAAACCCCGGCCCGAGATCGGGCGAGGCTGCCAGTTCCGCGCTGACATGGCCCGAGGGCATGTCCTGCGCGGCGGGCGTGAAGCGGTCTTTCCACAACCGGATATGGGGCGCAATAGCGGCGAGTTCGGGCCGCCGGGACAGGTCGGAACAGAAACCGGTGGCAGCGATGATGAAATCGGTCTCCATCTCGCCGCGCGGGGTATGAAGGCGCACGGCGTTGTCCGCCATTTCAAGCCGGTCAATGGGACAGGACAGATGGAAGAAGGCATTGGGATGGCTGGACACCCGCAGCACGCTTGGCCTTGGCGGCGGGGTCTGGGCATCGAGCACCGTATCCATGAAGCGCCATTTCCACGCATCTGGCAGGCCGACAAAACCCTGCACCACGCCCATGCTGCCAATGCCGGTGAATTTGTTGACA
Source organism: Komagataeibacter nataicola (assembly GCF_003207795.1). Taxonomy (GTDB): domain Bacteria; phylum Pseudomonadota; class Alphaproteobacteria; order Acetobacterales; family Acetobacteraceae; genus Komagataeibacter; species Komagataeibacter nataicola. The sequence continues at coordinate 80,447 of NZ_NIRT01000004.1, read as the reverse complement.
GCAGGCAGCGTGTCGCGCCGTATGACCATGTCCACCCGCGCGGCTCCCGCCTCGAGCGCCGTGGCGGCGTTATCCATGGCCGAGGCCCCTGCCCCCACCACAACCACGCGGCGGTTCTTCAAGGCTTCAAAATCAATGGGGTCGGCTGAATGGCGCCAGTAATCACGCGGCAGGCCGGCAATGACCGGCGGCACATAACTGCCGCCCAGCCCGTCGCGCCCCGTGGCCAGCACCAGATGGCGGCACAGCAGGGTCCGGGCCGCGCCGTCCTGCACCACCGTCAGCGCCAGCACGCCATCAGCTTCACGCGCCACGTTGGTCAGGGTGACACCGTTGCGCACCGGCAGGTCGAGCACGTCGCGCAGCCATTCCAGATAGGCCATCCATGTCTGGCGGGGGATCTTGTCCAGTCCATCCCACGCCACGGCCCCGAAACGCGCTTCGTACCACGCCCGGAAGGTCAGGCACGGCAGCCCCATGCACGGGCCGGACAACGTTTTGGGCGAGCGCAGCGTGGTCATGCGGGCATAGGTGACCCATGGCCCCTCCTGGCCCGCAGGCGCCTGATCCAGCACGACATGATTGAGCAGCCCGTAGCGCCTGAGATAACCCGACGCCGTAAGCCCGGCCATGCCGCCGCCAATCACGACCACATCAAGCACATGCCGCCCGTCCACGCTGCGTTCGGGCACCCATGAGCGGGTGGGCAGATCCAGCCATGCCAGATCCTGCCGCACGCGGCTTTCCAGCCTTGCAAGACCGCCGGGAATTTCGGGTGGCTGAGAAAACGTCATTGATCGTGGTTCCTAAAACACTACGCTGGCCGGGCCAGGCTTCAGGCCATGGCGGAGAGGGCCAATAAGCTTGTGGCAAGCCTAAAAATTCCTTCCGCACAGATCAAGACAAATCATGCATGATGTGCGTTAAATAATACCTTAATTGCATAAAATGCATGATAGATGCCGCGCGTAACGCCTGTCATGCGCGAACAGCCCAAGCCCGCACGACCGATGATCCTTACGGCTTTATGGCGTGAAGGAGAAGTCCACAGGAGGCCTGATCCGGCCTCCTGTCAGGTCGGGGATATGCGATTGGCCTGCATGCGGCTGACCACGACGGCACCACCCCACAGGGCCAGAAAAACCAGCACGATGCCCACACCCAGCGCGGCCAGATGGTCGCTGGCCATCATCAGGCCCCACATGAGCAGGCTGCCACCCGCCGCAGCCCCCATCTTCTGCCCCAGTTCAATCATGCCAATGCCAGCCGCGGCCCCCAGCGAGACAAGGCTGATGCCCAGATCATAGGCCACACGCCTGCGGCCCGAGCGCATGCCCCAGCCATAGGCGCGGCACATCAGCAGCGTATCGAGCGTATCAACCAGCGCCATGCCAGCCGTAAAAAGCAGCGGAAAAGCCATGACCCCCGCAAAACCCAGCCCCTGGTGGGCCTGAACCGCCGCCATGCCCAGCAGGCCGATTTCACTCGCGGTATCAAACCCCAGCCCGAACAGGAAACCGAGCGGGTACATCTGCCAGCTCCGGTCAATCCACCGCCCCGCCCGCCCGGACACAAAACCTGCGGGGGGTGACGCGCGCGCGGGCAACGCGGCAGGCTGGCGCAACGCCCGCCACTGGCTCATGGCCATGCGGGCATTGGTCCAGACCGCCACCAGCATGAAGCCCGCCGAGACCAGCGTGCCGAAGCTTTCGCCCACCAGATGCCACCGCTCCAGCCAGCCCTGCACGGGCAGCGCCACCAGCGCAAGGGTGGCGAGAATGACCACGGTGGAATGACCAAGCGAAAAGAACAGCCCCACCAGCAAAGGCGCGCGCCCCGCCTGCATGAGCCTGCGTGTCACCACATCGATCGCCACGATATGATCGGCGTCAAGCCCGTGCCGCAGGCCGAAGGTCCATGCCAGCCCCGCGGCCCCCAGCAGAACGGGCGAGGCCCCCAGCATGGTTACGGCCCACGCCCATACGGCCAGGTTGGCCAGCAGCAGGGCGCATACCGTGGTGCGTGGTCCATGCCGGGCATCGATGAACATATCGGTCTTTTCCCGCCCGCTGGTCAGATGGTGATGTAGGCGCGCACATCCTCCGCCACGAGGTCGCGGGCCTGGCCTGCCAGCACCACCTTGCCCCGGTCGAGCACGGCAATCGTGTCAGCCAGTTCATAGGCAAAATCGAAATACTGCTCCACCAGCACGATGGCCATGTCGCCCCGGTCGCGCAGCATGCCGATGATGGTGCCGATATCCTTGATGATGCTGGGCTGGATGCCCTCGGTCGGTTCATCAAGCACCAGCAGGCGCGGGCGGATGACCAGCGCGCGCGCAATGGCAAGCTGCTGCTGCTGGCCGCCCGACAGGTCGCCGCCGCGCCGGTCGAGCATTTTTGCCAGCACGGGAAACAGGTCAAATATCTCATCAGGCACCCGGCGCTGCCCGCGCGGCAGCAGGCCGAAGCCGGTTTCAAGGTTCTCGCGCACGCTGAGCAGCGGAAAGATGTCGCGCCCCTGTGGCACGGTGGCAATGCCACGCCGGGCACGGTCATAGGCGGCGAGCCTGGTAATATCCTCCCCCTCCCACATGATCGTGCCAGAGCTTGTGGCATGCATGCCGGTTATGGCGCGAATCAGGCTGGTCTTGCCCACGCCATTGCGGCCGAGCACGCAGGTGACCGCCCCGGCCCTCGCCGCAAGCGAGACGCCACGCAGGGCGATCGCCGCGCCATAATGCAGGTGCACATCGTTAACCTCGAGCATGCGCGTTGCCTCCCCTTACGCCCGTGCGGCGCCCTTCAGCGCCCAAGATAGACCTCGATCACACGCGGGTCGGCGCTGACCGCGTCCAGCGTGCCTTCAGCCAGCACGCTGCCTTCATGCAGCACCGTCACCCCAACCCCCAGTGCGCGCACGAAGTCCATGTCATGCTCCACCACCACCACGCTGCGGGTGCGGTTGATCTCGCGCAGCAGGTCGGCGGTGGCCATGGTCTCGGCATCGGTCATGCCCGCCACCGGCTCATCCACCAGAAGCAGGTCAGGCTCCTGGCCCATGAGCATGCCGATCTCGAGCCACTGCTTCTGCCCGTGGCTCATGCCGCCCGCGGGCTGGTCGGCCATGGCTTCCAGCCGGGTCAGGTGCAGCAGGCGGTCGATACGTTCGCGCTCGTTTGCGCTGCGTCGGGCCATGAGCACGGCAAAGGGCGAGCGCACGCCCTTGAGCGACAGCAGCAGGTTCTCGGTCACACTCAGGGCCTCGAACACGGTGGGCTTCTGGAACTTGCGGCCAATGCCCAGCCGGGCAATGGCGGGTTCATCAAGCCGGGTCAGGTCGCGGCCCTGAAAGCGCACGGTGCCTGTATCGGGCCGGGTCTTGCCGGTGATGATGTCCATCATCGTCGTCTTGCCCGCGCCATTGGGGCCTACGATGGCGCGCATCTCGCCCGGGCGCAGCGCAAGGCTGAGGCTGTTGATGGCGCGAAAGCCATCAAACGTCACGCTCACGTCGCGCATGTCGAGCAGCAGGTCGCCGGTCATGCCTCTTCTCCCTGCGTATCCGCCACCTCGGGGGTAACCTCCTCCGGCGGCGCTTTACGGACATGCCGCCACAGCCCCATGAGCCCGTTGGGCAGGAACAGCGTGGTGCCGATGAACAGCACCCCCAGCCCGTACAGCCAGAACTCAGGCAGCCAGGCGGTGAACAGCGTCTTGCCCAGATTGACCAGTATGGCCCCCAGCACCGCCCCGCACAGCGTGCCACGGCCACCCACCGCCACCCAGATCACGGACTCGATGGAGTTGGCGGGCGCGAACTCACCAGGGTTGATGATGCCAACCTGCGTGACATACAGCGCTCCGCCCAGCCCCGCGATCATGCCCGAAAACACCCACACCAGCAGCTTGGCTTGCTCGGGGCGGTAGCCCAGGAAGCGGGTGCGGCTTTCGGCATCGCGCACGGCCACCAGCAGGTTGCCAAAACGGCTGCCCACCACAAAGCGCGCGGCCAGCAGGCTTGCAGCCAGCAGCAGGCCGGTCACCAGCAGCAGCACCGCGCGGGTCAGCGGCGCGTGCAGGTCGGCGCCCAGAATGTCCTTGAAGTCGGTCAGGCCGTTATTGCCGCCAAAGCCCAGACCGTTCTGGAAAAACGCCAGCATGAGCGCATAGGTCAGCGCCTGCGTGATGATGGACAGGTACACCCCCGACACGCGCGAGCGGAAGGCAAGCCAGCCAAACACGCCAGCCAGCAGCCCCGGCACCGCCACGACCAGCACGGCGGCCCATACAAAATGCTCCGAACCCCACCAGTACCACGGCAGGCTCTTCCATGAGAGGAAGATCATGAAATCCGGCAGGCTGGCGTTGCCATAAACGCCCCGCGCCCCGATCTCGCGCATGAGGTACATGCCCATGGCATACCCCCCCAGCGCAAAGAACGCGGCATGCCCCAGCGTCAGGATGCCCGCGAAGCCCCACACCAGATCCACCGCCAGCGCCAGCATGGCATAAGAGAGGTATTTACCCGCCAGCGACACCACAAAGGCGGAAGCATGCAGCGGATTGCCCTCGGGCAGCAGGCTGGCTGCGGCAAGCCCGCCTGCCGCCACCACAACGGCCACCGCCATCCAGATCACCCCACGCAGGGAACGCGGGGCATGGGTTGAAAACGGGTTCATGATTCAACTCCCCGCCCGCGCACGGGAAACATGCCGCGCGGATGGCGCTGGATGTAAAGGATGACCAGTACGAGAATGGCGATCTTGGCCGAGACCGCGCCAATGGTCGGTTCCAGCACCTTGCCGCCCATGCCAAGCGCCAGGGCTGCCGCCAGCGTGCCCCACAGGTTGCCCACCCCGCCAAACACCACCACCATGAAGCTGTCGATGATGTAGGACTGGCCGAGATTGGGGCTGACATTGTCAATCTGGCTGACCGCAACGCCCGCAAGCCCCGCAAGCCCCGCGCCCAGCCCGAAGGCCAGCGCATCGACCCGTGGCGTGCGGATGCCCATCAGGGCCGCCATGCGGCGGTTCTGGGTGACCGCGCGCATCTGCAGCCCCAGCGGCGTGCGGCGCAGCACCAGCATCAGCCCGCCAAGCACCAGCCCCGCAAAGACAAGAATGGCCAGCCGGTTGAGCGTGATGTCCATGCCGCCCACCGCCACCGAACCCGACAGCCATGCAGGCGTCTGCACCGCGATGTTGGTCGGCCCGAAAATGGAGCGCACCGCCTGCTGCAGGATGAGCGAAAGCCCCCATGTGGCCAGCAGCGTTTCGAGCGGGCGACCATACAGGAAGCGGATCAGCCCGCGCTCGATCACGATGCCAAGCGCCCCGCACACCACAAACGCCACCGGAATGGCCACGAGAATGGCCACCGGCTCAAGCGCAGGCACGGTGGCGCGGATGGCCTGCTGCACCATCCACGTTACATAGGCGCCGATCATCATCATCTCGCCATGGGCCATGTTGATGACGCCCATCACGCCAAAGGTGATGGCGAGCCCCGTGGCCGCGAGCAGCAGCACCGAGCCGTAGCTCAGGCCATAAAAGGCGTTCTGCGCCACACCCCAGGCACGCAGGTGCCAGTCGATGCGTGATACGGCCTGCTGCGCCTCATGGCGCACTGCTGGCGCTTCCGCATCCGAGCAGGCCAGCGTTGCCAGGATGCCGCGCGCCTCGGGGCCTCCGGCGGCGGCCAGCGCACGCACGGCTTCAAGCCGGAGGGCGGTCGCATCGGGTGCCGGGGGCTGGCCGAGAATGGTGGCGGCGCGCACCTCCGTCAACCGGGTGCGCACGGTTGCATCCTTTTCCACCGCAAGGGCGTGCTCCACCACCGCGAGCATGGCCGGGTCGTGCCGGGCGTAAAGCGCATCGGCTGCCCTGAGCCGCGTTGCGGGCTGGGGGGCGAGCAGTTCCCTGCCCGCCTGCGCGCCCGCAAGCGCGGTGCGGATGCGGTTGTTCAGGCGGATCGGCTTCAGCCCCTCGGGCACGGAATCCGCGGGCTGGCCCGTGCGGGCCTCCACCACGCTCCCGCCGTGGCGGATATAAATATTGCCATCAGGCGCTACGAACAGGCTGCGCTCGCCCAGCGCCTGCAACGTGGCCCCTGCCTGCGGGTCATCTGATGCTGCAAGGGTGGAGATGGCGGCCGTGACCGCCGCGAACTGCGGGCTGGCCAGATCAGCAAATGCATCCGCCCGCGCGCCGTGGCCCGGCAGCACCATGGCCCCGAGCCACAGCGCCGCCAGCAGGCAGGTCGTGCGGAGCCTATGCATGCCTGTGCCCGAGGCAGGTCTTGGTGGCGGTGTTGTAGTTGCCGCAGGCAATGGGCTTGCTCCAGTCGCCGATCAGATCTTTCGTTTCCGGCACCCACGGCGACCATGCCTGCCCGGGCACGAGGGCCGGAGTCTTCCACACGACCGAGAACTGCCCGTCATCCTGGATCTCGCCAATATAGACCGGCTTGGTCAGGTGGTGGTCAGGCAGCATCTCGGCCACGCCGCCGGTCAGGTTGGGCTGGCGGATGCCGATCATGGCATCAATCACCTTGTCGTGGTCGGTGGTGCCTGCCCTGGTTACGGCCTGCACCCACATGTTGAAGCCGATGTAATGCGCCTCCATCGGGTCATTGGTGGTGCGTTTGGGGTTTTTGGTAAAGTCATGCCACTGCCTGATGAAGGCGGTATTGGCCGGGGTGTCGATGCTCTCGAAGTAGTTCCACGCGGCGAGCTGGCCCACCAGCGGGGCGGTATCCATGCCGGCCAGTTCCTCCTCACCCACGCTGAAGGCCATGACCGGAATGTCGGTGGCTGAAATGCCCTGATTGCCCAGTTCCTTGTAGAACGGCACGTTGGCATCGCCATTGATGGTCGAGACCACGGCGGTCTTCTTGCCCGCCGAGCCGAAAGCCTTGATCTGCGAGACGATGGTCTGCCAGTCCGACTGCCCGAAGGGCGTGTAGTTGACCATGATATCGGCTTCCGCGATGCCCTTGGCCTTAAGGTAATTGGCCAGGATCTGGTTGGTCGTGCGCGGATAGACGTAATCCGTGCCCACCAGCGCAAAACGCTTCGCCCCGCCGCCGTCCTCGCTCAGCAGATAGTCCACCGCCGGTATGGCCTGCTGGTTGGGGGCCGCACCCGTGTAGAAGATGTTGCGGCTGCACTCCTGGCCTTCATACTGCACGGGATAGAACAGGATGCCGTTGAGTTCCTCGAACACCGGCAGCACCGACTTGCGTGAAACGCTGGTCCAGCAGCCAAACACGGCCGACGCCCTGTCCACCGACAGGAGCTGGCGCGCCTTCTCGGCAAAGAGCGGCCAGTTCGATGCAGGGTCAACCACCACCGCTTCAAGCGGGCGGCCGAGCAGCCCGCCCTTGCGGTTCTGCTCGGCAATGAGCATCAGCATGGCGTCCTTGAGCGTGGTCTCGCTGATGGCCATCGTGCCGGACAGCGAATGCAGGATGCCAACCCTGATCGGCTCGCCCGCAGGCGCTGCCGCCCGCGCCGGTGCCGCGCGCCACATGCCCCCCACAGCAGCCGCCGAGGAGGCAAGGGCAAGACGTCCGAACGCACGACGGGAAAGGTGAGGCAGTGTGACGGGCATGTTGAGCGGTCCTTTTGCTGCTGCCTGCATTGTCGGCGCACATAAAAGCTCTTCCCATACGCATTCCTGCGTATGTCCCCCACGGGCTTTCCGTTACGATTATGTACGCTGCCACCCGTAACGCCCGAAAGCCCTGATCTTGCCGCACCCGACCAGCCGCCTGCGCATCGTGCGCCCCCGCCGGGCCTACAGCCGCTGGGCCGCCGACCAGACATTCGAGGACTACGCCCTGCGCTTTACCGCGCGCAGCGCGCGCATGGCCACGCCGATGCGCGCGGCGCGCACGGCGTTGGGCTCCATCTCGTTCCTCGCACTCGAGGCCATGGGCGGCACACTCACGCTGGCCTTCGGCTTTGCCAATACGGCCACGGCCATAGCACTTGTCACGGCTGTCATCTTCGCCATTACGCTGCCGCTATGCGCAACGGCCGCGCGCGCGGGGCTGGATATCGACCTGCTCACGCGCGGCACCGGGTTTGGCTATATCGGTTCGACCATCACCTCGCTGCTCTATGCCATCTTCACCTTCATCTTCTTCGGGCTTGAGGCGGCGATCCTGGCAGGCACGCTGTACGGGCTGCTTGGCATGAAGCTGTGGCTGGCGTACCTGCTGTGCGCGGTCATCATCATTCCGCTGGTAACGTGGGGCATTACGTTCATCGCCCGTTTCCAGATCACGACGCAGCCGGTCTGGCTGGCCCTCAACCTCATCCCCCTTGCGGTGATGGCGGGGCTGCACCCCGAACTGCTGGGGCAGTGGACCCATTTCAGCGCGCCCTACGGGCCGCCCGGGCGCATCGACCCGCTTGCCGTGGGCACCGCCGCCTCGCTCATGATCGTGCTGGTGTGCCAGAGCGCCGAGCAGATCGACTTCCTGCGCTTCCTGCCCGAACCCACGCGGTCCAACCGGCGGCAATGGTGGGTGGCGCTGGTGCTGGGGGGGCCGGGCTGGGTGGTGCTTGATGCCTTCAAGCTACTGGCGGGGTCGTTTCTGGCATGGGTGGTGCTGCAGGCAGGCTTTTCACCGCTGCAGGCGGTTCAGCCAGGGGTAATGTACCGTTTTGCCTGGGGCACCTTCACCCCCGCCCCGGTGGCAACCGCGCTGACGGTGGCGCTGGTGGCGCTGGCGCAGGTCAAGGTCAACATCACCAATGCCTATGCCGGGTCGCTGGCGTGGTCGAACTTTTTCTCGCGCCTGACCCATACCCATCCGGGCCGGGTGTTTTATGTCATCTTCAATGTCATGATCGCCCTCCTGCTGATGGAGGCCGGGCTGGTCAGCACCATCCAGACCGGCATCACGCTGTACGGCGTGCTGGCCTGCGCGTGGATTGGCGCGATACTGGGGGATGTGGCGCTGTGCAAGCCACTTGGCCTCAGCCCGCCCTTTGTCGAGTTCAAGCGCGCGCTGCTGCCTGACTTCAACATCGTGGGGCTGGGGGCATGGGGCGTTGCTGCGGCCATGGGCGTTGCGGCCTTTGCGGGCTATCTGGGCCCGATGGCCGCCGCCTATGCGCCCTTCCTGACGCTTGTGGTGGCCTTTGCCACGGCACCGGTGCTGGCGTGGCTGACCGGCGGCCGCACCTATCTGGCCCGCCTGCCGCCCGCTGGCTGGAACGACCGGCCCACCATGACCTGCGTGATCTGTGAACATGCCTTCGAGGCGCGGGACATGGCGCCCTGCCCCGCCTATGGCGGCACGATCTGCTCGCTGTGCTGCTCGCTCGACGGGCGCTGCCGTGACCGCTGCAAGCCGGTCTCGACCCGCATGGGCAGCCAGTTTGCCGCCCCGCTCCGCGCCCTGCCGCCCCGCCTGCGCCGCTGGCTTGTGGCCCCGCCGGGGCGGTTCACACTCATGCTTGCGGGCATGACGCTGGGCATGGGGCTGCTGGCATGGGCAACGGGCCATGCGTGGAGTGGCGTCATGGTGCCGGTCTTTTTGGCAGGCACGGTGGGTGCGTGGCTGCTGGTCATGGCGCAGGAGGGGCGACGCACCGCCACGCGCGAGACCCTGCACCAGACCCGCCAGCTCATGAACGAGATCCGCGCCCGCCGCCGCACTGACCATGCGCTGAAGCTGGCGCGCGAAAAGGCGGAGGCCGCAAGCCTGGCCAAGACCCGCTACATCAGCGGCATCAGCCACGAGATCCGCTCGCCGCTCAATGCCATCATGGGCTATATCCAGCTCCTGCAGCACGATACGCGCCTGCCGCCCGAGCGCCACCAGGCGCTGGGCATCATGCGCGAAAGTGGCGAGCACATCACCAGCATCCTGTCCGGCCTGCTTGACATCTCGCGCATCGAGGCCGGGCGGATCGAACTGCATGCCGATACCATCGCCCTGCCCGCCTTTGTGGAATCCGTGGCACAGATGATCCGCCCGCAGGCGCAGGCACGCGGGCTGGAGCTGATATGGCGGCCCGGCTACCTGCCTGCCGTCGTGACGTGCGATGAGCACCGCCTGCGCCAGATCCTGCTCAACCTGCTGTCAAACGCGGTCAAGTTCACCCGGCAGGGCACGGTCACGTTCTCGGCAAAGTGGCAGGGGCAGATTGCGGAATTCATCATAGAAGACACCGGCCCCGGCATTGCGGAGGAAGATCATGCCCGCATTTTCGAGCCCTTTGAGCGCGGGCGTACCAGCGCAGGCGTGCCGGGCACCGGGCTGGGGCTGACCATCACCCGCCTGCTGACCGAGATCCTGGGTGGCGAGCTGACCTTTACCAGCACGCCCGGCAAAGGCTCGCGCTTCAGGGTGCGGCTCATGCTTTCTGACCGGCAGGTGGAACTGCCCGCGCGCCTGCCCGCCTTCCCCACCGGGTATGAAGGGCGACGCCGCACCGTGCTGGTGGTGGATGACAATGCCGAGCATCGCCTGATCATGCGCGAGATCCTTGAACGCTGCGGCTTTGCCTTTGAAGGCGCGGAAAGCGGGGCGGAATGTCTCGACCGCCTGCCCCTCGTGCAGCCCGACCTGCTCCTGCTCGACCTGTCCATGCCGGGCATGGACGGGCGCGACCTTGCACTGCGCATCCGCCAGTCAGCCTATGCCCACGTGCCGATCATGTTCCTGACCGGCAACCTTGTCGAAAGCGCGAACCGCCATGTCCCCTCCCTTGAGGACTGCCCCGTGCTGGGCAAGCCGGTGAACCTGTCGGTGCTCGTGACCAAAATGGGCCAGATGCTCGGCCTTGAATGGATCTTTCCCGCCGCCGGGGCCGACAGTGCGCCACTGGTAACGCCAGACACACCCGCCACCCTGCCCGAGGCGGAGCGCGTGGCCCTGCTCGCCCTGCTTGATGGCGGCAACCTGCGCCACCTGCGCACCCGGCTGACCACCCTGCGCAACCAGCATCCGGCCCTGACCCATGCAATCGAACCGCTGCTGACCCTTGCCGCATCCTACCAGCTTGAAGCCTTGCGCCACCACCTGGAGCGACCCACGCCATGACCGTGCCCGATCCCTCCCGCAAATCCGTTCTTGTCATTGATGATGACCCTGCCGTTCTGGGCCTGATGGACGAAAAACTGGCTGAAGGCGGCTATACGGTGCTGCTCGCACAGTCCGGTATCGCAGCGCTTGCGGTCGTGGCGCGCACCGTGCCGGACCTGATTATGGTGGATGCCCTCATGCCCGGCATGAACGGGTGGGAAGTCTGCGCGGCCCTGCATGATGACCCGTGCCTGAGCCTTGTGCCCATCATCTTCATGACCGGCCTGACCGAGACCGAGCACGTGATCCGCGCCTTTGAGGCAGGCGCCGCCGATTACGTGACCAAGCCCCTGCGGCTGGAGGAAGTCATGGCCCGCATTGGCGTGCGCATGGAATCCGCCGCGCGCATCCGCGCGGCACATGGGGCGCTTGACCATGCGGGCCGCTTCCTGCTGGCCGCCAGCCACGCGGGGGATGTGCTGTGGGCCACACCGCAGGCCGGGCTTGTCATGCGCGAACTGTCAGGCGCGGGCGATGCGGGAACGGCCCTGCACCTGCCCATGCCCCTGCCCGCGCCCGGCAGCGTGCTCATGCGCCACAATGTGGGTGAAAACGAGCTTGTGCTGACCCTCGTGGGCGTGAGCGGCCCGGATGAACTGCTGCTGCGCATCAGCCGACAGCCGCTCTTTCCCCAGCGCATCCTTCAGGACCGGCTGGGCCTGAGCGCGCGTGAAGCGGAGGTGCTGCTGTGGATCTCGCGCGGCAAGACCAGCCGCGACATTGCCGATATTTTGCAGGTCAGCCCGCGCACGATCGACAAACATATCGAGCAGATTTACAATAAAACCGGCCTGAGCACGCGGGCCGCCGCGGCTGCTACCGCATCGCGCCTGCTGCAGGAGCGCTAGAGCAGATCGTGACTGGGTGGAATCACCTGATCACGTGAAGATGCCCTGAAAGCAACAGGTTGGAGAAATTCATTTGATTCTATCTAATGACAAATTTCTCTAGAACATTTCCACCGAAAACTGGTTCGGTGGAAATACTTTAGTTTATTGTTTTTACAAGCATCTGCACCTGTTTTGAATGCACGCATTCAAACCGGATCTGCTCCAGGCGCAAGATTTCTGTAAACATTACCGGGGACCGCCTTTTTTCAAAAAGGCGGTGTTCCCTGCTTTGATGATTTAAGGCACGGCCCTTACCGCGTCATCTGAAAGACGGTCCTGCTGCATGTCGGGCGCGCCGATTTCTGGGCACATCCTGCGCTGCTCATGGCCGCGTATGACAGCCAGTTTCTGGCGCACCTGATCCAGATTGCGCTCGGTGGCGTCTTCCCGTATCGGGTGGCCCGCAGGCGTAAGCGTTGCCCCTTTCATGATGCCGAAGCCCGGCACGGGGTCGAATTTGACAAAGAAGCCCTTTTCCGCCGGAGCCTTGTCCTGCGCCTCGGCCTGGACCTCGCTGTGGCTAAGGGCCGCAAGCCGGTCCGACAGGCGCACATCCTCGGCCAGCAGATGGCGGCAATCCAGTTTTTCAGGGGCGGGCGCGGCCTGTGCGAGGCCCGCGCCCATGAGCCCTGCCAGCAGGGCGAAGCCATACGTGGCATTTCGCTTGAGGGTCAGCATTCCGATCTCTCCCGGCGGTGGGTCAGCCCTGCCGCCTGATAAAATGACATGAACAGGCCAGCCGTTTTCAATACTGGAACTGCATGCCCAGCAAGAAAGCCCCCACCGCGCGCGTGCCCATGGGCTTGTAGCGCACATAATCAAAAGTAAAGCGCAGGTTGTGGCCATCCATTACATAATTCCCCCCCAGATCCAACTGGGTGGTTTTGGGGTGGCCGGGACCGTACATGTCCTTTTTGAAGCGGAACTGCTGGTAGCGCACCAGCGGCTGGAGGCGCCCCCAGCCCAGACGGTAGGGAATGAGATACGCCGTGCTGGCCAGAAAGGCCGTGCCGTCATTCACGCCACCCACATTGCCATAATCGGCCGAATGCTGCCCGTAACCTGCCGCGATGTCCTTAACACCGCCGGTATAATACTGGTAATACGCGCCCTCGAGCGTATAGACGCCGTATTTTGCGCCCTCGCCAATACGCTTTTCAAACAGGCCGTCAATATTCCACGCCTTGTAGTCACCCTTGTCCTGCGCCGTGCCCACGCCATCAGTTTCGTACTGGCCTGCAAGGCCAATGGCCAGGATGTCAGCCTTGCCGTAATAGGTGCTGGCCGTGTAATAGGCAGGCGACGGCTCGGGGTCGAGGAAGTTGTACTCCATGCGCGCGGCAAAGAGCGGGTGCTCGCCATAATTGGAGCCGCCGCGCACCCAGTTATGCCCGCGATAGACACCCGCCACGTAGCGGAAACGATCCTTGAGCAGCTTGCCCCATACCGAGATGCCATCATCACGCCCCGACCACGCGCCCGGATACTGCGAAACCATCGGAAAGGCATAGGTGCTGAGGAAATAAGGCCCGTCAAGGTTCGAGCGGTCACTTGGCGTAAGCATGCGCCCGCCCCAGATATTGAACGCCTTCCACCGCTCGAACTGCAGCACACCATCCAGCACGTTCCAGTTGCCATCGCGCAGGCGTTCGAGGTTGAGCGTTGACTTGACGTATTTGTGGAACTGCGCACCCATGTAGATACGCAGGTCGCTGGCGCTCGCCGCATCCTTGTTGCCGGGCATGGTGGTGTCATGGCTCAGGTACTGCGCCCGTACACCCAGCCCCAGCGTAAAGAACTGGTCCTTGCCAAAGTTGACCGTGGTGGCCGCGCGGGCATGGGGCATGCTGGCGCCAAGCGCCACGCAGGCCGACAGGATACTGCCGCAACGCAGCAGTTTCTTCTTCCGGCTCATCCTGAACCGGGACACAAGCGCAATCATGAACATCCCCTTGTGGCTGCGGTCACCAACCGGCGACAGGGAAACATTACGAAATTGCACCATCAGGACGGGATGCGTGAAATTACTTATAACGCCCGTTTATGAGCTTATTCATGCCAGCCGGGCACAGCCATGCGCATGCACCCGCTGGTGGCCACCAGCACGTAACTACCAAAAAAGCCGCCTTTTTTTTCAAAAAGGCGGCTCCCGGAAACTTTTATTATTTTATAGAAATATTTTTTACAGGCCGCCCTGTTCGATGATGAAACGGGCAATTTCCTCCACCCCCTCACCCGCGCGGATATTGGCGAACACAAAGGGCCGCTGCCCGCGCATGCGCCTGCTGTCGCGGTCCATCACCCCAAGGTCGGCCCCCACATGGGGCGCGAGGTCGATCTTGTTGATGACCAGCAGGTCGCTGCGCGTTATGCCGGGGCCGCCCTTGCGGGGGATCTTGTCACCTGCCGAGACATCAATGACATAGATGGTCAGGTCAGCCAGTTCGGGGCTGAAGGTGGCAGCAAGGTTGTCGCCGCCACTTTCCACCAGCACGAGGTCCAGCCCGGCAAAGCGCTCCGTCAGTTCCGCAATGCCGGCAAGGTTGATGCTGGCATCCTCGCGTATGGCCGTGTGCGGGCAGCCGCCGGTCTCGATCCCCATGATGCGCTCGGGCGGGAGCGAGCCCGCGCGGGTCAGGAACTCCGCATCCTCTCGCGTGTAGATATCGTTGGTGATGGCGGCGATATTGTAATCGGTACGAAAGCGGCGGCATAGCGCATCCATCAGCGCTGTCTTGCCCGTGCCCACCGGGCCGCCAATGCCCACGCGCAGCGGGCCGTGCTTTGGCTTTGTCATGTTCTGAACAACCTCGTTTCCTGGGTTTCGTGATGCATGGCGGCGAGGTCGGCGGCAAAACACGCCCCGCCTACATCGTCGAGCGTCCGGGTCCGGGCCTCGGCCGCAGCCTGCGCCAGCACGGGTTCAAGCCGGGCCAGCGCGTGCAGCCCGTCGGTCTGGCCCAGCGGCACCAGCCGCACGGCAGCCGACACCAGTGCCGCCACCGCCGCATACCCGCCCGACAGTACGGCCTGCGTGGCGGCCACCCCGCCACGACGAAACACCAGCCCCTGCACCACCGGCAGCGGCCAGCGCGTGCCCGCCAGCGCCGCCTTGGGCGGCACGACATCCCACACCGCCGCCGCCCGCATGAAGGCCTCGCCCTGATACACCGTCTCATCATACCGCTCGCGCGATGAGGCGGATGCACAGGCGAAGCGGGCAATTTCGCGCAGGCGGCCATCATCCTCCCCCGCCTGCCATGATGCATGCATGATGATCAGGTCATTGCCAAGGCTGCCATGGCGCAGCAATGCGCCAACCCACGCGCATAAGGTTTCCACATCACGCACGTCACCTTGCTCGACCGCCCATTCAAGCCCGTGGCTGTAGGCATACCCCCCCGTGGGGAAAGCGGGCGACACCCATGAGAGCAGCCGCAGGAAGTCCTGCCCGGCCAGACCTGCGGGCTCAGCCATGCGAATGGACGTGGCCGCCATGCGCATGCGGGTGAGCATGGTCGTGGTCATGCGATACGCCCCGCCCCGCATAGGCCCCGCTTTCGGGGTCAAAGGCCGCCTGGACCCGGCGCACCTGGCCGCCAAGCCCCGCGATCATGTCGGCAATCACATGGTCATGGCGCACAAGGATGCGCTGCGCCGTAATGGTGGCGGGCAGGTGCCGGTTGCCCAGATGCCACGCCAGCCGCAACAGGTGCAGCGGGTCATGGGCGGTGACTTCCATCAGGTCTTCGGGCAGGGCTTCCACCCGCACGATGCGGCCATCATCAAGCACAAGCCCATCGCCATCGGCCAGCAGGCGCGCGTGCTCAAGTTCAAGCAGCACGCGCGCGCCCGAGCGCAGCGCAAGCATCATGCGCCTGCGGTGGCGGCCTTCATAATCGGCGGCGAACACATCCGCGGCCTCGGCCACGGGCCAGCTTCCCGCTGGCAGGATTGCGGTTACATGCGTCATCAGAACAGGAAATACCTCTGTGCCATGGGCAGGATATCGGCGGGCTCGCACGTCAGCAGCACGCCATCGGCCCGGACCTCATAGGTTTCGGGGTCAACCTCTATATGCGGCATGGCGTCATTATGGATCATGCTGCGCTTGCCAATGCCGCCGCGCGTGTCCGACACGGCAGAAAGGCGCTTGTGCAAGCCCAGCCTGCGCCCGATATCATCCTCCAGCGCCGCCTTTGACACGAAGGTGAGGCTGGTCTGCGCCCGCGCTCCGCCATAGCCGCCGAACATCATGCGGCCATGCACAGGCTGCGGCGTGGGGATGGAGGCATTGGGGTCGCCCATCATGGCATAGGCGATGGCCCCGCCCTTGATGACCAGATCGGGCTTGACGCCAAAGAACGCAGGCTCCCACAACACCAGATCGGCCAGCTTGCCCACCGCGATCGACCCCACCTCATGCGACAGGCCGTGGGCAATGGCGGGATTGATGGTGTATTTGGCGATATAGCGTTTGACGCGGTTGTTGTCGGCCACGCCATCACCGGGCAGGGCGCCGCGCTGCTGCTTCATCTTGTGGGCGGTCTGCCATGTGCGCAGCGGCACCTCGCCCACCCGGCCCATGGCCTGGCTGTCCGATGACATCATGGACAGCACGCCCATGTCGTGGAAAATATCCTCCGCCGCGATGGTCTCGCGCCTTATGCGGCTCTCGGCAAAGGCGATATCCTCGGGCACCTTCGGGTCGAGGTGATGGCAGACCATGAGCATGTCCAGATGCTCATCAAGCGTGTTGCGCGTATAGGGCCGCGTGGGGTTGGTGGAGGACGGCAGCACGTTGGGCAGCCCCGCCACCCGGATGATGTCGGGCGCATGCCCGCCGCCCGCGCCCTCGGTATGAAAGGCATGGATGGTGCGGCCCTGAAAGGCTGCGATCGTGTCCTCCACGAAGCCGCTCTCATTAAGCGTGTCGGTATGGATCATGACCTGCACGTCCATCCGGTCGGCAACACTGAGACAGCAGTCAATGGCGGCCGGGGTCGAGCCCCAGTCCTCATGCAGTTTCAGGCAGCTTGCGCCCGCGCGCACCATTTCCTCCAGCGCCTCGGGGCGGGAGGCATTGCCCTTGCCCGCAAAGGCCAGGTTGACCGGAAAGGCATCGGCGGCCTGCAGCATGCGCGCCATGTGCCACGGCCCCGGCGTGCAGGTGGTGGCCGCCGTGCCCGTGGCTGGCCCCGTGCCGCCCCCGAGCATGGTGGTGATGCCCGATGCCAGCGCCTCCTCGATCTGCTGGGGGCAGATGAAATGGATGTGGCTGTCAATGCCGCCTGCAGTCAGGATCCTGCCCTCGCCCGCAATGATTTCCGTGCCCGGCCCGATGATGATGTCCACGCCGGGCTGGATATCGGGGTTGCCCGCCTTGCCAATGGCGGCGATACGCCCGTCACGCAGTGCCACATCCGCCTTGACGATGCCCCAGTGATCGATAATCAGCGCATTGGTGATGACGGTATCCGCCGCACCCTCCGCCCGCGTGGCCTGCGACTGCCCCATGCCATCACGGATGGTCTTGCCACCGCCAAAGCGCACTTCCTCGCCATAGATGGTGAAATCCTTTTCCACCGCCACAAGCAGGTTCGTATCGGCCAGCCGCACGCGGTCGCCGGTGGTGGGGCCGAACTGGCCAGCGTAATCATGCCGGGTCAGGCGCGTCATTGGTCCACACTCCCCATTACATCGCCCCGGAAGCCGATCACGCGCCGCAGGCCCCGCAGCGGCACCAGTGTTACGTCACGCTCCTGCCCCGGCTCGAAGCGAACCGCCCCGCCCGATGGCACGTCAAGCCGCCAGCCCAGCGCCTGCGTGCGCTCAAAGCACAGTGCGGGATTGACCTCGGCAAAATGATAATGGCTGCCAACCTGCACGGGCCGGTCGCCGGTGTTGGTTACGCGCAGGGTGCGCCGGGGCTGGCCCTCGTTGAGGGCAATCTCGCCCTCATCAGTCAGGATCTCGCCCGGCACGGCGCCTTCGGGCAGGGGGTCAGCGTATCGGATCATGGACTGTCACCAGTTTCGTGCCATCGGGGAAGGTCGCCTCGACCTGAACATCATGGATCATCTCGGCCACGCCGGGCATGACCTGCGCGCGGGTCAGCACATGGCCGCCACTGGCCATCAGTTCGGCCACGCTCAGCCCGTCGCGCGCGCCTTCGACCACATGGTCGGTAATCAGGGCCACGGCCTCGGGGTAGTTCAGCCGCACGCCACGCTCCAGCCTGCGGCGGGCCACGATGGCTGCCATGGCAATGAGCAGCTTGTCCTTTTCCCTTGGTGTCAGCTTCATGTCGTGCTCCGCATCCTTGCCTGCCTGTGCTGTATCATGACCGCCATGTGGAGGGCATGGGTCGCCCGGCCCGCAACGCAGGCAGGATATGACGCAGCGCCACCTCAAGCGCCCAGCCCCCCGCGCCCACGCCGCGCACCACCAGCATGCTGTTCCACGCCGAGGCGGCAAAGCCCGCGCATTGCGGCGCTGCCAGCCGTTCGCGCACCGGGCCCAGCAGGTCCATCGCCTGCGGGCTGGCCAGCACTAGGGTTGCGACCGCCCCCTGCCCTGCGGCCACGGCGGACTGGGCCAGCAGGGCCGTTACATTGGTGCTTTCCAGCCGCAGCATATCTTCAAGCAGCGGTTCACCCTCGCGCCTTATGGTCAGCCGGTCGCGCACATGCAGGCTGGAAAGGTGCTCACCCGCGCCAAGGCGGCCAAATATCCGGCTTTCGAGAAAGAGAAAGGTCGCGGAGTGCGCCATATCCACCACCATGTGGCGGCGCAGGCGGCTGCCATCAAAAAAGATCGTGCCGTGCGGCAGCCATTCGAGCCGTGCCGAGGCGCCGATATGGCAGGTAACCGTCATATCCGCCGGACTGTCTTCCGGACGGGCGCGATAGATGCGCTCGGCAGCCTGCGATGTGACCAGCAGGTCCGTACCGGGGCCACAGGCCAGCCGCCCGCGGATTTGATCGCCCGCCGCGATGCCGCCAGATATATTGACCGTGGCGGCTTCCAGCCCGTTGCCCCGCACCCGTGGAAAAAGCAGGCGGCAGCAGCCTGCCTGCACCAGGTCGGCCATGCGGGTGCGGGCGCCATCGGCCCTGACTTCCAGCCCGAACTGCCCCCTTGCGCGCTGGAGTGGGGTCATTCCCGCGTTCATTTCCGTCCTGACAGCATCGGGGCTATCGTAGCAGCCGGGTGGAGTACGTCCATTGCGTAGAATTACGTAATCCTCGCCACGCTGCCATGGGCATGTTTGACCATACATGAATTGATCAAAGCGTTTGGTAACTGCCTTTTTCAAGATAGCGCTTCTTCGACGCTTTTTGATACTCGGGATCAGTCGGGGCGCTGCGGCCAGTTTTTATGGCCGGGGCATCTTCGGGCCTGAAGCCGGTCGTCATCCCGCTTGCGCCATCGACAGGCCGCGATGTCACGACCGGCATGCGGTGCGCCCGGCCCCTGATCCGCGCTGCGGCTGCAAATACGGGTAGTGGGTGGCCCTTTTCCCGCAACGCGGCAAGGCCATCAGCATGGCCCGGTTCTGTCGTGGCAGCCAGAGGTGATGCAGGAACGACCGCCCCCATCACATGACGGGAGCGATCGGTACCTGATGGCTCAGGGCGTGTGAACGAGCTTACGGTTGAGGAATTCCTCAATGCCGAATTCCGACAGTTCACGGCCATAGCCGGAGTTCTTGATACCGCCAAACGGCAGGTCGGGCGCCGTGCCGGTCACGCTGTTGATGAAGACCATGCCCGTATCGATCCGGGCGGCAACGCGGCGGCCACGCGCCACATCGCTGGTCTGGATCGAGCCGCCAAGGCCGTATGGCGAATCATTGGCCAACGCCACGGCTTCATCCTCGCTGTCCACCGAATGGATGATGGCGACGGGGCCAAAGATTTCCTGGTAGAAGATGGGGTTATCCCTGGTCACGTTGGTCAGGATCGCGGCCTTCATGAAGAAGCCCTCGCGCTCGATGCGCTTGCCGCCCACAACAAGGCTCGCCCCGTGCGCCACGGCCTTTTCCACCTGTGCCACGGCATGTTCCATCGCCACCTGGCTGCTCATCGGGCCATGGGTCACGCCCTGCTCGAGCGGGTCGCCGTATTTGAAGTCATTGATCGCCACCTTCAGGCGCGACGTAAACGCCTCAACAAGCGACTTGTGCACGATCATGCGCTTGGCTGCCGTGCAGACCTGGCCGTTATTGGACATGCGCGCCTGCACCGCAAGCGGGACAACCTTGTCGAGATCCGCATCATCAAGCACGATGAAGGCATCCGACCCGCCAAGTTCCATGGTGCTTTTCTTGAGCGCGCGGCCAGCCTGGCCAGCCACGGCGCTGCCAGCACGTTCGCTGCCGGTCAGGGCGACGCCACGGATTTCGGGGCGTTCGATCAGCTTTTCCGACTGGTCGTTGGTGATGAACAGGTTGGTATAGGCCCCTGCGGGCGCACCGGCTTCACGGAACAGCGCCTCGAACGCCACGGCGCATTGCGGCACGCCCGGCGCGTGCTTGACCATGACCACATTGCCCGCCATCAGGTTGGGGGCCGCCACGCGGGCAAGCTGATAGTAGGGGAAGTTCCAAGGCTCCACGCAGTAGATAATGCCCAGCGGCTCGCTGGTAACACTTGCATGGCCCTGCGACACCGGCAGCTCGCGCGGGGCGAGGAAGGTCTCGGCCTTCTCGGCGTAATAGGCCAGGATGTCGGCCGAAAGCGAGATCTCGGCAATGGCTTCGGGCAGGATCTTGCCCATTTCGATGGAAATCAGGCGCGCGTGCTTTTCCTTGTCGCGGCGCAGGATCTCGGCAGCCTTGAGCATGACGTCACGGCGCTGGGCAATGGTGCGGCGGCGCCAGTCGCTTTCCCAGAACGTATGGGCAGTATCGAGCCTGGCCAGCATTTCCTTGTCATCATGCAGGTCAAAGACCTTTTCCGTCTGGCCGGTGGCGGGATTAATGGTGCGATAGGGACTCATGTCATCATATCCTTACGAAGGGTGCAGGCATGGATGGCTTTATAGCCGGGCAGGTGTTGGTGTTGTGTGAACGCGCCAACGGATTGCCGCTCTTTGGTTGCAGATTGCGCCATGCCCTGCGTGTCGATGCAATACTCCCTGTATCGTGACTATATTCATCCGTAGCGTGTCAATGTCCGCACCCGGCAGGGCAGCCCTGCGCTCACGCATTCGTGCATGCGCCTGAATGGCGGGTATCAGGCGCACGGACGCGGGCAGCTGGCCTGCGGGGTATGGGGTGACATCACAAGAGTTTGAAGCCACTGCGGCAGACGGGCTGCTTTGCCCGGCCTTGCCTGCCGCCCGTTCATCGCAGAATAAAATCTGTTATGAAATCAGTAAGTTTTCCAAAAGGCGGGCGAAGGAGCATGGCCGCGTTGAAACGGCCCTGCCTGTATATGCCACGCGGATGTGTCAGCGCCCGGAAGCCTTCCCTGCCATGATAGGCGCCGATGCCGCTCTCTCCCACGCCACCAAAGGGCAGGTCGTCCTGCGCATAATGCAGCAGGGTGCCATTGATCGTGACATTGCCTGACACCGTGCGCGCCAGAACCCTGTCCTGCCCGGCACGGCTTGCTCCAAAATAATACAGCGCCAGCGGCCGGGGGCGCGCATTGATGAAGGCAATCGCTTCATCAAGGTGCCGGTAGGTCAGCACCGGCAGGACCGGGCCAAAGATTTCGGCCTGCATGACCGCCATCGCGGGTGTGACGTCAAGCAGGAGAACAGGGGCAAGGACATGGCTGCCACCTGCATCGTGGCCAAGGCGGATGACACGCGCGCCCTGTTTTTCAGCATCCTGAACCAGACCGCTCAACCGCGCGTAATGGTGCGGGTTGAGAATGGCCGTATAATCGGGCGAGCCGGCATAACCGCCCGGATGCAGCTTTTTCACGGCGTCCTGATAGGCGGTGGCGAATGCTTCGGCATCGCTTTCATGAACCAGCACATAATCCGGCGCGATGCAGGTCTGCCCGGCATTGGTCAGCTTGCCAAACGCCACCCGCCCCGCCACCCGCTGCATGGAAAAGCCGGGCTCGATCACGACAGGCGATTTGCCACCGAGTTCAAGCGTTACCGGGGTGAGGTTCTGCGCGGCCGCGGTGGCAACCTTCCTGCCCACCGCCGTACTGCCGGTAAACACGATATGGTCGAACGGCAGGGCGGAGAACGCGGCCCCCACGTCAGCATCCCCCATGACAACGCACACCTGTTCTGGCGGAAAGACGGATTGCACGATCCGCCCGATCACCGTCGCGGTGGCGGGCGTAAGTTCCGATGGTTTAACCATGGCGCGGTTGCCAGCGGCAATGGCTGTGGCCAGCGGCACGAGGGCAAGGGAGAGCGGATAGTTCCACGGCGCGATAATGCCCACCACACCCACCGGCTGGCGCATCACCCACGCACGACCGCACTGGAAATAGGCCGATACATGGCGACGTTCAGGTTTCATCCACTGCCCCAGATGCGCGATCATGTAATTGATCGACTGCACGAGCGGGATCAGTTCCACAATGGCGCTTTCGCGTTCCGAACGCTGGCCAAAATCCGCATTCAGGGCGCGCAGGATCTCGCTCCGCCGCTTCAGGATTTCGGCTTTCAGGCGGCGCAGGTCGGCCCGACGCTGCCGGAGGCCTGGCGGCCCGTCATGCTCAAACGCTTCACGCTGGCGCGCAAGGAGGCGCTGCAGGTCAGCGGGGGTTACTTTGACTGAGGCAGTACCGGACATGGCACCCTCCATGTTTACAGGAGAAACTTATATTGGCACGATATGGAGCGTAACACTGTGATGTCAACTAAGTTTCTTGTGTAAACATGGACCCCGAAATGCCTGAAACAAAGGACCGGCCCTACCATCACGGCGATCTGCGTCGCGCCCTGATCGATACAGCCCTTGCCATGCTGGCAGCGGACCAGAACTGGGCTTTTACACTGCGCGAAGTGGCACGACGCACCGGCGTCAGCCATGCCGCCCCCTACAAGCACTTCCGTGACAGGGAAAGCCTGCTGCGTGAACTGGCGCGGATTGGTTTCATCCGGCTGGGACAGGCCATGACGGCGGCCATGTCTGCCGGTGGCGCCTGCGTGCGTGAAAAATTCATTGCGGGCGCGCAGGCCTGTATCGGGTTCGCGCTGTGCAATCCCGGTCTTTATCGCCTGATGTTCAGCGCCGATGCGGACAAGACGGCAGACCGCCCACTGCATGACGCCGCCATGGAAACATTCGGAATTCTTCTGCGCCTGCTGCAAGAAGGGCAAATTCGCGGCAGCTTCCGCCCGATTGCCATCAACGCGCTGGCAGCCGCAAGCTGGGCGCAGGTGCATGGGCTGGCGATGCTGGCGATCAGCGGGCAGCTTGCGGAAGAAAAGGTAGGACGGGAGCCGGTTCGCGCCGCCCTCGATGTGCTGCTGGATGGGCTATGCTGTTGAGCGCGTGATGCAGGCGGTGCTGTATGATAAGCAGGAAAGGTAACTGACAGCCCCCCTTTCCTTCAGGCCAGCGCGAGGGCAGAAAAGCCGGTTCAGGGCGCGGGATTGCAGTGCACCTGATGGATCGCGTTGATTTTTGCCTCGAGTTCCGGGGTGATGGCTAGGTCAACCGAACCAAGAATGGTTTTGAGCTGCTCGATGCTGGTGGCGCCAATGATGTTCGAGGTCACGAACGGACGGGAGGTGACAAAGGCAATGGCCATCTGCACCGGGTCGATCCCCTCCGCTTTCGCCAGCGCGATATAGGCGCTGACCGCTTCCTCCACGCCCGGCTTCTCGTAGCGCTGGGCACGATTGAACAGCGTGGTGCGCGCACCCGCCGGTCGGGCGCCCCCAAGGTATTTGCCGCTCAGGTAACCCTGCGCCAGGGGTGAATAGGCCAGCAGGCCCACCTTCTCCCGCAGGGCGATTTCGGCGAGGCCGATCTCGAAAGTGCGGTTGAT
This sequence comes from Komagataeibacter nataicola, assembly GCF_003207795.1. GTDB lineage: Bacteria > Pseudomonadota > Alphaproteobacteria > Acetobacterales > Acetobacteraceae > Komagataeibacter > Komagataeibacter nataicola. Next base: position 56,474 of record NZ_NIRT01000004.1, on the reverse strand, counting down.
GAGGTTATAGGCATTCTGGATCGACACGACACGTGGCGCGCCGTGGCGGGATTCGGCCAGATATTGCGAAACACCCCACGCCGTCTCGTTAGACAGGCCGACATGGCGGATCTTGCCCTCGCGCACCAGATCGCCCAGCACGCCGAGCGTCTCGGCAATGGGGATCTCATCGGCCTCGGGCAGAGTGGTGAAAGTGGTGCCCCCTGCCCCGAACAGCCCCACCTTGCGGTCTGGCCAGTGCAGTTGGTACAGATCGATGTAATCCGTGCCAAGGCGGCGCAGCGAGCCATCAAGCGCGTAACGGATCTGCCTGGGTGTCAGACGGGTTTCCTCCCCACCGGAGCGGAACCATGGCGATGTGCCGCGCCCCACCACCTTGCTGGCAATGATCAGCCGGTCACGGCCGCCACGCGCCCTGAGCCAGCTGCCGATGATGGTTTCGGTCGCGCCCTGGGTCTCGGCACGGGGCGGGATGGAATAGAGTTCGGCGGTATCAATGAAGTTGATGCCGTGATCGAGTGCCATATCCAGCTGGGCATGGCCTTCGGCTTCCGTATTCTGCTGGCCGAAGGTCATGGTGCCAAGACAGATCTCACTGACCATGATGCCAGTGCGACCAAGTTCACGTTGCTGCATGTAAAAACCTGCCTGGGGTTGGTGGGGCGCGGCGCGGGCCGTCTCTGTCAGGCGCGAGTGTTGCAAAAGACGGACGGTAACGCAATCACGCCCGGCCAGGCCGGTATCAGGCAGTAACTTCAGTCAAACGTGCCGCCACGCGGGCGGATGATGGGCAGGATATTACCGGTTACGGAGTAGTAGACCCGCTCGGAAATATTGGTGGCGTGGTCGCCAATGCGTTCAAGGTTCTTGGCAATGAACAGCAGGTGGGTGCACGGGCCGATATTACGCGGGTCTTCCATCATGTAGGTCACGAGTTCGCGGAACAGTGACACATAGAGTTCATCCACCGCCGTGTCCGACTGCCAGACAATGCGCGCGAGTTCCGGGTCGCGCTGGTCCATCGCATCAATGGTGCGGCGCAGGTTTTCCTGCACCAGCCGGCCCATGCTGTGCAGACCCGTGAGCGATATGGGGCATGACAGCAGTTCGTTGCGCATGGCCCGGCGCGCGATGGAGGCCGCGCAATCACCGATCCGCTCCAGGTCGCCCGACATTTTCAGCGCCGCCACCACCTCGCGCAGGTCGCCCGCCATGGGGGCGCGCAGGGCGAGCAGGCGGATGACCAGCGCCTCGGTCTGGCGCTCGAGTTCATCGACATGGGGGTCCATTTCCGGCGCATCGAGGGCGGCCACCTCATCATGCTCGACCACCGCCGTAATGGCCTGCGCCACCTGACGCTCGACCATGCCGCCCATCTTGTTGATGAGCGAACGAAGCTGTTCAAGTTCCTGTTCGTAACTCTGGACAGTATGCATCGATTCCTGGGGCATCATCACGTCTTTCGTCATCAACCGAAGCGGCCGGTAATGTAATCCTGGGTGCGTTTTTCATGCGGGGCAGTGAACATCTTGTCCGCCGTGTCCACTTCAACCAGTTCGCCCATGTAGAAAAAGGCCACACGATCCGCGCAGCGGGCCGCCTGCTGGAGATTGTGGGTGACGATGGCGATCGAGAATTCCTGCTTGAGTTCATCAAGCAGTTCCTCGATCCGCGCGGTCGAGATCGGGTCGAGCGCGCTGGTCGGTTCATCAAGCAGGATGATTTCGGGCCGGGTGGCAATGGTGCGCGCAATGCACAGGCGCTGCTGCTGGCCGCCCGACAGGGCGGCGGCGGAGGCATTGAGCCGGTCCTTGACCTCGCCCCACAGGGCCACGCGGCGCAGCACGTTTTCCACGCGCTGGTCCATTTCCGTGCGTGAGAGGCGCTCATGCAGGCGCACGCCAAAGGCGATGTTGTCATAGATCGACATGGGGAAAGGCGTGGGCTTCTGGAACACCATGCCAATGCGCGAGCGCAGAACGTTCACGTCGATGCCGGGCGAGAGGATGTTGCGGCCATCAAACAGCACCTCACCCATGGCGCGCTGGCCGGGATAGAGGTCATACATCCGGTTGAGGATGCGCAGCAGCGTTGACTTGCCACACCCTGAAGGTCCGATCATGCCGGTGACCTGCCGGGTGGGGAAATCAAGCGAGATGCCGCGCAGCGCGTGATTTTCGCCATACCAGAAATCGAGGTTGCGAATGGCGATCGCCGGAGCCGACTGGGTCTGGGCGGGCCTGTTATCCATGAGGACGGTGTTCATGATGATGCGGTTCCATTGCGCGAGAGCCACCAGCGGGCGAATATGTTGGTTGCCAGCACCGCAACCGTAATCAGCAGCGCACCGGTCCAGGCCATCTGCACCCAGTCATCATAGGCCGAACCGGCATATTGATAGATGGTGACAGGCAGGCTCGCCATCGGCGCGTTGAGGTTGGTGGACCAGTTCAGGTTGCCAAGCGAGGTAAAGAGCATCGGCGCGGTCTCGCCCGAGATGCGGGCGAGTGCCAGCAGGATGCCGGTCATGATGCCGCCACGGGCCGCGCGCAGGCAGATGCTCACGATCACCCGCCAGCCCGGCGCGCCCAGCGCGTAGGCCGCCTCACGCATGGCGCGGGGCACGAGGTGCAGCATGTCTTCTGTCGTGCGCACCACGATGGGGATGAACAGGATGGCCAGCGCCAGCGTGCCCGCAATGCCCGAGAAATGCCCCGCGGGCTCCACCACCACCAGATAGACGAACAGCCCGACAAGGATGGAGGGCACGGACAGCATCATGTCCGACACGAAGCGCACGAACGAGACGATCTTCCCGTCATGGCTGAATTCCGACAGGTAGATGCCGGTCAGCATGCCGATGGGCGTGCCGAGCAGGGCCGCAAGCATCGTCTGCTCGCAACTGCCCACAATGGCGTTGGCAAGCCCGCCGCCGCTGCCGGGCGCTGCCGTGCTGTGCAGGAAGGTTGAAAGCGACAGCCCCGCCGCCCCCCGCGTGACCAGTGTCCATAAAATCGAAAACAGCAGGAACAGGACAACCACGGTGGCGATACCACACAGCACGTTGACCAGCCGCTCGACAATCCTGCGCCGCACGGCCTGCGCGCCACCGCGCTGCCACCCGCTCGTGGCCCCGGCCTGTACTTTCTGGGCTGACATGTAAGGCTACTTCCCTAGTTCTTTATGCCGCGCTGGAGGAACATGCGCGAGCAGGCCAAGGTAATGAATGAAATGACCATCAGGATCGCGCCCAGCGCCAGCAGCGCCGAGAGCTTGAGGCTGCCTGCCGAACTCTCGGGGAACTCGAGCGCGATCAGCGAGGCGATGGTGTTGCCCGGCGCGAACAGCGACCAGCCCAGCCGGTTGCTGTTGCCAATGACGAAGGTCACGGCCATGGTCTCGCCCAGGGCACGGCCCGTGCCCAGCATGATGCCACCCATCACGGCCTGCCGCGACCACGGCAGCACCACCTTGCGCATCACCTCCCACCGGGTTGCCCCCAGGCCAAAGGCGCTCTCCTTCAGCACGGCGGGGATGGACACGAACACATCGGCCATGACCGAGCAGATGAAGGGCGTGACCATGATGGCCAGGATGAGGCCGCCGGTCAGCAGGCCCGTGCCATAGGGCGCGCCACGGAACAGCAGCCCGATGCCCGGCACATGGCCGAGGTAGCGCGTGGCCACGGGCTCCACATAATGCGCCATGAACGGCACGACAATGAAGAACCCCCACATGCCGAATATGATGGAGGGCACGGCGGCCAGAAGCTGCACGGCCGTCTCGATCACACGCGCGAGCGCCGGGGGCGCCATCTCAACCAGCCAGAAGGCGACGCCAAAGGCGAAAGGCACGGCAAATACGAGCGCCACGACCGTTGTGATCAGCGTGCCGAAAATTGATGTTGCCGCACCAAAATTGTGCGAAATGGGGTTCCATGCCCTGCTGGTGATGAACCCCGGCCCGAAGGTGGAGAAAGCCTGCCACCCGCCGCTGACCAGCACGATGATGATGCCCGCCATGACCAGCAGGATGGACCACCCGGCCAGCCGGGCCAGCATGCCAAAGGCGATATCACCGGCATTGCCCCCTGCGTTGCGCCCGGAAACGTCCGCTCCCCGGGCTGCGGTGGTGGATGGCGCTTCCATCATGTAGTTCCTGATATGCATGACATGAATGCAGCACTAAACGTATTAACTGACTCGTGACAATAATAACGTGCTGCATTTTTCATGAAGTTTTTATGACACATGCCATTACATGCATGTATGCCTGATATCTACTTGTGGCACGTCATATAAAGTTCATATATTTCAGGTTGAACGCGCCCGGAAAAATGCGGCATAGCACCCGCAACGGGCAGGCCGGAAGCGAAGGCCCTGCTCCCCAAAAGACAGGCAGGAACGAGCCTCATGTTTGAATCCAGCGTTATTGAAATAGACGGCGTGTTCATTGGCATCGTGTTTCAGGACGGCCCCGATGAGCCCTATACCTTCCGCGCCATGCACGAACGCGTCACCCAGATGGATGGCGATGTCCTCCCCTCCTATGAAGATGCGGTGGCCCGCGCGCGCACCCGTTTCCGCCTCGGGCGCTGCAAGCCTGCACGCAGCCTACCCGCAGCCCGGCATTATGCCTGAAATCAGCATTCCCCATTCATGAATGTGAATATTATATGAAATGAGAATGAGTATTATTTATTTTAACTGATTTTTTATTTAAATTGGCATGACAGTAACTTTTGGTGTGTTGTTTCATGCTTCATTTTGCACCCTATTCAACTTTTTCCATTCTGGCGCTGGTCATATGCTTCGCGCTGGTCTGCATATTCGAATTCGTCAACGGTTTTCATGATACGGCCAATGCGGTTGCAACCGTCATCTATACAAAATCGCTAAAGCCGCGCACCGCCGTGATCTGGTCGGGGCTGATGAACTTCGTGGGCGTGGTGCTTGGCGGCATCAGCGTGGCCTACGGACTGGTGGAACTGCTGCCCGCCGATGTGCTCTCCCCCCCCCAATGGCGACCCGGCCGTGCCCATGCTCATTGCTTTGTTCGGCACGGCGCTGGCGTGGAACCTGTTTACCTGGTGGTTCGGCATCCCCAATTCCAGCTCGCACTGCGTCATTGGCGCGCTGATCGGCATTGCCATTGGCGATGCGCTGCTGCACACGCGTGCGATCGGCAACAGCGTTGACTGGTCACAGATCTGGAAGATCCTGCGCGCGCTGGCCATTTCGCCCCTGCTGGGCCTCATTGGCGCGGGCGGGCTGTATTTCATCATCAAACACCTGGTGCATGATCCCGAACTCTATCAGCCGCCGCAGGGCGACAAGCCGACACGCGGCTGGGTGCGCGGGCTGCTGATCCTGACCTGCACCGGCGTCAGCTTCTCGCACGGCAGCAATGACGGGCAGAAGAGCATCGGCCTGATCATGCTGACCATCATCGGCATCCTGCCCGCAACCTTTGCCCTGGCCCCCGACAGCAAGCCCCAGATCGGCCATATTGCCCAGTACGCCACCGAGGCGGCCCCCCTTATCACGCAATACGACCATGACGGCCTGCGCGAGGAAGCCATCGCCTCGGTCAACCGCCTGACCCAGACCACGCCTGATGCGGTCGTGCCCTCACAGCTGCGCGCCGATCTGTACGAGGTCGTGGCCGGGCTGAAGGCGGTCTCGCTCAATACGCAGGCCTCGGCCCATGACCGCGCCACCGCCAAGACCCTGAGCAACCAGATGCGCCCGGTAGTGGAATACGCGCCATGGTGGGTGCGCCTGCTCAGCGCGCTGTGCCTGGGCATTGGCACCATGATTGGCTACAAGCGCATCGTACACACGCTGGGCGAGAAAATCGGCAACACGCACCTCACCCCCGCGCAGGGCGCCTCGGCCGAGCTGGTGGGCGCGGGCCTGATCGCAACGGCAGGCTATACCGGCCTGCCGGTCAGCACCACGCACATCATCACCGCCGGTATTGCAGGCACCATGCTCGGCTCGGGCTCAGGCATCAACCGGGGCATGCTGGTCAAGATCGCGCTGGCATGGGTCTTTACCCTGCCCGTCACCATCACCATCGCCGCCAGCCTGTTCTACCTGCTGAGCTGGTAAGGCGCACTGCAAATGGAAACGACATCTGACATGAACGACACCTGCAAAGACCCCAGAGCCCCGTCAGACCGCGACCGCCTGCGCGAGGAGGTGCTCGATGACATTGACGAGGAAATTGAACTGGAACTCGACGACGCACGTCTCGGTTCGGAAAATGAGGCGGAAAACACCGGTTTCAGAAAAAACTATTTCCGCGAACTGCTGCGCCTGCAGGGTGAACTCGTCACGTTGCAGGACTGGGTGAAAGATACCGGCCACCGTCTGGTCGTGATCTGCGAAGGGCGTGACGCGGCGGGCAAGGGAGGTGTCATCAAGCGCATCACCCAGCGCCTCAATCCGCGCATCTGCCGCGTGGCCGCCCTGCCCGCTCCCAACGACCGCGAGCGCACGCAGTGGTATTTCCAGCGTTACGTGGCCCACCTGCCCGCAGCCGGCGAGATCGTGCTGTTTGACCGTAGCTGGTACAACCGCGCAGGCGTCGAGCGCGTGATGAATTTCTGCACGGATGAAGAATATGACGAGTTCTTTCGCTCCGTGCCGGAATTCGAGCGCATGCTGGTGCGCAGCGGCATACAGATTGTCAAATACTGGTTTTCCATTTCCGATGACGAGCAGGAACTGCGCTTTCGCGCCCGCATGGAAGACCCGCTGAAGCAGTGGAAGCTCAGCCCGATGGACCTTGAAAGCCGCCGCCGCTGGGAATCCTACACCCTGGCCAAGGAAATCATGCTCGAGCGCTCGAACATTGATGAAGCCCCCTGGTGGATCGTGCGCGCGGACAACAAGAAGAAGGCCCGCCTCAACTGCATCAGCCACCTGCTCTCACAGGTGCCTTACCATGAAATACAGAAACCGGAAGTGCGCCTGCCCGAGCGGGTCTACAGCCCGGACTACATCCGCCAGCCCGTGCCCGAGACCATGTTCGTGCCGGAGAAATACTAAAGAATGAAAATTTCCGGTGAATATTTTTAAAAATATTCAGATGGTGCCGCTTTTTTTGCAAAAAGGCGGCACCCCGGAAACTCTTACAATTTCAAGACATTATTGGTCCTGCCTTTTCAAACAGCCACTTACAGGATACCACCGGCAATTGGCAGGTTGACGCCGGTCATGTAGCTGGAATCATCACCAAGCAGGAATTCCACCACGCCGGGAATTTCCTTGATATCGCCATAACGGCGCATCGGCACGGAATTGATCATCTGTTCGGCAACGACCTTGGGGTCGGTTGAGAAATACTGGCTGCCCACGGCGGCCTGCAGTTCCACCTGCCGCTCCCACATGAAGCCAGGACCCATAAAGGCAGGGCTGATTGCATTCACACGGATATTATAGGGCGCCAGATCTTTCGATGCCGTCTGGGTCAGGCCGATAATGGCGAATTTCGAGGCCCCATAGGCCGCCATGTTCGGCGGGCCGCCCACGCCCGCCATGCTGGCCGTATTCACGATACGGCCAAATTTTCGCGCCACCATATGGCGTGAGACCGCGCGCAGCACATGAAACGCGCCACACACGTTAATGGTCATGACACGAGCAAAATCCTCTACCGGATAATCCTGCACCGGTGCGAATGCGCCCTGATAGCCCGCATTGTTGAACAGAAAGTCGATCTGGCCGAAATCAGCCGCGACCTGGTCCACCACCGCCTGCACGCCTGCCGCATCGGTTACGTCGCAGCCATAGCCACGTGCCGTAACACCGGCAGCGGCCACCGTGCGCACAGCCGCGTCAAGTTTCTCGCCCGCAAGGTCGAGCATCGCGATGGCCGAGCCTGCCGCCGCCAGCCGCTCCGCCGTGGCCAGGCCGATATTGCCCGCAGCCCCTGTTACCAGCGTCACCTTTCCGCCAAACCGTTTGCTATCCGTCATGTGCCGTGCTCTCTCCGTTCATGCGTGTGGCACCGTGGCATGGCCTGACAGGCCCGCACGTGTTGCCCTGTGGAAACCATCATAGCGCTTTGACTTCGTGCAGGTTCAACAGCTTTTTCAATGCAGATCTGCCACCGGACGGGCGAGACCTCCTGCCGGGCCAGACGACAGGAGGGGCCACGAACCCATCACATTTTTACGGATCGGCGCTCACAGCCTGTCGGGTTGGCCATTTTGAGAATCATAACACCAAGGCTAACCCGACTTATGCCGCCTGAAGCTGAATTGCCCCGGGTTTTGTGGAGACAGCAAGACCTGTGAGGTAAGAGATATTCATGAGTAACAAATCGAAGCGTTTTCCGCCTGAATTTCGTGAACGTGCAGCCCGCATAATTCTGGCGGAAGAGAAGAACCATCCTTCGCGGTGGTCAGCGGTGATGATGATCGCTCCAAAGCGGGATATTCACCCTGATACGGACTGTGCCCCGTAGCGTGGTGCAGGAGCACCGGTCTCCGACAGGTTCGAGGTTATCAGGCGGCCACGGCGGGCAGGCTGATAGTGGGATTATGGCGGCGAGGCCTTCCAGCGTCATGTAGTGTCGGCAGACGGTCCACTCGTCGTTCTGTTCAAACATCAAGGCGCCGACGAGGCGGATGATGGCAGCGTCGTTGGGGAAAATCCCGATGACGTCGCAGCGACGTTTGATTTCCCTGTTCACCCGTGCGATCGGATTTGTGGATGAAATCTGCGTCCAGTGCTCCCGGGGGAAGCCCATATAGACCAGCACGTCCGTCTCCGTCCGCTCCATGAATTCCGCCAGTTTCGGAAAACCGTCACGTAGCTGATCGGTGACCTGTCGCCACAGGCGCGAGACGTCATCGGCGGCTTCCTGCATGAAGATCGTGCGCAGCAGGGCTGAGACGGCCGGGCGTTGTTTCGTATGGGCATAAGCGAATGCGTTGCGCATCCAATGCACCCGGCAGCGTTGCGGGGTTGCGTTGAACACGCGGGCGGCTGCGGCCCGCAGACCCGCATGCGCGTCGGCGGCGATCACCAGCTTCACGCCATCCGTCCGTGTTCACGGCCACAGCGATTATTACGGCGATCGAGACGATCCGGCCGCCCTGGCGGAGCTTGAGATACGTCGCATCGATCCAGAGATACGGCCATTCACCCTCGATCGGCCGGGACAGGAAGGAGTTGACCCGTTCGTCGATCTCGCCGACAGGTCGGCTGACCTGGCTTATGGAGACGCCACCCGCCCCCATGGCGCGGACCAGATCATCGACCGATCGTGTGGAAATCCCCTGCACATAGGCCTGCTGGATCACCGACAGCAGCGCCTTTTCCGCCGTCTTGCGCGGCTTGAGGAAGGTTGGAAAGTAGCTACCCTTGCGCAGCTTCGGGATCGCCAGTCCGACCGTGCACGCCCGCGTGCCCCAGCTTCGAGCGCGATAGCCGTCGCCAGCATCTCGCGCACAAAATCACCGTCTGATACTTGCTCCACAAGCTCCAGCAGCGCCATCTTCTCATCGGTCATCGTCAGGTCCTTCAGGTTCGCTGTCGCATTCGAACCCTATCTAAAGACCGGCGGTGGCCGCCTCAGCAGCAAATCTCGCTCCTACACCACGCTACGGGACACAGCCGTCTCGCCATGGCGTGCGCGCAGGATCGTCCTCATCAGGACATGCCCGCCATCAGCACACACAGGGGCCAGAAGGAACGGATTTTCATTCTGCCGCTAGGGGATGGGGAACGGTTACGGGTACTGTCTGCCGCCCTGGCCAGACCACGGGGAATTCCCTGTCATGCTGCCTGGCGGGACGGGTGATGTCGGCTTTGAACCAGATGGCAGCATCCGACACGGCGACAATTTTCTCGTGCGCAGGCCATTCCGGGTCAGGCCCTGATTTTAGGGCGAAATCAACTACCCGAAAAAATGCGGGGCGTCATATGAAATCAGACGTAAAAAATGCATGACTGGATTTACCGACAAGCGCTGGTCTTTCCCTCCTTATATCCATATTTGCGCCTGAATAATTTTTTCGTGAGCAATGCGGATGAAGAATACCGGTCTTTCGGCGGGCATGATGCTGGCGTTCGCGGCATACGCTTCGTTTTCAATCAGTGACGCCTATTCCAAGTTGCTGGCCGACCAGATCGACCCGTTTGAGGTCGCGTTTTTCGGCGGTGTCTTTGGCCTGCTGCTCATCCCCGTCATCCGGGGGAAAAACGAGTCCTACCGCGACCTGTTCGTGGTGCGGAATCCCACGATGTGGGTGGTGCGGGCCTTCTCCACCTTTGCCGCTACGGCGGCGAGCGTCGAGGCCTTCATGCTCCTGCCCATGCCGGAGGCCTTCTCGCTCATTTTCCTCATGCCGCTTTTCGTGACCATCCTCTCGGTCGTGCTGCTGCGCGAGAAAGTGTCCACACTGGGGTGGCTGTCGGTCATCGTGGGCTTTATCGGCGTGCTGATCGTGCTGCGCCCCGGCCTGCGTGCGTTGCAGTTCGGGCATCTATGCGCCCTGATCGCGGCAGCCGCGAGCGCCCTGGGCGTCATTGCCTACCGCCTGTCGGGCCGCGACACGCCGCGCCTGTCCATGTTCAGTTCCAGCCTGTGCGGCCCCCTGCTGGGCAATGGTGCGCTGATGGTGGCCCATGCAAGCTGGCCGCAGGGCGGTACGGTATGGATGTTTCTGTTCGGCTACGGCTTCCTGGCCGCACTGGGGCAGTTGCTGATGATGATAGCCGCCACCCGCGCCACGGCCAGCGCGATTGCCCTGCCGCAATACAGCCAGATGCTGTGGGCCGTGGCCTTCAGTTTCTACGTCTTCCATGAGCCGCTTGATGGCTGGACCTTTGTAGGCATTGCGGTCATTACCGCGTCGGGTCTGTTCAAATGGGCCTATCCACGCCTGATCGGCAGAATGGTACCCCTGCGGCGCCAGGCGGCTGCACAACCTTTGTAAAAAACTGTTTGCAAACCACGCATTGATAAAAGTTTCCGAATGCCGCCTTTTGAGGAAAGGGCGGCATTTTCCATGATGACATGCCATGCACTCCATCGCCTGTAGCAAACAACGGCCATGTGGCTCCACACCTATGGGTTAGGCTACAGAGACGGCACGATGCACCCCGCATGCGGCACAGTAGCGCACGGCATGCAGGCTTCGGGCCGTCCCACCGGGCAAAATCGGCATATCCCCGTCTGACCGGGTCAACATACCCGATGTCTTCGCGCATTGGCAGTCCTGTCGGGATCTCACGCAGGAAGGCCCGGTTCCGTGCCATTGGCCGGATTACGCATATCATCGCAAGATTCAATAAGTGTGGGGGGCCGGTTGCGACTTCCCCCTCCTCACACCCGCCCTGTTCGGACGATCCGTCCCGCTGGCGTATGAATACGACCGAGCGCGTCATCGCCCCGTTCGATACCGCAGGTTCGATTTCCATGAACTGATGCCGGTACCGGGCGTAACCCTCTACCTTGCCACTGTGTCGCGCACGCTCAACGAACAGGTTGCATATCTGTTCGACCACGAATGGCAGATTGAACATAATCAGAAAGCCACGGGGCAATCGGCAGGGTCATGCGCGAGTAAATCCCTTCCTACCGGCGAAATATTTTACGAAGAACCGGAACAGGAGCGCCCCAAAAAAAACGCCGCCCTTGAAAGGCGGCATCCTAAAGCTTCTGTTATTTTCAGGTCATCTCTCAAATGCCATCCGGGATATGGCCAGCAGCCTGATCTGCCGGATGAACGCATCAGGCAGGAGCCATGAGACCCCTGCCCTGCTCCGTATTAAATGCTCGTTGTGTGCTGGCACGTTGCTCAGAAATCGAGCGACGTCTTGACGTAATACATGCCGCCATTGAACCCGTAGGGCGAGTAGGACGCATATTTCGTCAGTCCCTGCTGCGAATTGGCAATCGCACTGGGGACACGGGTCGGGTATTTGTTGCCCAGGTTGTTCGCACCTATGCCAATGGTCCAGCGTGGCACAGGCTTGTAGTCAACTTCCATGTTGGTAATGAAGCCGGGATTCTGCTCAAACGGCACGGAACCTGGGCCTGTCGGCGCTGCCATGTAGGTAATGGAGCCATAGCGCATTTCCTGCACGAAGACCGACCACTTCTTGTACTGCCAGTTCACGCTGATCTGCTCGCGGTTTTTCGGTGCGGCGTGCAGCACCATTTCCTTGGTAAATTCGTTGACCAGGTTACTCTTGCTCGAACGGATTTCATTATCCGAGAAGTTGATGCCCATGGCAAAGCGGAACTTGCCGTAATGACTGGTATGCAGGGTATAATCAGCGGTAAGGTCACCACCGAATGTCTGGGTATTATACAGGTTGGCATAGTAGCTGAGCGAAGTCACGTTGCCCAGACCGGAAATATTGCCCGAGTCGACGGCAAAACTCTTGGAGCTGCCCATCCGGTCATTAATGGCGATGTAGTACAGGTTGCCCGCAAGGTGGAAACCATCCACGGGGGTAGCATCAATACCAATAGTATAGCTGCGCGAATACTCACCTTTCAGGGGAGTTGCACCATAAGACTTGGCCAGGGCGCTGTTGGAGGGAATCTGATCTACAACATAACCGGGATAGGGTGCCGAATAGAAGTATGAAATCTCACCCAGCGTTGGCGGGCGGTAACCGGAATTGATGTTGGCGCGGATGGCCCAGTGCTTGTTGAAATTGTAGCGCGTGCCGACCGAACCTGTCTCGACGGTTGCCATGTTGCTATAGCTGGCAACGCGACCGCCCAGGGTCCACTCCCACTTCTTGGTGATATAGAAATCAAGGTTGGCAAAACCTTCATACACGTCACGGTTCGTGTTCGATACGGCCAGCGCCGGGTTGCCGGGGTGATCGGTTGCGCCCTGCCCACTCCACGAAGCGGTCTCACCTTCGGTCATCTGGAAGGTATCATGACGGTATTCCGCGCCAAACCGCAGGTTGATGTCCTTGGGCAGCAGACCGGTATGGAACGAACGTGATCCCCTCAACCCGGTTGTCAGCTCGGTCGAGATCGACTTGCCATCATAAAAGGATGTCTGGGTCGGGTCGAATGTATATGCGCCACCTGTCATCGAGGCGTTTTCGGAATCCTTGGTACCATAGGCCTGCTGGTCACGCCCGAATGTTACGTATGCATCCCAGGCAAAGCCCAGTTTGCGCGTACGGATGCCGTTATCGGTCTCGAAGTCGTACTGGTCCATGGTAATGTAGGGCTGGTTACCATTGGGGTAGAGCGACGGGTTGATCCAGATATCCGAGCTCGTATTGGGGCGGAAGGTTTCAGCCACGTTGGCGCGACGGTGCGAGAAGGTGGACGTGCTGTAAAAGTTGAGCCCATGCCCCATGGGCACGGACATGTTTTCGCTCAGTGTTTCAAGCGTGCTCTTGGGCAGGCCCAGACCGCGCTGCACATCGCGGTTTGCCGTATCGTTACGCGCGCCATCGAACAGGGTGCCATAGAAATCACCGCCGCGGGTGGTGGGCAGCTGGTGGGTCACCTGTGCCGCAAGGTCAAGGTAGCCGCCCTTGTTGCCCAGCGCCATGGCGTAGCTGGCCGAACCGTCAAACGCCTGGCCGTCGCCTGCATAATAGCCGCTGTTCTTGAAGTTGACCGTGCCGCCGCTCGTATCGCGCTTGAGCACGATATTGACCGCGCCCGCAATGGCGTCCTGGCCATACAGCGCGGATGCGCCTTCGGTCACGACCTCGATATGGTCAATCGCGGTGATGGGGATCAGCGAGATATCAGCAGGCTCACTGCCCCAGTTGGTGCCCGCGTTGGAGTTGAAGTTCGCGCCAATATGGCGGCGATGGCCGTTGACCAGAATCAGCGTGTCATCAGGCGACTGCCCCCGCAGCTGCATGGTCTGGACAAAGGAACTCGCGCCGCCACCGGGCAGGGCCGCGGTGGTAATGGCGGGATTGGCCTGCGCCAGGGCAGAAAGCACATTGGTCTGGCCGGTCTTGAGCAGCTCCGCGCCGGTTACGACCGTAACCTGTGTGGTGCTGTGTCGTGCCGTGCCGGGTGAAAAGACGGAATTGGTCTGATGGCCGCCGACATGGATCTCTTCGGGGTTGCTCGAGGCACGCAGGGCCGCGGGCATGGCCTGGCTGGGAACGGACGCCTTCTTGGTGGTGGTGACCCGATAATGTTTCTGCGCCGTCGAAACGGTAGCGGAGGCGGCTTCACTCACAGCCGGCACGAACGTGCCAAATGCCACTCCGGCCACCAGATATAACTTGCGCTTTGACAGGCCTGACATCCGCCTCTCCCCCCTGAAACTCGACCGAACGTTCCGTAATGAAATGTGCAGTCTTATGATGCGCGTTCGTTATGATTTGGCGTCATATGAATTATTGATATGTTAGGAATCCGGATTGGTTCTTAACTTGAACATGACAAATTATATAACTGAAAACGCTTTGATTTTTGTCGGTGTGTTGCTTTTTTGCATAATAATTGCAAGTATCAGGAAGGCCACCCGGGCAGGCCTGCATGAGCGCCCGCAGCAGCCGTGCCACGCTACCGGCCATATGCCCCGCATATGGCACAATAAGTTGACAGTTAAATAAAAATCCCTAATGTCAAGGTTATAAATCCATAACCTACAACATTTGTGGAGTTCCCGTTGGATATACGCCGACTACAGGCTTTTATTAAAATTATCGACCTTGGCAGCATTTCGCGTGCGGCTGACCTGCTCAATATTGCCCAGCCCGCGTTGAGCCAGCAACTGGCCACACTTGAGAATGCTTTCAAACAGAAGCTTGTCATCCGCAGCAAGAGCGGCGTAACCCCCACCACCGCCGGAGCAGAACTGTACCGGCACGCACAGACCCTGACCAAACAGTTCGACCGGGCCATGGTTGAAATCAGCCAGGGCGCAGGCCCGCTGGTGGGCAAGGTCTCGGTCGGGCTTTCTCCCTACAGCGCGGGGTCCACGCTTTCAGTCAAGCTGCTGCAGCTTGTGCGCGAGCGCCTGCCCAACATTACCCTGCACCTGACCGAAAGCTTTGATGACATATACAGCGAACTGATCATGACCGGCCGGCTGGACATGGCCGTGATCCATGGTGCAGGCCCCATCAAGGGCGTTATTTTCACGCCGCTTATGAAGGAAGAATTCTTCCTGCTCGCACCACATGACCTGGAATTCCCCCAGAATGAAAAAGGGGCCGTGCAACTCGCTGACATAGCCGACATTCCCCTGCTGCTGCCGCCCAAGCATAACTTTGTCCGCAAGAGCGTGGACATGGCTTTCATACGCAAGCAGCTTGAACCCCGCATCGTGGCCGAAATCGAGGCGCTGATTACCCTGCAGGGCGCCATAGAACAGGGCATTGGCAGCACCATCCTGCCCTGGTCGGTTGCCAGCCGCATTGTCGTGCCGGGCAAGTCGCGCATCTTTCCGCTGCACAACCCTGTCATTCAGGAAGACGTTTCACTCTGCATCCCCGAGATCATTCCCGAGACCGAGGCCTCGGTAGCCGTGCGTGAACTGCTTATCGACCTCGCCAAGACCATGGCCGCCTCGCATAACTGGCCGGGTGCCCAACCTTTCGGCTAAGCGCTCAGAGCGGAGTACGTCCGATATTGGGGCGGGTCAGCGCGTCAGGCTGCAACAGGGCCGCAAGCTGTTCGGGAGAAAGCAGCCTGTCCTCCACGATCAGATCCGTCACCTTACGGTCTTCAGCCAGCGCGCGCCTGGCGATGGCTGAACAGATATCGTAGCCCAGCACCGGCACCAGCGCGGTGATGATGCCGATATTAAGGTCAGACAGATACTGGCACCGCGCCCGATCAGCGGAAATGCCGCTGATGCAGCGCGTAGTCAGGGTTTCAATGGCGGCGCGTAATGTCTTGATCGATGTAAACAGGCAATAGCCAATCATCGGTTCAAACGGATTAAGCTGCAACTGCCCGCCATCGGCGCACATGGTAATGGTCAGGTCGTGGCCCGCAACCAGATAAGCCACCTGGTTAACCGCCTCGGGTATGACGGGATTGACCTTGCCCGGCATGATGGAAGACCCGGCCTGCACCGCCGGCAGCACGATTTCACCTATCCCCGTGCGCGGCCCGCTGGACAGCAGGCGCAGGTCGCTGGACATTTTCGACAGTTTGAGCGCCAAACGCTTGAGCGCGCCCGAAAACAGCACGAAAGCCCCCACATCCGATGTCGCCTCGATCAGATCGGGCGAACGGCTCATGGGCCGTCCGGTCAGGCCGCGCAGTTCCTCCATGACAGTGGAGGCATAACGCGGGTCGGTATTCAGCCCCGTGCCAATGGCGGTGCCCCCAAGGTTGACCTGCTCAAAAGCCGCCACATGAGCCTTTATGCTCCTGATTTCTCCCGCCACAGAAGTACGGAACGCCCCGAATTCCTGCCCCAGCGTCATGGGCACGGCATCACGCAACTGCGTGCGGCCAACCTTCAGGATCGTATCAAACGCCTCTGCCTTTTCATCCAGCGCCGCGTGCAGCCCTTCAAGGGCCGCCACCAGCGGGTCGACCGCCAGCAGCAGGCCCAGACGGAGTGCTGTGGGGTAAACATCATTGGTGGACTGCGCCATGTTGACATGGTCATTGGGATGCAGAACGCCGTAGGTGCCCGGTTTTTCGCCCAGCAGCCCCAGGGCGACATTGGCAATGACCTCATTGGCATTCATGTTCGTGGACGTGCCCGCCCCGCCCTGCATGGCATCCACCACAAACTGCGCGCGATAGGCAGGGTTCCGCAATATCCGCTCGCAGGCGGCATCAATGGCATTGGCGCGCGTAGGGTCGAGGTAGCCCAACGCCAGATTGGCCCGCGCCGCAGCCTGTTTGACGACAACCAGCCCCTGCACCAGTTCAGAAAAACTGCCGATTGTGGTGCCGCTTATGGGAAAGTTATCCAGCGCGCGCCTGGTGTGCACGCCCCACAGCACGCCGGGGGGCAGCGTAACCTCTCCCAACAGGTCGCGCTCGACGCGGGGGCCGAACTGCCCGCTCTCCGCTGCCACAGGGCTGGCCTCACCCGTCAGGGTGCAGGTCGCGCTATCTCGCGCCGGAGAGGGCATATTAATCATTTCGGTCTATCCACGTTAGGAAGAATGCTACGGTGCGTGTGGAACAGGACCCGCACAACACCTGTATTTGCATGTAATGACACGATGACAGGCCGGGAAAACGTGATGGATACAGCCTGGCGCACCACCATAATACCCGGCCTGAGCATATCAGTCAGGCTGGATCTGCATAATCACGGCGCCATATCCGACCAGCGCGCCAGCCTCGCCCGTTACCTTGGCGACCGTGCCCGCAACCGGTGCGGAAACAGGCACCTGAAGGCTGTCGAGTGTCACGAGTGCTACCATATCGCCCTGCGCCACCTTCGCCCCTAGCGGAGCAAAAGCGGTGTCGCGCTGCGGATGGGTCAGGCACAGATGACCGAAATACGGTGTTTTCACGGCCACCACTCCGCCCCCGGCATCAGGCTGCGCTGCTACAGGGGCATGGGGGGAGGCCGCAGCAGACGTAGCCTGCCCCACGCGGATCCGCAGCTTCAGCCCCGCTGCCTCGTTACACAGTTCCAGGCTTTCCAGCCCGGCCTGCGCCAGCCATGTCGCCATCTGGCCAATCTGTTCGGGCTCTGGCAGCCGATCAAAATGGGGCACCAGCTGTTCGGACCGGTTGTTCATGAGGCTGTCCTTTGTGCAAGCCAGCGTTCCAGGTAGTGAATATCCACCCCACCACGCGCAAATGCGGGGTCAGCCAGAAGGTCCTGATGCAGGGCGATGTTGGTTGATACCCCTTCCACCTTCATTTCCGCCAGCGCCACGCGCATGCGCGCAATCGCCTGCTCACGGGTCGCACCGTAACTGATGATCTTGCCGATCAGCGAATCATAATAGGGCTGTACCGTATAGCCCGCCACGACATGCGTATCGACGCGGATGCCCGGACCACCGGGCAGATCCCAGCGCGTGATGATGCCGGGCGAGGGCATGAAGGTGAACGGGTCCTCGGCATTGAGGCGGCATTCAATGGCATGCCCGCGCAGCGGAATATCCGCCTGTGTGATGCCAAGCCGTTCGCCCTGGGCAATGCTCAGCTGCCCGGCCACAATGTCGATGCCCGTTGTCTCTTCCGTAATCGGGTGCTCGACCTGCACACGGGTGTTCATCTCGATAAAGGCGAATACGCCGTCTTCATACAGGAACTCGAACGTGCCCGCGCCACGGTAGCCGATACGCCTGCATGCCTCGGCGCAGCGTTCGCCAATTTCGGCAATGGTTTCGGGCGCTATGCCGGGGGCGGATGCTTCCTCCAGCACTTTCTGGTGGCGGCGCTGCAACGAGCAGTCGCGTGCGCCGAGCCACAGCGCGGTGCCGTGCGTGTCGCACAGAACCTGAATTTCGATATGACGCGGCTTCTGCATGAAGCGTTCAAGATACAGCGTCGGGTTGCCAAAGGCCTGTTCGGCTTCCTTGGCGGTCAGCGTTACGGCCTGCGCCAGATCCGCCACACGCTCGACCACGCGCATCCCGCGGCCGCCGCCACCGCCTGATGCCTTGACGATAACCGGAAAGCCTACGTCCAGCGCAATGGCTTTCACCGCGTCCATTTCAGCGGGCAATGGCCCGTCCGAGCCGGGCACGCAGGGCACGCCCGCCTCGCGCATGGCGCGCTTGGCGGTAATCTTGTCGCCCATCATGCGGATGGACGCGCCGGTCGGACCGATGAAGGTCAGGCCCGCTTCTTCCACCGCATCGGCAAAATCAGCATTTTCAGACAGGAAGCCGTAGCCGGGATGAATGGCCTGCGCTCCGGTCAGCCGGGCCGCGAGCAGCAGCCCGTCGGGATCGAGATAGCTGCGCGCCGCCGCTGCGGGGCCAATGCACAGGGCGACATCGGCCTCGTGCACATGGCGGCTGTCGGCATCGGCTTCGGAATACACGGCCACCGTCTCCAGCCCGAGCTGGCGGCAGGCGCGCTGGATGCGAAGTGCGATTTCGCCGCGATTGGCGATCAGCACCCGGTTGAAACGTGGGGTCTCACTCATGCCAGCCGGAACAGGGGGGTGCCTGCCTCCACTTCGGTGCCGTCTTCCACCAGCACGGCGGCGATCTTGCCAGCCTGCCCGGCACGGACGGCGTTGAACACCTTCATCGCCTCGACCAGGCCCACTTCCTGCCCTGCCTGCACCTCCTGCCCCACCGTTACGAACGGCGGCGCGCCCGGCGCGGGCGAGAGATGGAACACGCCATAGGACGGGGCGGTAACGACCGCCGCCTCCGCCACGGGCGGAGCGGCCTGCGGCGTGGCCGCCACGGGCGTGTGAGCCACGACTGCGGGCGGGACGGACGGCGCAACCTCAGGTTGCGCGCCGCCACCACGGGTGATGCGGATACGGCAGCCGCTTTCCTCGACCTCCAGCTCCGTGACCGGAGCCGTGGCCAGCAGGTCGATCAGCTGCCTGACATGCGTGAGATCCACCGTCCTTACGCCGCGCCGGATGTCTTCTTGGCGAAGTTCAGCCCACCCACGACCTGCATGGTCGGCAGCACTTCCATGAAGCTGACATTCATGCGCTGCGGCGACATGACGGCGAAGGCGACGGAGTTGGCGATATCCTCGGGCAGCAGCGACTCATATTCATCAAAGAAGCGCTTTTTCGCCTCTTCCATGTTGCCGATCAGGCGACCGAACACTTCGGTTTCGCAACGCGCGGGCGAGACTTCGGTCACGCGGATACGGTGGCCGAACAGGTCGCAGCGCAGCTGCTGCGAGAGCGAATGCACGCCTGCCTTGGTCGCATGATAGACCGTGTTGCCGCCAGCAAAGGCATAATGACCTGCAATGGAGGTAATGTTGACGATATGCCCGCGATCACGCTCGATCATGCCCGCCACCACGAGACGGGTCAGTTGCAGCACGGCGCGCAGGTTCACGTCCACCAGCGCATCGATATCCTCGGGCGTGGTGTTGGTGATGTTGCCCGTGCGCGACTGCCCGGCATTGTTGACCAGAATGTCGATCTCGAGCGTCTTGACCAGCGCCTCGATCCCCGCCTGATCGGACACGCTGACGGCATGCACGATGCAGCCGGTTTCCTTCGACAGCTCCTCCAGCCGGGCCGCATCACGCGCCAGGGCATGAACCTCGATGCCTTCCTGCGCAAGGCGGCGCACGATCTGCGCGCCAATGCCAGAAGAAGCGCCAGTGACGAGGGCGGTACGATACGGCTGGTTGCTCATGGTAAGAAAACCCGATCCTGAACAGAGAAACTAACACCACCCGGCCCCACAGCGGATACCGGATGCTCAGCTATTGATTGCATGCTAACGACCATGGACAACATGCGCCAAGAGCACTTCGTTCTCACGCCATAACATAATATGATGGCCCGCCTATCATGCTGAGCCATAAGATTATTCAATAGCCTCACAACCAGAATTGCACTGGCCATCATTACGTAAACGGTCATATTCTTGCAGTCGGCACATCATGCCGCGAAACCTATATTGTTACGGTTCAGGCTCAATGACCGGATCCCGCCTTTTTCTCCGGTCAATAACCAGCGCCGTTCCAGGGACTGTGTATTTTGAACACGGATATAAAGAACAATGTGGCGCGCGATACGGCTGCGGCGCCTGCCATAAGCATGATCGGTACGCGCGCCATGCTGTTCGAGGCGCCGGGTGATTTCACCATGGCCCACCAGCGCCGGGTCTGGGCGCTGATGGATGCCGCCGGGGCGCGGCCCGACGTGCAGGAACTCATTCCCGGCGTGACCAACCTCATGCTGATCTTCTCCGCACCACCCGACAGCCCGCAGGCGGTGGCGGACTGGCTGTGCCATGCCTGGAACACCCTGCCCGAGCGGCATATCGAAGGGCGCCTGTTCGAAATCGGCGTGCGCTACGGCGGTGCGCTGGGGGAGGACCTGGCCGCGGTGTGCGCCCATTCAGGCCTGTCGGCTCGGGAAGTCATTTTCATCCATCATGGTAGTGAATACACGGTCTGCGCCATTGGCAGCGCGCCGGGCTTTGGCTACCTGCATGGCCTTGACCCGCGCATTGCAACGCCGCGCAAGACCGTGCCCTCGCTGAACATGCAGGCGGGGACCGTCATCATCGGCGGCATGCAGGCCGGCATTTCCGCACTGACAGGGCCAAACGGATGGAATTCCATCGGGTTTACCGACCTGCGCGTGTTCGACCCCCATAAACAGCCCCCTGCCCTGTTTGCCGTAGGCGACCGCATCCGCTTTTACCCCGAAAGCATCGAGCTGTGATTACGATCCTTGAAACATCCGCCCTGAACACGGTGCAGGATCTCGGCCGCCCCGGCTACCGTAATCTGGGCGTGGGCACGTCGGGCGCCATGGATGCACTTGCCCTGCAGGTCGGCAATATCCTGCTGGGCAACCAGATCAATGATGCCTGCATCGAACTGCAGACCTATCCCTTCGTGCTGCGCTTTGACGCACCCGCCACCTTTGCCGTAACGGGCATTGACGCCGCGATCGAACTCGATGGCCGCACGGTCCTGCCGTGGATGGTCGAGACGGCGGCGCCCGGGCAGGTCCTGCGTGTCGGACCGCCAAAAAGCGGCGCGCGCGGCTATATCTGCCTTGCGGGCGGCATTGAGGTACCGGTGGTGCTGGGCTCGCGCAGCACGCAGTTACGTGGCAGCTTTGGCGGCCTCGACGGCCGCCCGCTGGAGGCGGGCGATACGCTCAAAACCACGGGCGCTGCGCTGGATGTGGCAGGCTACGGCGCCCTGCCCCCCGCTGCGGCGCTCGATGCCGTGGTTGCCGCAGAGGACAGCAAAATCATTCACCTGCGTGCGATGCCCGCAACCGATTACGCCCTGTTCACGCCCGAATCCCAGCAGCGGCTGTGGGATACCGCATGGCGCATTACGCCGCAGAGCAACCGCGTAGGCTACCGCCTGTCGGGCGCACCGCTTGAACTGCGCCACCGGGTTGAACTGCGCTCTTATGGCGTGATTGCCGGTATCGTGCAGGTGCCGCCCGCAGGCGAGCCGATCGTGCAGCTGGCTGATGCCAATACCGTGGGCGGCTACCCGCGCATCGCCACCGTTATCGAAGCCGATCTGTGGCGGCTGGCGCAGGCGCGCATCGGCATGCGCATCCGCCTGCATGAATGCAGCTTTACCGAAGGTGTCGCCGCCATGCAGCCGATCAATACCTATCTTGATGACCTGCGCATGATGGTTGCCCGTTACCGCTCATCCGCCCGCTGCCGCGCTGGCATGAAATCTGGAGCCAAGGCATGAAGATCGACCTCAATTCCGATATGGGCGAAGGTTTTGGCCGCTGGCGCATCGCTGATGATGACGGGCTGATGGACACCGTCTCGTCGGCCAATATCGCCTGTGGCTTCCATGCCGGTGATTACGCCATCATGGACCGCACCGTGCAGCTGGCGAAGGAAAAGGGCGTGGGCATTGGCGCCCACCCCGGCCTGCCCGACCTGATGGGCTTTGGCCGCCGCAACATGGCCGTGTCCGATGCGGATATGGAATCCATGATGTGCTACCAGATCGGCGCGCTGCAGGGCATTGCCGCCCGCCACGGCCATCGGGTGACCCATGTCAGCTACCATGCAGCGTTCGGTAACATGGCCAATGCGGATGAGGCCCTTGCCCTGCGCCTGACCCGCGCCATCGCCACCCTTGACCGGAACCTGAGCGTGTTCTGCATGCCCGGCCAGGCGACCGAGCGCGCCGCCGAGAAGGCCGGCCTGCGGGCACAGACCCTGTTCCTGGCCGATCGCGCCTATACCACCGCAGGCACGCTGGTGCCGCGTGGGCAGCCGGGCGCGGTCATTCATGATCTGGCGGGCGTGCGGGCGCGCGTGAAGCAGTTCCTGCAAGATGGATCGGTCACGACCATTGACGGCGCGCGCCTGCCGGTCCGGGCACAGTCCATTCTGGTGCACAGCGACACGCCCGGATCACTGGAACTCGCCCGTGCCATCCGCGCGGAAATCGAGGCCAGTGGCGGCATGCTGACCCCTGCCTGCCAGCTTTAAGGGCCGGGGCCGCCGCTACCCATAAGAA
The DNA here is from genome assembly GCF_003207795.1 of Komagataeibacter nataicola. Taxonomy (GTDB): domain Bacteria; phylum Pseudomonadota; class Alphaproteobacteria; order Acetobacterales; family Acetobacteraceae; genus Komagataeibacter; species Komagataeibacter nataicola. Next base: position 33,389 of record NZ_NIRT01000004.1, on the reverse strand, counting down.
TTTTCTATTGCACCGCAACGAACGCCTATGACCCGGAATCCGCCCCCTGCGTTACGTTGCCGTAACATGAAGCGCGTGGGGGCACGCCAGCAGCATTGATTGATGAAGCGCGCCGCTGTCCATGTCGTGCATTGAGGTACGGATAAAATGAAGCATGACCTGAAACGTGGCGCCCTCCTTCTGGCATCGGCAACGTTTTTTACCGCAGCCCTCAATGCCCTGCAGAAACTGACCGGCTCCACGCTTCCAGCGCTCGAGATCATTTTCTTCCGGAACCTGTTTTCGCTGCCCTTCGTGCTGCTGATTGCATCACGCACAGGCATTGTTCTGAAAACACAGCATTTTGGCGGCCATGTCCTGCGCTCGGTCGTGGGCCTGATCAGCATGATCATGGTCGTGATAACCGTGACCCGCCTGCCGCTGGCCGAACAGCAGGTCCTGTCCTACACGCAGCCACTGTTCCTGGTCCTGCTCTCGATACCGCTGCTGCATGAACGGCCCTCGCTCCAGCGCTGGGTTGCGGTCTCGATCGGGTTTTCGGGCGTGATCGTGGTGGCCCTTGGCAAGGGGCTGCTGCATGGCCATGGCGCAACAGGCCCTGCCGTGCCCAGCTGGGCCTATTTCGTCGCCCTGGCGCAGGGGGCCGTCGGCGCACTGACCACCATGCAGATCCGCCAGCTTTCCGCTACGGAATCCAGCACCACCATCGCCCTGTGGCAGGCCATTCTCATGACGTTCATGACCGCGCTGCCGCTGCCCTTCATCTGGACCACACCCGGCCTGACCGAAGCAGGCTGCCTCGTCGCCGTGGGCGCCTTTGCCGGTATCGCGCAGGTGCTCCAGACCGAGGCCTTCGCCTCGGCGCAGGTATCCGCCATTGGCCCGTTTGCCTATTCCGGGCTGCTCTGGGCCGCGCTGATCGGGTGGTTCGGGTTTGGCGAAATGCCCGGCATCGCCATGGGCATTGGCGGGCTGCTGATTATTGGCTCGGGCGTGTGGATGCTGCGCCACGACCGCCCGGCCAGGCGGAAAGTGGTGGCGGAAGGCACGATGGATGCGGCCACCGGCACCCCGCCCTGATCGCCGCACTCTGGGCCTCGCACGCCCTTCCCTCTTGTAATTCATGGCACACCAGGAGTCCTACAGCGTGACAACAGGTGAAATGACCACCGACGCACGAAGCAGGCGCGCAATTCCTGCCCGCTACGTGTTCTTCTTTCTTGTCTTCCTGATGTACGCCATTAGCTATGGCGACCGCGCGGCCCTCTCCATCGCCCTGCCTACGATGGGCAAGGAGTTTTCGCTGACACCGGTGCAGATGGGCTGGGTCTCGTCGAGTTTCCTGTGGTCGTATTTCCTGCTCAACCTGCCCTCGACCATCGTGCTCGACTTGGTTGGCGCGCGCGCCATCGGCAGTCTTGCGGTAGGCGTCTGGTCATTTGCCATGCTGCTTGGCGGCATGGCGCAGAACATTACCCAGTTCCTGCTGACCCGCGTGCTGCTTGGCGTTGGTGAAGCGCCGACCTTTGGCGTCGGGGCCACGGTAGTGCGCAACTGGGCGCAGCCACGCGAGCGCGGCTCGGTCATGACCATGCTGCTGACAGGCATGCAGCTCGGGCTGGCAGGCGGCACGATTGCGGGGGCTTACCTGATCACGTTCTTCGGGTGGCGGTGCGAATTCATGGCGCTGGGCGGCATCGGCATCGGCTGGGCGCTGGTATGGTGGCTGGTGTACCGTAACCCGAAGGCAAAACCCGATGCCGCCCCGCGCAAGCCCATTTCGGCCCGCGAGATCCGGAACCTGTTCCGCTCATCCTCCTTCCTGGGGATACTGGCCGTGCAGTGCACCCAGAACTACCTGAACTTTCTGGTCATGTCATGGATGCCGCTGTACCTGATCCATGAGCTGCACATCGACACCACCGGCACGGGCAACAGCACGGCCCTGTGTTATCTGGTCGCGGCCATTGGCGCGGTCGTGATCGGGCGCATTCTGGAGCATCTGGTCTTTCGCAGGGGCATTCATCCGCCCAACCGGCGTTTTGTTGTCGCAACCTGCCTGCTGGGGGCTGCCACGATCGGGCTGCTGCCGCATTTTCATACCATGATGCCCATCCTGCTCGTGCTGTCTGGCGCGCTGGCGTGCCTGATGGCGGCCAATGGCGCCAATACCGCGCTGCTGACCGATATGGTGGAAGACGGCGGCAAGATGGGTGCTGTGACAGGGGTTACCCTGACATGCAGCAATTCGCTGGGACTGCTCTCGCCGATCCTGACCGGGTATATCGTGTCATGGACCGGCAGTTTTGACATGGCATGGTATATATGCGCCGCTGCCCTGCTCATTGCGGGCGGGCTGTCACTTGCCATGGTGCGCAACCCGATCCGGATGGACGGGTAAGGAAAACACTCTGGCCTTCATAGGATAGTTGTATGGGGCCAGACGATTTTCACCGGTATCTAACCTGTAGCGAAACGATCTACGATCGCTATGAACATCTAATATGCTGTTGCATTGAGTGAAATTGGAGAACATGTCTGATGCCCGGGTTTGCTGATCGACTGAATGGAATTGGGATTTCGGCTTCGGCCGCGATGACCGACAAGGCATCGGCACTGAAGGCTGAAGGGATGAAGATCATCAGCCTGTCATCGGGCGAGCCGGACTTTCCCACGCCCGGGCATGTGGTGGATGCTGCGATTGCCGCAGCCCGCGCGGGTGATACCAAATACCCGCCGCAGGATGGCAAGCCCGCGCTGAAAAAAGCGGTCCAGGCCAAGTTCCAGCGCGAAAACCACCTTGACTACGCCCTGAACGAGATCCTGGTGGCCAACGGTGCCAAGCAGATCATCTATGATGCCATGATGGCGACGATCAACCCCGGTGACGAGGTAGTTCTGCCTACCCCGAGCTGGATCAGCTATGCCGATATCGCCCGCCTTGCCGGGGCGAGCATCGTTTCCGTGCCCTGCCCTGCCGAAGGCGGCTTCCGCCTCTCGGCCGCGGCACTCGAGGCTGCCATTACGCCCAGAACCAAGTGGCTGGTTCTCAACTTTCCCGGCAACCCCACCGGCGCCTGCTGCCCGCGGGCGGATATGGAAGCCATCGCCGCCGTCCTGCTGAAGCATCCGCAGGTCTGGATCATGACCGATGATATCTACGAACACCTGATCTATGACGGCTTCACCTTCTGCACGATCGCCGAGGTCGAGCCGCGACTGAAGGAGCGGGTGCTGACCGTCAATGGCGTGTCCAAGGCCTATGCCATGACGGGCTGGCGCGTTGGCTATTGCGGTGGCCCGCGCGCACTGATCGCCGCCATGAACAACATGCAGGGCCAGTCAACAAGCGGCATCAACACGCTGGCGCAGGCGGCGGCGGTTGCAGCCCTCAACGGGCCGCAGGACTTCCTCAAGGACCGCGCGACTGAATACCAGGCCCGGCGCGACCTGGTGGTTTCCCTGCTCAACGCCATTCCCGGCGTGCAGTGCCATACGCCGCAGGGCGCGTTCTATGTCTATCCCGACATCAGTGGCTGCATGGGCAAGACTTCGGCAGGTGGCCGCCTGATCGCAACCGATGCCGATTTCGTCATGGCCCTGCTCGAGGAGCAGCAGGTTGCCTCCGTGCAGGGTGCTGCCTATGGCATGAGCCCGTTCTTCCGCATTTCCTATGCCACCGACACGGACACCCTGCGTGAAGGTTGCCGCCGGATCGCGGCCTTTGTGGACGGACTAAAGTAAGTCCGGCCAGAAACAGACTAAAACCGCATGGGGCATGTGAACGTGTAAGGTTTTCGTATCGGCCAACTTAAGTAATCAGAAGGCCGATACGATGCTCCATGCCATTAAAGACCTTCAACACCATTCTGCCCGGCCTGCCTTGAGCCATGAAGCGTGCAGGCGCATCTCCGTATCCGGTCTGTCGGGAATATCTGTTGTCGGGACGCCATATCTGACGGGCCGGACTGATGCCCCCATCTTAAAACACACCGCGCGGTCTATGAGGGCAGGTCAGTCATTACACTGGGGCGGCTGCTTTTCTGGATGATAATCCCGTGCCAGAGCGCTTGAATATGACAGGCGCCACAAGTGGGGCGCGTGCATGCCTGCAATCAGATTGCCCGCTCATAAAACTGAAAAAGGCATGATTATACTTTCGTTATAACCATGCTCTTTTCATATATAATTTATAAATATACTACAGGTATTACCCTGATGTGGTTCAATGAACCGAAGCATCAGGGTAACAGATCCGTTCAGTAATGGATGACAGAGCGGATGGACTTGCCATCATGCATCAGGCGAAACGCCTCATTGATATCTTCAAGCGGCATGGTGTGTGTCACGAAAGGCTCAAGCTGGATATCGCCCCGCATTGCGTCTTCCACCATGCCCGGCAACTGGCTGCGCCCTTTTACGCCACCAAATGCGGACCCTTTCCAGGAGCGCCCCGTAACAAGCTGGAACGGACGGGTGGAAATCTCCTGCCCGGCGCCTGCCACACCGATGACAATGGACTGCCCCCAACCACGATGCGCGCATTCAAGCGCTGCCCGCATGACATTGACGTTGCCAATACATTCAAAGGTATGGTCCACGCCCCAGTCTGTCATTTCCACGATAACCTGCTGGATCGGCTTGCTATAATCCTTCGGATTAAGGAAATCCGTCGCACCAAAGGCTTTTGCCAGCTCAAACTTGTCCGGATTTGTGTCGATGGCAAAGATCCGTCCGGCCCTAGCCTGCCGCGCGCCCTGAATAACAGCAAGGCCGATACCGCCCAGACCAAATACGGCAACCGAATCCCCGGGCTGTACTTTGGCTGTATTATGCACGGCGCCAATCCCGGTCGTCACGCCACATCCCATAAGGCACACATGGCCGGGGTTGGCCTGCGGGTTGATCTTGGCCACGGATACTTCGGCCACAACCGTATATTCACTGAATGTAGAACAGCCCATGTAATGATATAGCGGCTTGCCCTTATAGGAAAAGCGCGTCGTGCCATCAGGCATAAGCCCCTTGCCCTGCGTTGCCCGGACCGACACGCACAGATTTGTCTTGCCGGATTTACAGAACAGGCACGTTCCACATTCCGCAGTATAAAGCGGAATGACATGATCTCCCGGCTGTACACTGGTTACACCCTCGCCCACTTCCATGACAATGCCGGCACCCTCATGCCCGAGCACTGCGGGGAAAAGCCCCTCCGGGTCATCACCGGACAGGGTAAAGGCATCGGTATGGCATACACCCGTATGGGTGATTTTGATCAGCACTTCGCCCGCACGCGGCGGCTCGACGTCGATCTCGACAATTTCAAGGGGTTTCCTGGCTTCAAACGCAACAGCGGCACGCGATTTCACGCATTTTCTCCTTATTGAATCCGGTCATCCTGCCATAAAAACGGTCAGGAAACAGTAAACCGGGAAATATCGGGGCCAATATGGATGATGATCGGCCAATCCTGTTTCCGGTCATCTTTTCCCGCCACCAATATTTCCCATACAGTGTCACTTCTGGCGATAACCCATCCTACACGAGTACGGCCCCGAGCGCATCAGGCAGGACCGCATTGTGTTGAAAGTATAAAGTCATTCCATTCATATGGAAAAACTAGATAACCAGGTTACGCAGAAAATTCTCACAATCAGCCAGTTGCTGCAACGACACAAATTCGTCTGCCTTATGCGCCTGCATGATCGAACCGGGACCGCACACCACGGCGTCAATACCAACCTGCTGGAACAGCCCCGCCTCCGTTCCGTATGATACGCAGCTACACTGCCAGTTTCCCAGCTTGTCCTTTATATCGTCAATCGCCTCGCATTTGAGTCCGGCCAGGGCAGGCACGTTGGCGCGCCGGAACAGGGTCACGCCTGCATCAGGATCATCACGTCGCATCGCGGGTATGATGTCATGATCGATATAATGCCGGATCGCCTGTTCTATGGCCTCCCCATCTTCCTGTGGCAGGGCGCGGAACTGGAAGCTGAAATCACAAAGATCCGGCACCGTATTGGTGGACAGGCCGCCTTCAATCGTGCCGACCGAGAATGTGGTGTATGGCGGATCGAAATCCGGGTCCTGCATTTTTTCATAACGGAAGGTTGTCGCCATACCCTCAAGAAAGTTGATGATCCTGGCGGCATAATTAATGGCGTTCACCCCATCGGCCGGAGCTGAGGAATGACACGCACGGCCATGCACGCGACATTCATACACCCGTGATGCCTTGTGCGCGGTAACCGGGGTCATGTCCGTGGGCTCCCCCACAAGGCAGACACGCGGATGGTAGCCACGCGCCACGATATCACGGATCATGAGTGGCGCGCCGATGCAGCCAAGTTCCTCATCAAACGACAGGGCATAATGCAGCGGGTATTGCAGGCGTTTTTGTGCAAACTCCGCAGCCAGCGCAATGGCAATGCCCAGAAAGCCCTTCATGTCGCATGCACCACGACCGTACAGCCTGTCATCACGGATGGTTGCCACGAACGGGTCCGATGTCCAGTCCTGTCCCGCCACGGGCACGACATCCGTATGGCCTGACAGCACAAGTCCGTTATGCAGGCTGCCCTCACTCCCCGGCAGGGTTGCAAACAGGTTGGCCTTTGTCCCCTCCTCGTTGCGTGTCAGTACAACGTCCATGCCCAGTTCACGAAAATGGGTGGCTACTTCCGTAACAAGCGCCATGTTGGACCGGGAGGAAATACTCTCATGCGCAATCAGGCGCGTAATCCAGTCAAGTGACTGCTGGCTTGGCAGGGCGGTCATGAAAAGGCACGGGCTCCTGAGACAATAAAAAAGCCGGTATATGCCACGCGGGCATATACCGACTGCTGTTACCGATCTGGCGCGATATCAGAAGCTCGCGCTGAGTGAACCGAAGAACATCCGCGGCGCACCCACCAGGAAGGACTGGTAAGCATCCGCCCCCTGGGAAAGGCTCATCGGGTTGCCGTTTTCACCCATGGTGGAAATATAGTGGGAGTTCGACAGGTTGGTTACGCTGAAGGAAAGGATAAGATCCTTGGCCGGGGCGAGCTTGCGATGCACCGAACCAATCTTGCTGAGGTTGTACTGCACGCCCAGGTTGGCCAGCCAGTAGGACGGAACCTTTACATCCCCCGTATAGCTGTAGTTGCGGTGGCTGGTGAAGGTCGCATCAACATAGGCTGTCAGGCCCTTGTAGTCATAGGACAGGCGGGTCTTGTACATGAAGCGCGGGTAGTTGATGACCTGCACGCCCTTGGTGTGATAGTTGACGCCGCCATCCACAAGGTTGCTGTCATAGGTCGCATGGTTGTAGCTGAAGCTGTTGGTGAACGCCAGGCCGTGGACCGGCATGAGGGTAAGGGCCGCATCCACACCATCCATGGTCACCCCGCCGACGTTTGCTACGGTAGACAACGGATTGACTGCTGATCCCGACGTGATCTGCTGCAGGCGGTTGTTGAAGTTCGTGCGGTAACCATACAGCGACAGCCCGGCATACTGGCTGGAATAGCGATAACCCAGCGCATAGGTCCAGTCCGTTTCAGGGCGGATGGTATTCCGCTCGGCATTGAACGCGGCCTGCGTTACGGCAAACGGCGAGGCGCAGAGGTTGTAGCCGCACTGTGCGTAGGTATGCACGTTTTCCGAAATGTCGAAATACAGTTCATGATGTTTCAGGAAATGCCAGTCCGCGCTGATATGCGGCAGGAAAGGCTTGGCAGTGGTCAGGCCAACGCCGCTGGCAAGCTGTGTGCCCGCACCGTAATAATCCTGGTTGGCATAACCATTGCCAACACGCGTGGTGCTGAGAACGGACTTGAAGCCGAAATGCAGGGCAAGGTGCCGGATCGGGCGATAGGTATCCTGCACGAAGGCCGTAAAGGTGTTGGTGTTGTAATCCTGGTTATAGATCTCGGCGAACGGGTTCTTCCAGTAATTCAGCGGGTTGGGCAGTGCCTGCGTCAGCTGGCCGTTGACGATGTTGGGCATCTGGAAGTCATACTCGGGCGACTGGTAGCTGTTGTTTTCATACCATACGCCACCGGCCAGCTGGTTCTTGGATGTATCGTAATGCACCTGTGAAATAACGCCGAAACGACGGATGCCCGGCGCCTTGCGCAGTTCGGACAGCGGCGAACCGTTGGGCGAGGGATAATAGGGCGTGGTCCAGGTGGACTGGGTCGTCTCGCCATGGCCATAGGCCGTGGTGTCCCACGTCACGTCACGCGAAAGCTTGATATGCGCCTTCACGCCACCAAAATAGTCCTCGCTGTTGAGAACCGCATCGTAATAGGCGGAATCCTCCGGGTCGGCCAGGCCGGAGAATGATGACGGGAAAATGCCATTGGCCGCATTGATCGCAGCCTGCAGGCCGCTCTGCTTGCCGTTATAATAGTTGGTTACGTTATAACCGGCCTTGCGGATCACTTCAGGCGAAGCATCGGGCGTGGAGAACTGGTGCATGTCGGCCCAGTCGAAATAGGCGGACAGGGAGCTTTCCTCACCCAGAGGCTGCACCAGCTTTGCGTTAACCTGCTGGACGAACTGCTCGCCCGTTCCCTTCCAGATCTGCCCATCCTGGCGGCTGTAGGATGTATAGAAACGCGTGCCGGTGCGGTTCAGGTCACCACTCTCGAAACGCACGAACGTGTGATAATTGGCAAAGCTGCCAAAGCCCTGGCTGATCATGCCGCCCATCTTGTGCGACGGATCACGCGAGACATAGGCCATCGACCCACCAAGGTTGTTGGTGGCGGCAATATCTTCCGCGCCCGCAGACTGGGACACGTCGATACGCCCGACATTTTCAGACGAGATGGCAAGCAGAGCGTTGAAGCCGTTATAGTTTCGCAGCGACTGTTCACCTAGCGGCATGCCATCGAGCGTAAAGCCGATCTCCTGCTGCTGGAAGCCGTGCATGAAGATCTGTTCGGACCAGATATCCACGCCCTGCGCATCGGCGGACTGGAACATGACGCCGGGCAACTGCCCGAGGGTCTTGAGCGGGTTGGTACCCGCTGGCGCCTGTGACAGCAGCTTCTGGCCGACAGTGACCAGCGCGCCGTGCGAGACATGCTTGGACTTGACGTTAAATGTTTCCGAAGTGGAGCTGACATAGACAGCTTCCTTACTGGCGGCAGGCGCTGTCGCGTGCGCGGCGGTGCGGCCGGTGGCATGGTGCGCACGGTCGCCTTCCTTTTCGGTCGCCTGCGGTACCACCTGCGCCGAAGCCACGCCGGTTCCGATCGTGAAGAGCGTGGTGGAAAAGAGACATAATTTTGATAACGAAATGTTCCGCATCATTATTGACCCCTACTTACGACGCTTAACCGCAGGCAGTCACCGCGCCCCGTCAGCATGAAATGTTGAAAGATGTTCAGCCCGGAGGCCATTGTCTGTCCTGAAAACAGGCTAAGTTGTCTATACGAGTACAGTCAATAAGATTCGTATCGAAAATGTAATCACTCCGTCGTTTTCTCCTTCCCTGTGTTCCGCATGGCCACGGCATATACGAGGCCTGTCAGCGCAAGCCCGAATACCCATGACAGGTCCGCCCCCCCGAATGCGTGGGCAAATGGTCCCATATACAGTTCGTTAGCCAGAAACGGCACCTGTATGACCAGCCCGAAAAGATATGACAGCATAGCCCGAAGGTTAAAACGGCCATACACGCCCCCATCTGCAGCAAAGAAAGATGGCAGGTCATAGTTGCCATGGCGCAACAGGTAATAGTCGACCAGATTGATGGCCGACCATGGCACCATGATCGCCATGAGCAGCTCGAGGAAGCCTGCGTAGGCCTTGTCGAACTGATCGGACATGACCACCGCCAGCACGGTCGCCACCAGCAGCAGCGTGATCGAGATCGCCACACGCCAGCCGCGCCCGAAATGCCGGTGCGGGGCCAGGGTCTGGAACACGGTAATGGAGGAAAGCGCCCCGCAGTAAAGGTTCATGGCATTGGCGATGATGATGCCCAGTGACAGCACGCCCAGAATCGGCGCGGCCAGCCAGCCGAGCTCGCGCCCCAGCACGGCGGCAACATTGGCGCCCGTTACAACGCCGATCAGCATGGCGACGAACGACCCCAGCACGCAGCCCCAGTAAGTGGCATGGAAAGCCTGCCGCTCCCCCGCCCGGCTGCTGGGCAGGTAGCGTGAATAGTCCGAAACATAGGGCGCGTAGGCAATCTGCCACAGGGCCGCAAGCGACATGGCACCAAGAAAACCCGGCACCGTGTCATGCCCGTCACTGACCCACCACGCGCTGGTGCGCGGTATGTGATACAACGCCACCACAAGGCAGGTCAGCACGGCCGCACCGCACAGCACCGAGGCGATCCGGGTGGCGCCATGGATGGCCCTGTACCCCAGCACCGCCGGCACCAGCGAGAGGAACGCCACGATCAGCATGCCCGGCGTGCCGCCCATATGCCCATTCATCGTGGCCAGCCCCTGCGCCCCCAGCACAAGGTTGGAGGCGGAGAACCCCAGGAACATGATGACGATCAGGGCAGTCATGGGGGCTGCGCCGATCATGCCGAACTGCGCGCGCGACTGCACCATCTGCGGTATGCCGAGATGCGGCCCCTGCGCCGCATGCAGGGCCATGAACAGCCCCCCTATCAGGTTGCCCATGATAGCCGCGATAATGGCAGTCAGCGGGGTGAGGTGAAATGTCCCGCGCATGACGCCGCCCGTCGTTACGGTCAGCATGGTCATGTTGGCGCCAAACCACAGGGCCAGCAGGTCGCGGGCGCGACCGTGCCGCTCCGATGCGGCAACCGGGTAGATCGTCTGGAATTCGACGGTTTTCTCGGGCAGGAAATCTTCGGGCAGCTCGGTATGCTGTTCGGTCTTTGTGCCTTGCGAGGTCATCATGAATCGGCCCTGTAGGAAAAACGGTTCTGGTCAGCCATGGGCGACCTCCATGAAGGTCTGGATACGCGGCGGTGCATTGGGGCCGAATATGTCGGCAGCCGACCCGCTTTCCGCTATACGGCCGCCTTCACAGAAGTGGACCGTATGGGCGATTGAACGCACGAAACGCATTTCATGGGTCACGATCAGCATGGTCATCCCCTCCGCCGACAGGTCGCGAATCACGCCCTGCACCTCCTGCACGAGTTGCGGATCGAGTGCGCTGGTCGGCTCATCAAAAAGAATCAGCGCGGGCGACATGGCCAGCGCACGCGCAATGGCGACGCGCTGCTTCTGCCCGCCTGAAAGCTGGTCAGGGTAGAAATCCGCACGCTCCAGCATGCCCACGCGCGCCAGGCAGTCGCGGGCCCTGTCGCGGGCCTCGGCCCGGCCACGACGCAGCACGACCACCTGCCCTTCCACCACGTTTTCCATGACCGTGCGGTGCGAAAACAGGTTGAAGTGCTGGAACACCATGGGCATGCGCGCCCGCGCCGCCTGCAATATGCGCGGCGGGGCGATGCGGAAGATGTTGCTGTTGCCACCTTCCGCGCACAGGGTCTGCCCGAAGAAGGTGATTTCCCCCCCCTCGGGCTGCTCCAGAAAATTGAGGCAGCGCAGGATGGTGGACTTGCCCGTGCCGCTCGGGCCGATCAGGCAGGCGATCTCGCCTTCATGCAGGGACAGGTCCACTCCCTTGAGAACGGCATTGCCCTGAAAGGTCTTGCGCAACTGGCGCACCATCAGGACGGGAGGCCTTGGCTCGGTCATCGCGCGCCCTCCTTGTCCATGGTCAATGGCACGCTGATGGTGGCACGACGGTTTGAGGGGGTAAGCCACAGTTCGATGTAACGGATGATCCGGGCGCTGACAAAGCTCATCATGAAATAGATGATCGCCACCATGATATATGTATCCATGCTGTCAAACGTGTCGGAAATGACAATCGTGGCATGGCGGAGCAGTTCATTGACCGAGATGAACGAAACCAGCGAACAATCCTTGAGCAGCGCGATGAAATACCCCCCCAGCGTTGGCAGGGAGGCCAGCGCCGCCTGCGGAATGATCACCCGGCAATAAACGGCCACGGGCGACATGCCAAGCGAGATGGCGGCCTCGCGCTGACCTTTATCAACCGCCACGATCGCCGCGCGGAACACCTCGGACAGGTAGGCCGCCAGGTTGAGCGTAAGCCCTGCAATGCCCGCCCAGAACGCACTCAGCACGATCCCGGCTTCGGGCAGGGAAAAGTAGATCAGCAGCAACTGCACGATCAGCGGCGTATCGCGCACGACCTCGACAAACGCATCAAGCGGCCAGCGCAGCGTGCGCCGGGCCGACAGCCGGCCCACCGCAAGAAAAAAACCCAGCAGCGTGCCCAGCAGCATCGAGATGAGCGAGAGTTCGACCGTAACGAGCGCGCCCTGAAGCAGGAAGGGAAAATGCTCCGGCACCGCGTAAAAGAAGAAATTGTACATGCCGCCGCTCAGTCCTGTCCGGATGTTTTTAGAAGATGGTCCTGCTGCGGTTCCCATACGCCGTAACGTTTCAGGATCGTGCGGATCGTACCGTCTTCATGCATGTCCTGCAGGGCGTGGTTTATCACGGCGAGCAGGTCGGTGCAGGCCGGCCGCACCACCACCCCTTCGCTCCCCAGCCTGTAGGGGGCGGCGGCCTGCGCGCTGGCCCATTTCGGCTTGGGTGTATAGAAAATCGGCCCGCCTACCGTGCGCAGCCCAGCAAAATGCGCCTGCTGCGCATGCAGCGTGCCCTGGTCGACCACGACCGCATCGATCTGCCTGTTGTGCAGCGCGAGGAAGGGGTCGCCAAACGTATCGTAATCCGCGACCGCAGCACCCATCCCCTGTTCCACAAGGCGGTGGGCCGTGGCGGAATCGTTGGTGCCCAGCACGGAACCGATTGTCTTGCCCTTCAGGTCCGCAAGGGAATGGATGGGCGAATCCTGCGGCACGATCACGTAATCGTAGAGCATGAAATAAGGGATGGAAAAGCGCACATGCCCCATCACCTCACGCTCCTGGGTGATATGGACATCCGACAGCACGATATCCCACCGCCTGGCCTTGAGGCCCGGCACGATGGTTGACCATTCCGTAATGACAAACTCCGAGCGGGGCAGCCCCATGCGGCGTGTCAGTTCGGTCAGGAGGTCGGCATCAATACCATGATAGACACCATCATGGTCCTGCCACAGGGAGGGATGCGCGCCAAGCAGCCCGTTACCCACCCGCATGACCCCTGCCTTGCGGATATCATCCAGACATCCCGCCCGGGCACCTGCCGGCACGCCAGCCGCCAGGAGGCCCAACACAAGCAGGAGGGGCGCCCTCACGCCGGGTCCGTATAAAGGACGGGAAAGTCGGGCCCAGCCAGCGGGTCACCATCCTTCAGGGCAAGATGCGCGAAAGGTGGCGAGCCTTTTCCCCCGCGTGAGGCGAAGACCGCATCATCCCCCACCAGCCGCGCCGAGAAAACGCGCCGCCGGTTGACCGAGCCCGTGGTCGCCGCGGCGCCATGAACGGTGCCAAAGTCAAACGCCACGGCATCACCCGGCTCCATGTCCCAGCTCAGGATAGGATAGTCCCCGCGCGCCGAATCGATATCGGGCATGGGCGGGCTGTCATCAACCGCGTAAAGGGGCGTACCATCAAAGCGCATGGGCCTGTGGTCATACCCCCACCTGTGGGAGCCGGCCACGCATTCCAGCGCACTGGCGGCGGGCACCGGGTCAAGCGGAATCCAGAAACTTACGGTCTGGGGGCCGCGGGCGCAGTAATAGGGGCGGTCCTGATGCCATGGGGTGACAAGCGACGTGCCCGGCTCCTTGACCAGGACATGGTCATGAAAAAAACGCACCTCATGCGCGCCCAGCAGTTCACACGCGATCTGGCCGAGGGGAGAATGCTCGACAAAATCGCGGAATTCAGGGATACGCTGCCAGTTGCATAGATCCTGAAAAAAGGGGGCTGAGCCATCAGGCTGGTAGGAACGTTCAAGGGGGCTGGGGTCCGCCATCAGGCGATCAACGCCAGCGCGCAGTGCCTCGACCCACGGGGCGAATACGCCACGCAGCACGACCGCGCCATTCTCGTGAAAATCCGCCGCCTGTCCGGTCGGGGGAATCATTGATACTGCCTGGTTCATTTTCTGGCCGTTCCCGATATGAGCGACAATGCAACGATGTTATGTTGTCTGTACAAGAAGCGTCAATACTGATACGAAATAAAAAAAGGCGTCTGATCCTAAAAATTTAGCGAAATAAGACTGCTTCATCAAAAACTTATCCAAGGCCAGCCCCGCCACGCATCCAATTAAATTTCGCTCGACCAACGAAATCTTATATGATTGTATATACATGAACGAACAGGAGATCAGGTCATGTCCGCCAAGCCCGCTTCCACAGCAAAGGTCAATGGCCCTGCATGCCGGCCGGAAGTCGCGCAGCTTGCACCCTATAATGCGGGCCTGAGCACGGAAGCCGTCCGGAGCCGTTACGGTGCAGAAACCATTACCAAGCTGGGCAGCAACGAAAACCCTTACGGCCCCGCTCCCGCCGTGGCTGCGGCCCTGCAGGGGCTTGTCAAACAGGTTGCGCTCTACCCCGAGGCCGACCAGAAGCTGAAGGCCGCCCTCGCGGCAAGGCTGCACGAACCCGCCTCATGCATCCTGCTTGGCAACGGCTCCGAGCAGATCATCCGCATGATCGCGGAAACATATATCAATCCCGGTGACCGCGTCGTTACCGTGGTGCCTTCTTTCGGCCTGCATATCATCACGGCCGAGGCCATGGGGGGGCAGGTTGACGCAATACCCATGACACCCGCATGCACCTTCGACCTGCCCGCTCTGATGAAGGCGGTCTCCACCCCGCTCAAGGTGCTGATCTTCGCCAACCCGTCCAACCCGGTGGGCTGCATGATGAAGGCGGATGACATGCGCGCGCTGTTCGCCGCCTGCCCGCCCGACTGCCTGATCGTGGTGGATGAAGCCTATTATGAGTATGCGCGCTTCGACGCCACCTACCCCGATGCCCGCACCATCCTGCGCGAGCAGGAAAGGCCGTGGCTGGTGCTGCGCACCTTCTCCAAGGCATACGGGCTTGCCGGGCTGCGGATCGGCTACGCCATCGGGTCGGACCCCGCGATCATCGATTCGCTCGGCCGAATCCGCGATCCGTTCAATACCAACATCGCCGCACAGCTTGCCGCCCTTGGCGCACTCGAAGGGCTGGAGCACATGGACCACAGCACGGGCCGCACGGTTGAGGCGCGTGAAAAACTGCGGGGCGAGATGGAGCGGATGGGGCTGACGGTTGCGCCCTCCTATGGCAATTTCCTGTTCTTCCGGACAGATCGTCCGTCGGGGGATATCGCCGAAGCCCTGCTGCATCACGGCGTGATCGTAAAACCATGGAAGGAGGCGGGCTATACGCACTGGCTGCGCGTCAGCGTGGGCCTGCCCGATGAGAACGCCCGCTTCCTTGCAGCCCTGCAGGCGATACTGCACCCTGCCCCTGCCGACAGCACCGTTGGAGAATGCGTGAAATGACGACAGCCGACAGGATTGAACAGGCGATTGCCGAACTGCTCCCCCATTTTGGCGATCGCCTGTCACGCAGCCAGTCGGTCTGCGAGCACCATGGCCACGGCGAGGGCTATCACGCCCAGCATGCGCCCCAGGCTGTCATCTTTGCCGAAACCACGGAGGACGTGGCCCACGCGCTGCGCGTCTGCAACACCCACCGCGCGCCCGTCATACCCTTTGGGGCAGGCACGTCGCTTGAGGGGCAGGTCAACGCCATCGAAGGTGGGATCTCCATAGACCTGTCACGCATGACCGGCCTGCTGGAACTCAATACAGGCGACATGGACTGCCGGGTGCAGGCGGGCATCACGCGGCAGGATCTCAACCTGCTGCTGCGTGATGAAGGGCTGTTCTTTCCCGTTGATCCGGGTGGGGAGGCAACCATTGGCGGCATGTGCGCCACGCGCGCATCAGGCACGGGAGCCGTGCGTTATGGCACGATCCGTGAAAACGTGCTGGGCCTGACCGTGGTGCTGGCTGACGGGCGCATCATGCGCGTGGGCCGCCGGGTGCGTAAATCTGCCATGGGCTATGACCTGACGCACCTCATGATCGGCTCGGAAGGCACGCTGGGCATCATTACGGAGGTGCAGCTACGCCTGCATGGCATACCCGAGACCATGGCTGCCGCCGTGTGCCAGTTCGAGACACTGGCCGACTGCGTGGAAACAGCCGTGCAGGTCATGCAGATGAGCGTGCCGATCGGGCGCATGGAGCTTCTTGATGACGTGCAGATGGATGCCTGCATCCGCTACGCCAAACTGGAGGGCTACCGCCCCATCCCCACCATGTTCTTTGAATTCGAGGGCGGCCCGGAAGCGGTTCGTGAACAGATCGCGACAGTCGAGGCCATTGCCGACGACAATAACGGCTCGGCCTTTACATGGAGCACCCAGGCGCAGGAACGCGCGGCATTGTGGAAGACACGCCATGCCGTATTCTGGGCCTGCCTGGCATACCGGCCGGGATATACCGGCATCTCGACCGATGCGATCGTGCCCATTTCCGCCCTGACCGACATGATCCTGGGCGCCAAGCATGATATCGAGGAATCCGGCATTACCGCCCCGATCGTGGGCCATATCGGTGATGGCAATTTCCATACCGTCATGCTTGTGCCGCCCGATGAGGCGGAAGTGGAAAAAGCCCGCGTGCTGGACCACAAGATCATCGCCCGCGCGCTTTCGCTAGGCGGGTCAGCGAGTGGCGAGCACGGCGTGGGCCTGGCCAAGATCGGGTTCATGCCCGCCGAGCATGATGCGGTGGCGCTGGATGTCATGCGCACGATCAAGCTCGCGCTTGACCCGAACAATATCCTCAACCCGGGCAAGCTGCTTCCACCCCCTGCCCCGCCATGCTGAACATCGCCACACTCGATGCCTTTGCATCGCGGCCATGGCGCAACGGGCGGGGCACCACGCGCGAAATCATGGCGCATGACGTCCATGCGCCCACCTCGGCGCATTTGTGGCGCGTGAGCGTGGCGAGCATCGTGGGCGATGGTCCTTTTTCACTGTTTCCCGGCCTTGTGCGCCAGCTGGGGCTTGCCTCCCCCGGCAGGCTGACACTGACCGGAATCGCACCGGGCGGCACGACCCTTGACCGCCCGGGCGACATCATCCGTTTTGACGGCGCCCTCGCAGTAGGGGCGTCATGCCATGGGCAGGCCGTACAGGCCTTCAATCTCATGGCAGCACCTGCGGTGCCCGCACGGCTGGAACGCTTTCAGGCCCCATTCCGCCTGGAACATGCCCATACGGTCGCCCTCCTTCCCCTTCAGGGTGAATGGCGGATTGCAGGCTGCGCTAGCACGCTGCCGACAGGCATGATTGCATGGGGGCACACCACCGGCACGACCAATGTCGCGCCCGTTGCCCCTGCCCTGCCCGCCTGTCTGCTCGCTGTCATCATTTCAACATCCCAAACTGAGAAAGTCATGTCATGAGTGAGCCTGCCGGTCTTCCCATCATTGATCTCGGTCCCGCACGGCAAGGTGACTACGCAACAACCGGTGCCCTGATCAGCCATGCCTTCACGACATCGGGGTTCTGCTACATCCGCAACCACGGCGTGCCCGATGCAACCATCGACCGCCTGCGGGCAGAGGCGCTGGATTTCTTCCATGCCCCCATGGAAGAAAAACTGACCTGCAAGCCCAAGGAAGCGGTGCGCGGCTTCAACGCCCTCAACCGCACGACCATGTACGGCGCGGAACAGCCTGATTATAAGGAGTTCTTCCAGATCGGGCTGGAACTCCCGGCCGATGATCCCGCCGTGCTGGCTGGCCAGCCCCTGCGTGGCCCCAACCAGTGGCCAGCCAACCGCCCCGCTTTCCGCGAGGCGATGATGGACTACTTCAACGCCATCGGTGCCTGCGGGCAGGTGCTGCTGCGCGCCGTTGCCCATTCGCTTGGCATCGCGCCGGATTTCTTCGTGGGGAAATATGACCGCCCGCTGCAACGCACGCAGGCCATCTGGTACCCGCCGCACCCGGCCGAACGCGAGAAAGACCAGTTTGGCGTGGCCCCCCATACCGATTATGGCTGCATCACCCTGCTATGGCAGGACCAGACCGGCGGCCTTGATGTCATGGGTGCGGATGGCAACTGGATTCCAGCCCCGCCCATTCCCGGCACGCTGGTCATCAACATTGGCGATCTGCTGTGCCGCTGGTCCAACCAGCGCTACAACTCCAACATGCACCGGGTGACGAACCGCTCAGGCAAGGAACGCCTGTCCATCGCAACCTTCTACGACCCGGATTACGACGCCATTGTCGACCCGTGTGACCTGAACCTGCCTGCAGGCACGCAGCCGCTTTTCAAGCCGGTTTCCGCCGGTGACTACATCATGGGCCGCATCCGCGATTCCCAGAAACCCCGCACCACTACAGCCTGACCGACACAGCCCCGCCGTGACCCGGCGGGGCTGTCATCTGGCTTATGCCCCTATCCAGAGGCGGCACAAAGGCCCGGGTTGGCGCCTTTTCATAAAGGCGGCGCAGCCAGAAGCGTTCTGAAAGAAGCTTCAGCAGAAACCTTTGGGCAGTTTCGGAATATTTTTCAGGATCAGCTGTTCGGGCAGTCTGCTGATGAGCGGTCCGTCAGAACCGCCACAGCGCCTTCTGGCCCGCTGCACGCACGGCCGCGATGTCACACAGCCCGGCAAGGGCCATGACATCACGCGTTTCCTGTGCAAGCGCATCAAGGGCAGCCGCCACGCCGGGCGCGCCCCCCGCGGCAAGCCCCCATGCCCAGGGGCGACCGATGGACACCGCATGCGCGCCGAGCGCCAGCGCCGTGACCACATCCGCACCACGGCGGATGCCGCTATCAAGCATGATGTCCAGCCGCTCGCCCACCGCGGCCGCAATGCCGGGCAGCACGTCAAGGGTTGCGGGAGCCGGATCCATCTGGCGGCCGCCATGGTTGGACACCACAATGCCATCCGCCCCGGCATCTGCCGCACGCACGGCATCTTCGGGGCACATCACGCCCTTGACCACCAGGGTGCCGCGCCAGGTTTCACGCAGCCATGCCAGATCATCCCAATCCAGCGTGGGATCAATCTTGGCGGCCACGTCACGCGCCTGCCCCATTACGTTGCGGACGGTTGTATAGGCATTAATATTGCCCACCACGGGCATGCCGCTACGCAACAGGCCCGCAACCCAGGCCGGATGGTTCAGCAGGCCCGCCACCTGCAATACGGTAGGGCGGGAAAGATGACGGAAGCCATTGCGCACATCACGCTCACGCACGGGGGTGATGGCTGTGTCAACGGTCAGGATAATGCCGGTTATGCCACATGCCTCCGCGCGGGCCAGCATGTCGCGTGTCAGGGCGCGGTCACGCAGCACATAAATCTGCGCCATGACATCAGCGCCCGTCGCGGCAACTTTTTCCATGGGAGCCATGGCAAAGGTGGAAATGGCCATTCCCACGCCGCGGCTGCGCGCCGCATGGGCAGCGCCGCGCTCGCCATGATGATGGAACATGCCTGCGAACCCGACCGGAGCGAGAAAGACCGGCAGCTTCCATGTCCGGCCAAAGCAGCGCGTGGTCAGGTCAATGCCTGACACATCATGCAGGGCACGGGGCACGACGCCCCATTGGGCAAAACTGTTGCGGTTGCGGGCCATGGTGCGTTCACCATGGGCACCGCCATCAATATAATCGGCCAATAGCCGGGGAAGACGACGGCGCGCCTTCCGCGCAGCAGCGATGAACGCGCCGTCGTCCACCATCAGGCAGCCTCGACCGTGGGCAGGGACAGGGCACCCGCCACCGCGGCATTCAGCTTGCCGGCGGCGATCAGTGCATTGGCCTTTTCCATATCGGGGGTGAACAGCCGGTCCTGCGCGAAGAAGGACACCTGCTCACGCAGCGCGGCGGCGGCCTGCGCCAGCGGCTGCGAGGAGGTCAGCGGTGCAAGGAAGTCAAGCCCCTGCACGGCCGCCAGATATTCAATGCCAAGGATGGTACGCACGTTGTCATTAATATCAGTTACGCGGCGGGCTGCAAACGTCGCCATGGAAACGTGATCTTCCTGGTTGGCGGAGGTCGGCAGGCTGTCCACGCTGGCGGGATGGGCCAGTGTCTTGTTTTCAGACGCCAGAGCCGCTGCCGTGACCTGCGCGATCATGAAGCCCGAGTTCACGCCACTGTCATTGACCAGGAAGGGCGGCAGACCGCTCATGCCCGGGTCAACCAGCAGTGCGAGACGACGCTCGGCGATGGCGCCGATTTCCGATACCGCGATCGCCATGAGATCGGCCGCGATGGCAACCGGCTCGGCATGGAAGTTACCGCCCGAGATCATCTCATCCGTATCGGGGAAATGAATGGGATTATCGGAAACCGCATTGGCCTCGATCAGCAGGACGCGGGCAGCATGGCGCAGGCTGTCCAGCGCCGCACCCATGACCTGCGGCTGGCAGCGCAGGCAGTACGGGTCCTGCACGCGCTCATCATCAACCTCATGGGAGGAACGGATGGCCGAACCCTCCATCAGCTTGCGATAGACCGCCGCACATTCGATCTGCCCCTGCTGGCCACGCAGCGTGTGCAGGCGCGGATCGAACGGCGCATCCGTGCCACGCGCGGCATCAAGCGTGAGCGAGCCGGTCACAAGAGCCGCCTGGAACAGCCGCTCGGCATCGAACAGGGCAATAATGGCCAGTGATGTGGATACCTGCGTGCCGTTGAGCAGTGCAAGCCCTTCCTTGGGGCCAAGGACAACCGGCTCGAGGCCGGCAGCCTTCATCGCCTGGGCGCCCGGCAGGCGCTCGCCCTTGTAAAAGGCCTCGCCCTCACCGATCAGAACCGCGGTCATGTGCGCCAGCGGGGCCAGATCGCCCGATGCGCCAACCGATCCCTTTTCGGGGATGACCGGAATGAGGCCCTTGGCGAGCATGTCGAGCAGAAGCTGCACAACCTCGGGCCGCACGCCCGAAAAACCACGCCCGAGCCCATTGGCCTTGAGCAGCATGATCAGGCGCACCACACGCTCGGGCAGCGGCTTGCCAATGCCAGCCGCATGGCTGAGGACGAGGTTGCGCTGGAGATCACGCAGCCGGTCATCGGGGATACGGGTTTTGGCCAGCTTGCCAAAACCGGTATTGACACCATACACCGCAGCGCCCCCGGCCACGATCCGCTCGACCGAACGCGCGGCCGCCGCCAGGGTGGCCTGCGCCTCAGGGCTCAGGGAGACGTCCATCCCCTCGAACACGAAGCGGCGCAGGGTAGCCAGATCAAGCTGACCGGGATGAAGAACGAGATTTTCTGACATCTGAAATCAGCCTTTTTTGATCATGGGCAGGTCAAGCCCTTTTTCGTGGGCGCAATCGACCGCGATGTCGTAACCCGCATCCGCATGGCGCATCACGCCCGTTGCCGGGTCGTTCCACAGCACACGCTCAAGGCGCTTTGCGGCGTCATCCGTGCCATCAGCCACGATCACCATGCCTGAATGCTGGGAGAAGCCCATGCCCACACCACCGCCATGGTGCAGCGAAACCCATGTCGCACCCGATGCGGTGTTGAGCAGCGCGTTCAGCAGCGGCCAGTCAGACACGGCATCCGAGCCATCACGCATGGCTTCCGTCTCGCGGTTGGGGCTGGCGACGGAGCCACTGTCAAGATGGTCACGGCCAATCACGATCGGCGCCTTGAGTTCACCCTTGGCAACCATTTCATTGAACGCGAGGCCAAGGCGGTGGCGGTCACCCAGCCCGACCCAGCAGATGCGTGAGGGCAGGCCCTGGAAGTGGATCTTCTCACGCGCCATGTCGAGCCAGTTGTGCAGGTGCTTGTCGTCGGGCAGCAGCTCCTTCACCTTGGCGTCGGTCTTGTAGATGTCTTCCGGGTCGCCCGACAGGGCCGCCCAGCGGAACGGGCCGATACCGCGACAGAAGAGCGGGCGGATATAGGCGGGCACGAAACCGGGGAACTCAAAGGCTTCCTCGCAGCCAACCTCAAGCGCCATCTGGCGGATGTTGTTGCCGTAATCGAAGGTGGGAATGCCCAGACGGTGGAAGGCGACCATGGCCTCCACGTGCAGCTTCATGGATTCCTTTGCCGCCTTCTCGACCGCAGCCGGGTCGGTCACGCGCATCTTTGCCGCCTGGTCCAGCGTCCAGCCTGCCGGGAGGTAGCCATTGAGCGGATCATGGGCGGAGGTCTGGTCGGTCACGCCATCGGGGCGGATGCCACGACGCACCAGCTCGGGGAAGACTTCGGCTGCATTGCCAAGCAGGCCCACGGAAACCGGCTTGCCGCTCTTGCAGGCTGCATCAATGATCTCGAGCGCTTCATCAAGCGTTTCGACCTTGCGGTCGAGATAGCCGGTCTGCAGGCGCTTCTCGATACGGCTGGGCTCGCATTCGACCGCCAGCATCGACGCACCGGCCATGACCGCAGCGAGGGGCTGCGCGCCGCTCATGCCGCCGAGGCCGCCGGTCAGGATCCACCGGCCGGTCAGGTCGCCACCATAGTACTGGCGCCCCATCTCGACAAAGGTTTCATACGTTCCCTGAACGATGCCCTGGCTACCGATATAGATCCAGGAACCGGCCGTCATCTGGCCGTACATCATCAGCCCGGCGCGATCGAGTTCGTTGAACTTATCCCAGTTCGCCCAGTGGGGCACGATATTGGAATTGGCGATCAGGACACGGGGGGCGTTCTCATGCGTGCGGAACACACCAACCGGCTTGCCGGACTGCACCAGAAGGGTCTGGTCGGATTCCAGCGTCTTCAGCGTTTCGACAATACGGTCGTAGCACTCCCAGTTACGGGCTGCACGGCCTATGCCACCATAGACAACCAGCTCCGAAGGCTTTTCCGCCACTTCGGGGTCGAGGTTATTCATCAGCATCCGCATAGCAGCTTCAGTCTGCCAGCTTTTTGCCGTGATCTCCGGGCCATGCGCAGCATGGATAATGCGATCATTGGACAGACGGGACGAGGTCGGGCTACTCATGACATCACCTTGAATGTACTTGTATATACATTCGTTTGCCGCAGACCCTCCCCCTTGTCAACATGAAAACGTAATGAAATACCGTTTTAGAACAATGGGGGGAGAAAGATCAGGGCCTGTAGCGACCGACAAAGCTGAAACGGCTGCCGGAATAGGTGAAGATACCTTTCATGACGACTCGCCCCTCGACCCATGTACGCCGCATGAGCTGCAGGCAGGCCTCGGGCTCATCAAGCTCGAGCAGCGTGCAGATATCGAGGCTCGGCGTTACCGCGAACACCACGTGCTCGATCTCCTCGGGGTGGGAAATGCCCGAAAGATGACGGTGCGGATGGGTAAGGGAAAAGTCCTGATCCAGATAGTCAGGCGCAAAATGGGGCGAGACGAAACGCTCCTCGACCTGCAGTGGCGTATCATCTTCATAATGGACGATGATGGAATGGAAGAGCCGCGCACCGGGGCGCTGTTCGAACGCTGTTGCGAGATCACTGTTCGCGCGGATCGTATCGAGCGTGATGATGCGCGTGGTGTGCTCATGCCCGTTGGAGGCGATATCATCTGCAATATCACGCAGTTCCAGCAGTTCCACACGCTGGGCGGGCTCGGCAACGAATGTCCCCACGCCCTGCGCGCGCGTGACCAGCCCTTCGGCTGTGAGTTCGCGCAGGGCGCGGTGGACTGTCATGCGCGAGACACCAAGCAGTTCCACCAGTTCGCTTTCCGACGGGAGTCGATGACCGATTGCCCACTCACCGGTTTCGATCCGCTCGATGATGTAGAGCTTGACCTGCTCGTAACGGGCAGTGGGTTTATCCTTGCTTAAGACCAGTGACACGCAATTACCCCTTATTCAGAAGACGTTAGTCTATACTGGCATAAGGGAGTGAGCGCCATCCAGCGCTGATCGCAACTTTTTATTGCGGACAACCACCAAAAATCCGTGCGCTGGGCCTTACTCCCCCGATCCAGTACGACAGTTCATGCGGGCCGGCGATATCCCATACCACCATGTCGGCGGCCATGCCCGTGCGCAGTTGCCCGACCGTATGCTCCAGCCCCAGCGCCTTTGCTGCGATGTGGGTATGCCCGGCCAGGGCTTCGCCCGGTGTCAGGCGGAAAAGCGTGCAGGCCATGTTCATGACCGCCGTGGGGCTGAGCACGGGCGATGTGCCGGGGTTGCAGTCCGTGGCGAGGCCCATGGGCACGCCATACTTGCGGAACAGGGCCACCGGGGGCTGCTTCGTTTCACGCACAAAATAGAAAGCCCCGGGCAGCAGCATGGCAACCGTGCCTGCATCCGCCATGGCATGCACACTGCTTTCGCTTGCATATTCAACATGATCGGCCGACAGCGCATGCCAGCGCGCCGCAAGCTTGCCCCCGTCAAGATCGGACATCTGGTCGGCATGCAGGCGCACGGGCAGCTTCCAGCGCTGGGCGGCCTCAAAGATACGCTCGACCTCAGCAGGCTGGAAGGCAATGGTTTCACAGAACGCATCGACACTGTCAGCCAGGCCGGCTTCCGCCACGGCAGGCAGCATTTCCGTACACAGGAAGGTGACGTAATCATCCTGCCTGCCCGCGAATTCCGGCGGCAGCGCATGGGCGCCGAGGAAGGTGGTGTGCACCCGCACCGGCAGATGCCTGCCCACCGCGCGCGCCACACGCAGCTGCTTGAGTTCATCTTCCAGCCGCAGCCCGTAGCCGGACTTGATCTCGACCGTGGTCACGCCATTTTCAACAAGGCTGCGCGCACGGCGGAGCGTAAGGCGCAGCAGTTCCTCTTCACTCGCATCACGAGTGGCGCGCACGGTGGACAGGATACCGCCCCCGCGCCGTGCGATCTCCTGATAGGAGACCCCCTGCAGCCGCTCCGCGAACTCGCCGCTCCTGTCACCGCCATAGACCAGGTGCGTATGCGGATCGACCAGGCCTGCCGTCATCCACTGCCCCCTGCACGAAATCACCTCGGTCGCGAGGCGTTCGGGCTCGCCGGGCAGGTCCGCCCGGGGGCCAACCCATACGATCTGCCCATCCCGGGCGGCAATGGCGCCATCAGGAATGACCCCGAAATCATCCCCGCCCGGCAGCCCGGTTCCACTCGCATTGGTTGCCAGATTGACATCGACCCATAACCGATCCCACATGACGCACTCCCATTTCAGCGCTTGACCCTAAACGTATATACATGTCTAGTTTTGAAACCGTTCCAATGCAATGCACTTCAAAACAGGCCCGTCATGTCCTTATCGGTACAGATCCAGACCATTTTTGCCGGGCAGGCTCTCCTGCCCGAGGGGTGGCGTGACAATGTGCGCCTCGGCTTTGATGCCAGTGGCCATTTCACCACGATAGAAGCCGACCAGCAGCCCGCACCGGATGACAGGCGCGTCGATATCGCCCTGCCGCCCATGCCCAGCCTGCATTCCCACGCCTTCCAGCGCGCCATGGCCGGACTGACGGAAACCCGGCTTGATCCGGCCGATTCATTCTGGAGCTGGCGGGAGCAGATGTACCGCCTCGCCGCCGTAATCGACCCCGCGACACTGCGCGCCATCGCCGCACAGCTTTATATGGAAATGCTCAAGGCCGGTTATACGCAGGTTGCCGAGTTCCATTACCTGCACTGCGCACCGGACGGGCAGCCATATGCCCAGCCCGCCGAAATGCCGCTTGCCGTCATTGATGCGGCCCGGCATGCGGGCATTGGCATCACCATGCTGCCTGCCCTGTACCGGCACGCGGGCTTTGGCCGCCCGCTGGCGGCGGAACAGAAGCGCTTTGCCAGTTCACCGGAATTCCTTGCGCGGATCATTACCGATATTACCACCCGCCATGCTGGTGATCCCCTGGTCAATGCAGGTATTGCGCTGCATTCCCTGCGCGCGGCGAGTGGAGATGACATACGCGAAATGCTCGCCCTGATGCCCGGTGACATGCCCGTGCACATTCACATTGCCGAACAGATGAAGGAAGTGGATGACTGCGTTGCCTTCCTTGGGCGCAGGCCGGTTGCCTGGCTGCTTGACGAGATGCCGGTGAATGAACGCTGGTGCCTGGTCCATGCAACGCATATGGACCAGGACGAAACGCTGCGCCTGGCCCGCTCGGGCGCGGTTGCCGGTATCTGCCCCATTACCGAAGCCAATCTGGGCGATGGTTTCTTCCCCTTCATGGATTACGTGGATGCGGGGGGCCGCTTTGGCATCGGCAGTGACAGCAATGTACTGCTTAACGTAGCGGAGGAGCTGCGCACGCTGGAATACGGGCAGCGCCTCATATCGCAAAAACGTTGCCGCGCCCTGCCCTCGGACCAGACCGGGTCGATCGGGGGATACCTCTATGCACAGGCCCTGCGGGGTGGAACGCAGGCCTGCGCGCATGGGGGTGGCCAACTGGCCGTGGGGCAGCGTGCCGATCTGTGCACGCTGGCCGGCTCCGCCCTGTCACTGCCTGACCTGCGGGGCGATACCATTATGGATTCGCTTGTGTTTGCCCGCGCCACCCTGCCTGTGAGCGATGTACTGTGCGGTGGGCAATGGGTCGTGCGCGAAGGGCACCATATTCACGAAGAACGCATTGCAACCGAATTCAGCAAGGCGATTACGACCTTACGTTCCGATCGGAGTTCACTGTCATGACCCCGCCCGTCTTCACGCACACACGCGGCACGGCCCCCGTTCTTGTCACCATTCCGCATGCCGGCACGGCACTCGCGCCCGGCATGGCGGAACGCATGACGCCACGCGGCCGGTTACTGCCAGATACCGACTGGTATATGGAAAAGCTCTACACGTCGGCAGCCGATCTGGGCATCGGGGTCATTCGTGCCAATTATTCCCGCTATGTCATTGACCTCAACCGGGGCGCGGATGATTCCACGCTCTATCCGGGTCGGCCCAAGACCGGCCTCGTGCCGGATCTGGCTTTTGATGGTACCCCGATCTACCACTCCGGCCAAGAACCGGATGAAGCTGAAACGGCCGAACGCCGGATCCGCTACTGGCAGCCCTATCATGATGCGGTGGCGGAAGAACTCGCCCGGCTCAAAGCCCGGTGGGGCTGGGCGATATTGTGGGATGGCCATTCCATCAAGACGGAAATCCCGCGCCTGTTTGAGGGCTGCCTGCCCGACCTGAATTTCGGAACCAACCAGGGAGCTGCCTGCGCGCCGTCGCTCATCAACAGCGTTGTCAGCCTTGCCGCACAGGACACGGATTATTCCCATGTCGTCAATGGGCGGTTCAAGGGTGGCTATACAACACGGCATTATGGGCAGCCCGAACAGGGCATCCATGCCATACAGCTTGAAAAAGCCCAGAGGATCTACCTCGGCCATGAAGATACGCCATGGCCGCTTGATACGGACAAGACCCGCAAGATATCCGCCCTGATCGGCAAATTACTGCAACAGGCAACGGCGTGGCGGCCCGCGTAACCTTTTGCCGCAGCCACGGACAGCCTGCCCTCTGGCGCAATGACCAGCGGGCAGACATGGCCTCCCGCGAGGAACGGGCGCCCCAGCCTGAAGCGATAGCCGACTGGCGCCTTCGCTTCAGGCCATAGGGTTATTTCTTTTTTTCAGCCTGACCGGAGGCTGCCTTTTCTTCCCCCGCCCTCCGCATCGCGGGCATGATCTTGCGGGGCTGCCTGAACCATGTTTCCAGATCATTGGGCGCCATGGGCCTGGCGAACAGATAACCCTGCATGACATCACAGTGCAGGCTTTCCAGAAGCGCGTATTGTGCCTCCGTCTCCACCCCTTCGGTCACGACGGTCATGCCCAGACGGTTACCGATGCCGATAACCGCCGTTGTAACCGCCTGCGCATTCGCATCATGCTCAAGGTTCATAATGAAGCTGCGGTCAATCTTGATTTCCGTCAGCGGCAGGCGGGTCAGCCGCGACAGCGATGAGTAGCCCGTGCCAAAATCATCCATCGACAGGCCAACATTCAGGGCACGAATGGCGTGCAATACATCCATCGTATCCTTGTTTTCATCCATCATCACGCTTTCGGTAATCTCCACCGTCAGCCGTTCCGGGGCAATGCCAAACCGGGTCAGCAGGTTCAAGATCATCTCAGGCAACTGGCGTTTGCGGAAATGACCGGCTGACAGGTTGACCGATACGGCCGGAATCATGACTCCATCGCGGTCCCATGCCACGATCTGGCGGCAGGCTTCTTCCAGGCACCATACGCCGATCGCCTCGATCTGCCCGGTATCCTCCGCAACCGCAATGAAACGGGAGGGAAAAATATTGCCCAGGTGCGGATGATGCCAGCGCGACAGCGCCTCCACACCATATAACGCGCCCGTTTTTGCCTCGATCTGCGGCTGGTAATGCAGGTTGAGCAAGCCCTTCGCCAGGGATTCACGCAAGGCGGAGCCAAGGACAAGCCGGTCCTGTGCCGCGGTATGGTCCTCTGGCGTGGCGACGCGGAAGGTTCCGCGGGCATCTTTCTTGGCCAGGCGCATCGCCGCTTCGGCATGACCGATAAGGGATTCACTGTCCGGCCCATTTTCGGGGAACATGCTGATCCCGACACTGATCGAAGCCGCAATGAAGTTGCCACCAATTTCGATGGGGTCTTCCATGCCCTGGATCAGTCTCTCGGCAAATGCCGTTGCGGGGGCGGCCTGCGTATCGGGCAATATGATGACGAACTCATCCCCCCCGGCGCGGCTGAGAATATAGTGGCTCCGGCACAGGCTCTTGATCCGTGCCGCCACCGCCCTGAGGAAATCATCACCATTGGTGTGCCCGAGGGCATCGTTGATATCGCGGAAGCGGTCGAGGTTGAGCATCAGCACGGCGAAATGATTGTCACCCGGTTTGCCGACAAGATTCCTGAGGATCTTGTGGATGGCGGTCCGGTTGAGGAAGCCGGTCAGCGGGTCATAATTGGCCAGTTGGGAAATATGGTGACGCGCTTCATACTGCTCGATCAGGACACTGCAGAATGGCACGCAGCCCGCCACGATTTTTTGCGGCCAGTCACTGATCGTGCTGGTGTTGCGTGAAAAGAGCGCGAATATGCCCGATATCTTGCCGTTGCAGGCCTTGATCGCGGAGGCCCAGCAACTATGCAGCCCCAGCGAAACCCCCAGCGACCTGTAGCTTTCCCATACAACGGTGGCCGCCTCGTCAAGATCATTGGACAGGGCCATGATGTCCGCATCGGAGAGCGTGACATTTTCGAGCGCTGCGGCATAGCGCCGTGGCAGGCCGGGACCTGACAGGACATGAAGCCGGTGGTCTTCATCAATCAGGACAAGAATGGCGACCGTATTGGGAATGAAATTCTCGACCTCACGACACACGAGATCGGCCACATCCTGGATCTGCATATCGGTCGAAAGGGACTGGAAGACCGTATTCTGCAGGTCCAGCAGTTTCTTGCGATGGTTTTCTTCCGTTACCGCCTTGATGGAGACAAGGTAGTATTTCCTGCCTTTCGGGCCGACCTTGCTTGAAGACAGCGTCAGTTCACCGGTGATGTAGTCTCCGTGCCGGTTCTCAAAGATGATCTCGCGTGTTGTGCCGACAATGGCGTCGATATCCGTCGTGCCGTTACTTGCGTAGCCACCAGGCTCACCGCAGGCAAAATCCGGGACCAGCGTCCGCACGTTTCGGTCACGCACTTCATCGGGCGAATACCCCCAGAGTTTTTCCGCCCCCTTATTGAAAAAGATGACGTTATTCCGGTCGTCAATCACCACGATCGCCTCGGTCGCGTCGTGCAGCAGGCTCAGGGCGGTGTCACCCGATAAGGCCGGCTTTGGGGAGGGCGGGGTAAGGAGCAACTTGTTCATGATGATGGGCCACTGTTCACAATTAAAAAGGCAGGGCGCCTGCCTGCACGGGGTGGAAAAGGCATGTGGAGCGCTCCGGCATCAGGCCAATTGCAGCCCCAGTGTTTCCGGCCGGGCGGGGCGGCCAATCAGGAACCCCTGCCCCGCCACGCAGCCCTCGCCACGGAGCACTTCAAGCTGCCGGGGTGTTTCGATCCCTTCCGCCAGCACGGAAATGTTCATGGTGCGGCCAAGGGCAAGGACCGAACGGACGATAGCGGCGGCATCGGAATTGGTTTCGATCCCCTGCATGAAACTGCCATCAAGCTTGATTCGGTCGAACGGGAAGGAACGCAGCGTGTCAATGGACGAATAACCCGTGCCGAAATCATCAAGTGCAATTGAAACGCCGAGTTCCTTGATCCGGCGTACGATTTCAAGAGCACGCTGCTTGTCATCAATGATTGAAGTTTCCGTTAATTCCAGTTCGAGCCGATCGGGCGAAAGACCCGTGTTTTCAAGTGTCTCCCTGACCAGCCGGTACAGATCAGGATGAAAGAACTGCACCGGAGACAGGTTGACCGCCAGCTTGTACGCACCATCCCACTTCGCGGCCTGTGCGCAGGCGGTCTGCAAAACCCATTCACCCAGCGGGATGATGAGGCCGTTCTCCTCCGCAACAGGAATAAACCGGGCCGGCGGCACGTCTCCCCGGTCGGGGCTGGCCCAGCGCAGCAGGGCCTCGTAGCCAAA
This sequence comes from Komagataeibacter nataicola, assembly GCF_003207795.1. Lineage (GTDB taxonomy): Bacteria > Pseudomonadota > Alphaproteobacteria > Acetobacterales > Acetobacteraceae > Komagataeibacter > Komagataeibacter nataicola. Next base: position 2,827 of record NZ_NIRT01000004.1, on the reverse strand, counting down.
GACCTCGCCCGTCGCAATGGCGGTCTGCACCTGATAGTGCAGGCTCAGTTCGCCTTTTTCCATTGCCGCCTTCAGGTCCGCCGCAAGCGCGCGCGCTTCGCGCACCGTTTCATCCATGGCGGGCTCGTAATAGGCCACGGTGCGCAACGGGTCCGCCTTGGCGCGATACATTGCAAGGTCGGCCCGCGTCACGAGTGTTTCCTTGTCGGTCGCATCTTTGGGGAACAGGGCCAGGCCTATGCTTCCGCCGGTTGTAACTTCGTAATCCTCGATCGGGATGGGCAGGTTGATGGCTTCCTCGATGCGGGCGACAAAGGCATTCAGTTCATCGGGGTCGCCCGTCAGGTGCACGGCAGCGAATTCATCCCCGCCCAGACGGGCCACGAACTCGCCTTTCCCCAGCATCTCGCTAAAACGGTTGGCAATGGTGACCAGAACGACATCCCCTGCGGCATGACCGCGCACATCATTGATTTCCTTGAACTTGTTAAGGTCAATGCCAATCAGTGCAAACTGTGTTCCCTGTGCTTTTGCCGCCTCGATCACCTGATCGAGATGATCGCTGAAGCTGACGCGATTGGGGAGCGCTGTCAGGGCATCATGCAACGCCATCTGCCGCATGCGCTCATAAGATTCCGCGCGCGTTGCATCGTCGATCGAAAAACTGTTGCCGCCCGTGGCCACAAGCAGAAGGGTTGTAATGGCCAGCGCAACGCCAAGCACGACAGGGGCATTGCCTGTCGCCACAAGCTCGGCCGACATCATGTGCGTGCGCATGGCGGACACACCGATAAAATGCAGCCCCGCGATCGCCGCGACGAACAGGACCGTCGCCAGGAATTCACGATGCCGGTTTGTGCTACGCAGCAGGCACTGCAGGGACAACGTGCCAAAAGCGATACCCAGCAACAGGGACAAGCCGATTGTTGGCAGGCTCCATGCCATATGCCCGCCGAATTCAACGGCATACATGCCGGAATAATGCATTCCCGCAATAGCCAGTCCGAGCACGGCACCGCCGAGTGCTGGCCCCATCCGGCTCGTGCTGGTGGTGGCGATGACGGTTGCGGCCAGCACGCCCACGGCAGCAATGACAAACGAAAACAGCGTAAGCGGAATATTCAGCAGGCCCGCCACACCTGGCATGTACGCCAGCAGCGCCAGAAAGTGGGTGCACCATATGGTCGTGGCGCCTGCGGCCGCGCATTGCAGATACCATGAATGGTTCTGCCGCCCCGGGGTCGCGGCGATGCGCGCCAAAATGCGGACAGTGATCCATGAACCTGCGATACACACAATCAGGGCGGAAATAAGGAGGGGCATGTTGGAATCCATCATCATTTTAAACAATTGCAACACGGCATTATTCCATTGGGTAGCGCATGGTTAAGTATAGATACCGCCTGCGTGGAGACATAAACTTTCGCCATGCAGTCGGTATTTATTTACATAACTGATATATTATTGATTATTTTTATTATTCTATATTTTAAACTGATCTTTTTTACGATCTATATCATATATCCTTGATATAAATAAATTGTTGTACGTGATCTGCCTATTTCCGATCGCCGATCTAATCCATTTAATACAAATCAATAAAAAGTGATGTGTTATTTATTCGTTACGGTATAATTGATTATGGTTATTCTAAGGGCTTGAATTTTATGGCCCTTATACTGTTACGTAACAAAACAATTATCTATATTGCCTTGATTTCTCGGTATATTTCTTTACGACCGGCTACCTTCTCCGGAGAGGTTGGCAGAAACCATTTTCAAAACAGACAATGCTCATCAAAAAATGTTTCAATATACTTTTGGGGGGCGGTTAGGTTACATATCCTCAGGGTCATACCGATTCACGACATTCCTGAGCGACACGATCCAGCAGATTCGAGCCATCTGGACAAAATGCCCCTCCCCTGTGCTGTGGACAGTGACAAAGACCGTTGCCTTGAAGTGATACCGACAGGATGGCTGTAAGGCTACAGTCAACCTTATCTGCACCAGTTTGGCCGACTGAAGTCCATATTTATGATATATTGATATATTGATATATTTTACTTCATATATTTCTAAAATATTTGGGGCTGGCATAGGTAAGCATTGTTTGCGACGGTTCACGCGGGCAGTTTAGCCCATTGAGTGAGGATTTTCAGGAGTTTTGCAGGTGAGCGGATGTTGAAGCGCCACTCGCACTCGGCCAGGAAGAGATGGAAGTCTTTACGTGGTATTCCATTGTATCGCCGCAGATGCCGCTTCGCCTGGCTCCAGAAATTCTCGATGCCGTTGATATGGTTTCTGCCCAGGGCAAGATGCCTGCTGTGATCTATGCGTTCGTGATGGAATTCCGAGACATCCAGCTTGTCGTAAGCGTGCCAGGAATCGCTGTAAACAATTGAATCGGGCTGTACTTTCTTTCGAATGATCGACATCAGTGTCTGATGTCTGGCATTGGGGATCATGACGGCATGGACACGGCCATGCCGTTTCAGCAGGCCGAAGACGGCCACTTTCCCGGCAGCGCCCCGACCTCGTTTTCCTTTGCGATGCCCACCGAAATAGCTCTCATCGACTTCGATTTCCCCCGAGACCGGCGCCTCATGAGCAATCTGTTCTGCGATGATCTCTCGTAATTTCCGGTAATACAGGGTCGCTGTATTACGATTGACGCCTACAAGTTCGGCGGCGCTCCGGGCGGCCGTACCCGCAACAAAGTGCTCTAGCAGCCTGTCGGGTTGGGGTACCCTGTGAAGGGGTAAGGCTGTAGAGTGTCGCGATGAGCCGCTTCATCCCGTTTGACCGATCCCAGCCGTATCTTCTGC
>NZ_NIRT01000049.1 GCF_003207795.1 Komagataeibacter nataicola | reverse complement strand
TGTACTGCTGGGTATGGCTGCCTATTTCTGTGGCGTTGCCCAGTCACCGCTGACGGCAACCATCATCGTGATGGAAATATGTGACAATCAGCAGGTGACTTTGGCTTTGCTGGCCACGGCCTTCCTGGCGTTCGGCGTATCCCGCATGGTCTGTCCCAGGCCGCTTTATTCGGCACTAGCTAACGGATTTCTAGAAAAAACAGAGCGGATGGCACGACAGGCATCTCACGATAAATTGGAAAAATGATTTTCTTCTGAACTGGGTTCCTGTCGAGGCCAGTTTCTCCTTGAGTTGCTGATGCGCCTGGGCGGCACGCTCTTGCGGTCACCAGGTCCGGTCAGGCCTGCAATATAAACTGGACACATCGCCCGCTGTGCTTTGTGACCCAGTGCCGCCAGAAATGACGCAAGCCATACTTCCAGATCGGATCACCAGTCGGTGTTGATCGCCAACTCCCACTATAGCTGGTCTTCCATGCACCACCGATCGCACCCGTTGGGAATCCTTATTCCAAATTTTCTGCCAAAGTTGTGCTGGGCCCACCAAGTTCGTTTGAATGAAGGCAGAAGCCGCGATCACGTCCATATATCCCACACTGAAATACATGAAACGCGCTCTCATCTCTCTCTTCGTGACGATAGCCAGGGGCCTGAGTGGGTGGTGCTGGCAGACAGCATATGGTATTTTGGAAAAGGCGCGTAGAAACGCCTTTTCCAAAAGAGCGGCCTCCTTGTCGGGTGGCCTGCTCAATACAACACCCGGACTATGTCCAGCGGTGAACAGGGAGACTTGTTTGCCGTAGTGGAAATAGGCAGGGCGTGCTTTTGCTCTTTTGGAACACGTTTCTACCCGCCCGACGCCAGGGCGGGCAGAAGGCGCATGCCTGTCATTCGTCCTTCCCCGGCTGTCATCACAGGACAGGCGTGAGAAAGGAGTGGATGCATGACGGTTACACAGAACAAGCCGACCCATGAAATCATGGATACGGACGCCATGATGGTGGCCTTCCTGCGCGAATACGGGCTGTCTGGCGCCAGAGAACGGGCGCGCCATCATATTGGCCGGTGCGTCGAGGCTGGCCTTGAGGATGATGCCGCCTTCTGGATGCGCGTCAGCAACCAGCTCGAAAACCTGGCCTCCTCGGACTATGGTCCCGGAAACCTTTTCACGCCTTCGGGGCAGATCAGCCCGACTGCCACGCGACCTGGCTGATGCACCTTACCTTGCGTACCGACTACGCCTTTCGCGTACTGATCCATCTGGCCCGCCACGGACACACACAAAACCGCATGACGGTCCGGCACATCGCCGAGCGGCACAATATCTCCCACAACCATCTTGTGAAAGTCGTCAACGACCTGTGCCATCATGGTCTCCTGGTGGGAACCCGGGGCCGGAATGGTGGCGTCAGCCTGGCCCGCTCCCCGAAAGACATCAATGTCGGGCATGTCATCCGCCTCATGGAAACCGAAGGCGAGGTCATGACCGGCTGTGCGCCGCTTCAGGGCAGACCCTGCATCCTGGCAGATGCCTGCCGTCTCCGTCACCTGACCAGACAGGCAACCGATGCTTTTATGGCCATCCTCGACGGCATGAGCGTGCATGATCTCCTGTCCTGACAGGACGCTTATGACCCATCCGGCCGGATGGTCAGGACACAGGGCTGGTCCATCTTCGTCTCGTTGGCCGTTTTCTTGCAGGCGGCGATCCGGTCCTGACTAGCGTCCACAAGCCGGTTGGCCCGGACCATATGCCGCAGGCTTTCGGGATTGTCGGCCTCCATCATCAACGCCCCAGACTCCCACCGATCCTGCCCGCCCACGATAAAGGAGGCCACGCGCGTCCCCACTGACGACGGCAGGAGATAGGTCAGGATAGGCGAGAACCCGATCCCGACAGCCAGACAGGCCAGCCCGACCTTCAGCACCCACCAGTTCTGACGGTCCTGGGTACGGGCCTGTCCGACAATATCGGTCAGTTGCTGCCGCTCCACCTGAACCGCACGGATCGCGGTATGAAAGGCGGCCTGCATGTCCTGACAGACGGAAAGCCCTGCCTGTCGTACCCCCTGCCCATAGGCCTGCGGCGTCATCTTCAGCGTCGGACTGGCCTCGATCGCCTTCATGCGCGCGCCCACGTCGTTCAGGGCCTTGACCAGTCTGGCCAGGTCCGGCGTGTAGTCAGGCGGCCGGTTATCCCGCCATGCCTGGGGCAGCGCTTCCACGCTGCGCCGGAGCACCGTCATTTCGGCGCACAGATCCTCAAAGGCACGGGCTGCCGGATCCGTCTCGCTCATGATGGAACCATCCCCTTATCCAGATTCAATTTTCCGGCACGTCCAGACGATCATCATCCCTGATCTGTCCCTTGGTGCCGATCCGCTCCAGAAGTGCTTTGGCATGAGCTGGCGTGGTCCGTGCCGCCCGTTCGGAAAAATACCGTTCCACCTCACTCTGAAATGCCATCATTGCGGGCATGACAGAATCCTTATGCCTTCAGTTCTCGAACAGATCAGCATGAGAACCGGTCCTGACAAACACGATCTTTTCTTCGCCCTTCTGATAGATCAGCAGAAAGTCGCCTCCAACATGGCATTCCTGGTGATCGGCCCAATCCCCCTTGAGTGGATGATCGAGCCATTCCGCACCCAGAGGGTCTTCATTGGCGATCAAAAGCAGCATGACTACCTTCAGACGCGCCATATTGTATTTTCCGGAGCGCGACAGACGCTGGAAATCTTTCTCAAACTGCTTCGTGTAATCAGATCGAAGCGGCAGTCTTACTTTTTTTCTTTTTGGAACCGCTTTCCCCGAGGGCATCAAACATCTCCTGTGCGTTCTCGAAACCACGCGTCCTGTCTTTCAGGAGCATCCGCCCTTCTTCCATCGCTGCAATGGTCGCTGCATTAGGCACGACAAGATCAACAGGAAGGGCCTTTTCGCGTGCGATCCGCGTCAACAGCATACGCACGACATCGGAGACCGTCAGACCGATGGCGTCCAGAACAACAGATGCCTCTTCCTTCAGGGTTTCATCAATACGGGCGCGAACAAATCCGCTCATGTCGGAATCCTCACTAATTCTCCGGAATTTATCTATCCAGATACACATTATGTAGCTCAATTGAGCTACATAATCCAGAAAAATCCTACATCCCCATATCCATACCCCGATCCCGCGACCTAGAACGCGACAGCGAGCGCGTGCGCTGCGGCTGCAATCCATGATCGAGCGTCGATCCCTTCCGGACGCCCAGTTCATGCCCCTTCTGCCGCAGGAGGGATTCAAGCTGCACGTCCCGCTTCAGCTCCTTCAGCGCCACACCCTGCTGCTCCCGGCTCAACCCGTCCCACACCTTCACGAACCGCGCCGCCCGCAATTCCGGACTCTTCCGCACCTTGTCCTCGTGTTCCAGCCCCTCGACCAGCCTGCGCGCCCGTGCCGGCCCTTCCAGCCCGTACAGGGCCTGCCGGATCTCCGGCTCATGCTTCACGGCGGTTTCCAGAGCGATCACCGCCCCGGGCCTTAGCCATTCGAGGGCCGTGCTGGCGTCAAGCCATGCCTTCTTCTGATGCTCCAGCACCGGCAGGTCCTGCTCCACCATGCGCCCGATGTCCCGCACCACCCGCGCATACTGCTCCACTGCCTGGTGGAGCGGATCACCACCCGGCACAAACCCACCCAGCCCAGCCGGCGCCTGCGCGCGCTGCACACGCGGCAGCCGCAACCCGGCGAAGGGAGAGGCGGGAGCCTCACGCCCAACCCCACTTTCCCCCTTGCCGGACCTGGCATCCATCCCGGCCGACACGTCTTTTTCCGCCGTCCGGCCACGCCCCCGCACGGACAGGTCCAGCCCGTCGAACATCCTGCGCTTCCGCTGTGCCGGTGCCGGATCCGGCGTACGGACAGCTTCGGCCTGCCTGTCCTTCCGGGAGCCAGAGGCAGCTTGCTCACGCCCCACCACGATCTCGCTCTCGGGGACATGCAGCCCGCGTCGTCGCGCAAACCCGGCATCCTGATCCCGGACCTGCGGGTAATCCAGCGTGGTATCCTTCAGCCGCTCGCGCGACAGCCGCCACACCAGCCCGTCCCGGTCGCCCACGTCATCCCGGCCCCAATGGACAGACACGCTCTCCCGATGCCGCGACAGCGCCACATAGGCCCCGTGCCGGTCCATGCTCCCCGTCGCCAGCACATGCGCCCGGTCCACCGTCACACCCTGCGATTTGTGGATGGTGGCCGCATAGCCATGATCCAGCGCGTCATAATCCGCCACCGACACGGACACGACCCGGCCTGTCCCGGTCCTACCCGGTCCGTCGAGCTGCACCGACAGTGCCAGGTCCCCGGCCTCGGCCGATCCCTCGATGCCCCGCACCGTGCCCAGCGTGCCGTTCTTTACCCCCAACTCCCGGTCATTGCGCAGGAAGTAGATACGCTCCCCGTCAGCGAACACCCGCTCGCCCTGGGCGGTCGGCACCAGCACGTCGTCACCCAGTTCACCCGCCTCCCGCCGGATGGCGCGTGCCGCCTCGTTCAGCGCCCGCACATCGACACGCCGGTGCGCCAGCATGATCTGGCTGTCCTCTGGTGCGGCCTGCCGGGCTTCATCCCATCCGGCCACCACCCCGGCCCGCGCCTCTTCCAGCGTCTCATGCCCGCGCACCAGGCCGGCCGCCTCATAGCGCTCCAGCGCCCTATCCGTCCGCCCGGTCGCAAGCTCCTTCGTGGCCGCCTGCTGCCAGTCTTCACGCTGCCGGCGCACCGTCGTGATTTCCACCGACCCGACCCGCTCGGCCACCGCCCGGAACGCACCACCAGCCTCGATCGCCTGCAACTGCTCGGGATCGCCCACCAGTACCACCTTGGCCCCGGCCCCACGCGCGACCGACAACACCCGCTCCATCTGCCGTGACCCCACCATGCCGGCCTCGTCCACCACCAGCACGTCCCCGCGCTCCAGCAGATCGAACCCACGCGCCCACGCACGATCCAGGGAGGCCAGCGTCCGGCTTTCGATCCCCGACCCCGCTTCCAGACCTTCCGCCGCGATCCCCGACAGCGCCGCCCCGCGCACCCGATACCCGGCCTCTTCCCATGCCGCGCGGGCGACACCCAGCATGGTGCTCTTCCCCGTCCCCGCATACCCGACCACCACGGACAGGTCGCGGGACTTCGTGACCTCGCCCACCGCCAGCGCCTGCTCGTCCCCAAGCCCGTCCCGCGCCATCGCCACCCGACGCACCGCCAGCGGCACCGCATGACCCTGGGACTGCCCCATCGCGAGCGATACCTTTTCCAGACGCTGCTCGACCCCAATCATCTCCCGTGTGGAAAACCGCTCCCGCCCATGCCCGTCTTTCCCAATGGCAACCAGATCCGGACACGCTTCCACCTGAACCATGACAGCACTGAACTGTTCCGCGTCCGCCGTGTGCCGGTCCACGAACCGCGCCAGGTCCTGGCGGGTGAATGTACTCTGCTGTCGGGTCAGCACCTCCAGCGCCACATGCGGCTCGGCCAGCAACCTTTCGCCATTGCGCCGCGCGATCTCCAGATGGTCGGCAACCCGTTCCGCGTCCTCGCCCCGCTCTTCCCGGCGCATCCCGGCCGGACCGATCTTGTTCTGCGGCTCAAGGTCGATCCCCTGTGCGGCGAACGACCGATGGTCGATCCGTACATCCAGATCCAGCTCGGCCAGCCGTTCATTGGCGAGCGACGCCCACCGCTCCCGCCACGTCAGCAGCAGATCCTTGTCATTCCACGAACGCTCTTTCGCACCGAACCCGATGGAAGGCTGATTCTGCGCCAGCCCCAGACCTTCATGCCGCAGCCGTGCCGCCGCAATCAGTCGCGCTGTTCTTCCAGACGCTGCAAGCGCTTCTCCAGCGTCGAGAGCTTCAGCAGGATGCCACGCTGCGTCTCCCGGATCTCTGTCAGCAGACGGATCATGAGCTTGAGTGGATCGTCGTCCCCTTTCTGCTCCATCAGGTCCAGGATCCGGCGCGAGGTTGTATGCGCCCCTGCCGCCTCGTTCAGGATGCGGGATTCCGTCTCGTCTTCCATGCACAGCCTCTCCGGTTTTGACTTCGATCCGCCGCGTGGACAGCATTACATGGGCATGGGGCTTCGCCTGTCCGTCTTCGCCAATATCCCAATGCACATTGAGATCAGCCACCATGCCGCGTTCCACGAACTGCTCCCGCACGAAATCCCGTGCCAGCGCGATCCCCTGCGCCTGGGTCATTTCGCGCGGGATTGAAAACTCCACTTCGCGGGCAAGCTGGGCATCCTTGCGCTTCTCGATCGCCTCGACCTCGTTCCATAGGGTAGCACGATCGAGAAACCGTTCCGGCGCGCCGTCGGGCAGCAGGATCTCGGAATGCACCACGCCGCTCTTGTTGGAAAAATCATGGTCGCGATCCAGCCGCAAATCATGCAGGCGGGACGCTGCACGATAGGCCGCCGCCGCCACGGCGCTCCGGCCGGTGGCGCGGCTGATGACCTTTGCATGCAGGTGATAGATCGCCATAAACGCGATCTTATCACACCACTTAAGCGCACGTCACGAAGTGACGTATAAGCGCGCACTCACATTTTACTGCGCCACAAGGGTTGATTGCTTTGGATGAGTGACGCGGTTCTCGCCTGTGTGGTAGAGTATGCCACAGACCAGCAGGACAAGGGACCGAAAATGCGCAGGCCACGGGACATTGATGCGGAACTGAAGACGCTTCAGGAAAAGGCGAAGCAGCTTAAGGCGCAACGGACCATCCAGCTCGGCGAACTGGTCGAGGCGACGGGCGCTGATACTTTGTCGATCGAGGCGCTGGCCGGTGTGCTGCTGGCGGCTGTCGAACAGGCTGACGGCAAACCTGAAGCTGTTGCGAGGTGGACCGAACGGGGGACGGCATTCTTTCAGGATGGCGCAAAAAAGGGCGGCCGGAAAGGAACCGGAAACGATCAGAACGGATCTGCTGGCGCTTGAGAGACGGATCAGGAAGCAGGCGGCCCTGATCCATCGCCATCAGGCACGAAAGGCACGCACCGACATGCGCGACTGGGCGAAGGCGCGACGCGAACGCACCCATCACCTGATCGAACTGGGCGGCCTGGTCCAGAAGGCGGGACTGGTTGATCTGACCGATGATGACCGCGCCACCCTGCTCGGGGCCTTCCTGGACATTGCGGGGCAGCTTCAGGGCGGCAATGATACCGCTCCGACTGATCTGAAAACACGCTGGAGGCGTGCGGGGCTTCATGCCTTCGACAGGGACCGGGAACAGGACTGACGACGAAACACGATCATCTGATCTGTCCGCTATCGAATGCAAACGAAACCCTGAACCAGAACGGGAGAACCGAGGCCCATGTATTACGGCAAGAACGCCTTTTCTCTGCTCCTACGTTACACCCTTGCCCATGAAATCGAAGAGTGGGGCTGGGACATCGGCGACCATACATATGGCGCCAAGGGTTCTCCCATCATCATAGAAGCCGAATATGCCGGCCTGAAGATCGGGAAATACTGCTCGATCGCCCGCGAGGTGCTGATGATCCTGGGCAATCACCGACCGGACACGATCACCACCTACCCGTTCAAGAACCAGTGCAATTTCTGGCCCGAAGCGGTGGATGCAACCGATGACCATTCCACCAAGGGGGATATCGTCATTGGCAACGACGTCTGGATCGGCGCACGGGCCAACATCATGTCGGGTGTCACCATAGGATCAGGCGCGATCATCGCCACGGCGGCCGTGGATCGCCACGGCGGCCGTGGTGACCAGGGACGTGCCGCCATATGCCATCGTGGGCGGCAACCCGGCCCGGGTCATCAAATACCGCTTCCCCGAAAAGACCATCGAGCGTCTGCTTGCAGTCGCCTGGTGGGACTGGCCTGAAGCATTGATACGAGAACGGATGCCCCTCCTGATGAGCGACGATATCGACGCTTTCCTGCGCGCTTTTGAAAAAGAACCCGCACAGGAAAAATCATGATGCAAAAACTGTTTTTGCTCCTTGTTGTCCTGCCGATCCTCTTCCGGCCTGCTTCAGGCTTTGCCCAGGGCAGAGGAGACTGGCTGCCTCAGTCGGACGTTAAATCTCCCTATGCGGCCTTGTCTGTTCCGACAGGACTGAAGCCGGTGCCGGATTCTCTGGCGAGCCTGTTGACCAAAGGCTATCGGATCACGACCACAGCGGATTATGGCGGCTCAGGAGCCCTCTTCACGCTGGTCTGGCAAAGGCAGACCGTAATCTGTGTTCTGACAGCGCCTGTGCCAGGCACGGATCAGAACGTCCCGACATCGCGCTGCTGGGCCCTGAACTGAGTTTTGCAGGCCGGACAGATTGGAAACCGTGTCTTACGCGACATCCGCTGGCTGACCGATGAGGACCGCGCAACCCTGTTCGGAGCCTTCCTGGATATTGCAGGGCAGCTTCAGGGCGGCGATGATACCGCTTCGGTTGACCTGACAGCACGCTGGAGACGTGCGGGGCTTCATGCTTTCGACAGGCACCGGGAACAGGACAGGACGACAGGCAGACGTGACCATGACCGACCACGAAATACGATCATCCGGATCTGACACAGTGCGCGAGCTTACGACCCGGATTGTCACAGCCTATGTCAGCAGTCACACGGTTCCGGCGGATACCCTGCCCGGCCTCATCGCCACGGTGTTTCAGGCGCTCGGAAGTCTGAGACAGGCGACGACCGAAACACCGACTCTGGTGCCGGCCGTGCCTGTGAAGAAATCGGTCTTTCCAGATTACATTGTCTGTCTGGAGGACGGGAAGAAGCTGAAGATGCTCAAGCGTCATCTCCAGTCCTCCTATGGCATGACGCCCCAGCAATATCGGGCAAAATGGGGCCTGCCTGAAAGCTACCCGATGACCGCCCCATCCTACGCAGCCCGACGCTCTGTCCTGGCACAGGAAATCGGACTGGGGCGGACCATCAAGGCGACACCGAAACCTTCGGACGTATCGGAAGCTGAAGTTCCGGTCACGCGCCTGCCAGAGAAGAAACCCGGACGCAGGCCAAAACTGGCCTGAAGGTCCAGACCGGGAGAAACGGGACATGAAGACGGATCATACCGATCGCGATGACTGGGAAGCCTGAAAGGACGAAGCCACACGCCGGTCCCTCGCCCAGGTCGAGGCCGGATTGGTAATCAGTGCGGAAGCCATGAAGGCATGGGCCGCCAGTCTCGGCACGGATAACCCGCTCCCCCTGCCTGAACCCGGGCAATAAGGGGGACGCTCTCGCACACCGCAGGAAGGTGACGCAGAGTGCAATGGTCACGACTATCCCTGATGCATTGATGGAACGACTATTTCACGACCCTACAGCTACCCTTGTGACGACCTATCGACATACCCGAGGCCGACATTGCGCCTACCCATAAATAGCGTGTCCTCATATACCATTGCACCACAGGTGCGGGCATGCCCAAAGGGTGGGCCTATACGGTCTACCCTTTCGACAAGAATGGTCATTGCAGCGAGCAGACATGGCACGACAGTTCCCTACCGGCTGAAAGGCGGTGACTATCTTACGCGACGTTCCTTGGCCGACCGCCTTTAGCACCATTCCGGCGTGCCGCCGCCGCCTTTGCCTGGCTGGCGGATGATCCGCCCACGCGTCCCATCTGTGCTGCCATCCAGCTTCGGGAACCGTAGATACCGTGGATCAGACCTTCGACCAGAACATCGGCGTCGAGACGGAGCCAGTGAAGGCCATTACCCAGCGGGGTGATCTCGATCTCGGCCAGCCCATTAATCCCTGACAAGGCCCGCAGAGCGCCCTAGGAGGCCGCACAAAGCGCTATTCCCGTTATTGCCCTCCCCACCATAACCACCACACACAATAACGCCTGTACGGCCATCCTGTGGCGTCTGGCGGGCATGTTGTGACATGTGAGCTCCTGAATGATCGCCTGAACACCGGTGTGTTTTGAGCAGATTGCGGTCTTGCTCGGTTCTTCTGGTGTTGCAGGCGTCGGGCGAGCGCAGAGCGGGAGCCCCGTAGGGCGCCGAAGGCGCCGACGCGGGAATGGAAGGTGCTGGTGGAGAGACGATGCGGGAAGGCATCGTCAGATTATGATTTTGCGCCGTAGGCGTGTCCGTTTAGCGCAGCCCTGAAAGGGCGAGCAGGGGGATGCCGGGTGGGAGATCGCGCATAGCGCGATTGGGGCGGCCGTAGGCCGCGAGCCGGCGGGGGCGTAGCCCCCAAGAGGCGGTGCTTGGAGGCAATTTGACTGAAAATTACAGAGAATGAAAAGTTACCCACAGGCTTAGAGTGTTAATTTATGTGTTAAGAGTAGTGTTAAGGGTTTTCCACAAACACATAACTGACTGAAAATAAAATATAAAAACAGTGTTTTGGGACAACTTTCGTCAACGAAACCCCGAATCTAGTGACTCCAGAACCCCGAATCTGCGTCAACGAAACCCCGAATCTAGCTCTTGCGTCAATGAAACCCCGAACCTAAACTGATCGTCAATGAAACCCCGAATCAAAGCAACCCGTCAACGAAACCCCGAACTGGCACTTACTGTCAGTGAAACCCCGAATGTTGATGGACGTTCAGTTTTACTTCCGGAACGATATCCGACACCAGATCTTTTTATTTGTGATGTCCTTGATGCCATCCCCAAAGATGATATGGCCTCGATGGAACATCCAATTTTTTCGCTTGCCACTAAACCTGATCGACGCATTTTCCGATACGAGCACAATGGCAATACAGTTGAGATCGTTCCGAGCGTCAAAGGGCTCGCGACGATCCATGACAAGGATATCCTTATCTATTGCATTTCGCAGCTTATCGCGAAAATGAATCAAGGTGAGCAGCCAAATCGAACTCTCCACCTTACCGCACGCGATTTATTGGTGTGGACCAACCGTCAAACCGATGGTGATGGCTATAAGCGGCTTCGGAGCGCGTTTGAGCGATTAGCAGGCACACGGATCACCACCAACATCAAAGCTGATGGAGAAGAAATCACCGAAGGCTTTGGCCTTATCAATGAATGGCGAATTGTCCGTAAGACCAATTCCGGACAAATGTCCGAAATTAAGGTAACGCTGTCCGAATGGCTATTCAGAATGATCGAAGGCCGAAGTGTACTGACATTACATCGCGATTATTTCCGTTTACGCAAACCACTTGAACGGAGAATATACGAACTTGCACGCAAGCATTGTGGTGCTCAGGAAAAATGGGTTGTTTCTATAGAAATTTTACAGAAAAAAACGGGGGCCAGTAGCCATATTCGCGTATTTCGCTCAATGCTCCGTGACTTGGCAATCAATAACCACTTGCCTGATTATGCTGTCGAAATAAACAGCAACACTGTTACTTTCCGAAATCGGGAAACGATGGACACCGTCAAGGTAATAGAGCCAAAGCTCCAGAGACCATTTGTCGATCCCGAGGGTTTCCATGACGCTAGAGGAGTTGCTCCAGGATATGATGTCTACGCACTCTATGATGAATGGGTGTCATGGTGGAATGATAGCGGACAACCAGAGTTGCAAAACCCCAGCGCCGCATTTGTCGGATTCTGCCGCAACCGACACAAACGCAACCCTATACGCTAGACACAGCCTACGTGTATAATTGTATACGCGTATAAATGTATACTTATCCGCTAACGATCCTGCTTCGTCCTTTCTTCACAAACAGATCGTCCAGTGCTTCTCCAAGCAAACTCTGAACCGTCGTCCCCTCTTCGGCCGCTATAATACGAAGCTGGGTGCTGACTTCAGGAGAAAAGTGCCCACCGATCAACTTGGTCCCCTTACGACCATTCAGCGTAGGTTTACGGGATGATATATCTGGCTTCGGAGCAGGGGCTGGCATTGCCTCACCACTACCTTTGGCGCGATCAAGCATCGCTTGTAGCGTATTGCTTTTTGCCATCACACTACCTCCCGATTTTTGTATAATTGTATATCTGTATACTCGTATAAACGCTTAATTTCGTTTGCTGCTGGCCCATGTACTTCGAATTCCTGCACAGCCTGTCCCGCCGCCTGTGCACGGAAAAATGCCTTGCGGTTTCCTACTGTCACCGGACAGACCGTTGCCCCCAATTCGGTCACGGCCTTAATGGCATCCCCTGTCTCCTGCCCTTGGGGGGGCACAAAAGTTAAAACGACAGCGAACGCTTTATCGAGCTGACGAACCACATCCAATGTGTGTGTCATACTCATTGTATCGAACACGGCCGTCTTCGTCGGAATGAGAACGAAGTCAGCATGCCGCGCCGCTTCATAAGCTACATCACGCGCAACAGCAGCTCCGTCGATAATCACAAGATCAGTACCCGCATCCGCGCAGGCTTTGAGCATTGCAGGCAAACGTATCGGCTGAATTGAAGCCACAGCCGGTGTATCGAGCTGGCGTACGTCTTTCCAGAAAGAGGCTGTCGCCTGTGGGTCCAAATCAATAATAGCAACAACCTTCCCCGCTTGCTCAGCCGCGACAGCGAGACAGGTTGCAAGCGTCGTTTTTCCGACACCGCCCTTCTGTGAAAGAACAGCAAGAACCTTCATGCTACACCTCTACACGTATAATCTTATACCTGTATACACTTTCTACGAGGGAAGAGAAGACCTCACCTTATCTCTCTGCACAATGGCAGCAACAGTGTTCTTGCTGATTCCCAGATCGCGGGCGATCCACCGATAACTCCGCTTTTCCCCCACCAGCGCCAGAACCTTCGGAGCCAGACGGTCAGACTTCGGCCGCTCTCCTTTCTGTCGGCCGAGAACCTTCCCGCGTGCCCTGGCAGCAGCCAGACCAGACTTCACCCGCTCGCTGATCAGATCCCGCTCGAACTCAGCAATCCCAGCCAGAACCGTCGCCAGCATTCGTCCATGTGGTGTCGCCAGGTCGAACGTCATCCCCGTTATAGCGATCAGGGAAACACGATAGCTCTCCAGCTCCTGAAGCGTAGAGATGAGATCAATGGTCGAGCGTCCCCAGCGGGACAGCTCCGTCACTAGAATGGCGTCAATTTCACGGGCCTGGGCCAGTGCCATGACCTTTCGACGTTCGGCCCGATCCACCCGAACGCCAGAGCCGGTCTCCATGAAAACGTCCAGCACTTCATAGCCCGCGCGTTCAGCAAACCGCTTCAGCTCATCCTTCTGGCGCGCGCAGGACTGATCGGCCGTGGAAACCCGGCAATAGATGACCGCGCGTTGTCCCATTTGAACCCTCCCGGAAAAACCACCATGCAACCCTTGATACACCGTGGCTCCGGTTTGTCCCAATATAACTATAGTCTGTTTAAGACTAACCTAATTCATATGGAAGAAAGGGAAGTAAACGGAAGGTCGGTTATCCGTTGAAAAACATGACAAATATGCCATTACTTTCCTCCTTGCGGCGCTACCCTTCAAATAATCAGAGCCGTATTATTGCGGTCCAAGCGTAGAGGACGGATAGAGTTTGCGGGCAACCCGCTCCATGGTTAGCCCCTGCACAATTATCGTAAACACCACCACGCCGTAACAGACAGGCAGCAGCAGCTCGCGCAAGTCTCCGGTCGGCAATCCAAGCGCCAGCGAAACCGAGATACCGCCACGCAGACCGCCCCAGGTCAGGATACCAAGAACACGGCCCCGCTCCCATTGCCTGAGGTGAACCGGAAGCGTTGAAAACAGCACGCTCAATGCCCGCACGGCAACAGACAGCGGGATCACGGCAAGTGTCGCCATTACCGTAAACAGATGCGGCCTGATCTCGAGGATTTCAAAGCCGATCAACATGAACAGCACGACGTTCAGCACCTCGTCAATGAGCGTCCATGCGATATCGAGTTCCTTTCGCGATGCCTCATCGAAAACGGAATGGCTATAGCTTGTTCCAAAGCACAGTCCCGCCACGACGACGGCAATCGCACCCGACATGCCAAGCTGGTTGGCAATGCTGAAGGTTCCGGTCGCAAGAGCCAGCGACGTCAGCAGATCGATATGCGGATCCCGCTGTCCCTTAAGCACACGGAGTGCAATCCATCCGGTCAGTGCGCCCAATAGACCGCCACCGATCGCCTCGCGGCAAAAACTCAGCGCAATCTCGGAGGCGGTTACTCCCTGACTGTCCCCGGTCGCCAATCCTATCGTGACGCCAAAAATCACCACACCCACGCCGTCATTAAACAGACTCTCACCTGCGAAAACGGCCTGAAGGGGGGCTGGTAGTCCTAGACGTTTCAGCATGCCGACAACCGAAACAGGATCAGTTGGCGCGAGGATCGCCCCAAGGACGATGCACCACGTGAAAGGAATGGCATGACCCAGCAGAGGAAATACGTACCATGCCGCGATCGCCAGAAAGGCAACAGCCAGAACGGTTCCCAGAACAGAGAGAGCAGTCACGGAGGCAAGCTTTGCGCGGAGATGCCTGACATCTACCTGCGTGGACCCGGCAAACAGAAGCAGGGACAGCGCGCCATTCAGGAGGGCCGTGGGAAGATTGATGGCTCCGAGAACAGATCGTGGGAGAGCCTGAAGGTCATAGGCCGGTATCAACGGATTCAGGATCATGACCAGCAGGGAAGCCAGCAATGAGAAGACCAGCACGCCGATCGTCACAGGCAGGCGAAACGTGTGGTGATTGAGAATGCTGAACCCTGCCGAGAGCGTCAGAAGCAAAGCGAGGAGGCTGATGGTATCCATGCCTTCACCGCTGGCCGCTCCTGTCCCCTACGTCAAGAAAAACCGGCGATGGTCCGCTATCTGAGATAGCCTGACTGGTCTTCCCTATCCGAGATGTAGGCGACTACCGCCTGTCTGCTTCATATTACTGAGCAGACAGGCGGCCTTGGGGGGACGACAGAATGTCCGCTTTCGTGGTACCAAAGAATGGATATATCCATTAAGCAGAACGTATTTTCCAATTTTACCGTCAGTAAGCATTTGAGGCGAGGTAACTCAAAATGGCCACACTGAGCAAAATGTTTTTATCATTAGCGCGCCAAGAATATTGACATCTGGCAGCAGATAGGTCGTAGCGTGACGTAACGGCAATGGACTCTGCCTGACTTCCTATTGTTCCATCATCCTGACGCTTCGCTTTGGTAAACTTCAGTGTTCAGCGTGCATGACGATCTTTATGGGACAGCTTTGAGGGTTTGTCCTGCCAGTCCTGTGGGATACGCCCTTCACGCAGACGTTCATTCTCGCGGGCCAGATCAGCCTGCTCCTCAGATGCCGGCTCGCCCGGACGATAATCCACTATCCATTTCACCAGGGTGGATTTGCCAATACCCAGATCGGCCGCAACACGCGTGCGTGCCAGCCCACGGCTCAACGCGATCCTTACGGCCTCGCGCTTGAAATCTTCCGTATGCTTCATGGTCTCGTCGGTCTCCTGATACGAGCTTAAAACGCTCAAAGGACCGGCACAAAACCGTTACAAGTCCACATGCAGGAGAGAGGTTTCTTTGACCGTCATTTTTGGTAGAGGCTGTGCCGGTCTAAGTCCGTCCATTTCCTGATCGACCACGTCCAGATCTTCCGTGCATTCTGGAAAAATTTGTGGTTGGTCTGTTTTCTGAACTTTCCGTAATTTGAAAATTCTTTTCCATGGTCAGTATGTCCCCTTTATTCTATCCCGGCGTAGCCCAGAACGACAATGAGGCTTCCATAGCTACTACCCGTTCCAGGCGGGCCCGTCGGATGCGGCGCCTGGCGCGGGTCAGGACCCTAAAGTGGCATCGAACCATCATGTATTGTACCGGGGCCGTGCTGATTGGCATCATCTCCGTAATTTTTGCCCATCTTGGGGATTGGGCAGCCGAGCTGCGTTATCACATTGTTACCAGAAACCCGTGGTCCATGCTGGTGATTGCACCGCTAGGGCTGGTTGCCATTTCTTGGCTGACACGCCTATTGTTCAATGGTGCTCAGGGGTCAGGAATTCCCCAGACAATCGCAACCCTACATATGCATAATTTCGTGCTTGTGGACCGGATTCTGACCTTGCGCATTGCGCTGGGTAAGATTCTGATGACATGCTTGGGTCTTATCTGTGGTGCCTCGATCGGTCGTGAAGGACCTAGTGTCCAGATCGGCGCTTCCATCATGCATGCATTTTCGCGTGCAATGGGGCAGCATAATAATGTCACTAGGCATGGTATGATCCTCGCAGGTGGTGCTGCTGGAATGGCAGCTGCTTTTAATACGCCTCTTGCCGGTGTTGTTTTTGCGATTGAAGAATTGGCACACTCCTTTGAACAGAAGGCGTCAGGACGTACACTGACTGTCATTATCTTTTCGGGGATTACGGCAATTGCCCTGTTGGGGAACTATACATATTTTGGTCGGACGAATGTTTTTATTCCGGTAGGACGCGCATGGCTGGCCGTTCTGGTATGTGGTGTAAGCGGCGGATTGGCGGGGGGGATTTTCGCTCGCCTTGTCATCCGCCTTTCAAAAGGTCTACCAGCTTTTCTTGGCCGGTTTTCTCGTCGATTTCCTCTTGTATTCATAGCGTTATGCGGCTTGTTGCTGGCTCTGATCGGGCTGGCATCAGATGGTGCGACTTATGGTACAGGTTATCTGCAGGCCCGTGGAATAGTGGATGGAAGCCTTCATTATCCTGCATCTTTCTTTCTTCTGAAGTATATCTCCATGCTTATTACTTTCTGCTCTGGTATTCCTGGCGGTATGTTTGCACCTTCCCTTGCTATCGGTGCAGGAATGGGAGGATGGGTCGAGCAGTTTCTGCCTCATACGTCGCCTGGAGGCGTTGTACTGCTGGGTATGGCTGCCTATTTCTGTGGCGTTGCCCAGTCACCGCTGACGGCAACCAT
>NZ_NIRT01000048.1 GCF_003207795.1 Komagataeibacter nataicola | reverse complement strand
GGGAACTGACGGCCCTGGTGGAACGATATGGCAAACCCCTCATGATTGTCAGCGACAACGGTACGGAGTTCACATCCCATGCCATCCTGAAATGGGCCGGTGAGATGAAGGTTGAATGGCACTATATCGCCCCCGGGAAACCGCAACAGAACGGCTTTGTCGAAAGTTTCAACGGCCGGTTGAGGGATGAATGCCTCAACGAGACGCTGTTCACGTCTCTCAGCCATGCCCCCGAGACACTTGTCATCCCATCAACCCAAAGCCATAAAAAACGGGAACTCTCCTTTTGAGTGGTAACAAAAAGGGGGGCACGTCAAGCCCCTCAGATTTTTCGTGGCGCCAAGTGGGTGATTTATTTGAATCTGTCATGTTGAATTTTTAATAAATTTCATATTCATTAATAGTTATGGGGATTAATTTTTAATAATACCGTAATTTAGGTGTCTATAACAGTTATTACGCAATAATTTATTTATGTTCAGTACATAATAGTTATTAATTATGAGGTGGTATTTATAAAAGTCTTATTCATCGTATTTATAGACAAAACTCCAATATAATTTCATATATTCTGATAAAATTTCATAAATAAAAAATAAATGGAGATGTATTGTTTTTTTATGCAGAGTAAATGATCGATAAATATTTCTGGAAATATTGGAAAAAGTAGGTGGGGAATGGAGCCTGCCCGTGCATCAGGGTGAAATGTGGGGGGTCGATCCGCCATGCCGCTTCATGCAGCTCTACAGATGAAAGAGCTCTCCGCATCCCGGTTTTCCTGCACAGTTCCTGTTATCGGACCTGTTTGACCCGATAGCACTTCTGTGCGTCGCCATTCCGGCTGACCTAATACGGATGCAGGCCCGATAACTGTTCATGAGCCAGGGTGCGGAAGCGTTCCTGCTCTTCCAGCGTGGCGGCGTGGGGAGCTGCGCCGATGGCCCATTGCCGGTCCGGGTAGTGCAGGTGAAAGATCTTTCTGGCCAGCCGTTCAATGTCTTCAGGCGTATAGGACATGGGGCCGTTTTCCGCATTTGTCTCGACATATTCAGGACCGATAACCGGGCCATCCTGCGGATGGCCCGGAAACAGGAAAGGGGGTCAGACGCCCACCATCACATCAGATGCCTTGATGATGGCGGTCGCCTTTTCACCAACCTTCAGGTTCAGATCGGCCACGGCTTCATTTGTAATCGAGGCGGTAATGGTGTTGCCACCCACATCAATCGTGACATGCGATGTGGTCGCACCCTTGGTAATGCCCGTAATCGTGCCTGCAATCTGGTTGCGTGCGCTGATTTTCATCGTTTCAGTCTCCCTGGTGGCTTCACGGGCGGGTGTAGGCCCATAAGCCAGGTCAATCAAATGGCCGCGGCGCGGGACCTCAGGCGAAGGCTTCGTCCCACGTGCCCTGCGTCGCGCCGCGGCTGTATTCGGTGGCGCGGTTTTCAAAGAAGTTGGTGTGCTCCACCGCGTTCATCATCTCGTCAATCCACGGTAGCGGATTGCTCGGCACGTCATAGATCGGGTCGAGTTCGAGGCCGATCAGGCGGCGGTTGGCGATGAAGCGGATATACTGCTTGACCTCGTCGGCGCTCAGCCCCTGTACCGGCCCCATGCGGAAGGCGAGGTCGATGAAGCGGTCCTCGTTGGTCACGATCTCGCGGCAGGCGGTATGGATGGCGGCGGCCACGGCAGGCTTGTCGATCTGGTGGCCGAACTCCTGCATGTAGGTCTTGAACAGGCGCGTGATGGATTCAACGTGCAGGCTCTCGTCGCGCACCGACCATGTCACGACCTGGCCCATGCCCTTCATCAGGTTATGGCGCGGGAAGTTGAGCAGCATGGCGAAGGATGCAAAAAGCTGCAGCCCCTCGGTAAAGCCGGCGAATACGGCCATGGAGAGCGCCGTGTTGTAGTGGTCCTCCATGTTGAAGCGCTTGAGGAACTCATGCTTGGCGGCCATTTCCTCATATTCGAGGAAGGCTGCGTATTCCGTCTCCGGCATGCCGATGGTGTCGAGCAGGTGGGAATAGGCGGCCTGATGGATGCTTTCCATGTTCGTAAACGCCGAGAGCATCATCCGCACTTCAGTTGGTTTGAAGCGGGGCATGTACAGGTCGATGTAAGCGTTCTCGACCTCGGTATCCTGCTGGGTGAACAGCCGGAAGATCTGGGTGACCAGATAACGCTCGGTTTCGGACAGGTTGTTGTTCCAGTCCTTCACGTCATCGCCGAGGGGAATTTCCTCGGGCAGCCAGTGCAACTGCTGCTGGGTCTGCCATGCCTCATACGCCCAGGGGTAGCGGAAGGGCTTGTAGACCGGGCTGGGCGAGAGAAGATTCGGTGTGTCTTTGCTCATGATTCGTCCCTTAGCCAAAAAGGGGGCAGATGATAAGCATCATCGTGGTCTATATGATGGGCCGCATCCCCCGCGATACAGTACATACATCATGGCGTCTGAAAAAAGCCTTCCTTACAAACCGGGATTCTTCATCCAGAAGAAATTTTTGGCGAAGCTTTTTCCAAAAAGCTTCGGAAAACGCTACTTTTTCGGGAAAAAGTCGACACCCTAAAATTTTATCACGGCCTGCTGTCAGCGTGCGCCGAACGGCTGACGCTCGGGGGTGCGGGGGCTTGCATGCCCTCATCATTATGGCGTGCCGGATCGGGACCAACACAGCCGCCAAGCGACAGGATCATGGCCAGAGCGGCAAGGGAGCAGGGGATCAGGCGCATCGTGACCTCCGGTGAATATCGGCTGAACGCGGCAGGCGGGCGGGAGTTTGTGCAGGCGGCATGGCATGCAATGCGGAACCTGAGGGTGGAGAGCGTGCGATCCATTTTGTTTTCCGCAGGCCGGTGCGATACACCGGGCGCGGACACAGGCATGATGGGCAGGGTGAATGCATCACGGTGAGCAATGGATGCGGCGGATCGCCATCGGGCTGGTCATCCCCATGCCGCTGCTGCTGCTTTATGCCCTGGCGCCTGCGGAAATTGTCATGACCACCGTGGCGGTCCTGTTTGCGGCCCACTGCCTGCTGTGGCGGGATTGGGGCTGGCTGCGGCAGGGCTGGGTGGCGGCGGCCGGGCTTTTGTGGGCGCAGATCGTGCTGGCCTCCCTTCTTGCGGGGCATGGCGTGACACAGGCGGCAGCGTTCGTGCGGTATTTTATCTTTATCGCCGCCCTCCAGAGCTGGATCCTGCCCGATCCCCGCACGCGCCGGGTGCTGGCCCGGGCTTATGGGGCGGTGGCCGTGTGGCTGGTGGCGGGGTGCTGGCAGCAATATCTGTGCGGGCGCAATTTCATGGGGTACGGACGGTGGGCGGATGGCGCGCTGCTCGGTCCGTTATGGGCCCCGCGCGCGGGGCACGCGCTGGTCATGACGGCGTTGCCGGGCCTGTTCCCGCTGGTCATTGACCTCTCGCGGCGTGAGGGCGCGCGGGGGCGGCTCGTGGCCGGGGTGCTGCTGGCGGGGCTGGTGGTGACCATGGTGCTGATTGCCCAGCGCATGCCACTTTTGCGCCTGCTGCTGGCCATGGGGTTGTGCGGCCTGCTGGTGCCGCGCCTGCGCGCCGTGGTGGGGGCGACGGTCGTGCTGGGGGCGGGGGCCGTGGCCCTGTCGCCGCTGCTGGCGCCGCAGGCCTATCACAAGCTGGTGCTCAACTTCGTGGCGCACATGCAGGGCTTTGCCGATAGCCCGTATGGCATGCTGTTCATCCGCGCGGGTGTGATGATCGAGCGCCATCCCCTGTTCGGACTGGGGTTTGACGGGTTCCGGTCCGCCTGTCCCGATCCGGCGTATTTTCATGGCCTGCCATGGCTCGGGGTGAGCGAGGGCGTGCATGGAGCGGCCGTGGGGTGCAACCTGCATCCGCATAACTTTTACCTGCTCATGGGCACCATGGGGGGCGTGCCGGCCATGGTGCTGTTTGCTGCCTTTGCCGCGTGCGTGCTGGCGCGGGCGTGGCGCGGCGTGGCTGCGGCAACGGCCATGCGCGACCCGCAGCGGCTGATGCTGGCAGTGACATGCGTGGTGGTGCTTTGGCCGTTCCAGTCAACAAGCTCGTTCCTGACCCAGCCCACGGCGGGGTGGCTGTTCATGGCCATGGGCTGGGCGCTGGCGTGTGTTCCGGTTGCCTCGCAGTCGCAATCAGTGCGGGCGGGGACTAGCCCGCGGGGGCCGGGCGCACTAGAGTGCCCCGCGTGGCCCGCCCGGATGCCCCTTCCGGCCGGTGACCGTTATTGAACCAAGGGAGCCTGCGCCATCGTTTCCTCCTGTTGTTCTGTAGGAACGTGTCCGGTTTTGCACCGGGCGCGGGTATCTGTGCGTGTGGTGGCCCATGGCGACTGAATCAGGCAATGCGCTCAAACGTATTTTTGGCAATACGGGATTCCTGATCGCAGGGCGCGCGACCAACGCCATATGCAGCTTCCTCTACATCGCCTGGGCGGTGCGGGCGCTGGGGCTGTCGCGCTTTGGCGTGCTCATGCTGGTCACTGCGTTCGGCGTGGCGATCTCGACCGCCACGCACCTGCAGTCATGGCAGCCGCTGCTGCATTATGGCACCGAGCCGTTCACCAACGGGCGGCGCGCGCAGTTCTCACGCGTGCTGGCGTTCTGCGTGCGTGCCGATTACCTCAGTGGCGGTGTTGGCTGGCTGGTGGGCACGCTGGGGGTGGCGCTGTTCGGCACCGCCATGGGCTGGCCTGCGGCGGACCAGGGCGCGGCCATGGTGTATATGACCACCATCGCATTCATGAATTTTTCCTGGTCGGCGGGTGTGTTCCGGTTGTGCAATTCCTTCTGGCTGAACATGCTGGTTGACCTGTCGGGCACGATGGTGCGCACCGTGGGGTCGGGGCTGGGCTTCCTGTACCATATGGGGCTGGATTATTACCTGCTGGTGTGGAGCATGACGCAGCTGACCATGTTTCTCACCAGCACGGCGCTGGGTCTGCTGCAACTGCGGCGCGTGGGCGGCATCCGCTTCAACCCGTTTGCTCGCCTGGCGGAAGGCGACGCGCCGGGCATATGGCGTTTCACCCTTTCCACGAGCGGCAACCATGTGCTGAGTTCGGTTTTCAACCAGTTCGGCACGCTGCTGGTGGGTGGCCTGCTTGGCCCGGCCGATGCTGCCGTCTATCGCGTTTCGCGTCAGATTGGCGAGGGTATTGCCAAGCCCGCGCAGCTCATGGTGCCGGCCCTCTATCCCGAATTCATCCGCCTGCGTGACAAACAGGACTGGTACGGCATCAAGCGCGTGACCATGCAGCTGTTCCTGACGATTGGCGGTTTTTCCATAGTGCTCATGGGTGTTGCGGTGCTGATGGGCAACATCCTGCTGACATGGATGCTGCATGTGCACTGGCATGGGGGCCGCCACCTTATCATGCTTATGCTGGGCAGTGCCGTGCTGGGTCTGGGCATCGTGCCGCTCGAGCCGCTGCTGACCGTGATCGGACAGGTCTCGCGCGTGCTCAGGGCCCGCATCATCGTAACCCTGACCTACCTGCCGCTGGTTTATGGCATGACCCGGCTATGGCGGCTGGAGGGAGCGGCGGCGGCAGGTGTCGTGGCGGGAGGGATCATGTTTGCCATCTGCCTGCGCCCGGTGCTGGCCTGGTTTGGCCAGATGGCGCCCGGTCGCGCGCCGCCGCCGCCCGCCACGGTGGAAACGCAGGGCGGCAAAGGCGGGACGCGCGGCTGATGCCCCGCCCCGCCCCGGTTATCAGAAGCTTGCCGTCAGGCTCACATTGAACGACCGGCCCATGCCGGGCAGGGCCCGCAGGCTCCCGGTGGCGGCATAATCGGCCAGCGCCCAGCCGCCCAGCGGCAGCTCGTATTTCTGGTTCAGCACGTTGTCGATGCTGGCATCGAGCGTCATGTAGCGCCAGTGATACTGCCCGCCCAGCCCCAGCAGGGCATAGCCGGGGGTGCGGGGTTCGTTGCGCACCCAGTCCACCGTGTCCTTGGCCTTGACGAAAGTCATCTCGACCCGGCCGCTCCAGTTCTTCCACCGTTCGTTAAGCGTGACGCTGCCGTTGGTGGGCATCTGGTGGTACAGGCCCGCGCCGTTGGTCAGGTCCTGCCCGCGCACCCAGTTGAGGTTGGCCACGATCTCGCCCCGGCCAAAGCGGGCATTCTGCCACAGCCGGTAATTGCCTGATCCGTTGATGCCGTAGCTCTGTGCATTGTGGTTAGTGAAGCCCAGCGTGCTGAACAGCCCCGCGCTGGCAATGCGGTAGGCGTTTATGTAGTCGTGGGTGTAGGTGTAGTAAGGCTGGATCTTGAGGTCCCAGCGGTCGCCATCGGGGTCATGCCAGTCGGCGGTAATGGAGGCGGTATTGGCCACCTCGGGCTTGAGGTCGGGGTTGCCCACGTAGCCGTTGCCATCACCAAACCAGTTGATCATGCTCGTGACCATGGCCGAGCGCCCCCAGGCATAGCGCTCATACAGGTTGGGCGAGCGGGTCTTGCGGGCGTAGCCGCCCTCGATGGTCAGGTCGCGGCGCGGCTTCCAGCGCACCAGCGCCGTCACGTCGAAGTTCACGTCCGTCCGGCCCCGGTCGGTGGTGTTGAAGGCATTGGCCGCGTTGATGTTGGCCATGTTCATCATGCTCATGGTGGACGAGTAGCCCGAAACCGGGCCGGTATTCATCATGACCAGATCATTGCGAAAGCCCAGCAGTGTGGTCACGCGCGGGGTCCAGGCAGCCTCCCATTCCACAAAATGGCCCAGCCGGTCGCGGTGGCCGTTATTGATGCTGTGATAGGTGTCCGGCCCCATCATCATGCTGCCCGCAACCGGCGGCCACCAGTCATTGAGCCCGGAATGGTCGAACGAACTGCCCAGCCGCAGGGTCTGGCCTTCTGCCAGCGGGATCGTGGCCTTGATGCTGTAGCCTGCCATGCGGGCATTGGTGTTCATGGGCATGTGGGTTGTCTTGGCGCGGTCGGGCAGGAAGTCCATCGCGTGGTCCTCACGCTGCCAGTAGCCACGCGCCTCGAGTTCGCCCCAGTCGAACGTACCGAGATATTTGCCGTTGACGAAGGTGGAGCGGTTGTTCGTCATGTCCATGTACTGGTTGGCGAAACCCTCATGCGGGGTGTCCTGCTGGCCAAAGGTCAGCGCCAGCAGGTGGTTGCCCTTGTGCACGCCAAAGGTCACGGCGTGGTTGTAGGTCAGGTAGCTTGTCGAGCGCACCAGCCCCGCATCGCCGCCGCCCCTGTAATCGCCCGCCTGCGCGTAGGAGGCGTTATAGCGCAGGCTGAACGTGTCATTCGCCACCGTCAGGCTGCCCGATGCGCCATACCCGCCGCCATTGCTGCGATAGGTGCCGGTGACATGGCCGGTCACGAGCACCTTGCCATGTCTGGCGAACTGGGGGTCCTTGCGCTCGACATCGATCGTGCCGCCGGTGCTGTCGCCACCCATGCTCACGGGTGTTATGCCCGCGATGGCGGTGGCGGTGTCCACGCTATCGGGATCGATGAAGGACAGGGCAGGGTTCATGTGATTGGGGCAGCCCGAGGCGATGCGCACGCCATCGACCACGGTGGCCACGCGGTCATCGGCCATGCCGTTGAGCACGGGCAGCGCGGCAAGCCCGCCTGCGGAATATGTGCTGACGCCGGGCTGGTTGCGGAACAGGCTGGCGGCATCGGGGCTGCTCAGGCTGGCCGCCGTTCGCTGCGTGGCGGAAGGAGACGCCGCCGAGAGCAGGCGATCGCCCATGGGGGTGTTATCCGCCGTGTCCTCGATCGAGAGGCCGGGCAGGGTTACGGTTGTCTGGGCGCGCGCGCCCAGAGGGTGCAGGGAGGCTGCCAGCATGCAGCCGCCTGCGGCCACCACGAGGGGGGCGGCCGTTTTTTTCATGGAAGTCACTTTTCATGTCCTGAACAGGAAAACGAAAAACGCGCACGCCCGTAAGGGCCTGCGGCAGTGCGTGGGTTCAGGAGATGGAAGGTGGCCCGCAGGCCGGGGGCAGCCCCAGCGTAATGGGAGGGGGCGCGCGGGGCTGGCGGGGCTCATGCCGGTGGGTGGCCCATGCCATGGGTGGCAGGGGCAGGAAGGGCAGAACCACCAGCGCAAGGGCAGGCAGGTGCAGGAGCGGGCAGAGCGGGCAGCCTTCGGCATGGTCGTGGCCGTGGGGGGCCGTATCACCATGCTGGTGGGTGGCTGGTCCATCCGCCATCACCATGTGGTGATGCGGCGGCGTGGCGTGTCGGTCCGCCCGCGTGGTGACGGGGGCAATATCGATTCCCGTCAGCCGCATGATGGTGCCGCGCGGCAGTTCGCCGGGCAGGCTGCGGCTTTCAACCAGCAACTGGCCCCACAGCCCCAGGCACGCGCACAGCACCATGACCCAGCGGATCACAGGCATGTCATGCATGAAGGGGTGGCGGGCTTGGCCCATGATGGACAGGTTCTTTGCGGTTGTAAGATAAGGCGGTAACAGGAGAGTGTTCTCGGAGGTCGGGGGCTTTTTGTCAAATGACAAGGCAGCCCGCGCCCATGCCCCAATGGATGGAAGTGTGCAGCAGCAGGACAGAACGGCAGGCAGGATTCTTGTCACGCCAACCGGCCCCACAGGCTGGCGGCGGGGGCGGCGGCTTGCGTGCTGGGCCATTATGGCCGCCGTGCTGGGCCACGGCCTGATTGCCGCGTGGCTGCTGCCCGCCCGCACGCCCGTGCCCGCGCCGCCTGCTGAAAAAAACAGCATCCAGGTCTTTTTTGACCGGCCAGGGGTTGCTCCGCCCCCCATGGCGGCTACGCCACAGCCACAGCCACAGCCACAGCCACAGCCACAGCCACAGCCACAGCCACAGCCACAGCCACAGCCACAGCCACAGCCACAGCCACAGCCACAGCCAAAAGCCATGGCCACGCCGCCTGTTGCCATGCGGCCTGCCGTAACGCCAGATGTGCATGCTGCCGCGCGGCCCCGGCCATCGTCTGCTCCGCTCCCCGCCCGCTCCAGCACCGCCGCACCTGTCGGGTCAGCCCCTGCGGCAACGCAGAACGGAGCGGGTGCGCCCGGCATGGCGCAGACGGCAGCAGCGCCAGCCGCGCCCCATTGTAAGCCCCCCGCCTGGCGTTACCCGGCCATGGCCCGTCACATGCATGAGGAAGGCAATGCGATGGTTGATGTCGTTCTGGGCAGTGAGGGGCAGGTGGCGCAGGTCAGCCTGAAATCCAGCACCGGCTATGACGACCTGGACAGTACGGCCCTCGCCGCCGCGCGCAAGGTGCAGTGCACCGCGCAGGGGCACGCGCTGGCGGGCACGCATGTCCTGCTGCCGGTTACATTTCGCCTGCATTGAAGTTTAAGGGCTGTTCCCAAAGCGCGTGCAGGCAGTAGCCCGCGCCGATAAGGGCGTTTTCAGGGATGATTTTTTAAAAAACCTTGAGGAAATCTATATTTGTTAAAAAACTGACGCCTTTGCCTAGGGAAGCAGTTTTTTTAATAAAGGATGGAATCGAGACTGATTATCAGTTTTTTAGGAATATTTTCCGCATAAATGCCTGTCGCCAGAAGCATGCGTGTCCTGGCGATGGCAGCCCCGATCACGATCGACCATCCATCCTGACGGTCGGGGCTGTCGCGCTTTCATTCTTCATGGCTAAAATCATGAAATATTTGATGAATTACAATATATGCTCTGTGGGGAATGCCCCGTCAGGCTGCTTTGTGTTATAAAAATGAATATATGATATATATTAACATTGTAAATGTAAGAATGATGCAAGCAATAGTTCTTGGTGTATTTTTCAAGTCCTGAATAATTTTGAATTGCAGCGAGAGGATATGATTCTCTTTGTTACACGATCTTCCCTTTTATTCATAACGGCGCAGTCCAATGTCTTGGGGGTCAATATGCCGATGTAAAGGAATGATTATGAAACGCGCATTTGTACTGGCCCTTGCTCTTGGTGCTGCCCTGCCGGTTGCGGCTCACGCCCAGTTCGATGGTTCGAACCACAATGAAAGTGGCGAGCATCGTGGTGGCTGGGGCGGCCACGGCGGCGGTGAAGGCCGTGGTGGCGAGCAGGGTGGCCAGAATGGCGGCTGGGGTGGCCATGGTGGCGGTGAAGGCCGTGGTGGCGAGCAGGGTGGCCAGAATGGCGGCTGGGGCGGCCATGGCGGCGGTGAAGGCCGCGGTGGCGAGCAGGGTGGCCAGAATGGCGGCTGGGGTGGCCATGGTGGCGGTGAAGGCCGCGGTGGCGAGCAGGGTGGTCAGAATGGCGGTTGGGGCGGCCATGGTGGCGGTGAAGGTCGCGGTGGCGAACATCGTGGCTGGGGTGGTCATGGTGGCGAAGGTCGTGGTGACCAGAACAGCTCCAACTGACCCTGATAAAACAGAAAGGCCCGGATTGTTCCCGGGCCTTTTTATTTGCCTGCCGTCGCTGTGTATGGAAGGCAGGCTGCATTATAAGAGATTGTTTGAAAACAAATCATTGATAAAAAATAAGAAAAGCTTTCGGGTGTCGCCTTTTTTCAAAAAGACGACATCTTCTGAAGATTTTTGGAAAAAGCTTCACCAAAAACTTTTCCTATTTCAGGATATTATTGAGCCTGACTTTTCAAACAGCCTCTAAGCTAAGAATGAAGTTTTTGCGGACAGCTTTGATGATCGCCCTGCAAAACGGGGCCGGATGAGCCATGGTGCACTGCAAACCACCTGCAAACTTTTAAGCCGCTAAGTCATTGAAATCTGGCGCGCCCTGCTGGATTCGAACCAGCGACCCACAGCTTAGAAGGCTGTTGCTCTATCCAACTGAGCTAAGGGCGCGAGCCTGCTCTTGTGCCAGATCGCGCCTAATGCGTCCAGTTCTGTATCCGGTCATACCGGAAATTATCGGCATAGGCCTGTGGCCTGCGGTGGCGCGGGGCGGGGATCTCGATATCATACGCAATGCCCTGCGTGGTGGCATAGGCAATGGCGCTGTCCTGGTCAGGAAACTGGAGCTGCAGTTGCGATGGCGTATCGGTGCTGCCAGTCCAGCCCATGAGGGAATCGACATGGCGGGGGCGGTTCTGCCCGTAATCCAGCACCCATGTATGGGTCATGGCCTGGCCAGACTGGCCAGCGGGTTTTGATTGCCTGTAAATCCGGGCTCGCATGAGCATTGTCACTCCCTGGATATGGTCGGGGCGCCCGGACTCGAACCGGGGGCCTCGTGTACCCAAAACACGCGCGCTACCAGGCTGCGCCACGCCCCGCGACCACGAGCGGGAACCTATGGGGCAAGGGCCATTCTGGCAAGCACATTCTTGCAAAAAAAATACCGCCCCCGCCAGCCTCGGGCAAGCGGGGCAGGCAGGGGCGGCGAACAACACGTCGTGTAATGGGCCGCAGTGGCAGGAAGGGGTCAGGCTTTCTCGACCGATTTGCTGGCCAGCGGCGGAATGAACAGCGGCGCCGTATCCCACGGGAAGAGCACCCACGTATCCTGCGGCACCTCGACCACGAACAGGTCGGTAACGGGGCGGCCGGCAGGCTTGGCGTAAAGGCAGGCAAACACCGCCTTGGGCAGCAGCTTGCGCACGAGCTGGGCGGTCACGCCCGAATCCACCAGGTCATCAATGATCACGAAGCCCTCGCCATCACCGGCGGCCTCGGCTTTCTTGATGACGTTGGCCTCGCCCATCTTTTCCTCGTCATAGGTCACGACGGAGATGGTCTCGATCAGGCGGCAGTCGAGTTCACGGGCGATGATCGCGGCGGGGATCATGCCTCCGCGCGTGATGGCCACAATGCCCCTGAAGGGGCCACGGTTCATCAGCGTGCTGGCTAGCTGGCGGGCATCGCGGTGCAGCTGGTCCCATGTTACGGTTGCGTAGCTCTTGGCCATCAGAAAAGTTTTCCTCCATCGGGAACACGGCCATCCGGGCGGATCAGGACGGCTTCTCCATTACTGTCGGGCATGCCCAGTGTCAGCACTTCACTGCGGAAGGAGCCAACCTGCCGGGGCGGCACATTGATCACCGCGCATATCTGGCGGCCCACCAGCCGGGCCGGGACATAGCGGTGATTGACCTGCACCACCGATGACCGCACCCCCAGATGAGGGCCGAAATCAATCGTGAGCCAGAAGGCGTGCGGCCGCATCTCGCGCAGGGGCCGCGCCTCCACGACCGTGCCGGCCCGGATATCGAGCCACTCACGGGCTTCCCCTTGTGTGCCGGGCACGGTGGCATGCTCTACAGGGTCTGTCATGCAACCGCTTTTGCCCGTGTTGAGGCGGATTTGCAAACGGGAGAATGCGTTTTTTTGATGGGGAAAGCGTAGGCTATCCACGAGTGCTGCTGTTAGGATACAGCCATCATGCCCCCAGCTTCCACTCCGCCTGCCGCCATCCCCCTGCCGCTGCACCGCCATCCGGGGCTTCTGGCTTTTCTTGCCGCCCGCACGGCGTCCTCCTTTTCGGCCTGCGTGCAGGCCGTGGCCGTGGGGTGGCAGATCTATGCACTCACCCACAGCACCACGGCGCTGGCGCTGGTGGGGCTGGCGCAGTTCCTGCCCATGGCGGGGCTGCTGCTGCCTGCGGGCCATGCGGCGGACCATTTCAACAGGCGCGTGATCGTGGTGACATGTCAGGCCATCGAGGCGCTCTCGGCGCTGCTCATGGCCATCGCCGCGTTTGGCGGATGGACCACGCCGTGGATGATCTATGCCATGGTGATGGTCTTCGGCGCGGCCCGCGCGTTCGAGATGCCCTGCCAGCAGACCTTCCTGCCATCACTCGTGCCCGCCCATGTGTTTCCGCGCGCGGCGGCGGTGTCCTCCTCGCTGTTCCAGGCGGCGGCGGTGACGGGGCCATCGGTGGGCGGCCTGCTTTACGGGGCGGGGGCAGGGGTGTGCTACCTTGTCTGCGCGCTGGGGTTTGCCAGCGCCTGCGCGGGCACGCTGTGCATACGGCTGGTGTTTGCACCCCGGCCGCGGGCGCCGCTCTCGCTGGCCACGTTTGTCGAGGTGGCGCATTTCATGCGCGCCCGCCCCGACATGCTGGGCGCGATATCGCTGGACCTGTTTGCCGTGCTGCTCGGCGGCGCCACCGCCATGCTGCCGGTCTATGCCAGTGACATCCTGCATGCCGGCCCGGTGGGGCTGGGGCTGTTGCGGGGTGCGCCCGCCATCGGGGCGGTGGTGTGTTCGATCATCATGGTCTGGAAACCGCTCAATTACCGGGCCGGGGCGCGCATGTTCATGGCGGTGGCCGTATTCGGGCTGGCCACGGTGGTCTTTGCCTTCTCGCGCTCGATGGCGGTGTCCATCATCGCGCTGGCGGTGCTGGGGGCGGCGGATGTGGTGAGCGTGGTGGTGCGGAGTGCTCTGGTGCAGTTGCGCACGCCCGACAGCATGCGCGGGCGCGTCTCGGCGGTGAACATGCTGTTCATCGGGTCATCCAACCAGCTTGGCGAGTTCGAGAGCGGCATGCTGGCCACCCTGATCGGCCCGGTCGAGGCCGTGGCGCTGGGCGGTCTTGGCACGCTGGTCATAACCGGGTTGTGGATACGGATGTTTCCCACGCTGTGGCGCGTGGACCGACTGGATGACATCACCCCTGAATAGGCATGAATACGGAACATGCGGCTGTATTGGAATATTCATGCACCCGGAGAAGACAGCGGCGGGAGCATGAAAAATCCATCGCCTGATGACGTGATGGACCGGCTGGATGGCATGGAACGTCATGCGGGTGTGGTCGGGCTGGATGATCCGGCAACGTTATCCAATCTTCAGGTCAGGGGCGAGCGCCAGACCTGTCTCCTCACGCTCGGCTGTGAGGAAGAGGGTGATTATGATGTTAAAACACCTTATTGCGCCACGACCGCGCCTGATATGATACCCGTTCTGGGCGATCTGTATGATGCCCGGACCCTGACCGCAGACTTTGGGTTTGTGCGCGCCATATTCCGGTTATTTCTTGCTGGGGAGCGAAACCCGGACGGGATGGTGTGAGGGGGCAGACCTAGCGCAGTTGCCCGCCCGCCCGCGTGCGTGGTGCGAACAGGCGAAAGAGCGGGCCGGTCAGCGCGGTGGAAATGACCGCCAGCACCATGAGCGAGGCGAAGGCGAAGTCCGACAGCATGCCCTGCGCGTGCAGGATGGTGGCGGCCACGATTTCCATCAGCCCCTTGCATTGCAACAGCGCGCCCACGCTGAGCGCCTGCCGCCGTGACAGGCCGGGCGCGGGCGGGAAGGCATAGACCGAGGCCATCTTGGCCAGCACGGAAATCACCACCAGCATGAGCGACGCCATGACCGAAGGCCAGGTCAGCGCATCGCCATTGATGTGCAGGCCGCTATGGCCAAAAAACATGGGGGCGAGCCAGATGAGCGAGAAGGTACCCACCTGTTCCACCGGCAGGCGGGCCACCCAGCGCGGCGGCATGAGCGCACCCGCGAAATAGGCCCCGATCAGTTCATGCAGTCCCAGTTGCATGCTGGCCCATGAGCCTGCGGCCAGATAGATGGGCACTGCCAGCCAGATGACGGCGGCAGGCGGATTGGGCATGTTGCGCGTGGCCCAGTTGCCCGCGAAGGCCAGCAGCGCCAGCAGGGCGACCGCCACCGCTTCCAGTCCGGTCCAGCCATGCAGGGCGGCAGGCCCGCGGGCGGCGAATTGCAGCACGACCAGCCCCACCCACAGCGCCGCGTCATCCACCACCGCCAGCTTGAGCGCAAGCTGCCCGATGGAGCGCTGGGTTGGGTCAAGCTCGCGCACGATGCCGATCAGCACCGGCAGGGCGCTGACCGCGATGCACAGCCCGATGGCCATGGCGCCGACCACAGGCCCCACATGCGGTGGCTGCCAGCCATGCAACGGCAGGAAAAAGCAGTAGACCAGAAGGGAGCCAGCCACAAACGGCCCGCCAAGCGCTACGGCCGCCCCCCCCAGCAGCCGCCCCAGCGGCGGGGCCGGGATGGTGTGGGCCGAGACATGGGCATCGGGCGACTGCCACATTTCAAGCCCGGCGGTAAAGGCCAGCACCAGAACGGCCAGCCAGCCAAGGTTGTCGCCATAGACGGAAGGAATGCCGAAGCGCTGCACGGGCGCATGCATGACGGCCAGAATGATGCCGAGCAGGATGGGCAGGACAACAATCGGTATTGTTCGCCCCAGCAGCCGCCACAGCCCCCATGGCAAAATAACAAAGAGGCCAGCATCAAGAACAAGGGCCGTAATGTCTGACAATGGCTATCCTTTCCCGTTTATAACAGGCATATGTTATATGCATAAAAAATTCATTTGGGATTTATTTTTTTTAAGTTGCACAAAATAATAAATTTATGCAGCAATTTGTTATATTTATGTTCTTTTTAGTCTTGCAGCGGGTTATGCTCGTGAAGCAGCATAAAACTCCGGTATCGGCATAAAACGCGGTGCAAAGGCGGTGGTTCGGAGCCGGGCTGACATATTTGATGGAGCGATGAAATCATCAGGAAATTGAAAGTCATCCTGCCCGAAACATTTAATGATCGGTTCCCGTATCCAGAATGCGCCCCTGTGTGGCTGACCGAAGAGGGGATCCGGGCCTCTTTTTGATGCCGCGTTTCCATTCATGGAGTGGAAAATCAGTTCAGGAGTGTTGTGGAAAGCATGAATGAGAATGACTTCTGAATATTGTTCTGTATTCGTATGGAATTCCATCATATTCATTATCTCTATATGATCTAATTTTGTTAAAAATAAGTTATTTTTAAAATATAATAGATAGAAAAATCCTATATTTTTATATTTTATATTCAGATGTAGCCAATATTGTTTGATCCTTATCATGGCTGCTCACGCCGCCGTGCGTGACGGTTCCTCCATCGAGGCCCCTCAGCGTGGCCTGTGATGAAAGAGGACCTTCACCATGCCCAAAAATGTCGTCAATCCCGAATTCCTGCCCATTCTGGAGAAGATGCCGTCCTTCGATGGCCTGTCCGGCCGCTCCCTGCCCGAAGTGCGCGAACTCTTCATGACATCGGTGCGCCTGATCGAAGGCAGGCCCCTGCCGGATGTGGAAGTCCAGGAAGAATACATCCCCGGCCCCGCAGGCGCGCCGGATGTGCGCGTGCTGGTCTATCGCCCCCGCACGCGGCAGCCCAATGCTCCGGCCATGGTCTATATTCACGGTGGCGGCCTGGTATCGGGCCATCCGGAGGTCGATGACCCCAAATGCCAGGTGCTGGCCAGCAAAATGGGCTTCGTGATCGTATCGGTCGATTACCGCCTTGCGCCGGAGGTGAAATACCCCGCCGCGATCGAGGATTGCTACGCCGCCCTCAAATGGGTGCATGACAACGCGGCACAGCTTGGCATCAACCGTGACAAGGTGGCAGTGGCAGGCGAGAGCGCGGGCGGGGGGCTGAGCGCCGCCCTGTCGCTCATGGCGCGTGACCGCAAGGAGTACAAGCTGGCCTATCAGCTGCTCATCTACCCCATGCTTGATGACCGCACGGCCACCAAGGTCGATCCTGCCCCTGATTTTGGTGAGTTTGTCTGGACCCGCTCGGCCAATAAATACGCATGGGAAGCCTATCTGGGCGCTGCGGCGGGTGGTGATGATACTCCGGCCTATGCCGCTGCCGCGCGGGCCAAGGATCTGACCGGCCTGCCTCCCACCTTTATTGGCGTGGGGTCGATGGATCTGTTCCTGTGCGAGGACCTGGAATACAGCCGCCGTCTCATGGCATCGGGCGTGCCGACCGAGGTGATGGTGGTGCCGGGCGCCTATCATGTATTTGATATGTTCGTGCCCGAGGCCGAACTGTCGCGCCGGTTCATGGAGGCGTATTGCGCGGGGCTCAAGCGCACGCTTGGCCTGTAGGGCACATGCCTGCCCCGGTTATGGCATGGGGCAGGCACCATTGCGTGTACGGCCACTTTTGTAGTTGCGGGTAACCTGCCGGGTTTCGCATCATGCTGCCCGTGCGTGAGGGGAGAATACGCAATGATGCAATGGTGCCGATACGCAGCGCGCGTGGGGCTTGTGGCGACCTGTATCATGCTGGCCCCGGGCGCCCATGCGCAAAGCCACGTTGTCCTGACCCCCAAGCTTGACTGGCAGCTGGCCGCCCAGCTGGCGCAGGAGGCGGTCAGGGCCTGTGCCGCGCAGGGCTATTCCGTCACGGCCACGGTGGTGGATACGAGCGGGCACCAGCAGGCTGTCATCAAGGGGGATAGCGTGCCGCTGCAATCGCTGTCCGTCTCCTATCGCAAGGCCTATACCGCCTTTTCATATGGTCTGGCCTTTAACATGAACACCACCAGCGAACTGATTGCCGCCAAGGTAACGGGGCCTGCCAATGGCGCGCTCAATACCATACCCGAGGTGCTGTTCGTGCCCGGCGGGGTGACGTTGCGGCGGGTGGCGGATAACGCGGCCCTTGGCGGGATTGGTGTTTCTGGCGCGCCCGGTGGCGAGAAGGATGAAGCCTGCGCACAGGCGGCAGTGACAAAATATCGGGCGGAATTCCGTTAAAACCCATAAGAGATTGTTTGAAAATAAATCATTGATAAAAAATAAGAAAAGTTTTTTGGGTGTCGCCTTTTTCCAAAAAAGCGGCGTCTTCTGAGGCTTTTTGGAAAAAGCTTCACCAACAACTTTTATAATTTCAGGATATTATTGAGCCTGACTTTTTCAAACAGCCTCTAACAGCCTGTCGGGTTGGGCATTTTGCGGCTGATAACGCCGAGGCTGACCCGGCTTATGCTGCCTGAAGCCGTGCCATTCTTTTGCAGTTGTATGCGAGAG
>NZ_NIRT01000047.1 GCF_003207795.1 Komagataeibacter nataicola | reverse complement strand
CGCAGGTAGTACCGCGTCCCTATCTCTTAAATCGCTCATGCTTCATAGCTGAACCAGACCAGAAGTATTCAGCAAGGCGTCAGTCGCCGGGAGCTTACGACCTATCTGGCGGAACTGCGTGCCACCCCCGCCACCTATATGGCGTCGGTGTCGTGGGATTACCCCGAGGACGACCTGATCGCCTTGCACCGGCAGGACAGCGCCGCCGATGATGCCAGCCCACTGGATACAGGGCTGGACCTGAACGCGCTGAATTTCCGCTATGCCATCCAGCCGGTGAAAGGCGGGACGCCGCCCTGGCTGCCTGGCCGGGCGTTCGATGACGGTCATAAGGTCTATATAGCCTTTCCATCAGGGATCGGGCAGGGGGAACTGCCCCCTCTGTTCGTGCTGGGGGCGGATGGCGGGCCGGAACTGGTGAATTACCGGGTGCGGCAGAACTGGATGATCGTGGACCGGCTGTTCGCTGCCGCCGAACTGCGGCTGGGCGACAAGCATTCCGAGCAACGGGTGCGCATTGTTCGAACCGATGGACGGAAGTCATGACCGGGCAATCACCGGCAGAGGGCGGGACGTCCTCGCCCCCACATCCATCACCACCGCCCGATCTGCGCCTGCGGGCGGAACGGCCGCGCGTCGTGCGGCTGTCGCGCACTGTGGTCTGGGCGCTCGGTGGGGGAGGGATGCTCGCCATTGGTCTGGCACTTGGCTACGCGCTGGAGAACAGCAGCCACAAAGCGCCACTGGCCGCCAGCCAGGACACGGATGTGCGTCCGTCCGCCGATGGGCTGGCGGGGCTGCCCTCAGACTATGTCGGCAGTGGCGTCCCGAAGCTCGGTCCCGCGCTGCCCGGCGATCTCGGGCACACTATCCTGAAAGCAGAGGAGCAGGGAAAAGTCGCATCCGGTGGGGAGGATCGCCGGGCAGCGCAGGAGGTGGAGGCGGCAATCGCCAGCAAATTGTTCGTGCAGACAGGGGAGCGTGACCGTGTCGGCACACAGGCGGCGGCGCCTGTATCGGGTGCCTCAACTTCTCCGGGACCAGCAGCCCCTGCGACCGACGCACAGTCTGGCAATCGCGCTTTTCTGGCGGGTCAGCCTGACCGCGCGACGCTCAGCCCCGATCGGATCGCGCCTCCTGCTTCGCCTTATATCCTTCAGGCAGGCACCGTGATCGCGGGTGCGCTAAACACGAAAATCAGTTCCGACCTACCGGGCCAGATTACCGGCCATGTGACTCAGAACGTCTATGACAGCCCGACCGGCCACTATCTCCTGATCCCGCAGGGAAGCCTGCTGTTCGGGGCCTATAACAGCGGGATTGCCTTCGGGCAGCAGCGCACCCAGATCATCTGGACCCGGCTGATCTTTCCCGATGGCGAAAGCCTGGTGTTGGAAAAACTGCCGGGCGGCGGCGCTATCGGCCAGTCTGGCCTGTCCGACGAGGTGAACAATCACTGGGGTCAGCTTTTCAAGGCGGCTCTGGTCACGACCCTGCTCAGCGTGGGTTCGGAGGCGGGCACGTCGTGGAATGAAAACAATCTCATGCAGGCAATCCGCTCCGGCGCCAGCAACGGCTTCTCCATGGTCGGCAACCGCCTGATCGACCGCAGCCTCAACGTCCAGCCCACCCTGACCGACCGGCCGGGGCTGCCGTTCACCCTCATTCTGAATCGCGACCTGATCCTGAAACCTTGGCACGTAAAGGCACTGCCTCGATGACGAAGTTGCGTATCACCGAAATACCTGATGAAAAGCCGGTTCGTGTCACTGTGGACCTCCCGGCGGATCTCCATCGCGATCTCGTCGCCTACGCGGCGCTGGTCAGCCAGAACGGCCAGCCCGTCGATCCGACCCGTCTCGTACCGCACATGATCCGTGGATTCATTGCATCTGATCGAGCTTTCGCGAAGCTTAGGCGTGCGCGAGTTAAGCAGATACTAAGCAGAGAAAGTTAGTCTATTCAATATTCTTCTTTCTCAAGAAAGAAAGTATTTTATGTACGACGGTCGACGAATTTCTATCACGCCATCCAATGCCGTAATCAAGATGTGAAAAACCGTCGCCGTCGCGCACTTCCAGCACAGTTACCTGCTCAAGGATCGTATCTGGAAAAAACGCGAGCCAGCCAGTCGGCATAAGCGTAATACCATGCCCGTTTATAACGAGAGCGATCGTCCGCAGACTTCTGATTTCTTCCCTACGCACTGTTGGCAGAAAGCCAGCAATGCTCGCTTTGCGTTTTAACAGTGTATGCATGTCCTCTCCTGTATCATCATTGCCGAAGACAAAAGTTGCTTCCTGTAAATCGCTCCAACACGTTGTTACAGATGAGGCAAGAGGATGGTGTGTCGGTGTCACAGCGACAATTCGATCGCTCCACAGTGGTAAGGTAGCTGCGCCAGGTTCGTTCAGTGGAAGGGTTATAATTACTAAATCAACGATACCGTCGAAAAGCGCCGAAATTACATCTCTGTGGGATGCGTCACGATATATAAAAGAGATACCGGGGTGAAGAATTCTATAAGGTTCGATGAAGTCCGATACTCGTCCTGGCGGTATATTGCTTTGTATTCCTATTGATACGATAACGCTTTCGCCAAAGGCGCATCTCCGAGTATATTCATAAAGAGTATTTGTGTCGTGCAGCAGAGCCTCAGCCTGTCGGAGGAATGCTTCGCCGACTGGCGTAGGCGTTGTGCCAGATGATGTCCTGCGGAAAAGCTGAATTCCGACGCGCTCCTCAAGTAGTCGAAGTGAACGACTGACTGCGGACTGTTTGGAATTTAGAGCGCGCGCCGCGCCATGGATACTTCCTTGAAGAGCAATTGCGCACACGCATTGCAGTTCCCGTAGATCAAGAGGAGGGTGTCTTACCATTTTATTTCTGCCCTCACATACAAATTAAAATTAGATATTTTGTAGTGTGAGTGTTGTAGAATGCGAGAATATGATTCATTGATACCTAAAAAATATAAGGAAATATTGGAATAAATATGATACTCCATAATTAAGCTCCCATTCGATTCATTTGCATATATAGCTATGTCGACATGGCTCTAGTTTGTAGGTAGAGATAAGGTTGTCGGGTCCATTCGCCCAGCAACGGCAACAATTGCAATAATAGCAGCAGAAAATGCAATTTCGGCTATTGTTCCGCGTTGAAGATATTTAAGGCTTGCCGTAATGTTTCTCTTCTGTCGTAGATTTCTTACGTAAACATATCGGTTGACGCAGGCGATACAGACCATACCGCTCGTTAATCCCAGCTTGAGAATGAGTAGTGTAGAATAGACAGTGAAATGCTTCGGCCATCCGCCCAGGATGTTCAGGCCCAGTCCAGAACCGGTAAGTAGGACCAAAGGCACCGCGATATGTCCCGCAGCCGAATACCGTGCTAACGCCATTTGCATGGAGAGATCCCACTTCTTTTTTCGTGTATCACTGACAAGCATGGCAACGGGGATGAGGCCCCCGCACCAGAAACCACCTGCAAGCAAATGCACGGCCTGGAAGAACATCGCGCCCATACCGATCATGCGCACGTGACCTGTCAGAGCTGTCGCCGTCAGAAGCAAGCATGCGGGTATGACCGACAGGAGCGCGCCGCATTTACGCCAAGTTAGAAGTAGAAGACAGACACCAGCTACGGCCTGAATGATCCACGCCTGTCCAATGGTGGTGTCAACAAGCACGGCTTTGCTTAAAGTCGGCGAGAAGGCATCCTGCCACCCATCTCCGACCTCGGAGACTTCGGCTGGCAGTGTTGCAATGACTATTACTGTCGTAAAAACGCTCCCCCATGCCCAAAACTTTCTCAGGCGGGCAGAGAGTGCGATTCCGAGGTCGCGCGGAGCCAGCCACCCTGCAAAAAGCAGGCTACCTGTAAGAAAGAGCGCCAGGCTGTCTCGTGCGGCGCGACATAGGATCAGGAAAGCATCCGGTGTCATCGGTTAGTAACTGTGAACCCATAGACGCCATGAGTCTTGTGTCCATCGACGGCAAGGGCGTGCCAGGTTACGGAATACCGTCCAGGCACGAGCTCAATTTTGAGCGGGACCGTCAGAGTCTTGCCGTCATCCGACAGGGCAACGTTTCCTGTTTCTATAACATTACCCTTGGGGCCAGTGACAACGACGCCGGTGAGCTTGACAACTACTGCTTCAGTAAAGCCTAGCGTCAGGCTCTGCGGTGCCGTTCCCGTGCTATCCGCAGCGGGTATTTCGGCGTTCAGGTGGGCATGTGCATAGGCAGGGTCCCCCATCTGCAGAACGAAGTTCCCTGCGAGACACATAGAGGCAACGATTTTACGGATAGAAGTCATGTTTACTTTCCTTGCTTGGTGTGAATTACAGCAGAAAGACAAATATTTTCAGAGAAAAAAGTCTCTTATTGACCAACGAAAGGGATACCTTCGACGCAGCTATGCTGTTGAAAACAGAATAGTATTGAAAGCTTTCGTCATGCGTTGCTCAAGCTCATCAATGTCTTTTTTAGAAATAATGAGAGGAGGTGCTAAAATTATGCTGTCGTATGAGATTCTTATCAGCACGCCGTGTTCCATACACGCTTTCACAACTGACCGTTTTATGTCTGTCTTCTCATCATTTCGGAAATCAAGCTCCCTGTAGCTACAAAATCCGACTTCAATCGCGCTTAATAATCCGATTGTCCGTGTGGATCGGACCAGCTCGTGTGCCGCAAGTTTCGAAATCATCTTTATCCAATGTTCCGAAATATCCTGCACATGATCTACTATTCTTTCATCCTCGTAGATTTTTAGCGTTTCAAGGGCGACGGCAGCGGCAACAGGATGTGCGTGATATGTGCCGCCATGATGAAACCCATGGTGCATAATCGAGCAGTCCACCAATGCGGAGTGAAAATCATCATTCATGACGACCGCCGAAATCGGTTGATAGGCCGCTGAAAGCCCCTTCGATGCGACGAGGCAGTCGGGCGTCTGGTTGACGGTCTGGCTTCCCCACATCTTTCCGGTTCGACCGAAGCCCGTCACGATTTCATCGAAATAAAGAGGAATATCGCGCATCGACAAGACATTGCGTATTGCTTCAAAATATCCTTTCGGCGCTGGGTACATGCCGCCAGCAATCGAGACTGGCTCGCAGAGGAAGGCCGCGATATTTTCGGCACCCGTGTGATCTATCAGTTCTGCCAGTTCCCGCGCCAGGCGATGTGCATAATCTTCTTCTGTTTCTCCAGCCAACGCGTCGCGTGGCCAGCGCGGTTGCGCAGCATACAGAATATCGTCACCCGTCAGATCGAATGAATTGATAATGCTTTCGATCCCGCCAAGTCTCGTGGCAAATATCGTCGATCCATGATAGCTCCCCCGACGCGTGATTATTTTATGCCGTTTTGGATTTCGTTGTTTATTGATGTACCACGTTGTTTTAATGAGAGTTTCGATTGCTTCCGATCCGGTTGTGGCGAAAAGAACGTGAGCGTCCGGTATCGGCGCTGCCGCGCTGAGCGCGTCCGAAAGCGCGTGGACGACAGGGACCGTCCGGTTTAGCGCGGTGGGATAGACTGGCAGCTCTCGCATCTGGCGTGTGGCGGCTTCGATCAGGCGTTCATTATGAA
The DNA here is from genome assembly GCF_003207795.1 of Komagataeibacter nataicola. GTDB lineage: Bacteria > Pseudomonadota > Alphaproteobacteria > Acetobacterales > Acetobacteraceae > Komagataeibacter > Komagataeibacter nataicola. The sequence continues at coordinate 12,178 of NZ_NIRT01000047.1, read as the reverse complement.
AGCCGAGCGTGGCACAAAACAGTGCCGACACCGCGTCGATATAGTCTTTACCCGAAGAATCGAAGACGAAGACACCAGATCCAGATACCATATCGACGCCTGATGACATGGCGGAGTTGCTAAGATGCGATAAGCCGTACACTAGTCGCGAAGTCATCATTGTGCGCCTTTACCAGAGGGAGAGGCTGAGGGCAGAGCCAAAGGGCAGGTCTTTCCCGGATCTGAGAACGCCGGGTTAGTGAGGAAGCTCTGATCCGTTAGGGAGTTCAGGAAGGCGATCACGTCCGCGATCTCCGCCTCGCTGATTTCGAACGGCTCGATGAACTGGTCGCGTAACGGGTTCTCTCCGTGTGGCCCTGTCGCCGACCGACCTCCCTTCGAGTAATGTGCTGCCAGCACGTCGTGCAGCGTGGCGATGGAGCCATCATGCATATAGGGACCCGTCAGGGCGACGTTACGCAGGCTTTCCGTGCGGAATTTCCCCTCATCGTCGGCATTGCCCGTCACAGTCCGCAATCCGTGATCACTGGCAGGATAGGCCCCCTTGCTGTCCTCGTTATACAAGCCGGTATTGTGAAAACCTGTTTCCGGGAAAGGCATGTTCGCGGAGCGGATATTGTCGGTCAGGTTCAGGCCGTTATGGCAATGTGAACATTCCAGCTTCTCGCCGAAGAACAGCGCCTCGCCCCGTTGCGCGGCCGGGGACAGCGCCGTCTTGTCGCCATGCAGCGAGTGGTCGTAGGGGCTGTCGAAGGACAGCAGTGTGCGCTCGAAGGATGCAATCGCCTTCGTGACTGTGGAAAGTGTGATCGCGCCCTTCGCCTCGGGAAAGGCGATGCGAAACAGGTGCGTATAGCAGGGATCACCCGAGAGCCTAGCGAACAGAGCTTTTTCCTGGCCGCCCATGCCCAGCTCGACCGGTTGGTCGCCGAACATCGGGATCAGCATCTGTTTCTCCAGCGTGGTGAGTTGTGGATTGGCCCAGGTATAGCTCGGCAGATAGGCTACGTTCGCTAGCGGCATCGGTGTGCGTAGTCCTGGCTCGCCATGCGCGCCTACATGCGTCGGGACACCAGAGGCGAAGCCCAGATTCTGGAGATGGCACGACGCGCAGGCAAGCGTCCCGTTCTCCGATAGCCGCTTGTCGTAAAACAGCCGCCGCCCCAGTGCGACCTTCTCCGCCGTCATCGGATTGTCGGACGGGACGACTGGCGCAGGCGCCCAGGAAGGGATATCCCAATGCCACGTCGCGGGCTGGGCTGCGGCCGATAGAAGCAGCGCGCCCCCACCCATAAGGGCCATCTGGAGAACTTTGCGAATAAACGTGCGCATCCTATCGACCCCGAAATACCGACTGAGCGGGTGGGGAGGTCTCTGATCCGAATGGCAGGCCGAACTCACGGAATACACCTGCGCAATCCTTGTCGTCCGGTCCAGACATGCAACCTGGCGCACTATTAATCTGGTTGGTGCTGACATTACTCAGAGCGAGCAGTCGACTTATGTCGAGCTTCACGGTCTGATGCGCCGGATTGAACTCCGGCAGCGTGACCGTGACGAGGTTCGGGGCCGTGCACGCGCCCTTCGGCGCCTCGACCGGACTGGCGGACTCACAGCCGGTGCTACCGATGTGGACAGGGAAGCCATGGGGTCGCGCTTTGTCGCCAGGCTTCGGAATCATCATGATATCAAGTGTAAAAAAACGATATCCTGACTGCCAGGTCCAAAACATGCTCGTCATGTTCAGCGGTGGCTGTGCAATCGTAGGATCGCCGTGATTGGCGGCCATAGGTAGCCCAACGGTGAAGCGCAGGCCGGCGAAATGGCCTTGCGGCCAGACAAAACTGATAGTCGAGTTCGGCGACGGAGCCGTATCGCTGCATGGAATATTGCGATCAATCAGGTCGATCAGCGCGATCCCGTCACGCTGCCAGAGGCCTGACGGCCCTGGCTTGACCGGCACCGCACGACCGTCCTTTGTGAGTAGCGCCACATCGTGGATGTAAAAGCGTAGATCGTTGACCCGGACCGTGTCGCCCTGCGTGCCGACCGGCGAAAGCGTGCGGGTGCAGCTTATCGGCTGATCGCCGAATACAGCTTGGAACGTCAGGTGCCCGAGTTTTGGCGCCGCATAGGTGTTTGACGACACCCCCGTTATCAAAGCGCTAGCGAACAACGCTCTAAACATCATCAACGATTTCATTACCATCTCCCGATAACGGTCCAAAACGCGACTTATACGTCTCAATTCTGCGATGCGGCGTTATTCAGCAACGTCCACCCTGGAAATGTTTCCAAATCCCATGACGGAATTAGAAAGTATCCGAATCCGTTCTCTGGTGGGGACGGTGGCGAGCCGATATTTATTTCTTCGATGCTCCTTACTAGGTGGACGTTCCGTGCCTTGAATGCGACAGTCCATGTCGGATCGGAGCTATGTGCTATCGCAATCCCCAGAAAGGACGAGCGGTCGAGGGCCGCCCATTGGGCAGCAGCAACAGCACGCACTTCACGGCAGACCTGTTTTGTTAATTTCCCGGCCAATGGAGATTGAGCAAGCCAGTCATAGACTGACAAGTGAAGGGTCCAATCCAAGGGATCGCGGTGCTCATAGGCCCATTCCATAAACGGCCTGAATATGACGCCGTTATTTTCGTCATCTATTTCCTGTAAAGAAGGGCAGGGATCGAATATCGCGTGCCACGTTCCTCGTAACGCTATATTTATCCTTACCTGTTGGCGGTGAGAAAGATTGAAATCTCTTTCTCGTGAAGGGCGCGTCATGCTGCTGATAACATCGCAATCACGCTCTAAATTATGGTCAGAAGTCATTTAACAGCGTTCTTCTGCAATGTAAGTTGTTGTCGTATTCTTGTGATATCTTGAACAATACTGTCATATTCAACATTACGATCTCGTTCGTACGTGATAGTCGTTTCTGAATGGCAAAGCCTTGATCTCAGGTCGGAGAGAAAACTCAGTGTTTCCACAGAAATCTCGGTGCCGTGTGTGTCGATCATTACATTCGGATCACTTACCGACGGCTCGTAACTTCCTACATGAAAATGCCGTGTTTCGTTTGCTTCGCTGATCCAGCTTTCCGTGGAGGCGCCACAATTTATCTCGGAACAGACAGCGTTCGATATATCAAACAATAGCCCTGTCCCGACTTCCCTTCGCAGATCAGAAAAGAATTCGGGCGCTTCAAATCCACCATCTAATATAGACGGAAAATTTTCTAGAAATAATTTCTCACCAATTTGCTCCTGCCACCACGATGCTTTCTCAATTAAAACTTTTCTGTTCCTGTAGTCTATCTCGGAAAGGAATGAGAGATTTTGGCCATTGCACGAAAAAGACGCAAGGTGGTCAGAAATGTATATAGGCTTTAGAATATGTGCATGATAGCGAATTTGTTCAGCCATCTGGCTCAGAGATTCTCTATCATTTTCTAAAAATCTGGAGCGCATAATGTGGAAAGAAACTGGACATTTGACAGTTGCCAGTAGCTCGTGCGGATCTAGATGAAGAAAGTTATCTATAAGAATTTCGTAGTAATCTATATGACCATCATTTAGTAATTTGTTTGCAATTGGCAGAACTTCGCTTCTGGTAAAATTAAAACCGATGCGCATGATGGTCTCCCTTAATTAGAATAGGAAAGGGTGCGCGCATGGCGCGCACCCCCTATGGTTCAGTTATAACCACCACAGACCGTACCCGGACCGCAGATCGAACCGGCCATTGTTGAGACCTTGATCTCGCGACGAGAAAGAATGGTGATTTTCATTGATAGACTCCTTGTCTTTGAAATTGCCGATCATCACATCGATGTATCGGCAAAGTATAATAACATATATTGTTCAAGTAAACAAAGTAAAAATGCAAATTTAAAACTTATATGAAATATTGAACCTGAAGCTTCGTCCAATTTCAGGTACGTCATTATTGCTGGCGATAGATTTGTACATATAATATGTCTTATTGGTCAGATTGGTGACGGCAAAATTTACGCGCCACGGCTTGCCTGGCATTTGCCAGTCAAAAAGAATGTCATGCAACATATAGCCTGGTCTTCTGCGTGCTATCGTAGAGTCATAGTCTTGGGCTTCTACAGCGGTGAGGTTATACGTGGCGGTCAACCCAATTTTTGGAAAAGTGTAACTCGCATCTGCTGCTACTTTATCTGGTTGAGCCAGAAGGTTGGCTCCGGTGTTTGCATCTCTCACACGGAGGTGGCTGTAACTTACGCCAAGATTGATGTTCTCTATATTGTAGGTTGCGCGAAGTTCAATTCCATAGCGGGTGGCGTGTTGAATGTTCGTATATTGATAGTTTATCTCGTTTGTTTTGTAGAGTGGGCTCCAGTGATGTCCGACCACAGATAGCTGAATAAGGTTCGTAGCATCTTCGTAGAAGCCTGTAGCACGCACCAATGCATGATCCTTGCGTGAGAACAATCCACTTTTATTATAACTAAATCCACCTTCGTATGTACGAGCGCTTTCTGGTCTTAAGTTATTATTTGGAAGAAAATAATAACTATTTGGCGTTATGGCATAGTTCATATTTGTTTCTTGAATTGTTGGGGCGCGGTAATTTTTTCCCCAACTAAGATAGACCATCCAATTTCGATTTGGATGCCATGCTAAGGTAATTTTGGGTAGAATTGCACCGCTAGTGCTGGTGGACGAGCCAGACCCAAAGGTATTGTAGCGATCGTAACGAAGGCTTGGCGTTAGTACGATGCCGTACGGAAGTTTAATCTCATCTGATCCGTAGAATCCGTAAACTTGCTGTTGCCCGTCGGGGATAGTTCCTCCTCCTTGCCCGTTTTTTTGAAGAGTATGATTGATGTCTCGATAGTAATTTGCTCCAACTACAAACATATGTGAACCAAGATAGCCAAAATTTTCCCTGAATATTTTTTGAATATCAGCCCCATAAGTTTCCAGTGTTTGCGTCTCGCCCACTATTGATGTCTTAATAAAAGGACCGTACCATGACGTCATTTTTGATCTATAGAGCGTCAGTCTTCCATCTTCTTTTCCGTCAGAGTCCTTAGTGGTTAGGTGAATATTTGAGTCGTCTTGCCTGGTTCCGGTTTGTCGATAATAAGGAATATATGTCTTTGTTGACGAATTATAAACGGTAAATTTTTGTGCTTGTGCGTTGGCTGGACGATAATTTTCAATATAATAAAAACTCTGCCCGAAATCGACTCTGATCCGGTCTGTAATGTCGTAGCCCAGTTTTAAGAGTGCGCTATTGCTCGTACCGTTGTTCGGAGATAATTTTTGTCCTCCGCCTAGAGAAATCGGCCCGAATGACTGTCCTGCATACGCCAGCAGTCCGTCGAACTTTCCCCATTTTCCATACACTTTGGCAGCACCTTTGGCATTTTCATTTGCACTCTGATAACCGCCGTCTAACTCTGCACCCCATTTTCGGCCAGGCGCGAGGAGATCTTTGGCTTCGAGCGTCTTGATTGACATGACGCCTCCCATGGAGCCGCTGCCGTAAAGAGTTGATGCGGCCCCCATTACGACTTCGACAGACTGCACGAATGCTGGATCGATATAGAGCGGTGTCTGGAAGCCGGCAAAACCATTGTCCGCATTGCGGCGTGCGCCATCGACCAAGAGGATAATGTCTCTTCCGTTGAAGCCTCGAATTTCAGGGATCTGGCCTTCGGTCCGTGCTCCGCCTGCCATATCAGCGTCAGGTAAACGATTGATGACATCAGCGAGCGTTGAAGACATACGTCTTTCAATATCCTGACGGGTTATCAGGCTGACCGAGGCGGGAACATCCTGGATCCGCTGTGGCGTTCGCGTAGCTGTGACAACGAGCCGCTCAGCTGCGTTACTGGATATGGGGATGGCGGCTCCTGTTCTTACATGAGCACCAAGTTGTTTTGACGTGTTTCGCGATGACTGTTCCGGAGTTTTTTTAATCGCCGCCTGCCTGGTTGATGCGGCATTCTCACGCTCTTTTCCGGGCAGTTCATTGGCATGCGCCGCGAAGGACGGGATAAGAAAAATTGCGGCGGCAGAAAGTAAGTGCGCGCGGTGGAACGTGTGTGCGCAAACATGTGTCGAAGACATGGAAGCTGATCCTGAGCTGAGAATATCGTTCAGCCAGCAGGACGGTCATTGTCTTTTTCGTCATTAGTTTATGACGTCAGCGACGCACTATGCGTTAAGTGAACGCGTACGGTCGATGAATGACAGCTTAAACGGCCTGCGGGCGCTAGAAGACCGCAGACACAGGGGGGCCACAGGAGAAAGGAACACCAAGTGTGATGACAGGTGGAGCACGGGGGTTAACGATGTTGACGTGGCGTTGCCAACGAATAAACGCCAGTGCCAGCAAGATAACGAGAGCTGTGAACAGGAATACTGGCAGGTGCAGGAGAGGGCATAACGGACAGCTTCCATCGTGATGAGAAGGATGCCCGGACATGTGGTCGTGGTCGCCCTCATTGTCGGCTGACACAGCCTGCGTCACATTGTCCATTGTCATGCCAGGCATATCCGCACAGACGGAGTGCTTATCTGGCGTGTGATAAACATGTGGAGCGATATCAATGCCTGTCAGGCGCAGGATGGTAGCACGAGGCATTTCTCCCGGCATTGCCTGACTCTGGATCAGGAGTTGCCCCAGAAAGCCCATGAGCGTGAACGCGACCAGAAACCAACGGCTCAATGAAGAGCGGGGCGCAGGATGTATGGCATGGGCCATCTTTTGAAAACATATGCTCCTGTCACGGTAGACTTTTTATAAAATCCATTGTGGTTGCGAGCCTGTCAACCCGATATTGCACACACATGGCAGGCATTCCTACCAGGATGCTTGAAGAGCCCATTTTGGCTTGGCGGCAGTCGATTTTATAATCTCTGCCTGAGGAATGTGGAGGGATCGAAGAACCCTTGATTGATACGCTTGGCTGTTGATTTCAGGTTTTTGGCGATTTGATTGACTACTTTTGGGTTGGTTTTCGATCTGCGTTTTAAGCAGATCGAGTGCTGCCCCCGCTGGATTGCTATGCATTCGCGCTGATCCGCTCCAGGAAGAGGAAGCGGCGCATATTATAGACGATATTGGCCAGGCCGATCCTCATGGTGGCCCGGGTGATACCGACAGTTCGGACGAACAGACCCATTTGCGATTTCTGGTCAGCAAAGACATGCTCGACGCGTGATCGGATCACGGACTTTCCGGCGTTGGATTTCTGGAGATGCCTGGGCATAGGCTTGAGATGCGGCTTTTTCCTGTGAACTTTCGAGACAAAGCCCTGCTCCTCCATGAAGTCCTCATTCGCTTTTGAGCGATAGGCCGTGTCAGCCCAGACCGTTGAGGCCGTATTGGTTTTATCCAGCAGCCCCTCTCTCAATCGCGCGCCATCACTGGCGGCGGCATGCGTTGTTTTCCATTTCCGGATGAACCGGTATTTCCGATCGATGGAAACATGCGATTTATAGCCAAAGAACGGGATGGCGAGATCGCTGGAGGGCATGGCTCCATCATCCTGCCGCTTCGCCTTCGTGAACTTCAGTGTCCAGCGCGCATGACGATCCTTGTGCGACAGCTTTGCGGGTTTGTCCTGCCAGTCTTCAGGAATACGTCCTTCCCGAAGATCGGCTTTCTCTGCATTGGTGTTCCGCTGCTTCGGAGCCGCTACCAGCGTGGCATCCAGGATCTGGCCTGACATCGGTAAATACCCGGCGTTACGCAGGGTCGCATCAAAGCGGTTGAACAGCCCATCGATCGCACCCGCCTGGGTCAGACGCTTTTGATACAGCCAGACCGTTTTGGCATCCGGCACCCGATCTGAAAGTCCCAGACCAAGGAAACGCATAAAGGAGAGGCGATCGTTGATCAGATATTCCGTCCGCTCATCAGACAAATTGTTGAGCGTCTGGATCACCAGGATCTTGAACATCAGCACCGGATCAAATGGCGGTCGTCCGCCTTTGCTTCCGTCAGAATACGCCAGAGCCTTCTCCAGGTCAGGGCGGAAGACTTCAAAATCCACAGTCCGGGAAAATGCTTCGAGCTGATCACCAAGCCCGCTCAACCGAGCAAGCCGCTCTTCAACGTCAAAAAATCCCGCCTGCTTCATGATCCATACTCCAATCAACTAAGGGGAAATGGAATCACAGAGCAGACCTCAATACCAGGGGGTTTTTCGAACCCTCCACGTGTTCAGACGTTGCTCTTGCTGTCTCCTGAAACAAGTGCCGTAAAAATTTTCAGATCGATCTCTTTGACTGCACGCTGGATTGGTTCTTTCTTGAGGTGAGCATAACGTGCAGTCGATTTGAGATCGCGATGGCCCAGCAGTTTCCCGATCATGATCAGATCTTCGCCGAGTTCAAGCGCATCGGATGCGAAGGAATGACGAAGATCGTGAATGCGGACGTCCACTAGCCCGGCTTCCTTTCGGATGCGTCGCCACGGCTTCTCCAGATCGGTCAGATGACCACCGTCCTTCCGTCCAGTGATGACATACGGATTGCCCGCGATCATGGGAATGCTCTTCAGCAGGCCTACTGCACTCTCGCCCAACTGAACGGTTCGAGCGCCATTTTTGCTGTCGGGTAGTCTGATTACCCCTTCGTCCAGAAAAACATATTCCCATTTCAGACGTTGAATTTCCCGAAGGCGGCAACCTGTTAAAAGCAGGAGTTGAAACGCATTGACGGCTTCCGGCATCGCGGAACGGGCGTCGTCGAGTGCTTTGCCGAGACGCTGATGTTCTTCTGTTGTGAGGTAGCGCTCGCGCTTCTGCTCCTTATAGCGTTTCACGCCCCTGCATGGATTGACGTTGTCTGTCCGCACACCCCATAGGATTGCCAGAGAGAACATTTTCGACAGTACCCCCAGCGTTCGGTTCGCCTGATATGGGATATGCCGGTAGGTATGGTGAAATGTAACGATATCAGAATGAGTGACAGAGGCTAGCTTCCGGCTGCCAATTTTTTTCGTAATGAACAGGTCAATCGCGCGTTGATATTCGCCTTGTGTGGTTTGTTTCAGATGCGTCTTCACATGCCGTTCAATGAAAATCTTACAGAACTGGCTGACGGTGGGAGAAGCCCGCTCTTCGTCGCGTTCTGTGTTTGGATCGTTGCCGTCTTTCACGCGGGCGAGGATTTTGATCGCTTCGTCGCGTGCTTTGTCTGCCGTCCAGGGACCATGATGGCCAATCGTATAACGTCGGAACCGGCCATTGGCTCGATAATGGACCACGTAGCTCATTCGGCCTGAAGGCCAGACCCGCAAGGCGAAGCCGGCGACTTGATCGTCCCAGACGATGTAGTCCTTCTCAGCAGGCTGGAGGGTGGCGATTATGCGCTTTGATATCCGGGGCATGGCTGCCTCCACAGGATGCGTATAGGATGCAAATGGGACTGAAACGTCAGTGTGAGTAAGCGTAGACAGAAGAACCAAAATGAACAACTTATTCAATTAAAATAATGGGATAGTAGTGGTTCTTCGGGATGCATCGGGGAGTTTCGTGGCAGGGCGTAGCTCTTGCCTACAAACTCATAACCTGAAGGCCGCAGGTTCAAATCCTGCCCCCGCAACCATGGTTCAAGTGATTGATATCACACATTAAAACCCGCCCTCACCGGCGGGTTTTTTGTTGTCTGAAATTCCCCGCAGGAAACACATAGGAAACAGACGAAAAGGTAACAGGGCGCGATTTTGTCGAATATCACATGTGTGTGAACGTCGAAGTGAAACCATCTTTGATGGAGCGAATCAACCGACAGGTCAGGAGCGAACGGCGATGTCGTGGGCAAAGCTCTGGCCGAGAGCTTCAGTTGTGATCGACGCCATTCGGTATCCGTTCGCCGGGTTGCTCAGATAGGCAAGGTAGGCACCGGCCCGACCTCCATCGCTGCCGTCAAGGTCAGCACGGTCGCTCACGACGATGCCGCCACGTCTGAGCCTCGGTTCGAGCAGGAGCAGAATATCCAGATAAAGCCCTTTCGAGGCATCAAGCAGGATCAGGTCGATTGGCTGCGGCACATCCTGGGCAAGCGTCGTCATGACGTCGCCAACCCGAATCTCAACCAGATCGTCCAGTCCGGCTTCTCGCAGGTTGGCCGCTGCGCTCGCGGCTTTCTGTGCGACAAACTCTGTTGTCACCAGCCGCCCGCCGCCATTGTCCCGCAGGGCGGCTGCCAGGAAGATCGTTGAAACCCCGAACGACGTGCCGAACTCGATAATGTGTCGGGCACTGCTGCTGCGTGCCAAGACATAAAGCAGGGCGCCAAACTCAGGTGTGACTGGCATTCTGGCCCCGGACATGGCCTGATAAAATCCATGTTCTCCATCATGGTTCAGCCCTGCGGACTGCGCTTCCGCACGTCGAATGGGATCCTGCTCAATGGTCTCGGAATAAAGACGTTCAAGAACCCGCTGGATAGCTGGTGTGCATTGTGGACGAAAGAGGTGATCGGTCATGGTAACTCCGCAGACAAGACTGGATACAGATAAAAATAGTCTGCGGTCTTATGCTGACGTTACTCGCATTTTCACCGAGAATAGCGACCTTGCTCTGGCCCCACGAAAATGGCCATGTCAGGCACGTTCCAGGGCGACGGTGGACGCCATTCTGGAAGCGACTGCTCTGCTTCTGGAGGAAGGCAAATCCTGCAGCACTAACGCTATTGCGGAGCGTGCGGGTGTTGGAATCGCTACCCTCTACCAGTATTTCGATGGCAGGGACGGGGTCATCGCGGCGCTCAGCCGTCAGGTGCGGGCAAGGCTGGCGCACACTGTCACCTCAGCGTTGGAGACTGCGTGCGACCAGTCATTGCGCGAGGGAGTACGCTCTCTGGTTCTCGCCGCAGTTCAGGCAGACACCGAGCGGCCTCTTCTCGCCGCGCGCCTGGATGAAATCGAAGCGAAGCTACCTCTCGAGACTAACCATCGCCAGATCATGATTGAACTCTGTTCTGCGGTAGCGGCGTTTCTTGAGCGCCAGAATGTTGCTTATGGGGTGAAGGCGGAGGCTCTTGCCGCTGATCTCTGCACAATCGCAGGAGCGCTTATCGACGCGGCACGGGAGCGCTCCGGGACGATAGAGGTTGATCAGCTTGCTCGTATCACAGGCCAGCTGTTGGCGATCATTCATGCTGAGTAGCCGGAGTAATAATTTCGTTTACGGTTAAGCGTTATGGCAATTCCTGCAGCAACCTGCCTGAAAGCATAGCAGAAACAGAGCGGATAGGCAGCAGTCGCCTACATCTCGGACATAATGAGCGCTTTTCAAATTTTCTGAAAGCAGACGGTTTGAAAAATCGGCTTAAACCGTCTGCTTAACGAATTTGAGGCAGGTGAAGGCTCCGAAGCCTTCACCTGCCTATTGTCCCTATCATGATGCCAACAATGCTAATCAGGAAAACTATCGTCAGAATTCAATCTCTGTGTACAGTTGTGAATCAAAGTCCTCTCATGCTCGATAATCGTAGAAAGTTTTAGTTCAATAGAACGATGCATCCGCGCCATTCGAGCAAATAGCGGCAATTGAAAACGGTGAATCCAGAGTGTATCGTAGACATCGGCGTTGTTTCGATGGCGATGTTCAGTCTCAATATGAGAGCCTACGGTTTCTGAGTAGTGATCCTTCAACTCAGTCATTTCTGCACGATTGCACTGACCAGCAGAAACAGCAGCATTCTGTCGTTCCAGTCGTTCGGTAAGTTCTTGAAGATCAGCCGTGATAAAATCGAAATAACCTCTTATTTCGAGAGCTGGGAGCATCACCGAAGAAATGCGCGAAGCCGTTTCCCATTCCAGGAACTGAATTACGTTTAATGCTTCACTAAAACTGCAAGGGGGACACGATAGGCGGTATTCAGGAGCGATTGTAATATTTGGATACAAACTATAGACAAGACTGTAAACTTCCTGAGATGCTTTCAACTCACGAGCCATGTTGGTCTTGGTATATGCATGGTCGCGGTCAAGCCACTCATCAGCTTCCTTCTGATCTTCCTCCGATAGTTCAAGCTTAACCAGGGGGCGAGGTGTCACTTTTTTTTAAACAGAATTACGCATTAGCAGCCTGTCGGGTTGGGCATTTTGCGGCTGATAACGCCGAGGCTGACCCGGCTTATGCTGCCTGAAGCCGTGCCATTCTTTTGCAGTTGTATGCGAG
>NZ_NIRT01000046.1 GCF_003207795.1 Komagataeibacter nataicola | reverse complement strand
GCAGAAGATACGGCTGGGATCGGTCAAACGGGATGAAGCGGCTCATCGCGACACTCTACAGCCTTACCCCTTCACAGGGTACCCCAACCCGACAGGCTGTTAGAGCATTCTTAATTCTTTAGGCCGATATTTTTCCTCCATGTCAGTTTTGGTGCTGTTGCCTTGCCGGAACTGGAATTTATGCCATGGGGGGGAGAAAATGTCTGGTGGCCTAACCACAGGTATGAACCGTTCCGGCAGGGGCGGGTATGGCAGGGGTGGCAGCCATGTGGGGGATATGCCTCTCACCGGCGCCATGACAGGCATGAACCCCGAGCCGGAGGGCGCGCAGCCCGCATCCGCCGGAACAACGCATGACGCCGATCTCCGCCTCACGACTGATAAAGGCGTCACGATCAGCAGGATGCGTGACGCCAACCGCTATGCGGTTTTCATGCTGCCGCCCGGTATCGGCGCCGTGCGGATCGTGTCCCGCACGACCCGTCCGGTTAGCATGGTTCGCCCGTGCGGCGATGACTGCCGCCCGCGTGGCGTGCTGGTCCGGCATATCAAGCTGTTTGAAGGCACCGTGGCCCGGCATATCGTAATGCATCTGGCCCAGAAAGCGCCGGCGGGCTGGCATGATGATTTTTACGCCCTGCGCCCCGAACCCTGCCGCTGGACGGATGGACAGGCGCTGCTGCATCTCGGCCCGCGCCACCCTGGCATGCTGGGCGTGCTGTGCCTGGAGGTTCTGGCCGGAGGGCCGTATGAAATGGCGCCCGCAGGGGACACGACAGCCGGGCAGGCCCGCCTGACCGCCTGAAGCGCACAGCCTGTTCAGAAAAATAAGTAAGGAAGTTTCTGGGGAAGCTTTTTCCCAAAAGCTTCAGGGGCCACCCGATTCAGGAAAAAAGGCGGCATCCCCAAAAAGCCGTGGCGCTGTTTTCAGTTATTCTATGAAGCCGCAGGGCAACCATCCGCGAAGCCCGCCAGAAAAATCTGCACCGCCTTGTAAAAGCGCGGGCGCATGCCCTGCTCGCTCCATGGGCGGTCGGGCGCGCAGGCCAGGCTTTGCAGCATCAGGTCGCCGATGGTCATGCCAAACAGCATGCTGCTGTACATTGATATATCCTCCACGGACCGGTTTCGCGCCCGCACGTAGCGGTCGAGCCAGGTGGTGAGCACATTGTCCTTTCCGCCCGCGCGCAGGCTGGTCAGGATCTGGCGGATATCTTCCGATTGTGGCGATTCGGTAACGAGTGCCCGGATCAGGCTGATGCGGTCAGGCCGCAGGATCACACCGCCAAGCCGCATGAGCAGTTCGGTCAGTTCCTCTGCCGGGTCGGCCATGTGCAGGCATTTGCCGGGGCTGACATTGAACAGCCTGCTGCTGACCAGCGTGCGGAACAGATCCTGCTTGGAATGGAACATGAGGTACAGCGTGCGCTTGGACATGGCCGAATGCTGGGCCACCTTGTCCATCGAGGCTGCATGATAGCCGCATTTCTGCAACACTTCGCTTGCCGCATCAAGAATGCGTTCGCGGCGTTCGCATTCCTCCATTTCCGGGGGGCGACCGGGGCCGCGGCGCGGGGTATCACAGTTATCATGCATGGTGCCGTGTCCTTCCCGTCCAATCTTGCTCATTCGTAATCTGCTCCGGCCATTTTTGAATGGGCGCCCTGCTTGACCGCTTTATGGAGACGATATAGTTTTCCATCCATTGAAAACCAAATGGTTTCCTTATTTGGCTTTCATATGGCGGCCATGTGCGGCAAACAGCACGGACGTGATTCAGAAACATTTTTAGATTACGGCCCTCAAGCCGGTTGGTGACCATGATGCAATATTCCCGTGTCGTAGCCCCGGCGGCTCTGATGCTTGCCCTTGCGGGGTGCCAGAAGCATGCTGCCGCCCCCAAGATGCCGCCGCAGCCTGTCACGGTCCTGACGCTCAAGGCCGCTCCGGTGGAAATCCACACCCAGCTGCCCGGCCGCACCGAAGCGTTCGAGATCGCGCAGGTGCGCCCGCAGGTCAGCGGCGTGATCCAGAAGCGGCTGTTCGTTGAAGGCACGGACGTGCAGGTGGGCCAGCAGCTCTACCAGATCGATCCCAGCATCTATCAGGCGGCGGTGGACAGCGCGCAGGGCCAGCTTCTGCACGCCCAGGGCAGCGAGGTCACCGCGCGCGCCAAGCTTAACCGCTACGGGCCGCTGCTCAAGGCCCACGCCGTAAGCCAGCAGGAATATGATGACGCACTGGCCGCCGAGCGCGCGGCCCAGGGCGATATCCTGAGTGCGAAGGGCCAGCTTGAGCGCGCCACGGTCGATCTGGGTTACACCCACATGAATGCCCCGATCACCGGGCGGATCGGCCGCTCCATCCTGACCGTGGGCGCGCTGGTCACCGCCAACCAGACAAACAACGTCGCCATCGTGACCCGGCTCGACCCGATCTACGTGGATGTGAACCTGCCCGCGACCGAACTGCTGCGCTTCAGGCGCGAACTGGCGCAGGGGCGGCTGACGCGCGCGGGCGACAATGCCGCCTCCATCAGCATCACCCTGGAGGATGGCACGACCTACGAGCATTCCGGCAGCATGGAATTCTCGGAAGTCAACGTGGATGAAGCTACCGCCACCGTCGTGGTGCGCGCGGTCATGCCCAACCCCGACCGGTTGCTGCTGCCCGGCATGTACGTGCACGCCCAGCTGGCCGAGGGCCTGGACCCCAACGCCCTGCTGGTGCCGCAGCAGGCCGTGCAGCGCAACTCCCACGGTGACCCGCAGGTATGGGTGGTCGATGCCGATAACAAGGTCAACCTGCGCGCCATCACGGTAGGGCAGGCCATCGGCACGGACTGGCTGGTAACGGGCGGCCTGAAAAGCGGTGAGCGCGTGGTGCTTGAGGGGGTGCAGAAAATCCATCCCGGTGACACCGTAACCCCGCAGGACGTGGCCGAACCGGCCAAGGCAGGATAACCCCCATGTCTCTGTCGCGCTTTTTCATTGACCGGCCCGTCTTCGCGTGGGTGATCGGGCTGATCATCATGCTCGTGGGCGGGGTGTCGATCTTCCGCCTGCCCATCGCGCAGTATCCCTCCATAGCTCCCCCCCAGATCGCCATTACCGTGACCTATCCGGGCGCTTCGGCCGATACGGTGAACGATACGGTGGTGCGCCCCATCCTGCAGCAGATGTTCGGGCTCGATCACCTCGAATACATCTCCTCGCAGTCCTATGCCTCGGGGCAGATGGAAATCGACCTCACCTTCGCGCAGGGCACCAACCCTGACATCGCGCAGGTGCAGGTGCAGAACAAACTGCAGCTCGCCCAGCCCAAGCTGCCGCAGGAAGTGACCGCGCAGGGCCTGAGCATTACCAAGGCCGTCAAGAACTTCATGATGGTCCTCGGTTTCATCTCGACCGACAACAGCATGAGCGGCGCTGATATTGCCGATTACGTGGCGTCCAACATCTCCGATCCGCTCAGCCGCGTGACCGGCGTGGGCGACCACACGCTGTTCGGCGCGGAATACGCCATGCGCATCTGGCTCGACCCGTCGAAGCTGTACAAATACGGCCTGACCGTGGGCGATGTGCAGACCGCCATCCAGACGCAGAACATCCAGGTTTCATCCGGTGAACTCGGCGGCGTGCCCGCGGTGAAGGGCGCGCGGCTGGATGCGACCATCATCGGGCCGACGCGCCTGCGCGCGCCCGAGGAGTTCGAGAAGATCCTGCTCAAGGTGCAGCAGGATGGCTCGCAGGTGCGCATCCGGGACGTGGCCCATGTCGAGCTGGGGCCGCAGACCTACAATACCCATTCCTTCTATAACAACATGCCGGCCTCGGGCATGGCGCTCAAGCTTGCCCCCGGCGCCAACCAGCTCCAGACCGAGAATGCGGTGCGCGAGCAGATCAAGGAGCTCGAGCAGTTCTTCCCGCCGGGGCTCAAGACCGTCTACCCGCTCGATACCGAACCCTTCATCGTGCTGTCGATCAAGGAAGTGGTCATTACGCTGATCGAGGCGATCGCGCTGGTGTTCCTTGTCATGCTGGTGTTCTTGCAGAACTTCCGCGCGACACTGATCCCCACCATCGCGGTGCCGGTGGTGCTGCTGGGCACGTTCGGCATCCTTGCCGCCCTTGGCTTTTCCATCAACACGCTGACCATGCTGGCCATGGTGCTGGCCGTGGGCCTGCTGGTCGATGACGCCATCGTGGTGGTGGAAAACGTCGAGCGCGTCATGACCGAGAAGAAGCTCTCCCCGCGTGATGCGGCCCGGCAGTCGATGGACGAGATCTCGGGCGCGCTGGTGGGCATCGTGCTGGTGCTGACGGCGGTGTTTCTGCCCATGGCGGCCTTTGGCGGCTCGACGGGCGTGATCTACCGGCAGTTCTCCATCACCATCGTCGCGGCCATGTGGCTTTCGGTGGTGGTGGCCATGGTCATGACGCCAGCCCTGTGCGCGACCATGCTCAAGCCCGGCGCGCATGAAAAGACCACCGGGGCCGCCGGCTGGTTCAACCGCCATTTCGCGCGCATGACCACAGCCTACCAGAATGGCGTGGGGCGTGTGCTCGGGCATGCGGGCCTGTCCATGCTGGTGTTCGTGCTGATTACGGTTGGCGTGGGCTGGCTCTTCATGCGCCTGCCTGGCGGCTTCCTGCCCGATGAGGACCAGGGCCTGATCTTTGGTCAGGTCACCATGCCCCCGGGAGCCACGCTGGAGGAGACGGCGGCCGTCAACCGCAAGGTGGCCGACTATGTTCTCAAGACCGAGGGCAACAACGTCGAATCCGTCTATTCCACGAACGGGTTCAACTTTGCAGGGCAGGGGCAGAGCGCTGGCGCGTTCTTCATCCGGCTCAAGGACTGGGATGAGCGGCCCGCCGCCAGCCAGACCTCGGCGGCGATTGCCATGCGCATCATGATGCATTTCTGGATGGACCCGGTCGCCCAGATCTTCGCCGTCAACCCGCCCGCCGTGCTGGAACTCGGCAACGCCACCGGCTTCGACCTTGAACTTGAAGATCGTGGCCACCTTGGCCACACCAAGCTGCTTGCGGCGCGCAACATGGTGCTGGGCATGGCGGCCAAGGACCGCCGCCTGACCGCCGTGCGCCCCAACGGCATGGAAGATGCGCCGCAGTTCCATCTCGATATCGACCGCGAGAAGGCCAACGCGCTGGGCATCACCATTGCCGACATCAACACCACCATCGAGGGTGCGCTGGGGTCGATCTATGTCAACCAGTTCCTGCGTGATGATCGCGTGAAGCAGGTTTACATCCAGGGTGAGCCCGATGCGCGCATGATCCCTGATGACCTGAACAAATGGTATATCCGCAACGCCGCCGGCGGCATGGTGCCGTTCAACGCCTTCGTGTCCGGGCAGTGGATCATGGGGCCGCAGAAGGTCGAGGACTATAACGGCCTCAATGCCTTCGAAATCCTTGGCCAGCCCGCCGCTGGCTACAGCTCGGGGGATTCGATCACTGCCATGAAGGAGATCCTGGCCAAGCTGCCCACAGGCGTTGGGTATGAGTGGACCGGGCTGTCGTTCGAGCAGATGGCCTCGGGTTCTTCCACCGGGCCGCTTTACGCGCTGGCGGTGATTGTCATCCTGTTCTGCCTGGCCGCCCTGTATGAAAGCTGGGCCATTCCGTTTGCCGTGCTGCTGGTCATTCCGCTGGGCGTGCTGGGCGCGATCGTGGCCACCCTGCTGCGTGGCATGGCCAATGACGTGTATTTCCAGGTGGGGCTGCTGACCACGGTGGGGCTGGCGGTGAAGAACGCCATCCTGATCGTGGAATTCGCCAAGGCGTTTTTCGAGAACGGGGCAACGCTTGAGGAATCGGTGCTCGAGGCAGGCCGCGAGCGCCTGCGCCCCATTCTCATGACCTCCATCGCCTTCGTGGTGGGTGTGTTTCCGCTGGCCATCGCCACGGGGGCCGGTTCGGCCGCGCGTGTCGCGATCGGCACGGCGGTGGTGGGCGGCATGCTCACGGCAACCCTGCTGGCAGTGTATTTCGTGCCGCTGTTCTTTGTGGTGGTGCTGCGTCTGTTCCGTGTCAAGCGCCTGTCCGAGCGGACAAAGGGAGCGTAATGCCATGACCGTTCTCCCCACACTCAGGCGGGCGGGCGCCGCCACGCTGGCGGCCATGCTGCTGGCGGGCTGCACCATGATCCCGCATTACAAGCGCCCCACCCCGCCGCTGGCCCAGGCATGGCCCGCTTACGCCACCACGGGTGATGCGGTGGCTGAAAACCCGCTTGCAGCCAATCTGGGCTGGGAGGAATTCTTTACCGACCCCCGGCTCAAGGCGCTGATTGCCATCGCCATCCGGCAGAACCGCGACCTGCGGGAGGCGGCGGCCGATATCCGCCGCGCGCAGGGGCAGTTCGACATCCAGCACGCCAGCCTGTTCCCCGCCATCAGCGGCGGGGGCGAGGCGATGTTCCAGGGGCCGTCGGATGCCGCGGGTCTGAGCTTTGCGCCTGGCCTCGATACCGGCAGCCCGCCCATGTTCAAATATTACCAGATGGGCATTGGCGTCTCGTCGTATGAGATCGACCTGTTCGGGCGCATCCGCAGCATGTCGCGTGAGGCGGCGGAACATGCGCTGATGCAGCGTGAAAACGCGCGCGCCATGCTGATCAGCATCATCTCGCAGGTGGCTACGGCCTATATTTCATGGCTGGGCGATCAGGCATCGCTGCGCCTGTCCGATGAGACGATGGCCTCGCAGGAAGCCACGCTGGAGATGGTCAGGGCCCGCTTCGCCCATGG
The DNA here is from genome assembly GCF_003207795.1 of Komagataeibacter nataicola. Classification (GTDB taxonomy): domain Bacteria; phylum Pseudomonadota; class Alphaproteobacteria; order Acetobacterales; family Acetobacteraceae; genus Komagataeibacter; species Komagataeibacter nataicola. Next base: position 12,620 of record NZ_NIRT01000046.1, on the reverse strand, counting down.
CGAGACCGACCAGATGACCGTGCGCCAGAATGAAACACAGGTGGCGCAGAGCGGCGCTTTCCGTGATGAATCGCGGCGGCATGTGCGGCAGGATGAAAACCTGCTGACCATGCTCATCGGCCAGCCCATCCCCGATAACCTGCCTCCCGCCCATCCGCTGGGCCAGCAGACCATCATGCAGGACCTGCCGCCGGGCCTGCCGGCGGAGGTGCTCGAGCACCGCCCCGACATCATGGCCGCCGAGCATGACCTGATGGCCGCCAACGCCGATATCGGTGCGGCCAAGGCGGCGTTCTATCCGCGCATCACGCTCACCGCATCCGATGGCATCAGCAGCCTGCAGCCGCACAAGCTGTTTACATCGGCCGCGACCACATGGGGCGTGTCGCCGCAGTTGCAGGTGCCCCTGCTCAACTGGGGGCAGAACAGCGGCAACCTGAAGGCCTCGCGCGCCATGCGCGCCTCAAAGGCGGCGGCGTATGAAAAGGCGGTGCAGTCCGCCTTCCGCGAAGTGGCGGATGCGCTGGCCGCGCGTGACACCTATCGCGACGAGACGGCACAGATGGACCGGTATGTCTCGACCTCGGCTGATGCGTACAACCTGGCCATGATGCGCTACAGGGCCGGGACGGATTCCTACCTGACATCGCTGGTGTCGCAGCGCACGCTGCTGCAGGCGCAGCAGTGGCAGATCTCGATTGCGGTGTCGCGCTACCAGAACCTTGTCACCCTCTACCGCGCCCTTGGCGGCGGCTGGACGGCCCATACCCCCGTGCCCAAGCCGCCAAAAGGGCAGCAGGTGGCCGGGAAGGGATGACGAGAGACGTTTCCGGGTGCTGCCCTTTTTGCAAAAAGGCGGCATTCTTTCGAAGCTTTTCTCTTTTTCTTCTCAGTCCATGTGGTTGCCGCTGCGGCCCTGTTTGATGCGGCTGCGGTGCTTCTTGTTGTCCACCCGCTTGCGGCGCTGCGTGCGCGAAGGGCGGGTGGGCACGCGGTAGGCCTGCACGTGGCTGGCCTCGGCAATCATTTCATGCAGCCGGGCCACGGCATCCTCGCGGTTGCGGATCTGGCTGCGAAAGCGGCGCGCGGTCAGCACGATCACGCCATCCGCCGTCATGCGGCTGCCCGCCACCGTGATGAGCCTGCTTTTGATCCGGGTGGAAAGCGAAGGGGAATTGCGCGCATCGAAACGCAACTGTGCCGCCGTTGCCACCTTATTGACGTTCTGCCCGCCCGGCCCCGAGGCCAGGATATAGGTCACATGTAATTCATCATCGGGGATGGTGGGGGGTGACATGGCGGTTTACGGTCCTGAAGGGTGGCAGATGCGGCATCCGCCTATGAGCGGCCCTGCGCGGGCGGCATTGCTGTACGGGCTGTTTGCTATCACCATGCCTGCCGCGTGATGACAAGAGCGGAGGAACACAATCATGAACGATCAGGCTGAAACGGACCAGTTGCGCAAGGTTCTGGCGCAGGCGGCGGGCGATGCGGCGCAGGCCAAGGTCATGCCCGTGGTCAAGATGATCGCGGCCCAGCAGATCGTTGTCATGGACCTCATGCAGATGCTTGTCGATGCCAGCGTGCTGCATGCCGATGAAATCGCCGCCCGCATGCGTCATCACATTGAACATACCGATACGAAGGACATGGCCGCGCGCGCCCTGTTCGAGCAGGTGCGCGCCCGCTTTGCATCGAGCGCCCCAAAAACCTGATTTTGCAAGGAAGGTGTTGCATATGGCCGATCATCCTCCTGCCCTGCGGGCAGAAATCGTGGCGCTGAAGGCGGAACTCGCGCGGCTGCGTGAAGAACTCGCACAGGCCCGCAAGACGATACAGGACCTGAACCTGCAACTGCGGCGTGATGCGTCACGCCCCACCACGCGCTGAATGCGCCCGCCTGAAGGGGAATCCATCATGAAAGAGGAACGCGACGCCGCCGGTCGGGCCGTGGTCTATCCTACTGTCAGCTGCGGGGCGGAGGCCGTGCAGGATTCCATCGTGGTGATGGACCTGTTCATGGCGACCGCACCCGAGCATATGCCTAAAGGGGACAGGCGCGTGGTTACCGTGCTGCCGCCTGAACTGGCCCTCAACCTTGCCGAGCAGTTGCGCAAGGCCGCCGAGCGTGTGCAGACCGCCCGCGCTGAAAAGCAGGGCAGTGCTGCCTCAACCCCCGCGGCCTGACAGCGCCCGCATGCCGCCATAGCGCAGGTTGACCGCAGCCGTGCCGCCCTGCACGGTCGGGATGGTGAGGGTATTCTCCAGCCTGCTGCGCATGGCCTTTTGCGAGGCCATGTGCACGATGCCCACCGGCGCATGCGGAAAGAACAGGTTGGCCAGCGTGCCGGTCCGTTCATCAAGCAGCCATGGGCCAAGATAGTTGTGGCTGTTATCGAGAAAGGTCACGGGCAGGCCATCGATATACACGGCCAGCGCAATGCAGAGCTGGTCCTGCGTGAAGGCCATGTGCCGCCGGGGCAGGATCTGCGCCTGCCACTTGCGCAGCACCGGCCAGATGGGAGCCTGCCGGTGCAGGCAGAACACGCCCGCATTGAGCAGTGGCCTGGCCCCGATGCGCTTGCGGATGGCAAATGGCAGCCGGGCGCGGGTGGCGTTTTTATACAGGAACGAACGGATCTGCATCCAGCCGGGACAGATCCAGCGCACACCCAGAAGATTGGCCAGCTTGGCGCCGATTTCGGGCACGATGGCGAGGGTCTGGCGTGCGGCTGCGGCAAACATCCGTTCAAGCGCCTGCCCGTCCTGCACCCATGTATCGGCATCGAGCCACAGGATCAGGTCAAAATCGGGCAGCATCTGGTCAAGCCACAGCTTGCTGATATTGATAGCAAGGCATGGCCGCTTTGCCAGTGCCCGGCGGGGTGCGTAATCGGGGATATGGGGCGCAAGGACCCGCACGCCCCGCGCGTGCAGCAATGCGCGCTGTCCTGCCGTCATGCCGCAGTCGATCACGGCGATGGTCGTGTCGGTATGGTTGCGTATGGAGGCGATGAGTTCGGCCACCAGTTCAAAATAGGCGTGGTCGCACCCGGTTACGATAATGCGGCGGACAGCAGGCATTTCGGGGCAGTCAGGCGGCGTCATGGCCGCAATATAAGCACAGGACGGCGTGGGCGGGAATACGCGGCTGTTTTCAGGGTCTGGCGGCAGCAGGCGACTGGCGGTAACGCGCGCTCAGCGCAGGGTGACGGAACGCCATGATGGCGCGCAGGCTTTCATGCGCGACCCATGCCTCGTTGGTGGTGCGTGAATTGCCATGCACGCGGTAGCGGCACAGGATCTCGGGCACGTAGGCGGCCTGGAAGTCGCGGTCGATGAATTTCAGCCAGAAATCGTAGTCTTCCCAGCCTTCGTCAATGTGGCTGTAGCCATCCACCGCTACCCAGGCCTCCCGGCGCAGCAGGGCCATTACATCCACGTAGTTTTCACGCACGATCTGGGCGGGGTCCCATATGTCGGCCGAGCCGATGCGCTGTTCCTTGCCAAAATATTCAAGCTGGCAGTACGTGGCGTCAAACCCGCCATCCACCGCTGCCTCATGCAGGCGGGCGATGGCGCGGGGGTAGATCATGTTATCCGCATCCATAACAAACACGAACACTCCGCCCGCATGGCGAAACGCGGTGTTGCGCGCTGCTGAAGGGCCAAGGTTGCGTGTATGCACGACCAGGGTGCAGCGCCAGAAACGCGCATGGTTTTCCTCCATCCACGCGGTGATGAGGGCTACAGAGTCGTCCTTGTCCGAGCAGTCATCCACCACCACCAGTTCAAGGGCCGGGTGGGTCTGGGCGGCGAGGGAGTCAAGCGCTTCGATGATGTAGCGGCCATAATTGAAGTTGGTGACGCACAGGCTGACCAGGTCGGCAGGCTTCCTGCGGCGGTGCTTGAAGGCGAAGGCGGTCTGGTCGGTCGCCATCCAGGGGGCAGCGATGTTCATTCTTCCGGTGTGCTCCATACATGGGCGATAAAGTCGCGGATGCGCGTGCAGCATGCCCGGTTGCCCGACGGCGTGCCGATCAGTTTCAGGGCGCTGAGGCGGATGGCCTCGGCCTTTGCCAGCCCCTCTGGCGTGTGGGTGAGCCATTCGATCAGGTTGGGGATATGGCGGCCCGTTTCTTCAAGGAAATGCTCGCCCGACCGAAACACCGGATGCGGCAGGCACGGCTCGGACACCACCACCGCCCCATTGGCCATGGCGCCCTTGACGATGCGGTGCCATTCAAAAAAACCGTAATCATCGCGGTGGATGTTCAGCGCAATGCGTGAATGCCCCGCCACATGGGCGGCAAGGCGCGAGAGCGGCCGGTCACGCGGGCTGGTATCGATGGGCGTGGTGAACTTGCGGTAGTAGAAATAGGTGCGGTACTGCGAGAAGAAACCGGCATTGCACGCAAAGAACTTCTCGCGGTGGGCCGAGAGGCCGCCAAAAAAGCTGATATCCAGCTCACGGGCCGCAAACGGCGTGGCAGGGTCGGGGCGCTTGCGGCACGCAGGCGGCAGGATACGCACCATGGGGTGCTGCATGTCGTCTTTTTGCAGGTAATCCCGCTCGGTGCCGATCGTGGGAGTGAAATGGATGGCGGGCAGTCCCGCCTGCCGGAAGCTCTCGGCCATCTGGTGGCAGATATCGATCACGCCTGCGGCCATGAGCAGGAAGGGCAGGCCGCGCTCGAACCACAGGGTCTGGGGCTGTTCGGTATTGAACATGATGGCATCGCGGATGATGGCGCCCGTGGCCCAGTCCCGCCCGCGGCCGAGGTGGAAGAATTCATGCGGGGCGACGAAAATGCACAGCGCGGGCCGGTGATCGATGCTGGCGGTCTCATCCAGCAGGCGGCAGTCCAGCCCGGCATCGTTCAGGCTGCGATGCAGGTCGGCCGCGATTTCATGGATGAAGACATTCCCGGCCGAATTGTAATAAACGCCGATGCTTTCGGGCACCGCGCCGCCGGGGGCGAGGTAATCCGCATCATCCAGCCCCTTTGCCGCGCACAGCGCGCCCAGTGTTTCGGATACACGCAGCGGACTGAAGATGCGCCGCCCTTCGGGCACGCCATACAGCAGGGCATGCTCGGCCATGTCCGTCATGTCGCGGTTAAGGTCGCGGTTGCTGTCGTGGTAGGCGTCGGGTTCAAAAAACGGCAGCTGCTCGAGCGTGCGCACGCCGATGCTCAGGTCCTCGAGGTGAAAGCGCGTGAGCAGGCCCTGATGGGCCACATGGCACCCCGCATGCGTGTGCAGGAAGTGGATGAAGGGGTTGCGGTTACGCGCACCCGCATCGGGGTGCTGGATCAGGTAGGCATCGGGCCGGAAGTTGCGGTTGGGCTGCCGGCCTTCACGGTAGCCGTACTTGACGTAATGCAGCAGGGGATCAAGTTCCGATCCGGCCACATCCGTATAGGTGGCGAGATAGAAGGCGGCGTCGAACTGGCCAGACTCCCTGATCTGCTGGAGGTCCTGTTGTTCCGTCGGTGTCAGTGTCAGGAGCAGGTCCGCGGACAATGGTTCTTACCTTGGCTGGGGGCATTGGGGAGCGTGCCGGGGGCACATCCCTCCTGCTAGGGCACATCCATTAAGAATTGATTATTGCACCGGCGGTTTCTGGTGCGCGGGCGCGGGTTGCAGGCCGTATCCTGTACCGTGCAGTCATAAAAGCCCGGTTATGCGGGCTGGCCTGCCATGGCGCGGGCCTGCGCCGTGAGTCCCGGCATCGGTATCGGGCTATGCCTTACTGGTATTATCAATCATGATGGATATGGTATCGGGATTGACCAGAAGGGCCGCGGCATGGGCGGAGGGCAGGGGCCAGCCCCGTGCATGCCCGCCGCATGACAGCTTTGCTGGCCTTCTGCTATCATGACGGCTGGAAAAGCGGTGCCTCCCGGCGTGGCGCGCCACGGCCCGACGCATGGGGCCTCGGGGCCCGCATGGGGCACAGACAGGGAGATCGGGTGCATGTATCCGACCCGGATGGATGAAGATAAGGGCCTGCGGGCCTTTGCGCGGCGGCACTGGTGGGCCTGCATGAGCGTGCCGATGCTGCTGTGCCTGGGAGCGGTATTTGCGGGCTACCTGCGCTGGAACACGCAGAGCGAGACGAATTTCGCCAGGCATAATATCCTGATCAAGCATTCGCAGGAGGAAGCGGCCTTTGCCCAGCAGCTTGCCATCGATGACCAGACCATCATCAGGGACCGCAAGGTCTTTCTCGACGTCACCCGCAAGGACTTCGCCCGCATGGCGCCCCCCACCCAGATGGCGTGGCTGCTGAAGGAATACGCCAAGTTCGATATCAGCCGCGTCAAGGTATATGACGGGCACGAGACCCGCCCCTTCACGCCCGCGCCCTGTTCGGTCGCGCTGTGTTTCGTGCCCATTTTCGTGGAGGAGCTGCATGATGACCCCATCCACAACACCAAATACATCCAGGTTGGCGCGCTGGAGGACATGTCGCGTACGCTGATTGTCGATGCCGAGCAGTTCTGGCGGCTGCGCAAGCTGGTCCTGCGCATCGACGCCATCCTGTTTGCCGACCAGCGCGAGCAGATGAATGATTTCGAGAAGGCGATGCAACTGCGCGCCTCGCTTGACGTGCTGCGCGCCGACGCCCAGAAAATTCACTAAGGGCGCGCTTTGGAACAGGGCGCTGACCGAAATATCCGGGGCGGGTTTTGCAATAAGGCGGCGCGGCCCAGAACTTCCGTCATTTTCAAACGCTTTGTGGATATCCCGCGCCCCGTTCCTTCAGGAGTCTCCATGACCGCTTCCCTCCCGCATCCTGCCCTGTCCGTGGTTCCGGTCATTCTGTCAGGCGGGAGTGGCAGCCGGTTGTGGCCCGTCTCGCGCAGTGCCTACCCCAAGCAGTTCTGGCCGCTGGTCTCGCAGCGCACCATGGTGCAGGAAACCGCGCTACGCAGCCACGGTCCGGGTTTCAGCGCGCCAATCGTGGTGTGCAATAACGAGCACCGCTTCATCATGGCCGAACAGTTACGCGAGGTGGGCATAACCGCGCCGCGCATCCTGCTTGAGCCGGTCGGGCGCAATTCCGCCCCCGCCATTGCCGCAGCCGCCCTGCTCGCGGCCGAGACCGACCCCGATGCGGTGCTGTGGATCATGGCTGCCGATGCCGCAATGCAGAAACCGCAAAACGTCGCCCCCGCGCTTGCGCTCGCGGCACGGGTGGCGCGGGCAGGACGGATCGTGACATTCGGCATGACCCCCACGCGGGCCGAGACCGGCTATGGCTATATTGAAAAAGGGGCGCCGCTTGCGGGTTATGACGGCGCTTTCGCGGTCGAGCGGTTTGTTGAAAAACCCGATGCCACCAATGCGGAGCGCATGTTTGGCTCGGGGCGTTTTTTATGGAATTCGGGCATGTTCGTGTTCACGGCACGAACCCTGTTGCAGGAAATGGAAAAATTCGAGCCCGCCATTCTCGCCGCCATGCGCGTGGCCGTGCGCGAGCGGCGGTCGGACATTGATTTTGAACGGCTGGACCCCACCGCATTCGCGGCCTCGCCCGATATCTCGATTGACTACGCCGTGGCCGAGCGCACCGACCTCATGACCGTCATCCCGGGTGATTTCGGCTGGTCGGACGTGGGTAGCTGGGATGCGCTGTGGGAGCTCGGCCCGTCCGATGGCGCGGGCAATGTGGTCAGTGGTGATGTGGTGCTTAATAACACCACCAACAGCTACGTGCGCACCGATGGCATCCTGACAGCGGTGAGCGGGGTGGAGGATCTGCTGGTGGTGGTCAATGAGGATGCAGTGCTGGTGACTCACCGGCATCATGCGCAGGATGTAAAAACCATCGTGGCGCAGCTGAAAAAGGCCGATCGCCCGGAAGCCACCGCCCATCGCCGCCGCTACCGCCCCTGGGGTTTTTATGAAACGCTGATCGTGGGCACCCGCTTCCAGGTCAAGCGGATTGTGGTGGAGCCGGGGCGGATGCTGTCGCTGCAGAAACATTACCACCGCGCCGAGCACTGGGTGGTTGTGGAAGGTACGGCGCAGGTCACGCGCAATGGGGAGGACATTCTGGTGCGTGAGAACGAGAGCGTCTATCTGCCGCTCGGGGCCACGCACCGGCTGAAAAACCCTGGCCGCATTCCCCTGACCCTGATCGAGGTGCAGTCCGGCCCGTATCTGGGCGAGGATGACATCGTGCGGCTGGAGGATGCGTACAGCCGCGCCTGAGTGGAGCCATGGCAGGGATCGGGAGGGTTCATATTTCCTTCATAAAACTGTCATGGACATATCATTTTTATTACGGATGTTAATTTTTTATTCTCCGGCCTGTCGGCTGCAAGGCCAGACGCGTCTGTATTCTTCATGTCGGAGAACATGAGTATTATGTCCTTTCCTGCTCGAATGCTTACCTGTGCCCTTCTGGCAAGCGCCCTGCCCGTCATGGCCCATGCCGCTGACATTACAGGGGCCGGTTCCAGCTTCGCCGCACCCATCTATGGCGCCTGGGGGGCGGATGCGCGCAGTGCTGCGGGCATCAACCTGAATTATCAGACGGTCGGCTCCTCCGCCGGGCAGAACCAGATCCTGGCGGGCACGGTTGATTTTGGCGCATCCGACGTGCCGATGGATGCGCAGAAGCTGGAAAATGCCCATCTGTTCCAGTTCCCCACGGTCATGGGCGGCATCGTGCCGGTCATCAACCTGCCTGGCATTGCCGCCAACCAGATCCAGCTTGATGGCCCCACGCTTGCTGCCATCTATCGCGGCGAGATCGAGCAGTGGAACGACAAGCGCATCGCAGCCCTCAACCCCGGCGTAAAACTGCCTGACACGGCAGTCGCCACCGTGCACCGCGCCGATGGCTCGGGCACGACGGCGGTGTTTACCGGCTATCTCGCCCGTGTCTCGCCCGAGTGGCGCGAGGGGCAGGGCGCGGGCGCTTCCATCGCCTGGCCGGGCGGCATTGGCGCGCGTGGCAATGATGGCGTGGCTGCTTCCGTGCGCAACACCGAGGGCGCGATCGGCTATGTCGAATATGCCTTCGCCGCCAACGCGCACATGGTAACCGTCAAGCTGAAGAACCATAGCGGCGCATATGTCGCCCCCGATATGGACAGCTTCAAGAGCGCTGCCGAGGCTGCGGACTGGAAGGATGCCTCCCACTTCGCCGTTGACCTGCTCGATACCGCGGGCGCTGGCGCGTGGCCGATTGTCTCGCCCACCTATGTGCTCGTGCCGGTGCCCACCGCCAAGGCCGACCATGGGGCAGCCGTGCGCAAGTTCTTTGGCTATGCGCTCAAGAGCGGGGATGCCGCTGCCTACAAGCTGGATTACGTAACGGTTCCGGCCACGGTCAAGACCGAGATCCTGCGCCAGTGGGACAGCGCCAAATAAAATCAGCCAACCCAGTAATGATATAACAGGGCCGCCCGGTTTCCGGGCGGTTTTTCTGTATGGAGGATTGTCATAAAACCTTCATGAAACTGTATTGGAAACATAACACACAAAACTGTGTCACGCCCTTAAATGAACCCATTCTTCATTACGGAATGGTTAATATGATTCGCCGCTCAGCTGCTTCACTGTTGCTTGGTTCCTCCGCCCTGTGGGGGGCGTGCTCCCTGCAGTCAGCTCATGCGGCATCGGCTTCCGATGCTGCCCAGATTCAGGCCCTGCAGCGCGAAATGCAGGAAATGCGGCGTGAAATGTCAGGTCAGATCAGTGTCCTGCGCCAGCGCCTTGCCCGTGCGGAAGTGCACGCCCCCAACACCCCGGCCGCCAACGCGGCCCAGGCCCGCCGGGTGGCTGCCGCCAATGGCCAGCCCCTGCCCGAAAGCTACGCGCGTGACATCCATATCGGTGGCGACACCGGCACGGGTAGCAATTTTGGAAGCGTGATGCAGCACGCCGATCTTGGCACGCCGCCATCCGATCGTGGCGTTTCTTCCTCCTGGGCTTCTTTCCGCGCCGCGACGGAAAAGGACGAGGCGCTGCACCTTGGCGGCATGATGGTCGGCTTCCCCGGTGGCCGCCCCACAATCTCGTCGGAAGACGGGATGTACGCCATGTCCATCGGTCTGGCCTTTCATGAAGATATCGGCGGCTTCATGGGCATGTCCCCCCGCAAGGGCGAGACCAAGGGCGATTATGGCAGCCTGACCGAAAACGCCCGCCGCCTGCGTATCCCCATCTCGTTCCGTTACAAGAACTGGATTGCCAATATCACCCCGGATTTCGGCTCATCGACTGCGGATGGCACGTCCACCTCGCAGCTCTATGAAGCCAACCTGAACTATGCGGGCTTTCATAACACCGTCATCACCGCCGGTTACTTCCAGCCGCGTGTGACGGAAGAAGATTCCGAAAGCTCGAACGAATTCGAGATGATGGAACGCCCCGCCATTACCGACATGGTGCGTAACATCGCAGCCGGTGACGCGCGCATGAGCCTGGGCGCGCTGCATTACGCCAAGCGCTGGTGGATTGCCGGTTACGTGACAGGCCAGACTTATGGCAAGCACTCAACCTCAACCTTTGATAGCCAGACCGGTGCGACCTTCCGCGTTGCGGGCCGACCGTATGTGTCGAAAGACATCGACGTGCATGTGGGCCTGTCGGGTATCACGGCCCTCAAGGTAGCGCAGGTTACTTCGAGCAATCCGGGCGGACAGCGTAGCATAACACTGTCCGAGCAGCCGGAAGTTGACCTGACCACCACCAAGCTGCTTTCCGCCACCGTGGGCAATGTGGGTAGCGTGTGGTCGGCTGGCCCCGAACTGGGCTTCCGCTACAAGCGCCTGACACTGAAGGGGGAATACTACCATATCGGCATTACGCGTGGCGACAACACCGGCGGCAGCTACCAGAACGTCAACAACAATGGCGGCACGGTGAACTTCCAGGGTTACTATGGCTCGGCCAACTACACCCTGTTTGGCAAGCCGCGTACCTACAACATCAAGGAAGGCGCATTCGCCGCACCGGGTGTCGAGCATGCATTTGACCCCGCCCATGGCTACTGGGGCGCGCTGGAACTCACCGGCCGTTACAGTGTGGCCGACCTGAACAGCGGCCTGAGCAACGCCATGACGGCAGTGCGCGGTGGCCAGCAGACGGTGTGGTCCGGCGGGCTGAACTGGTATCCCAACCGTCACTTCCGCTTCATGCTTGATTTCAACCACTTCATCGTTAGTGACAACAGCGTGGCCGCCAATATTCTGGGCCGCCATGGCAATTCGGTGGCCGGTCGTATCCAGGCCGCTTTCTAACAGTCTTCCGGGTGCGCCCCTGTTTCATGCAGGCGGCGTTTCCTGAAGTTTTGAAAAAAGCTTTACGACAGACGCGTTCCTGATTTTTGCATGTTCCGTGGGGGGTGTTTTACCCCGCCTTCAGGTCACCACGGCAAGCCGCATTGAAGGGGGCAGGTGCCCTCATGGTTACGCAACGGGCCGCATGGTGATGCCATGCGGCCCGTTTGCATTCATGCAGTCCGTATTCGGGTGTGAACGGCGGGGAGCTTACGGGAGTGCGAGCGGCATGTCGGTTATCATGCCCGCCTGCAGCAGGGTGGAGAGCTTGCCCATGGCCTCGCTGCGGTCCACCGATTTGCCGTAGGGCATGTTGGGGCGCAGGCGTTCTTCCAGCCGGGCTACCGAGCCACGGCGCGGCCAGGGGCGGCGCAGCAGTTCCTCCACCAGGGCCGGGTGCCGCCACGGAATGTCGATCCACGCGGAGGCATTGCGCACGCTATCGGCTTCCGCGCGCAATATCTGCGGGAACAGGGCCACGAGCGTGCGTGCGCCAAGGTCCAGCATGTCGGGTGAGGTAATGGCGACCTGCGTGCCCCGTACATGGTGCAGCAGGCTGCGGATCAGTGTTGTGCCGTTGTGGCACAGATGGCCGATCTGGGTCAGGCGCGGGTTCATTTCTATGAAGTGATAGGTGCCGGTTTTGGCGCAACGCACAAAATCCAGCCCAAAAAAACCCGAAAGCTGCAGGCTGCCGCATGCCACCCGTGCCGCGTGCACCATATCCGCAGCCTCGGTGATCTCGATGACCGTGGCCGCCCCCGTGCGCCCCTGATAGGCCACCACGTTCGCCCCCAGCGTGGCAATCACCTTGCCGCGCCAGCACGCCACCATGATATTGGCGGGCATGCCGCTAACATGCGCCTGTGCCACCACCGGCATGGGGCGGCGGCTCGAGGCCTCCATGAAGGAATAGATGTCACGATCCGCCAGCAGCACGCGCAGCGCGCAGGCCATGCGCGCGGGCTGCGACAGGCGGCGGAAGGCCGCCATGGCCTCGGGCGGCGTATCGGCAATGACCACACCTGACCCGCCCCAGCTCCGGTCACGCTTGAGCACCCACGGGCCGGGTGTGCGCGCGCACCACGCGCGCACGTCCTGCGCCGTGTCGAGGGCGGCTGCGGCAGGGGTAGGCACGCCTCTGGCCCGGAGCGCATCGATCAGCTTGAGCCGCGTCTGGGCATAGCTGAAGAATTCAGGCTGCCCGAGCGAACGCTCATACCAACCATTGTTTGGCCTGACTCACGGGGTACCCATCGGTTTAAAAATGTGATTCATAGGATGCAGACCATTCTCTGAAGGAGGCATTCTGGATGG
>NZ_NIRT01000092.1 GCF_003207795.1 Komagataeibacter nataicola | reverse complement strand
ACTAGGGCCTGTTAGGTCTTGATATAGTCTGCTGTAGCAGCGATGAGGATGACGGAGAGGAAGGATGCGGCGGTTTTCTCATATCGGGTCGCGACAGCCCGCCACTCCTTGAGTCTTGCCCACAGGTTTTCGACCAGATGCCGGTGTCTGTAAGCCCATTTGGGACAGGCGACTTCTGGATCATTCTTCCTTGGCGGGATGACAGGGCGAGATCCACGGTTCCAAAGATCTTCACGAAATTTATGTGAGGCATACCCACGATCGCAGACGACATAGATTGGTGGGTGTGGCAGAGCGTCAAGCAGGGCGTAGGCACACGGTAATTCATGTGCCTGTCCGGGTGCCAGCGTGAAGGACAGTGCCCTGCCATGACTGTCCGCAGCTACGCAGACCTTGGTGCCAAAGCCTCCACGTGAGCGGCCAAGAGCCTCACGATCCTTTCGGCGTTCTCTGTGCCCCCTTTTTTAGCCGCTCCGGCCGCCTTATGATGGGCACGGATTGTCGTGCCATCAAGAAAGACCATGCCGAGGTCTTGATCCCTGTCTTTGACCTTTTCAAAGAGGCGCTGCCACACACCGAACTTCGACCAGCGAATGAACAACTGTGCTGCAATCCACCAGGGACCAAACTCTGATGGCAAGGCACGCCACTTCGCGCCGTTCTGATGGCGCCAGAAAATCGCGGATATCGTCCGTCGAAGGTTCTTTGGTGAGGTCTTGCCCTTCGGACGGACTTCCTCGATCAAAGGCTCCCAGACGGACCATGCGGTATCGGAAAAGACAGACTGCATCATGCTCATCATAAACAGCTATGCAGTCCGTTCTGTCATTCAAGGTCTAACACGCCCTAG